>CBIHOV010000004.1:0-345755 GCA_966211765.1 uncultured Paraflavitalea sp.
AGATCTTACGAACTCCGATTCTCTATGTTTACACAGTTTTTGTTACAGTGTCGAATGTATTCCTCAACCTACCAATCTGTGAATTATTTTTCAGGAGAAGTTTCCGGCAACATAGTACAGAATCGTTCTCTCTTCGCTTTGGAAGGCTTCAATTCAGTTCTCTTTGTTCAACAAATAACTCGTACTACGCCCTCCTGCTGCTTCTTTCAATAATATTCCTTTTTCAACCAGGTCCTGTATATCTCTAATGGCTGTATCCTGAGAGCATTTGGCAGTTTTCGCCCATTTTGATGAGGTGAGTTTTCCATCAAAGCCATCAAGCAGTCTATTCAACATTTTCTTTTGCCTGTCATTGAGGGAATTTGTTTGGGGATTCTCCCAAAACCTGGCTTTTTGAATGACTTTGGTCAGCGTTTCTTCAGTCGTGCTCAATGCACGGCCAAAACACCCCAGGAACCATGCAAGCCATCCCGTAATATCCAAAGTACCTTTCTGTGTTTTTTCCAGCATTTCATAATAGTCGTTACGCTCTAATTTGATCTGTGCCGACATGCTGTAAAAACGCTGTGTGCTTTCATCGGCACGCGCTAATTGCATGTCTGTAATCGCCCTGGCTATTCGTCCATTTCCGTCGTCGAATGGATGAATGGTTACAAACCATAAATGAGCAATAGCAGCTTTCATAACGGGGTCCATATCATTCCGACCATTAAACCATTGAATAAACGCCTCCATTTCATCGTTCAAGACCTCAGCATCCGGAGCCTGGAAATGGACCTTTTCACGTCCCATCGGCCCCGACACAACTTGCATGGGATCATCCTTTTTATTGTTACGCCATGCACCGACAACAATCCTATGCATGCCGCTTCTTCCGGTAGGGAACAAAGCTGCATGCCAATCGAACAACCTTTCACCAGTCAAGGGCAGGTCGTAATGTTGTGTAGCATCCAACATCATTTCAACAACACCCTCAACGTTTCGATCGGAGTAGATCAATCCAGCGATGTCCATGCCCAAACGACGAGCGATAGAAGAACGTACTTGTTCCCTGTCTAAGATCTCGCCTTCGATCTCACTCGATTTCAAAACATCCAAAGTGATGGTTTGCAGTGTAGCTTCTGCCCGCAGGTCAAATCCCATGCTTTCCATACGCCCTAGCAGCCTGCCTTGGCGATAACGTACATCAGTTAAAAGCTGGGAAACCCCCTCCCTATTCCACTCAAAATGAGGCCATTGTGGTAATTTATAAATATACATAGCTATATTCCCCGCACATTATGCGTCGAATATACGAACTATTCGGTTCAATATCCAACTATTCGTCGCAGACCTTGCGGAGAATACAGGACTTAATTCAGGCAACCCAGCGAGCTACTAATAACCTTCAATTTATTCTTTTGACAAATGCTGATCCATTTCCCTGCTCCCACAATCTGTAAGATTTCATTTCCGTTTATTTACTAATACCCAACTAATGGACCGAATCCTAAACTTATTGCTTTGTCCTTTATCCTGTGCAGGAATAATAACTTCTTTTGTGTATACCGTGCAAGGATCACAGCCTTGCAGCAGTGATGGATGTCTTATACGTGTTCTTCTCTTGGTGGCAGTCATTATTTTCTCCATCTCAGCACCTGTTTTTTATGTTACGCTAAAGCGTGAGATTGCCTGGCGTCAGAAGAATAAAAAAGTGCAATGACGATTAATTCATTAGTGACTTCGTGCTAACTGGTTGCCTTGCATTATCGCCTCCCTATTTCTGGATCTTCATGAATTCCAATTTCTCTTCTAGGCTTTCTATTAATCTATCCGTCATAAAATCGAGCATTGGACTCAGATCATCATCCGAAAGTTCAAAACACTTAAGGTACTCGTCCTTATTAACTTCTTTAATGAAGATAGGAGGATACCCATTTTTTAGCAATATAAGATTGGCAAAGATCCGGCCAATCCGGCCATTACCATCACTAAAAGGGTGTATAACGTTTAAAAATTGCTGGTGGAACCAGGTAGCAGCAGTAAGAGGATGTTTTTGAGTATTATTGACATCTATATCTCCTAACAAATTATTTGTGGCATGAATTAGTTCTTCCATTGCCTCAGCTACCTGATCAGGAGGAATGTAAGTATGTATCTTTCCTGTAGACCGTACGGTCATGTTTTCAAATGACTTGTTTCCAGTCTATTTCGTAGTCAAATCCTTTTGTCTTTAATTTCAGAAGCCAACTTTTATATAGGTTATTGCCAATAACAATTTTTCCATCTTGCATGGAAAGCGTTTCTCCTACTATGAATTTTTGGAGATCAGGCTTGAACTGCCTGGGCAAATCATCTAAGAAAATTATCCCTTTGTTGGGCAATTCCTGTAATGATCCTAAACTTTGTGATATGAGGGATAACTCATGCATGATAAGTATTTCCTGAAGTGATTGAAAAGTAGATATTAATCTTACAATGCTTTAGACTGCCCCGAAAGTTCCTGCATTAGCTGATCCCGCTTCTCACAAAAACTTCAACTCATAATTTTCCAGCCCCATTACACACAGCACATGCATTATAGGAAGTTTTAATTGTCGTACCGGCGCAATCATTACAATCTACATAATTGCTGCGTATGACGAGTTTGCCGGTCCCTCCACACCTGGAACAGGATTGTTGATGTTTTATTTTTCCCAACCCACTACAGGCAAGACAAACTTCTTTCTTTACCAAATTCTTATTGTTGCCATCCAGGTTTGCCTGACTTTTTCCTTTGCATTTGAAACAGGTAATATAACTGGCAGTTTTACCTTTCCCGGCACAAATTCCGCAGGTAGATTTCCCCGATCCATTGCACCCACTACAATCATCGAAACGGTCCCTCCATGCAAAAGATGCAATTCTTCCGGCCCCTGCACATTGTTTGCATACACGGCTTCCTTTCCCTTCGCATGCAGTACAGCTTGTTTGCATCTGAGTTAATCCCCTTCCGTTGCATTCAGAACACAACTTAATTTCCGGATCAAGTAGGCTTTTCACCGCAGGATCATCTGCATTAAACATGCTTGTGGAAGCCGCATACATCAGTGATGTAGATACATCACTAACAGTGACCTTGATCTTTATTTTGTCACCTAAAGTTGTAATCTCTGCAATTACCCATCCATCGACCTTAATAAAGGAGGTTGATGATTTAGCAATGGATTCATCTATCAGCCCCTCCGTCTGCAAGCTATTATCTGATAATAGCAACTTGATATGCTTTCGATCCATTACCTGTAAATTTTCGGCATTGATCAAATTAATCTCCAGCTCCTTCCGGACATAATCAGTCAAGGCATCTATCTTCCCTTCGTTGTTCACAAAATCGGTTAGCGCTAGTCGCACCTTATTCTTTTTTGTAACCTTTTGTGCAATGTCGCTTGCAATATCAGTAATGCATTGATCTAATTTCTGTGAATAGCCCGCTTTGTAAAAGAATACCAAGAGTAAGAACACCACAATGACTTTCATATATTAAAAGTTGAGATGATTAGCTGAATAATCAGCCATTAGTTTTTCGATTGCGCCTTTCTCAGCATGGTCAATATCGCCATGCCCATTAAATACAATTAGTTCAAATCCATTAATCTGAGACCTGGAAGTACTTGAGATCACCCGAACATCCAATTTAGCTCTACACACAAACTTCGAATTTTCGCCTGTACCTGGTCCAGTTGTACCGGAATACCTGCCAAGTACAATGTATTTCACACGAGCGGGCAATTCCAATTTGTCAATCAGCTTCGAATTGGCATTCTCCAAATCCCGCAAATACGGAGATTGAAATAATTTGGCCGTGAATAGTGAATTCGTAACGCTGTACCCTTTGCTTCGATATAGGTTTGCAATACCTGAAGAAACAGCATTAACCTGATCATTGTTAGCATCCAGTATCAATATTGCTATATCAGTTTTTTCGGCAGCCTTGTTAATATATTCATCAGACAAGATCACTTCTTCCTTTGGGAGCTTATTTTCATGTGGACTACTGTTTACAGATGCGGGAACATATGTGACGGCCGGATCAACTTTATGTGGTTGTTTAGTTCTTGCCCCTGTGTTATCGACCTCCTCGCCTTTGACCTGATTTATATTGGTCACAATTATTGTATCACCCTCGGGATCGGTCTTTTTATATTGCAAGTACATAATATAAATACCTATACCAGTTAATATAATTCCAACCACCCATTGAAAAGTTTTACTCTTTATAATCATGATCCATTGATTTAGATATAGCAGAAAATAATGCCGTGTTGGAACATCCAATTATGCCTGAGATTGACCATCAAGCCGTTGGTGAGTCAATACTTATGCAGGTCGTTTAATCGGATAATTCGTAGATCAACAACGCCGTCAAAAAAGGAGGAGGATAACGGCGATCAATTATTATAACTTATTGAATATCAGTAGAAGTTATTTTCAGGTTTATTACCGCAATAATACATATAACTTTTAAGACTAATAGTAGTAAGACTAAAAAAAATAAGCATCCACATTCTGGTGGTCTGGTTAAACACAGCGCCATAAGCCAAGCTTTTTCACAAAATTTTCGAATAATAAGAATCCACCGCATTCTGCCCGGTATAATTGGGGCCAGCTTTGTCATCGGCGCCTTTATAAGTAAGGTTGACAGAGAAATCCCGAGGACCCTTACAAGTGATGATCTTCCGACGGCCATTGTATTCCACCTGATTTTCCTTAAATAGCTTTTTCAAGAATTGATCCTTCTGATCGCCTTCTATTTTAATACTCTTCAGATCGAGGTTGGCCATCAATATCCCCTGAGGAGCAATGGCCTTTAAGGCTTCTGTTATTACCTTTAACTTATCCCCTATATAGTGAAGCCCGTGGACGCAAGTGACAAGATCATACTGGTCATCAGCCTTCCAATCAACCAGAGACATGGCGTCCAATTGCAGACAAGTGACCAATGAATGAACAGGCTGAAACTGATCGGCCAGATCTATTCCCCGCAGCTTCACCTGATCCTGTAGTTGTTTTTCTGCCAGTTCATTGGCATACTGTAGTAAGGCATTTCCCTCACCACAACACAGATCCAGCCATTTTACCTGACGCTGCTCCTTCAAACAATCATTCAACCAGGTCTCAGGCTTAAACTTCAAATCCTTTTCATAACTATTGACCCCACTGGCTTTTCGCTTACGGTTCATCCTGTTGTTGGCCACCACATCCGACCAGACCAATTCGTTCTCGGTCAATAATTTCATTGTTACAAGATAGAAAAAATACAGGTTGATGACTAACCCAGGGTTTCCTATTTTACCTGGTACAACTTATTTTTTAGTATCTAAAGAGTTCTAAGCATAATAAAAGGGACCGCTTGTAAGCGGCCCCTTTTGAATAAGTTTACTGGAAACTTTTCATGGATCATTACCTCACATTCCTTTACTTAGAGAAAGGAGTATATGTAAATTTCTGACCGCCCAGTGAAGCTTCCAACATCAGACCGTCTTTGCCTTGTGTAAACACCATAACCCCATCCCTGTATTTTACATCAGTAGAGGCCCCCTCCTTAACAGCAATCGCCGAGAATTGTCCGGAAAACTCCAGGTTGTTATTCTTAAAGCGGTCCAGGGCTTCTTTGTTCTCAAAGAAGATCACTTCCCTGTAAGCCTGTCCACCGAACTGAAAACCTGCGCTCACCTGTAGCATTTTTGCAGTACCTGTATTTTTTCCGCGCTCATAAACTGCCCCTGTGCCAGCTGCACCACCTACACCAATGGCGCCTTTCCCTACATTGGGGAATATCACGTACCCGTAACTACGTTCAAAAAGGTTTTTCATCAATCCATCTGCCTTTATAAATGCAGCTTTGGCCGTTTTGCTGTCGGAAACAATACGCTGTGCTTTAGTCTGGCCCATAAGTAGGGTGGGCAATAGCAATGCTGCCCATGCGAATAGGGCAAGCTTCAATATGTTCTTTTTCATAACTGTGTTTTTGACTAATCTGATGCAAGCAGTATGCCAGCGCCCTAACTATCAACAAGTTTCAAGAGAAGGCCTTTTTGTGGTACCCATTGGGGACATTTGTATTCATCCCTGATCAAGCCCCTATCCATTGGCCATTCTCCTCCAGTAATTACCAATATTCTCTTTCAGAACCGGTGCAGGCACCAGAAGGTTGGACAAAAAATTGCAGGGGGCGTATGTAAGTATTGAATTTCCTCTATAGTAATTTTAAGGTAACTTTCGATACGCAGATCTAAAACCATAACCCATGAGAAAGATCATATTAAACCTGGCCACCACACTCGACGGTTATATTGAAGGCCCCAATGGGGAACTTGATTGGCTGGTAAGGGATGCAACAACTGATTTTGGTGACATCCTAACGGAAATATTGAGTGACAAGGACATCATTTTTTATGGTCGTATCAGTTATGAAAAATGGGGCCATACGCAAGCGGACAAAAATGCCAGCCCAAAACTTGTAGCCGCTTACGATTTGCTGAACAGCAAACCGAAATACGTTTTCTCCAAAACAATGACAGACGACGGTACGGGGGCGACCTTCATTAACTCGAATATTAAGGAACGGGTATTAAGCATTCAACAAGAGGCCGGCAAAAACATCTGGCTCTACGGAGGATCAAAGCTCATCACTACTTTCCTAAACCTGGATCTAATAGATGAATACCGGCTGGCTGTTCACCCAGTGATATTAGGAAAGGGTAAGCCGCTTTTTAATAATATTGAAGACAGGCATAAGCTACAATTGGTTGACGTAAAAGGCTATCCATCAGGCGTGATACTGATGAGGTATAAAGCAAACAAGGCTGTCAATTCATAGGAAAAATAGCATCATCCTATTCTTGGGAGCCACATGCCCATTACAGCACCGAATGAACCAATGGCGATACAGATGGTAATAACAAAAAGCACAAGGGAGAAAGTCCATTTTTTAGATGGCGCACCTGAAGACCTGGCTTTAAAGTATAAAGCGGCTACAGCCTGTGGAAAGATGTAAACAAATATTCCCAGGAAGGTCAGGAAAGGACCGGTAAAAGTTTCAGGATCAAACCCGACTGGCCTCTTGTGAATGACGAGCCAAAGCATCAGGAATACGCGGAAAAACCATACGCCACTCATGGCCAATAAAAGATGCACTGCCCATTGGTTATGTAAATTAATTTTCCTTTGGATCGCATACCTGATGGTAAAGCAGGCGCTGACCAGGATGATCAATGCATTGATGGAAATAGTTACCTGGGCAAATAGCCCGCCCACTGCTCCCCTTACCCAGGTGAGGTATAAACCTCCGATACCAATTGAGAAAGCAGAGAAAATGTAAATCCGCCCACTGATGCGGTGAAGCCGGGGTGCTTTTTTCCGGATGGCGGTTATTAATTGTAATGGCCCCAGGATCGTTACCACCGCGGCGAATGCCACGTGTAAACCAAAGACCAGGTTGCCCATCCCATCGCCTTTTAGGTAAAAGTGGGGATTAGCAGTATTCCATTTTTCAAAGTTCCCCTGCGCAGCTGATCTCCAATACAACATGATGATATAGTATGCAAAGACCAACTGGCCCAAATAGGTGACTACAAACCAAAAACGGGTCATATTCCTAAAGGAGCGTATCGCTAGTGTTTGGGAGTTTTGTTTCATGATACTGAAGTGATCCGTTAAAGATACCCTCAGCTATATGATCCTCCACTTAACAATTGTTAAGAAATGATCTCCCGCCTGATCCTGCTCAGGCTTTCAGGTTTTATCCCGAGGTAAGAAGCTATAAATTTCTGGGGAACGTTCTTTATAATATTCGGACTTTCTTTTACCAGCTTTACGTAGCGCTGTTCAGCGGTAAGGGTGGCCAGATCATTCATCCTTTGCCTGTCTTCCTCCTGTACCTGCTCGAACAACCGAATGGTATAGTCTTTTTGTGTGATGCTTGTTTTTGCTGTACGATCGGCATCGGCTTTGGTAATTCTCAATAATTCACAATCGGTAATGCATTGAAGAAACTCGTTGGTGGGAGTCTGGTTGACAAAATGAAAATAGGAAGTAAAAAACCGGGGGCCGTTGTTTAAATCAACTGTTATTTCTTCTCCTTTATCGTTGACGTAATACTTCCTCATATAACCCGAAACAATAAAATTGTGGTATACCGGAACTTTCCCCGGGGTATCGAGCAGGGTATCTTTCGGCGCCAATAATGGTTTAAAAGACTCACGACATTGGGCCCTGTCATGCTCGGGAATATTGATTATCTGTGAGATATAGTTGAAAAGGGAATCGTAATAATGCAGCATTTGCTGAGGTTTACTATAAATGTACACAGAAGAACCTGAGAGGGGTAATTAAGTTACTCTCCGTTAAAAGTTAGGGAATTGCTTTTATTCCTCATCGGGATCCACCACCTCTATTTCCGCTACACGGCCTACCTGTCCATCTTCCAGGCGCACTTTGATCCCTCTTGAATGAAATGCCGCTGAAGTAAGCAGGTCTTTGACAATGCCATAGGTCAGCTTACCATTCCGCTGGTCCTTTTTAAGAATGATTGCCACTTCCTGGCCGGGATAAATGTCTTTTCTATATTGGCCATCCATATTGTTGCTGTTTACCAACCGCAAAAATATTGAAGGAAAGTCTTATATCGAAAACCTTTTACCGGGGGCTATCAGTGTTTACCTCCAATCCCAAATTGATCCCCGGCACTAATAGGCTTGTTTCCCTTAAACAGGATCTCCACCATCTTTTCGCTGGCCACATTGTTATGGAATTCATCTTTCAGGTATACAAGAATATTACGGGTCTTAATGTCTATTACTTCCCCGCTGGATGGGTAGGCGTACTTACCATCGCCACTAAAAGTGATCCATCCGGGCATGTCCTGCAAGGGAATGGTGGTAAGCTGCTGGTAGGGGTCTTCCGCACTAAATACATGCAGGCGCATATTGTGGCCATCGCAAACCCATAACTCCTTTTCGTTGGGGGTAAGACCAATACCATGACTTGGATTGCCATGCCGCCTCACGGGTCCGCGCTCCCATCCCTGCACAGGTATATGAGCGATCTTTTTGCCGGTTTTCAGATCGCCTACTTCAAAACCCAGCAGGCTATCGACGGTTACGTAAACAAGGGTTTCCTTACCATTGATGGTAAAGGGCCGGATGTTGTTGTCAAAAGGGCCAACCTTCGCTATCAGTTCATTTTTATGGGCGTCGGCAATGTGTAGCCAGGGACTTGCAATGTCGTCCAGGTAAACAAGGTCACCAGCGGGACCGTAAATAGTATTGTGCGCTCTTTTGTGGACAGTGATCTTCTTAATAATATCACCTGTGTTGCAATCCACTACATTCCAGAATGTATTCTCCAAAGATGGCAGGTACATGGTAAGGCCATCGGGCGAAATAGCCATGCGGTCGCAGCCGCCCTCAAACTTCTTCTCCCATACAATTTTCTCGGTTGTAAGGTCAATACGCTGTAATCCCTCCAAGGTGGTGATGTAGATGCTATTGAGTGGGACGCTCACAGCAATGCCTTTTACGTTGGAAGGCTTACCATCAGGATGCAGGCCCTGGGTTTTGATCCTTTTTACAAAACGATGGTTGTTGTTGATGTCAAAGACCAGGAGGCCATGCCCGCCATAACCCAGGTAATCGCGGATACCGGGTGTTGCCACATACAGGTATCGCTTCTCCCCTGCCCCTTTTTTTGTTTTTACAGGTTCTTTTGCAGGGGACTGCGCCTGCAACGCTCCATGACCCAGCACTACAAAGAGTAGCGCTAACGCCGGGAATATTAAGAAATTCTTTATTATTAATTTCATAAGCCAGGTTTTGCAGATGATGAAGCATCGTATTAAATATAACTAAAAACCTACAACAATAAGATCGGTATATTTACAAAACTTAATTGTTCTATTATGAAAGCCATCATCCCTGCATTGTTATTCTTTTTTGTATTGTTCAGTGCAAATGCTCAATCTGTTTCCGCCGACACGGTAAAAACGAAAACGGGATCGCTCATTATACAGCCTGTTAAACATGCCAGCCTGTTGCTTACCACAAATGGCACCACCATTTATGTTGATCCGTCGGGTGCGGATAATTTTACAGGAATGGCTGCTCCCGGCATAATCCTCATTACAGATATACATGGCGATCACTTTGATCCCAAGACGATCGCGGCTATAAAAACAGCTAATACCTTGCTAATAGCACCACAAGTAGTGGCAGACAAGTTAACTGATATTGATAAAGATCATCTGGTGGTCTTGAAGAACGGGGATAAAACCACGCAATCCGGAGTAGTGATAGAAGCAATTCCCATGTACAACCTTCCGGAAAGCACTACAGCCATGCATACAAAAGGCAGGGGCAATGGGTATGTACTTAATATAGGTGGCAAGCGTATTTATGTTTCCGGTGATACGCAAGGCATCCCCGAAATGCGTTCACTAAAGGATATTGATATCGCTTTTGTGTGCATGAACCTCCCCTACACGATGGATGTAAAGGAAGCTGCCGATGCAGTACTGGCTTTTCAGCCCAAAATAGTTTACCCCTATCACTACCGGGGACAAGGTGGACTCAGTGATGTAAAGGAATTTGAAAGCCTGGTAAATGCGGGTAAAAAGAAAATTGAAGTAAGATTACGCAACTGGTATCCTGCTCAATAAACATATTGCCTTAAATAAAAACGCAGCGACCATAGTTGGACGCTGCGTTTTTATTTAAGGGCGGGAAACCACTCTATTTCCAACCACCTCCCAGATCCCTGTAAATATTTACGACAGCATTGAACTGTTGTTTTTTGGTCTCTATGAGCTCGAGTTTGGATTCGAGTGCATCGCGTTGTGTCATCAGTATTTCCAAATAATCGGCCCTGGCAGACTTGAACAAGTCATTGGCAATGTCGATTGACCTGGTGAGGGCATCGACTTGTTTTGACTTGAGGTCATAGCTCTTTTCCAGGTTGCTGACATTGGAAAGTTGGGTGGATACTTCCAGGCAGGCATTCAAAATGGTACGCTCATAATTGTACATGGCCTGCAACTGCCGGGCGTTGGCATTTAAAAACTCGGCTTTGATCGCATTCCGGTTGATCAAGGGGCCTGCCAGATCGCCGGCGAGAGAATAGAGCAAGGACTCAGGCATCTTAAATAAGTAAGATGGCTTGAATGCCTGGAATCCCAGAGCTGCCGAAATACCGAAGGAAGGATAAAATTCTGCGCGGGCCACTTTTACATCCAGCTTCGCAGCCACCAATTCCAGTTCCGCCTGCTTAATATCGGGCCGGTTGGCCAATAACTGGGAAGGAATACCTGAATTGACTGCCGAAGGGAGCAACGCTAAAAAATTGCTTTTACTCCGGGTTATTTCCTGGGGAAACCGGCCTATCAGGAAGTTGATCCTGTTTTCGGTTTCTTTTATCCTTTGTAAAATATCAAACTCCAGGCTTTGGGACTTCAATACTTCCGCCTCAAACTTTTGAACGGCGAGTTCGGTGGCCCTGGCTGCTTCTTTCTGCACTTTCACAATACCCAGGGCATTCTTTTGCAGTTCGATGTTCTGCTTAACAATTTCGAACTGATTGTCCAGGGCCAGCAATTCATAATAAGAATTGGCTATCTCAGCGATCAGGTTGGTGACCACAAAATTCCTTCCTTCAACGGTTGCCAGGTACCTGGTGATTGCCGCCTTTTTTGCGTTGCGGAGTTTTTTCCAGATATCCACCTCCCAGTTTGCATAAACGGCTACGGTATAATCCATCAGGGGATCGGGCATTTCCTTACCGGGTTTAATTTCGGTAGAGGCATCACCTGCACCCTGGCTGGTGTATCGTCCCACTTTCTCAACGCCAATACCTGCTTTTGCACTTACGGATGGCAATAAGGGCCCCTGTCTGAACCGGATATCATTGCGGGCGATCTCCACCTCCTGCAAGGTGATCATTAGCTCCTGGTTATTTTTCAGTGCTGTATCGATGAGGTTCACCAGATTGGGATCATTGAAATAGTTGCGCCAGCGGATGTCGGCCGTATTGGTGGTATCGCTGCTGCCTGCAAAAGAGACAGGTACTGCATTGTTCCCGGTTCGCTGCACCACCACTGGTACCTTGCAGCTTGCAATGGCCAGGCAAACCAGACCAATGCAATGAACTATCCTGAATTTATACATTGTGATCAATTTCTTCAGTTAAAGGATTTTCTTCTTCTTCTTTCACCAGCATACGCCTTTCTGCAATTTTGCCGAATACGTAATACAAGCCCGGTATAATGAGCACGCCAAAGATGGTACCGAAAAGCATACCGCCTGCAGCAGCTGTACCGATGGTTCTGTTACCGATCTTACCCGGACCATTGGCAAAAACGAGCGGGATCAAGCCCGCGATAAATGCAAAGGAGGTCATCAGGATAGGACGGAACCTTACTTTCGAACCTTCCATGGCTGCCTGCAATACGGTTGATCCTGAGCGGTGTTTCTGCACGGCAAACTCTACGATCAGCACGGCATTCTTACCCAGCAAACCGATCAGCATGACCATCGCAATCTGGGCATAAATGTTATTCTCCAGTCCCAACAAATGCAGCAAGAGGAAGGCGCCGAATATACCGGCCGGCAGGGAAAGAATTACTGCCATGGGCAGGATAAAGCTTTCGTATTGGGCTGCCAGGATCAGGTAAACGAAACCAAGACAGATGAGGAAGATATAAATAGCCTGGTTGCCCTGGGCTACTTCATCTTTGGAGATACCTGCCCAGTCGATCCCGAATCCTCTTGGTAAGGTTTTCTGCGCCACTTCGTTGATCACCTTAATGGCTTCTCCACTACTGTAGCCTGGTGCGGCGGAACCACTGATCTCCGCAGCGTTGTACATATTGTGCCGGGTGATCTCGGAGAGACCATATACCTTGTCCATTTTCATGAAAGCGGAAAAGGGCACCATCTCGTCTTTATTATTTTTCACATACAGCTTCAGGATATCTTCCGGTAATGCTCTGTATTGTGCTCCTGCCTGTACGATCACTTTGTACTGACGGCCGAAATTAATAAAGCTGATCTCGTAGTTACTTCCTACCAAAGTAGACAAGGTATTCATCGCATTTTCGATGGACACTCCTTTTTGCTGAGCAATGTCGTTGTCGACCTTCAACATATACTGGGGGAAGCTGGCACTGTAAAAACTGAATATGGAAGAGAGTTCTTTACGCTTCTTTAGTTCCTTTACGAAGTCATTGTTTACTGATTCCATTTTTTTGTAATCGCCCGATCCCGCTTTATCCAACAGGCGCAATTCGAAACCACCCGCCGCACCATAACCCGGTACAGCAGGAGGCAGGAAGAATTCAATGTTGGCGCCGGTGATGTCCTTACATTTCTCTTCGAGCTCTTCAATGATCTCCTGTACGGAATGCTTCCGCTCGCTCCAGTCCTTCAGGTTCACCAGACAGGTGCCGGAGTTGGAACCGGTACCTTCTGTCAGTATCTCATAACCTGCCAGGGAAGAAACGGATTGTACGCCTTCCACCTCTTCGGATATCTTCTGTAATCTTTCGGATATTTCATTGGTCCTTTCGAGTGAAGATCCGGGAGGCGTTTGAATAATGGCGTAGAACATGCCCTGGTCTTCATTGGGGATAAACCCTGAAGGAACCTTACCGTTGAGGAACCATGTGCCGGCGCAGAAAGCGATCAACACCAGGAAGGTGAGCCCACGCCTGGCAACGACCTTGCTCAATACCTTCACATATTTTCCCTGGGTACGGTTGAATGCATTATTGAAACCGTCGAGGGATTTATCCAGTATATTTTTCTTTTTCGGTTTGCCATGGTTATTCTTCAGTATCATGGCGCAAAGTGCGGGGGTAAGGGTAAGGGCTACGATACCAGACAGAATAATGGCGGTTGCCATGGTGATGGAAAACTGTCTGTAGAATGTACCCACCGGACCCGACATGAATGCCACGGGGATAAATACGGATGCCATCAGGAAAGTGATCGCGATGATCGCTCCCGATATCTCGTGCATGGCTTTCTTGGTAGCTTTCAATGGAGAAAGTCCCTCTTCTTCCATTTTTGCGTGGACGGCTTCAATGACCACAATGGCATCGTCGACCACCACCCCAATGGCCAACACCAATGCGAACAAGGTGATGAGGTTGAGGGTAATGCCGAAGAACTGCATGAACATAAAAGTACCGATCAGTGATACGGGTACAGCCATGGCAGGAATGAGGGTAGAACGCCAATCGCCGAGGAAGATGAAGACCACCAATCCCACGAGGATAAAGGCTTCCACGAGGGTATGGATCACTTTTTCAATGGAGGCGTCGAGGAATTTGGAAACGTCGTAGCTGATCTCATATTCCATTCCTTTGGGAAAAGAGTTGGCCTGGATCTCCTTCATCTTCGCCTTTACATTGGCGATGGTTTGGCTGGCATTGCTACCGTATGATTGCTTCAGCACAATCGCTGCTGAAGGTTTGCCATTGAGGTTGGAATAGATATCGTACATGGAACTACCAAACTCCACATCGGCCACATCTTTCAGGCGCAGCAGCTCACCATTGGAACTGGAGCGCACCACCACATTTTCATATTGTTCTTTGGTCGTGAACCTGCCCGAGTATTTCAACACATATTCAAATGACTGGGACCTTTTACCGGAGCTTTCACCGGTTTTACCGGGTGAGGCTTCGAGGCTTTGTTTGCTAAGGGACTCCATCACTTCATCGGCAGATATCTTATAGGCCAACATGCGGTCGGGCTTCAGCCAGATACGCATCGCATATTCGCGGTTACCGAGGATATCTGCATACCCTACCCCATCTACCCTTTTCAATTCTGACAATACGTTGATGTCTGCAAAGTTGAAAAGGAATTTCTGGTCGGTGTTGGGATCGTCGCTGTACAGGTTGATGTACATAAGCATGTTGGACTCCTCGCGGGTGATCTTCACGCCTTCGCGTACTACCAATGGCGGCAGCTTATTTACTACGGATGCCACCCTGTTTTGAACGTTAAGGGAAGCCACGTTGGGATCGGTGCCGAGGTTGAATACTACCTGAATGGTCGCTTCTCCATCATTACCCGCATCTGAAGCCATGTATTTCATGCCCGGAATACCGTTGATGGCTCTTTCGAGGGGAATGATCACTGACTTGATCATCAATTCGCCGTTGGCGCCCGGGTAATCGGCTACTACATTCACCTTGGGCGGTGAAATGGAAGGGAACTGGGTAACGGGTAATCCGGTAATAGCAATGACCCCCAGAAAGACGATGATGAGCGATATCACGATGGACAGGACGGGTCGCTGTATGAATTTATTAAACATTGGAACTTTACAATTTGGGTTGAACTACTATTCTGCTTTTAACCGGAGATGGGCAATCACTTCTTCAGGTTTCTGGAATTCAAAATTGATCTTTTCATCATCTTTTACTTTCTGAACACCTTCGAGGAGAATCTTGTCATCATCTGCAAGGCCACTGTTCACTACATAGAGGTCGGGTATCTGACCGACAATGGTAATGTTCCTTGATTTCAAGACATTGTTTTTGTCAACCACAAAAACGTAGATCTTATCCTGGATCTCGTAGGTGGCTTTCTGTGGTATGACCAGGGCATTTTTAAGGGGCATGGTCATTTGCACTTTACCTGTTTCACCATGCTTCAAAAGCCTGTCGGGATTCGGAAATATTGCCCTGAAAGCGATGTTGCCTGTTTCGTTGTCAAACTCGCTTTCGATCACTTCCACTTGTCCTTTATAGGGCAAGCAACGATTGTTGGCCAGCAGGAGGTTTACCTTGCTGTTGCCACGGCTTTTTGCATTGGTTTGGTATTCCAAGTATTCGGGCTCTGATACGTTGAAGTAAGCAAACATCTGGCTGTTGTCGGAAAGACTGGTCAGCAGTTCGCCTTCATCGATGAGGCTACCCAATTTTTTAGGGAGACGGTCCACGGTTCCGTCAAATGGCGCCCTGATCTCGGTGAAGGAGAGGTGTAATTTTGCCAGGGCAATTTCTGCTTTTGCCTGTTCCAGCTTGGCCTGGGCCATGGCCTGTTCGTTTTTGGAAACCACATTTTTCTCCACGAGGGCTGTGGTATTCTGCAGCTCGATCTCAGCTGCTTTACCTTCTGCTTCGGCCTTCAGGAGCTCGGCCTCATAAAATTTCGGCATGATGCGAAATAAGAGTTGACCGGCTTTTACAAACTGTCCTTCGTCCACATAGATGTTTTGCAGGAAGCCTTTTTCCTGGGCCCTGATCTCAATGTTCCTGACAGAGCGTATCTGTGAAACATATTCTTTGGTAAAGGAAGTATCCACTCTTACGGGGCTGGTAACAGCGTACGTATTGGATTCCTTTTTTTCTTCTGCTTTGGTGGTGCAGCTTGTTTGATACAATAATGTCAACAAGCTCGCAAAAACGATGATCTTCTTCATGGCGTTAATAGAAATTGATCGGTTAAAGTGTTTGGGAATCAGCAATTATCTGAATGTAACCAGGTATTAGCCAGTAGGATGATAACTGAGGCATGTACTGGTGATCAGATCCTTAAAGCTCTTTGAATGATGTACCTATAGATGGAACGGCCGCAAAAGGGCTGCCGGTCGATAGAGCTGGTATGGAGATAAATTAAATTAGCGGTGTAGGAGAGCAATAGATTGCTCCTGCTGAGTAATTTATACTTTTTGGCAGGGTCATTATTGTCATCGTCTTCTTCTTCCAGTTCTTCACAAATGAAGTATTCGTTCTGAGACTGCTGATCCTGGTGGGTAAATGCTGGCTGTTGTAATTTTACGGTATGGTGAGCCGGCAGGTTGCTAAAAGGAGTGTGCTGCATACCTGTACGAATACAATCGTACCCTCTTAACAGAAGGAAGCACAGGCATACGAAAAATATCACTCCTCTCATTGGGTCTCTAAATTGGTTATGTTAGCGCGAAAATAAATTTTAGGCTTCGACGCTTTCTTATGGCAACCAATCGGTGGGCAAAAGTCTGAACTTTTCTGGTTTATTTCAGTATAGATATATTTATCAAATGGTTAATGTCTGGTTAATGAGTAGTTAACAGACGGAAGTATTTTGATAATGTAACGAGGATGTCTTCCATAAAATTCTTTTCTAATATACAAATTTATCCTGACGGGTGGAAGTGTGTGGGTACTGCAGGAGATAAAAAGAAAAGGCCCCACTAAAAGTGGAGCCTCTTTTCATTGGGTCGAAAATTGTAGAGAGCGCCTTTTCCAATTGATCGTTAAAGATGGTCTCTCGCTTTAGGACAGAGTATATAAGAATTAAAAACGGGGTATCTACCTTACAACGGATTTTGTTCTGTGATCCGTGGATTGTAGTTCAGTTCAACAGATAAAGGAATCTGCAGGGTGAACAATTTACCGGCCGGTACTGCTAATTGATTGGTATGATTGGCTGAACCAGCGCGGTTAACCCCAATATTCCAGCGCTTGTTATCAAAATACTCAAACCCTGATTCTCCCCAGAGTTCAATTCTGCGCTGCAACTGGATCTCAGTCAGGAGCGCAGTGCCGGTGCTGGCCGATTTGACATAAGAAGGATCTCTTTCGTGCGCCAGTATATACAGTGTATTCTGGGCATTGCCATCCTGACCGGCCCTGGCTTCGGCCTCGGCTTTGGTCAGGATCATCTCAGATGTACGCATGAAAATATCATCCTGGTTATAATTCGGTGTATTGCCATCAATGGGTGGAGCAGCGAATTTATAGCTGTAATATTTATAATGCTTCTCCGGCAATTGGGAACTGGCATATTTGTAATCTACAGAAGCAGCTGCCACAAAATTCTTTTTCCGGTAATCGGTAGCAGCTATCTGGTCGTACAAACGCTGATCGATGGCCAGCCAGGAGGCCTGGCTTCCACCATACCCGCCTTCGCCTTTGATATTCATCCAACCGGGGAAGGAGCTGGTGCCTTTACCGGAAGCAGAGGAATAGTCGTACCCAAAAACAGTTTCGGGAAGGGTGATATTGCTCATACCTGCAGTCGTGTATTGTGCTTCATTGATCAGGGTTGGGTATTCCTGCATCACATAATCTGAGGCGCCAATAGCGGTAGGCCAATCGCCTGTAGTGATTGCGGCACGCGCCAATACTACGGAAGCTACGGAAGCATCAAAATCTGTTTTGCTTGCTTTATTGGAAAGGCCTGAATTTTTGAAGAGCAATACGGCTTCTTTCGCATCGGCAATCACCTGGTCCCACACGTCTTTGGCAGGGGCACGGTCTTCTTCTCCTGCTACGGTGGTGTACAAGGGAACACCTGCTTTTGTGCTGCCACCATGCTGGTAATCATCCTGGTAAAGCCACATGAGGTAGGTATAGCTCATGGCCCGCATGGTTAAAGCTGCAGCTTTGTATTTCATGATCAGTTTGTTGGCATCTGTTGTTATGGATGGATCGAAATCGGCTGGTATCAGATCGAGTACCTGGTTGGCGTAAAAGATCCACTTGTAGAACATGACCCAATACACAGAAGTACGGCTTTGGTTCTCCTCGCGGTAGTTAAGCATCTGGTAATCGGATACGAGCCAGCCACCATTGGCGTGGGCCAGTACCATATCATTGCCTTTGAGGTTTAACAGCAGGTTACAAACGAGAAAGTTTCTTGAATCCACTGAATTGACGGGTACAAACCCGTTGACCTGTGATACCAAACTGGTAACCATGGGTTCCAGTACAGTAGCAGGTTTTGTTTTGATGATCTCCTGCAATTGCTCCCGGGTCATGGTACCGTCGGGATCAATGTTTAACGATTTGGAACAGGAGCAAAAGATGGTGATCAGGCTCCCTATGATAATGATATTTTTTTTCATGATTTTTTCATTTAGAGGGTCAGGTTAATACCAAAGGTGATGGTGCGTGTTTGCGGAAAACCAAAGGCAGCAGTGGTTGAGCCTCCATCAAAGGAAGAACGGGGGTCCAATCCTTTTTTAGCCGAGAAGAAAGCAAGGTTTTCCACGCTGAAAAATACGCGCAATGCCTCTATCCCATTTTTTGTGGCGATAGGCTGTGGAAGGCGGTAACCGAAGCTCACGTTTTTGATATTAAAGTAGGAGGCATCAAACATGGCCCAATCAGAGTATTGGCCTTGTGCTCCACCTACGGGCCTGGTGAAATAGTTCTGTGCACCATTCATGAACATAGGAATATTGGAATCAGGATTTTCCGGGGTCCATCCTTTTGCCATGTCCTTGTGAATACCCAATAATCTTTGCAGGGTTAAATTCTGGTAGGTAAGTGAAATGGTTTTACCACCAATCTGCCAGCTTGTCAATACAGACAAATCAAAATTCTTGTATTGCAGGTTGGTGTTGAATCCACCTACCAGGTCGGGCGAAGCTGTTCCGAGTTCGAACTTAGTGCCATCATTGCCCTTGGTGGTTACGATATCACCTATTTTTTTACCGGGATACAAAGACAGGTTATCGGTTGCTCTCAACTCTTTGTACAATAATCCTTCGCCGGTAGCTTTGTCTACGCCTGCATATTTGTACATATAGAGATTATAATAGTCTTTGCCTTCACCGCGCAGGTAGTTGCCTTCTTCATAATTACCATTCAGGGCTTTGGAACCAACACCCGGTGGGATCTCCAGCAATTTGTTTTCGTAATGGGAAGCTCTCATGCTTACAGACCAGCGAAGATCCTTGCTGCGGATAACATCGTATCCCAACTCAATTTCATACCCTGTATTCAGCAGGGAGGCCACGTTCTCTAATTTGGTAGATTGACCGGTAGATGCGGGCAATGGTTTTGCCCACAGCATATCAACTGTTTTGCGGTGGAAATAATCGACGGTACCATAAAAGCGGTCCCAGAAGCGGAAATCAATACCTGCATCAAATATCTTGTTGCTTTCCCATGTAAGGGCGGTATTGCCGACAGATGCCTGATAAACACCTAATATGGGGTTTTCAATAGAACCGGTATTGGAAATAGCCCAGATATCAGTCCAGCGGTTGGCACCTACATTCTGGTTGCCCAGGGTACCGTAGCTGGAGCGAAGCTTCAGCTCAGTGAGCCAGCCAGCAGTTTTGTCCATGAATTTTTCCTGGCTTATTCTCCAGGCGCCACCGAGGGACCAGAAGGTACCCCACTTGTTGTAACGGAAATTGGAAGAACCATCGGTACGGATGCTTGCGGTCAAATAATATTTGCTGTCGTAATTGTAACTCGCCCTGGATAGGTATCCTTCAAGCGCCGAGCTAATACCATTGCCGGTAAGGCTGTTGATACGGATAGCATTGGTCATATCCGGATTGTCGGGTGCAAACATCAAAGATTTGGCGCCGCTCATGTTGTCGCTGCGTGTCCAGCGGTATTCATGACCAGCCAATACATCCACGGTATGGTTGCCCAATACTTTGGACCAATTCAATGTCTGAATAGAGTTAAGGCTCATCGCCTTGGCCCAATAACCGGCAATTGATCCCTGTAAATCTCTTGCTGCTGTACCACTCTCGTTGTTTCCATAAGTCTTGTTGTAGACATAGGTATTGTCCAGCGAAAAATCTACTTTAAAACGGAAATCCTTCAGGAAGGTAGCTTCCAGGAAAGCGCGGCCGGAGAAATCATCAGAAGTTTGTTCAGCCAGGTCTTTTTCAAAATAAACAGCCGGGCTGTAACCGGTAAAGCTGGCACGCCTGGTTGCTCCATAAGGAGAAAACGTTTCACCGGTACCGAGATCATATATGATATCTCCATTCAGGTTGCGCTTGATGCTACCATCCTGGTTGTGTGCAAAGAGGGCCCATAAGGGGCTGAAATAATCTTTAAAAGTAAACACGTTGTTGTTGACGGTACCACCTGAATAGTTGGGCACATTGGAATAACGGCGGGCATAGGAAACGTTCATGCCACCTTTGAGCCAGGAGGTGATGCTGGTATTCACTTTCAAACGGGCATTGTAGCGGTTGAAATCGGAACCCATTACATAGGACGGATCGCTCATATACCCCACAGACATGAAGTAATCTGTTTTATCGTTGCCGCCGCTGAGGCTGACATTGTATTGCTGGCTGAATGTTTTCTTAATGAAATAATCGTTCCAGTCATCATAATACAACCGCTTCGCATCGGGCCTTAACTTTCCGGTTGCAGGATCAATAAGGGTAGTGCCTGCAGGGATATCGTACAACATATAATTACCCAGGTTATTGGGATTTTGCAGGGTAGCGCCATTGGCCTTGAACAGATTGTTGCTGGCATATTGCCTGGCATCTGCATCGTTGAGGTGAAGGCCGGCAGCAGCAGGATCGTTGCTGTACCTAACATAATTATAAATGCTCTTCCATGCCAGCTCGTAATACTCAGCAGGATCTTTGATCATATCGAAATCGGGTACACCCTGGCTGTTTTGGCCGAGGCGTACATCGAAGTTGATCTTTGATTTTCCCTTGGTGCCTTTTTTAGTGGTCACGAGGATAACGCCGTTGGAGGCGCGGGAGCCATAGAGGGAGTTGGAAGCCGCGTCTTTGGAGATCACGATGGATTCAATATCGGCGGGGTTATAAGAAGATAAAGGAAATGCACTGGGTACGCCATCGATAACAACCAGGGGATCTGATCCTGCGGACAGTGAACCCAGACCTCTTACGCGTATAGCAGCTTCACTTCCCGGTTGACCGGTGGAGGAGGAAAGCTGTACTCCGGAAACCATTCCTTCGAGGGCTCTTGATAAAGTAGTAACGTGTTGCTGGCTGATGATATCAGCAGAGAGGGTGCTTACAGAACCGGTAAGGTCTTTCTTTTTCACTTGTCCGAAAGCTACTACCACTACCTCGTTCAAGGCATCGGGATTGGCCTTTAACTGAAAAATAAAACTACCAGTGGTGGTTTTAAACAAGGTATTGGCTCCCACGGATATACTGCCGGAGGAAGGGATAGCAATGAGGCGGGCCACAGGAATTTCAGTGGGGGTAAAACCTACTGAGCTGATCACTATGATAGCCGACTCGTCGACATTAGTAAGGGAAAACTGTCCGGTAGCGGAGGAAGTAGTACCTAGTTTGGTATTCTTTACGGAAATAGAAGCCGAAGTGATAGGCTCTTTGGTGTCGGCATTGATCAATTGCCCTGAAATATTAATGAGGGGAGCGGCCAGGCTATCGATAACTTTTTTCTCGGGAACAGGCCGCCGCATCATCACGATCGTTTTGTCTTCCAGTATGTAGGACAAAGGTTGATCGCGGAGGGCTTTCTCCAGGAAATCGGTGAGTGCCATACCAGATGCCGCAATTGTAACAGGTTTGGCGTTCACCAATAGTTCCTTGTTACAGAATACAATAAATCCGGTTTGTTTCTTAATGGCAGAAAATACCTTTTCCAGGGGAATATCTTTCCCGGACAAAGTGATTGTCTGAGATTTTACATTAGCGGAAACCTGCAGGCAAAAAGCCAATACAAAAAAAGAACTTAGTTTCATTGCCTTAAGTATTTTGCTTCGCATATCTCCGGAGGGACCATTCCCTTCCGACAGCTGGCGAAAAATCCTGGTCAGGGAGCACAGCTTGCTCCCCCTTGCAGGATAAACAGTTTTTTGCATAACTTACAACAGTTTTGGTTATTAAAGAATCCGTTAGCCAACGGTTTATAAATGCCAGAACAATACACTTCCTTTAAAAAGCAAGTGTTTATATCCGGGTCATGTTGCCGCATGATCCGGTTTTTTGTTTCTGGCAGCAATGAATAAATGAATGTTATTTATACACGATGAGCCGGCGACCAGCTTCCATCTTAAAATGCACTTCTGAAACCCTCAGCGCCCTGATCAGCGCATCGAGGGTCATATTCCGGCTCAATCCACCTACAAATCGCAAATCGGGTATGCCATTTTCATACAGTATCTCTATATTATACCAACGCTCGAGTTGCTTCATCACTTTGTCGAAGGGCATATTTTCCAGGTTAAAATAGCCGTTCCTCCAGGCAATGGCCGCCTCACTTTGGTTATTGGCAATAGATAATAGTTGTTTACTGTTATCTATATTAGCCTGCTGGCCAGGAAGTAAAATTGTCGTCAGGGGATGCCTATTGACTGCCTGAGGAATAAGGGTTGAGTTTACTTTGACGCTACCTTCAATTAAGGTGGTTTTTTCTATCTCCTCATTCTCATAAGCATTTACATTAAAGGCGGTGCCCAATGCCTGTATCTGCTGATTCTTTGTTTCTACAAAGAAGGGCCAGTATCTATCATGCGCCACTTCCACGTATACTTCGCCAGTTATTTTGACCCTCCTTTCTTTATCAGTAAAAGCGATAGGGTATGTGATACTGCTGGCAGCATTCAACCATACTTTGGAGCCATCCGGCAACACCAGCTGAAACTGTCTGCCTTTTGGAGTGCTCATTGTGTTATACGCCATTTCCTTTGCAGGTCCTGCAGCCGGGTCATCATTGGATTTGTATATTACCTGGTTATTTTGCAGGGAGATCTGTGCACCATGCTGTTGTCCGATCACGCCATTGGCAGCACTATCCAATACAATCTTTTGGCCATCGGCCAATGTTAATACAGCTCCATCATGACCAGGCTGAATAGGGTCAATATTTTTGACCACTGCACTGTATGTTTTATTTTGCTCCGGTTTTCTTTGTGTCAATAGCTTCCATACAAACACTGATCCTACCAATAGCAGGATAGCTGCCGCGGCGGCCCATCCCCAGCGAAATGTGCGTACGGGGGAATTGGCAGTGACTACGGGCTCCACAGGCCACTGTTTCAGGATATTGTCGGCAAGCTGTTGTTTTTCGGTAAAAGTAAAAGCATCATCTTCCTGGAGATGATCCCATATCTTATTTATTAATGGCGTCAGTTCTTCTTTGGTGGCGCCGGCTTCCAATAATTGAATGAGCTCTGCCTTCTCCTGTGGCGTGGCCGTTTTATTAAACCACTTTAAGTACAAATCCTCCAGCTTGGTATTGCCAGCCTGCATATAGAATAGGTTGTATATCGAGAGACAACGGAAAAAACAAAAAGGGGATATGGAAAGAAAATTATTTTCGGGAAATATCTTATTTACAGCAAACCAAGGGGAGCTTTGGTAGATATGTATTTTTTTATGGATGCATTAGCGTACTGGAGGTATTTTTTTATGGCATCGCGTGAAACCTGCATTTCGGTGGCAGCCTGCTCGTACTTCAGGCCCCTTTTACGGCATAAAGTCCAGGCTTTTAGTTGCTGGGGAGGTAGTAGTTCCACCGCTTCTTCCATGAGGGAAAACAAGGTTTCCTGATGACGGGCTTCTTCTTCATCGGGAGGCCTGAGTTCCTGTTGCCATTCCCATGCTTTGTTTTTTTCCCTTACCATTTTTTTGATGGCATTAAAAGCATGGTTTCTTGCCACCACGAGTAGGTAAGAACGGAAGCTGTGTATGTGCGCGAGTGTTTCCCGGGTAAGCCAGAGTTTTACAAAGATGTCCTGGACAATTTCTTCTGCCAGGGGCCTGTCTTCTAAATGTTGGTAGATGAATTTGAATACCAGTCCGGAGTAATCAAGTACTAATTTCCTGAAGGCTTGCTCGTTTCCTGCAGCAACCAACAATAGCAGCTCTTTATCATCAGGTGATTGATTTTGCATCAGTCAGGGCAGGGTTGTTTGGTTGCACGAATATTCAATTGAACCAAAACAAATTTAGGTTAAATCGACAAAATGGGTATTCTTTTCTGTACAAGAGAAGTTAAAGGTCCATCCATAGAAATAATTCATCAGGCAACCTATTCTTATTGGGTATTTTTACAATGTGATAAACGGAAATAATCCTAAGTACTCAAACCATTTCGCATAAAATGGTCCTCATTGGGGATTTACCATCATTTCAATCGGCCCACATATACTTTCGTATCATAACTGATCCTGATGGAATCATTTGCCTGGTACTGATCATATAAATTCCGGAGATCACTGATCATTGCAGTAAAGCCGGCGTCTTGTGTTGTGGGCATGTAAGAGGAAGAAAGCAAGCGGCCTTTTAAGCCATCGAAGTCAAATAATTGTTCGTTGGAGAATATTTTTAGTTGTACTGGTAAGGGATCAAAAAATGCTGCGATATGTTCCAGATCAATATTGCGATGATCCACTTTCACATAATCGCTGGCATGCTTTACAATCAATGCATCGTAGTCTTTTTCAAAAGGAGATCGCATATTCCGTTCATTCCACATCAATACTACCAGCCCCTTCTCTTTCAATATCCTTTTAAATTCTATTTTGCATTTCTCCACATCAAACCAGTGAAAAGCCTGTCCTGCAATGATGGCGTCCATACTTTCGTTTTGCAGGGTAGTACTTTCAGCGGCAGCCTGCACAGGATGAAAGCCTGGAAAATGGCTCAATAGCTCCGAGGCTTTGGCCAGCATGGCTTCATTGGGTTCTACGGCCCACACTTCATATCCCGCCTGCAGAAACATGGCGGATGAGATGCCTGTTCCTGCTCCAATGTCGGCAATGACTTTACCTCGCAGGAGGCCGAATTGCTCTTGCAGGTGAGTGAGGATCTCCAAGGGATACTGTGGCCGGTATTTGACATAATCTTCTACGCGGTTGGTAAATCTTTGTGTACTATCCATGGCGGCTTATTTTAATTGTTGAAAGAAAAATACGCCTTTCTTGTTAGAGACAATGATGTCCAATAATCCATCCTTATTGATATCCTGTACAACAAAACTATTGCCGATGCCTGAGTTGTTGTCTATTTCGTGGGGAATCCAACGGGGTGATTTGCCGGGTTGGCACTCAAACCAATACAGTACGGCCGGCTCAGCAGCACCGGGGTCTTTTTCGTTGTGCGCACCAAAACGTTTGCCTGTAATAAGATCGGGATGTCCATCACCATTGATATCTTCCATGGCCATTGCATGGGTTTGCGAAAACTGTTTACTGATCTCATGGGTGGTCCAGGTGGATTCGCTCTTGTCATTTTTCAGTTGCTCATGCCACCATATGCCATAATCGTGTGCAGAGGAGCTCATGATGTCGGCATCACCATCCTGGTCTACATCGAGGACAAACATATTGGCGCAATCCTCACCGAGGCTGGCCGGGTGAAATATCCAATTGGGGCGCCTCACATCGGCCGGCGATTCCCACCAGCCGCTTTTTATGATCACATCCTTCTTACCGTCGAGATTTACATCGCCCCAGCCTACCCCATGTGTATACCGGTGGGTGGCCCGCAGGCTATCGCTGCTGATGGTATAACGTTGCCAGTTTGTATCACCTTTTGCTGAAGGTGACTTTAACCAGATCACCTCTTTTTTTAAAGCATCATTGCAAATGATGTCCTTTCTTCCATCGAGATCAACATCCACGAACAGTGGCGTTTCAATGCCTGCTGACGGGAGTATAAGGTGACTGGCCCAAAGGGTATTGACGGATTTAGGGTTCTCGTACCATGTACAAGCACCGCCCGGCACGTCAAAGCGAATCAGATCGGCCCATCCGTCATTGTTCACATCCATACTAAAGTTGAGGAAGGTAGTGCTGTATCCTTTGACGGGGTTTAAAGTATCCGCATGCAGCAGGTGGCGCTCCCAGCGTGGCGCCTCATACCAATAATGACCGGCCAATATGTCGATGCGGCCGTCATTGTTTACATCGCCTGTAGCAACACCTTCTGACACGAAGGTGCTGCTTACTATATGTTTTTTAAATGTGCCGGTTGATTTCCTGCGCTGTGCAGTTTGTGCATGGCTATCCATGAACGCCATGATGGAAATAAATGCAGCAAGCATCGAATAGTAGCGGTTGAGTGCGCTCATGGTTATTTTTTAAGCAGGGGCCTGTAGCCCTATTGCTTAAAAATAAGCATAATGTACAAAACAATGGCGGGTTGCTTCCTCGGCCACTATGGCTTTATGAAAAAGGGAATATTGGCAGTGGCCACATTGTTGTTGCCATCTGTGATATAGACAAATAAACGGTAAGCCCCTTCTTTTTCAGGTGTTTTTAAGGTGATCTTCCCTTCTCCACGAGCAGTGATCAAGCCTTCTATGGGTTTGGGCCTTGCTTCGAAATCGCCGCCTTCGCTCAATTGGGAAGGCTCGGGCAATACTTCCCAACGCCAGGATAGTTTATCCCTGTCGGGGTCTATGGCCACGGCCAGGGCATCGTAACTGGCAGCTGGTTTAAGATATACATTGTCAATGGCTTTCCTGTTATCCAATTGCAAAGAATAGACATGGGGGGCTTTATTTTGTGGCCAATTGCCCGACCACAGGTATTGCATTACATCTACCACTTCGGACTCCTCTCCTTTATCGGTAAATATACCATACCAGGTGGGGGTACGCTCTTGTTTTTGACCCCAGAGGAACACATAAGAACCGAGGCATTTTTCCCTGTCGCGTTCTACTGAATATTCATACCTGCTTTTATAGACAGCAGCTTTTTCGCTACTGGTTTCTTCAATAGCCGATTTCCACGCCGTTTGTAAGCCTTCCCAATGACCGGTAGGGCCCCATTCAGTGACGAGATACGCGCCTTCCCAACCTGATTGCCGGATGGTTGCCGGTAAACCGACCAATCCGCCATAGGTATTTACAGACAACAAGTCGATATCTGCAGACCTGGCTTTGATGAGGTCAACCAGCCCCTTGTTGATACCAGCAAATACGGTGGTGGTAGGGTGATTGGGATCTGTAGCATGTATCATTTTTGAAATATCATTGACGGCATCCCATACTTTGGGATTCTTGTATTGGAGGTTCAATTCATTACCGATACCCCAGGCCAGTACGGCGGGATGATCTTTGAATTTCAATACTTCTTCGCGCAAACGGTCGAGTTGTTTTTTTACAGCTGCGGTATCATCATAATTAAAGCCATGGCGTTCACGGGCTACATCGAGGCCCAGCAGCACTGTTAATCCGTATTTCTGTGCTGAGTCAAGCACGGCCTGGGCCCCACGGGTTCCCCATGTTCTGATGGAATTGCCACCATAAGCAGCGATCCGGGCAGGATAAGCACTCCCGCCTGCGCCTTTCACAAAATAGAGTTGGCCACCTCTGTATAACTGATAGCCTTCGGCAGTTTTCCGAAGTTCGGTCTTGACGGCGCCAGTTGCTGATTTCAATTTTCCGGGTTGTGCCTGTGTGCCTGCCAACAGGAAACATAAGCCGAGGGTAATGAGGATCTTCCTTTTCATGATGTATCAAAATTAGTTAATTGTCATTTTTACGCTTTCTACAATCGTAAAACGTTTATTTTTCTTAATTCAACGGGGGAAGGAGCAAATTCGAAATAATGTGTTCAAATTCAGGCAGTAAAGTTATGGATCCCGATACTTGAGGGGAAATTTCGGACTACATCATTGCTACGTCAATGTTGAATTGAAGTAAAATAATCTCTGATGTACCGTTTTTTCGATACATCTATACTACATCATGGGGGGAAATGAAAAGGCATCAAGGCTTTATCAACTATTGAAAGCTCCAACGTTCGCGGCCCACTTCGGCAAAGGCAGGGATTTCACCTGCATTGCGTGCAGGGGGCTCCACTCCCATCAGGTGCTTCACAAAGAAATCACGTTTCCTCATCCGGCCATATACACCGCCATCACTGTGGCCCATACCGGGTATGGACAGCAGGTCGAAGTTCTTGCCAGCTTTGATCAATGCATCGGCTACGCGGTAAGTAGATTCGGGAGGTACGTTTGTATCTGCCTCTCCTACTATCAACAACAGGTCGCCACGCAGTTTTGCCGCGTTGGTTACGTTGGATTGTTCATCATAATGTTTGCCCACGGGGTATCCCATCCATTGTTCATTCCACCATTGCTTGTCTACCCGGTTATCGTGGCAGCCACAGGCTGAAACAGCCGCTTTGTAAAACTCCGGATGAAAGAGCAGGGCGCCAGTGGAGCTTTGTCCACCGGCCGAAGTGCCATATATACCTACCCGTTCCGCATCCACATAAGCATATTTCTGTGCCAGGGCTTTGATCCATAAAATCCTGTCGGGAAGACCGGCGTCGGCAACATTTTTCCAACACACATCATGGAAGGCTTTGGAGCGGTTGGCGGTACCCATACCATCTATCATGACCACAATGAAACCCAGTTCGGCCAGGCTTTGCATTTCACTATAGGGAGTAAAGCTTTTTGGCACAAACGCATCATGGGGACCGGCATATATATTCTCCAGCACAGGGTATTTTTTGGAAGGATCGTAATCAGAAGGTTTGCTTACAATACCCCAGATATCGGTAACCCCATCTCTTGCTTTGGCTACAAATACCTCCGGTGGGCTTACCCCTGCCTGCCTGTACAGGGAAAGATCGGCTTCTTCCAGTAGCATGATCTCTTTGGCATCGGCGGTGCGGGCCAGTATGGACCTGGGCGCTATGTTGACCTGTGAATACGTATCTGTAAAATAAGTCTTGTCATCAGAGAATGCGAGCTTATGGTTGCCGGCGGCTGGTGTAAGGGACTTCAGGTTTTTACCATCGAAGCCTATGCGGTAATAATGAATATTGTAGGGGTCTTCGCCTGGCTGCATGCCGCTGGCCCGGAACCAAACTTCTTTTTTAACGGGGTCAATGCTATCCACACCACGCACCACCCAGTTGCCCTGGGTAACAGGTTGTTCTTTGCCGGTAACCAGGTCAACGAGGTAAATATGGTTCCAGCCATCTTTTTCGGAAGTACGCACCAGTTGATTGGTAGCGGTTAAATAGCTGGTATAATTGCGTGTGTTATAAATAAAGGTGTTGGTCTTTTCATCCACTACATTGCGGGTGGTTGCGTTATCGGCATCCACTTCAATGACGCGGAAACGCTGGTGGCCGCGGTCCATTTTTTCATAGGTAAAGTAACGGGCATTGCCACTGCGCCAGGTTAGTGGCGGTGCGCTTAGGAAATCTATGGGCTCGGTATTTACCTTAACTGCCTTTTTCGATGCCAGTTGAAAAAGCCAGGGGGTGTAGATGGTCCATGGATCGCCGGGTTGTTTATAGGATTGAGAGCGCAATTGTCCGCGCATGGTGCCAGACAGAGAAGTGAGGATATAATATACAGAGGAATCTCTTACATTATTGATGTGGTAGCCTGCGAGGTATTTGCTATCGGGACTCCAGTATACACCACCATAGGGTTTTTCGGGTGTACCATCTGTTGTAAACTGAATGGGTGTGGCTCCACTGCCAACAGGTTTCACCATCAGGTTGCCTTTTTCGATATAAGCCTCCCATTGCTTATCGGGCGAAGTGTTGCCGCCAGGAAAGGAGCCAAACCTACCACCACGTGAGGAATTGCCGGAAGCTGGTGTAGGGGGCATGGAGATCTTACTGCAAGCATAACTGGTAAGGTCGCATTCTACTCGTTGTCCTTGTATGGTGAAACGCATCGATGATTTACCAGCTGGCATCTCCAGGTTGGTAAGGGAAGGCCGGAGGGAGTCAATGGTGATTCCCACTTGTTTCAGTCCTTCTGCCAGCCGCTGCCGTTGAAAGAGGGCTTGCTTTTTCCCTTTCTGTGCATCCAGATAGAGGTATTCCTGCACGCTGTCTTTCAACAGATTCCGGTACCACCCGGTTTTTCCTCCAGCCAGCCAGGAAACAACAACGGTGCTTTTGAACACGGTATTTTTGGTAGCGCTGTCTATGCGGGCTGCCCGAAGGTAGCGCTGCACCATTGCTTCATGGGAAGGTTGAAAACGGGTTACTGTTTGTGCAGTGAGGGGCTGGTTGTACAACATAGTTGCCAGCAGGATAACGAAGAGAATTTTATGCATACAGGGAGGTACTTAATCAGCAATAAAATTATTACTAATAAGCAGGCGAAGCTTTACCAATATTACCGGTTTCTGAACATATACAACCACACGCCTATCAGGGTGAGTGCAGCACCTGTTATTTGCCATATATGGACCTGTTCGCCCAGGAATGCAACAGCAATCAATGCACCTAACACGGGGTCCATGTTGATCAATACGCCGGCCTGGGTAGCTGAAATATGCTGCAAAGCGCTATTGAACCAGATATAACCGAGGGCCGACGGGAAAATACCCATGTACAAAATGGCTGCCCAGCCTTGCCAGGTGATGGCCGGCCAGGGTTGGTCCTTCATTTCGTAGACCACAGCTGGTATTAGTAATATGGTTCCGATGATGGAGAGGCGGGTAATGAGCCATATTGGATCGATCGAAGCGAGTTTCTTGGATACCACGGTATAGATGGCCCAACAAAGTACCGCTGCGATCATCAATACATTCCCAAAGATGGTATTGCTTCCGGGCCCACCGGGCTGATTCGTAAAGCCAATGAGTACTACACCCGCCACAGAAATGAAGATGCCTGCTATTTGCAGGGGCTTCAGCTTTTCCTTTAAAAAGACAGCAGCCAGTATGGCGGTTGAGATCGGAATAAATCCTTGTATCAGGGCGCCTGCTGCTGCAGAAGTTTGTTGCAGGGAAAAGTTGAAGAATACATAATACAAGGTGACTCCGGTTAGCGATAAGGTAAGTATGGAGACCCATCTCTCTTTCATGGTCTCCTGAACGGGCGTTTTGCGTGTATAGGAGATCAGGAGCAATGCCAGAATGGCTACCACAAAACGGAGAAAGGCAAACAGTATGGGAGGTACGGTGGTTACCACGGTGCGGGTAATGGCATAGGAGCTGGACCAGGTCAGCAGTGCGAGCAGCAGCTTTAACAGGGAGCGATCTTTTGGTGTCATGGCTGCTTAAAACTAGCACTTTCGGGCTAAATATACTTCAACCACCACTTATTATGTGTGGCCTTGTATTGACCAAACCACACGCAGGGCTTATACAATATAGCCACGACGACCATCCAGATGAGGTACACTGCCCAAAGTTTTATTCCGGAGCCGATGGTGGTTGGTCTTCCGAAGGTTCCGGTCGCAAACTCCATCTGCCCCCAACTGATACCTTGCGCCCACAACACGATGAACATGATGGCATGAATGAGGTAAAAATGGAGGAGGAAATAGAACAAGGGCACTTTCCCGTACCGCGACACTATGACTTGCCACCGGCCCCTCACCTGCTCTGCCTGGGCGAGCAACAGGAACATGATGCCCAAGGTGACCAGGCAGAACAAGAGTGAAGGGGGATACTTGGTAATGTTCATGAATGATAGAAAAGTATACACGGTGTTTTTCTGTGCAGACCAGGGTATTGGATCTCCATAAATATTGACGAACCTAATGGCGACAAATAACAGTAAGGCGATCCAACCTATGCGCAGGAATATGCGCTTCCTTGTGGTGGCATCCAGCTCAAAATACTTTCCTGTTGCAAAGCCAAGGAGCATGATACCCAGCCAGGGGATGGGCGGGTAGGCTATCAGGAAGGTGCGCCCACCTATTGGAAATAAGCCCGGACCAAATAAAGGACTTAGCACAGGGGCAACTATTGAGTCTTTGCTGAAAGGAATGAGGGGTAAAAGATTGTGACAACAGATAATGATCAGGCCAATGATACTCACTGTTCTCCATGACCATTTGCTCATAAAGGAAAGCATGATAAAGCCGAACCCAATGGCAGCGATGACCTCAAAAATAAAGCTGTGGAAGCCGGGATCGAAGTAGAGGCCGAAATTGACCAGGGTAAATTCCAGCAGGATCAGGTACAGACCGCGCTTCAAAAGAAAACGTCTGCTTTGCTGCAGGTTGACACTTCGCTGTAAGGACAGGAAAGCGGAGGTACCTGATAAGAAAACAAATATGGGTGCGCAGAGGTAGGTGATCCAGCGTGTGAAAAACAATGCCGGTGTTGTAGTGGCCAGGTTGGTAGGGCTTTGTGTAATGGCATCTACATGAAGCAAGTCACGCACATGGTCGAGCGCCATGATGATCATGACGATGCCTCTGGTGAGATCAATGCTGTGGATCCTTTTCATGGCCTGTCTATTGCGTTTGAATTTAGGAGATCGGTTGTTATGCGCTCAAAATTGCAGGGAAAAATTGTAATGTGGCTGTAATACAAGCTGCATTCCGGCAAGTTGATCGGTAAATTTGCCTGTTTGAAGGGGTGTTAGGGATTTTGGCTAAATTGGATGATTATTATTGCTAATAGATGAAAAGGCTGGCAGGTAAATATCGTTTGAAGGAAGGGCTGGTGGTCGCTTTATTTTTCCCGGCTGCTTTTGCACTTTCGGACAGTAACCATAGGACCACCATTCTCCATTTTATTTCATCGTTCCTGATCATTTTTTTTCTATGGTGCATGAATTTCGGGCTGGTTGACTTTAAGAAACGCAAGTTATCCACGCTCTACCCCAGGATCATCCTTTCCTATATTCTTTCTCTGCTGATCTATGGGTGCATCGGGTTACTACTGGACCTCACGGGGAAGCTGCTTTCTACAGAAAGGGGCAATTGGGGTAATTCTTTCAGTTCCTGGTTTTATATATGCCTCACGATATGCCTGTTCAATACGCTCATTCTATTGGTCAAACATGCTTTTGACAGTAATGCCGAGAAAAGAGATATTGCGCTGGAAAATGAGATGCTGAAGCGGGAAAACCTGAATGCGCAACATGAAACACTTAAGCAACAGGTAAATCCTCATTTCCTGTTCAATTCCTTAACGACTTTAAGATCTTTAACTAAACACGATCCCAGGCAGGCCGTTGATTTTATCGGGGAACTGGCAGCAGTGTACCGGTATATGCTGCAGCACCAGGATAAAAATATTGTGACGCTCGGTGAAGAGCTGGACTTCATGCGGTCGTACCTGTATTTATTAAGGATCAGGTTTGGGGAAGCTATCTGTACAGAGATCCAGGTACCGGACATAGAATTGGGCCATGCCATGCCGCCCAATACATTACAATTGCTGGTGGAAAATGCAGTAAAGCACAACTGCTTTTCGTTGAAAAGGCCTTTGTGTATTTCTATTTTTATGGACGGGGATTATCTGTCTGTGAAAAATAACCTGCAGCTCAAACCGGCGGAGCCAGGATCCTCCCGACTGGGACTGAACAACATCAGCCGCCGGTATGTGTTGCTGAAGGGAAAAGATATTATCGTTAAAAAAGATGAACATGCTTTCCAGGTTTTACTACCTATACATTAAGATATGACCATTCTGATCATAGAAGACGAAGTACAAACAGCCAGGGATCTGCAGGAAAGCATTCTTGCATTGCGACCTTCGTTTACTATTGCTGGTGTTATTGACAGCGTGGAAACGGGCCTTGAATGGTTTGAGAAGCACGCTCAGCCAGACCTTATTTTTTCGGATATCCAACTGGGCGATGGCCTGGCATTTGACATTTTCAGGCAGGTGCGCCTGAAGTGTCCGGTAGTTTTCTGCACGGCCTACGATCAATATGCCATCCAGGCCTTTCGCAATAATGGCATTGATTATTTATTAAAACCGCTGAATGAGCAATTGCTGAAACAATGCCTGGAGAAGATCCACCTGTTCCTGCAAAAGCCGGCAGTCAACCATGTGTTGCCCGATCTTACTGAACTATTGAAAGCTATCTCCGGTACACACAAATCCTACAAATCAACTTTCCTGGTCTCCTATCGTGAGAAAATGATCCCGGTAAATATTGGTGATATCCTGTTCTTTCGAGTTGCGGGCGATGTTGTTGAATTGTACACGAAAGAGAACCAGCAATACCGAATGGCTGACCCGCTAGATCACATTGAATCCATTGTGGATCCGGCACTTTTTTACCGGGCCAATCGTCAATACCTGGTAGGTTTTAAAGCCATCCGGGAAGTGGAAACGTATTTTGAGCGGAAGCTGCTGGTAAAGTTGGTCCAACCTACGGCCGATCCCATCATTATCAGTAAAGCTAAAGCCACTGACTTCCTGGCATGGATGGAAAGCCATTAGGTTAAAAAAAAGCTCCGCCGAAGCGGAGCTTTATGGTATAACATAGGATGATCTTTTTTCCTGGAATATGTGCTACAACTTCAACAGTGTAACGAGTCTCCTTACACTTCCCTGTTCTACCACGGCATAGTAGGTTCCTTTTGCCCAACTTGTCCCAATCGTCAAGGTAATATTTGTACCTGTCTTCACAACGCGATCTACCAGGATGCCCTGGCTATTGTAGAAGCCAATGGTGATGGGATAGCTGGTATTGGTGGTGATATTCAGGGTAAAATAATTAGTGGAAGGATTGGGCGCCACTTTTACAACAAGGGTGGTTGACCCCTCTGCCGGCTGCGCTTTTACGGTAATTGTTACATCGTCCGTTGCGGCGGCTCCCAGGTTGTCTTTAACCTGCAGGCGGAAAACGTATACGCCTACTACCAGGTTGGACAGCACAGGGGCAACAGCACTTGAACTACTCAACGAATATTGTGAAGGACCGCTTACCTGGGTCCAGGTATAGGACACAATGGTACCATCCTGATCACGGGAAGCAGCTCCATTAAGTGCGGTGATGTTTACTGGTAAACTGAGCACGACATCGGAGCCCGCATTGGCTATCGGTGGCAGATTGCCTATGCTATTCACCGTTACAGTAACATCATCTTCATGTGTAGCACCCTTATTGTCGGTAACTTTTAAGCGGAACACATAGGTGCCTGCTACCAGGTAGTATACAGACGTAGTTGCCGCAGTAGGGCTGCTAATGGTGAAGGATGAAGGACCACTCACTTTTGACCAGGCATAGGATACAATGCTGCCATCAGGGTCTTTGGATGCAGATCCGTTGAGGGTTGCACTATTGGCCGGCAAGGTGATCGCAATATCAGGTCCGGCATTGGCTACAGGTGATTGATTACCTGATGCATTCACAGTAACTGCTACATCGTCTTCGTGGGTAGTACCATTGTTATCAGTCACTTTCAACCGGAAAACGTAGGCCCCAGCCACCAGGTTGTTCAGCGCTGTGGTAACAGCAGTGGGGCTCACAATGGTGAATTGTGTGGGGCCACTTATTTTAGACCAAAGGTAAGCTGTGATGCTGCCATCAGGGTCTTTGGAAGCTGATCCATTCAATGTGGTGCTATTGGTCGGCAAGGACAGCACAATATCAGTTCCTGCATTCGCTACCGGCGATTGATTACCGGCAGCATTTACGGTTACTGCTACATCATCTTCGTGGATAGCGCCTTTATCATCGGTTACTTTCAACCGGAAAACATAGGCACCTGCTACCAGGTTGTTCAACCCTGTGGTGGCAGCAGTTGGATTCACGATCGTGAATTGGGTAGGTCCGCTCAGTTTTGACCAGGCATAGGCTGCAATACTACCATCGGGATCTTTGGAAGCTGATCCATTCAGGGTGGTACTGTTGGCTGGCAAGGTAAGAACGATGTCTGTTCCGGCATTGGCTACGGGAGTCTGATTGCCCGCTGCATTCACGGTTACGGTAACATCATCTTCATTGGTAGCTCCTTTATTATCGGTAACTTTTAGGCGGAAGGTATACACACCTGCTGCCAGGTTGGTTAAAGGAGTAGTCACTGCAGCAGGGTTCGCTATGGTGAATTGTGAAGGCCCGCTAAGCTTTGTCCATTGATACGCAGTAATAGAGCCATCGGGGTCAGTAGATGCACTGCCATTCAGCGTAGTGCTGTTTACAGGCAGGGTGATCACCATATCTGTTCCGGCGTTGGCTACGGGCCCCTTATTCGGAACTACTACTACGGCATCGCTGTATAACTGACTTTGCGGAACATATTCCAGCGGCAGGCTGGCGCTGGTCCAGAGCAATCCCATGCCGGTACCGCCATCCTGGTTGAAATATTCCAGTTTAATATCATAGAGTTGGCCGGCTACCAGTGTAATGGGATTGGACTTGAAAGTATCGGGGTAGTGCTCCAGCCAGCTATCCAGGATAATTTTGTTATCGATCCAAAGGCGGTGACCGCCTCCTGAACCCAGGTAGAATGTATAGGACTCGGAAAACTGGGCCATGATCTTGCCGGTCCACCTAACTGAATAGGCGGTACCAGTGATGGCATAATGCACTCCAGCACTCCATTCGGTAAAGCTCACATTGGAGTCTATCCGTGTCATGGCGGGGTTGGTGAAATTGGCGCTGTTGAAATATTCTCCTTTCAGGCCTTTGCCCACACCCCAAACAGTAGGTGCAAAAGGAGCTATATTGGATTGTCCGGATTTGGTGACCTGGTAAGCTTGTCCGGATTTAGGTTGCACGCGAATGGTCTCACCCGCTACTGCATCCTTGTGTACGGAGATAGGACCTGTTATATTACATTGAACAAGATCGGTGGAGTGTACTTCGGGTTCTGCTGAATCCATGATAGCAGCAATTTTACATCCACGTACTGTAACATTACGAATGAACACAGGGCGATCACCAGGCAAAGGACTGTGGATGACCTGGATACCGTAATCAATTATTCCCGCGCCGTCAATGGTGATATTTTCCAGGCGTACCCGGTTGGAATTTACGGAGGCTGCTTTCACTTCGATACCGTTGCCATAAAAGAACCCACCGGTGTAGGTATAGCTATTGGCATAAGCTCCATGGAACATGCCCCAGCTATTGTGGTAGGCAATGAAATCTTCGATCACGTGGTTACGGGTGGAGTTTTGCCATACGCGCAAGCCACAATCACTGTTGTGCGCCATATTGCCTGTGAAGATCCATACGCCTTCGTTGATAACGGCCTCCCAGTTATAGGCCCCTCCATCAGCATGGTCACCCTGACCTCCTGCCACCACTACATTATTTTTAGCCACGTTACCATCGCCGGTATTGAGACCAAAACCACTGGAAGAGAAAGTAGGTGCATCTTCTGCGTTCATGTTGAGTGAGCCGGAAACATATCTGCAAAGCCCCACAATATTGTGATCATAGATCACATCGTGCGTGGAATCGCCCGGATCCCACCAGAAAGCAGTTTCCATTACATTATAAGCAATGTTGTCTATGAATTTGATACCGTGCGATACGTGTGGCACATAGCTGTGGTTACCAGTATCCCTGATCACGTTGCCTTCTACGAGGGAACCGCGACTACCATCCATACAGTGGTGGAAGTGCATGCCATAACGGCCCGCCACCAATTCTGTAGCACTGGAGCCGCCCCTGTCCTTCCGGGCGCCCATATTGCGTATCGCAATATATTTAATGGTGTGAGGCTGAGTAGACCGGATGAAAATATGTCCTTTTCCGGTTGGCGTTCCTTCGATCCTTACATTGCGGGTAAGGTTCATTACTTCTGCTGTCCACTGGTTATTGACCACAGGGTGCGGGCGGGTTGCGCCACTGTTTAATGTAATGGAAGTACCGGACACAGCTTTGATGGTCCTGTCCTCAAAACCTGTGGCGAAAGCCGCGCCCACGGTGGGCGCCTCTGTAGGTGTGATGGTGATCTCATCACCTGCCTGCCAGCCTGTAGCGCCCTCTACGGTGATATTGGTAGCGCCTGCAGCAATGGCGCCATTCACTCTTGTCCAGGATGTTTTGGATGTACCCACCAGGTCCAATACACCTGACCCCATCACCCATAAACCTGTATCAGTGGCCAATACATCCATACCGCCACCTACAAATTTAGTTTCATCAACCGCTGTAAATCGTATTGTCTGAATTACTGTTGCTGATGCAGGCCGCATCTGCAATTTACCCTGCACTACAATATTAGCCGTGGTTTGCAAGGTAGTGGATTGCGCAGGATCGAATGAGAGTACAGCACCGTTGCTTACATTGAGTCCTGCTACAGTGATCTGTGGCATATCAAATGTTACGGTATGTCCTGCAGCAATGAGTGGTGTATCGGTGGCTGCGGGTACTTTACCGCCCCATGTTGCAGGATCAGACCATTTGCCTGTCCGCACACTACTCACCGTACCTGTAAGGGAAAAAACTTTTTCAGGAGCGCAACTAATGGAAGAGGTTCTTCGGGTTATTTTTTTACTGGCACCAACCGGATCGGGAATTAACACCATACCGGTAGCAGTCAGAGATACGCTTTGCAGAAAGCGCCTTCTGGTGTTTTTCATAAAGGTATTTATTTAGGTTTCTCTTAAGAAATTAGCTTTCGAAGTTGAAACAACTATAATGCCTGAAATGCCAAACATTCGAACAATCACTATCTGTAAAAGTTTTTATGGGTGCTTATGCGTACTTCCACGTGCATTTGATACATATCAAATTTTATTGAATAAGTATGATTCTACAGAGATAATAATCGGCATTTATCATTGGAGGAAATGAAAAATAAAAGCAGGATGATGCCGATGTGTATACGGCCAGTGGAGGAAGAAGAAGGCAATGAGGCCAGGAGGGGAAAGCTGAGTTGTGTGGGGTGATCAGAAGAGGTTTGAAAGTGTAGGACTGAGGAGGGAAGAAATAGAGCAGGAGTAATGAATGATAAAGTGAATGGCCCCGGAGAGAAGCCAATAGTGGGTGATGGGATCCTATCGGATCGGATCTTATATTTTGATGAGCTTATAGGCTTTGGTGATCTTGCTCAATTTAAGGAACAAGGTGCCTTTGCTGAAAGGTGTGACATAAATATAATTGGTACCTGTTGTGAGCGCGCCGCGCTTCAATAATCGGCCCATGGCATCGAATAATTGATAGAAAGAATTATCGGCGCTTCTTACTTCTATATAATTGCTAACAATCTGTGCTATCACAATGGTTTCCTGTGGAGGTGGTGGCGGAGGAGGGGGTGGTGGCGCTACCCGCTCTGCATACAGCTGGCTTTGCGGAACGTATTCCAGCGGCAGGCCCGGGCAGCTCCAAAGCAAACCCATACCGGTGCCTCCATCTTTATTAAAATATTCCAGCTTTATATCATAGCGCTCACCTGCTTTTAAGGCAATGGAAGCCGACTTGAAAACATTCGGATAATGTTCTTCCCAGCCATCCAGAATCAGTTTGTCATCAATCCATAAACGGTGTCCGCCACCGGAGCCCAGGTAAAAAAAATGGTCTTCAGAAAACTGAGCCTGTATCTGTCCTGTCCACCTTACTGAATATTCCTTTCCGGTAATGGCATAATGTACACCGGCACTCCATTCAGTAAAGCTCACGTTGGAATCAATGCGGGTCATGGCAGGTGTAGTGAGGTCATTGTTGTTAAAGTATGCGGCTTTTAGTCCTTTTCCGTTACCCCAACTGATAGCTGCAAATGGCGCAATACTACTCGTACCGGATTTAGTGATCTGGTAGGGCTGTCCGGTGGCGGGTTGTACCCTGATGGTTTCACCGGCTGTAGCATCGGGATGTAATAGAATAGCACCTTCGATGGTGCATTGAATAAGGTCGGTTGAATGCACCTCTGGTGCAGCAGAATCCAGTACGGCGGCCACTTTACAACCACGGATGGTAACATTACGAATGAATACCGGCTTGTCGCCCGGCAAGGGGCTATGTATCACCTGGATGCCATGATCAATAATTCCTGCCCCGTCGATGATAATATTTTCTACCCGTACCCGGTTGGAGTTGGAAGAAGCCGCCTTTATTTGCATGGCATTTCCATATAATATACCTCCATTGTAGGTATAACTATTGGCATAGGCTCCATGAAATATGCCAATGCCATTGTGGTAAGCAATAAAGTCTTCCACCACATGGTTGCGGGTGGAGTTTTGCCATACGCGCAGGCCATTACCATTGTTGTGTGACATGTTGTTGGTGAATGTCCATACGCCTTCATTGACCACTGCCTCCCAGTTGTAAGCCCCGCCATCAGCAAAATCACCTTGCCCACCTGCTACAACTACATTGTTATTGCAAATATTACCATCACCGGTATTCAAACCAAAGCCACTGGATGAAAAGGTAGGAGCATCTTCAGCATTCATATTCAATGAGTCGACCACAAAACGGCAATTGGCTACAATATTATGGTCATAGATCACATCATGGGTAGGATCACCCGGATCCCACCAGAAGGCAGTTTCTGTAACATTGTAAGCTATGTTATCGATGAACTTTATGCCATGCGATACATGTGGTACGTAACTGTGATTGCCAGTATCCCTGATCACATTGCCTTCTATCAACGAGCCGCGGCTGCCATCCATGGAATAATGAAAGTGCATACCATACCTGCCTGCCACCAGTTCGGTAGCATCTGAGCCTTTCCTGTCTTTGCGCGGCCCCATATGGCGCAATGCTACATATTGGATAGTTTGCGGTTTGGAAGAGCGGATGAACAGGTGTGTTCTTCCTCCTTCCGTGCCTTCAATGCATACATTGCGGGTGAGGTTCATCACTTCCGCTGTCCAAAGTTTATTGACCATCGGGTGTGGCCGGCTGGCGCCGCTGCTTAAAGTAAGAACGGAACCTGATATATTTTTTATGGTCCTTTCTTCAAAGCCTGTTGTGAAAGGGGCTCCCACAGTGGGCGGTTCAGTAGGTGTAATGCTAATCTCATCACCTGCCCGCCACCCTGAGGCGGCCTGTACTGTAACAGTTGTAGTTCCGGCAGCCATACTGCCTACCACCCTGGTCCACGATGTTTTGGAACTGCCCGCCAGGTCCAGCTGACCGGCGCCCATAACCCACAGGCCAGTATCGTTGGGTAGCACATTCATCCCGCCGCCTACAAATTTAATCTCATCGATGCCTGTAAACCGAAGGGTTTGTATGATGCTGGCAGTTGCCGGACGCATTTGTAACAGCCCTTCTACGATCACGTTTGCCGTGGTTTGTAAAACCGTTGATTGGCCATTGTCGAATGAAAGCACCGCACCGCTGCTGATGCTGATGCCAGCTACCGTGGCTTGTGCCATATCATATATAATGGTGTGCCCCGTTGCTATCAGGGGTGTATCAGTAGCTGCAGGCAATTTGCCTCCCCAGGTAGCAGGGTCAGACCATTTTCCGGACCTTGCACTGGTGATGGTGCCGGTGACGCCTGTTACGCTGTCTTCACCGGAAGGTGAACAACCCAGGGCTCCTGCGCGCCTGGTCCTTTTCCGCGCACCCACACCAGGGATGAGGAGCAGGCATGTCGCTGTTAAGAAAGCATTCCGGAGAAAGTGCCGCCTGTTATTATTCATTGTGGACGTTTAATTAGATGGGTTAAGGGGTTGCTTCCCGCCAGGTGGGGCAAGCTCTACAGGGCAAAAGAATAACCCCTAAAGGAGTTAAGCAGCCCATGAACAGGCTCTTTTTTGCAACAAAGCCAGAGGCTGGCGACTGTGAGAGCGGGAAGACTGGCGATTGCTTCAACGGACGAGTGTTATTATTCCTTTGTGGAGTATGCTTTTGCCAGAAGCGTCATCGAGGTAGGATACCATATATATATAGGTACCGGCAGGTTGTGGTGCGCCGCCCAGGTTGCCATTCCAGCCACGGGCGGGATCGGATGTCTGGTACAATAGCTGGCCCCAGCGGTTAAATACGCGAAGGGTAAATGTTTTAAGCCCGGTAGCATTGAGCACCCGGAAGGTATTATTCTGGGCTTTGCCGGGTGTAAAAGCATTGGGAATAGCAATCCGGCAACTGCCTTTACTGACCACAACTTCATCACGTACCGTACCGCATTCATTGGTCACTGCTACGGAATAGGTACCGGGCTCTGTGACGGTAAAGGAAGTTTGGTCACTTCCGTTTTGCCATACATAAGGTATGCCGGTGATGCCGGGATCCAGCACCAGTAATTGTCCCGGGCACATTTCTTTATCGGCCCCCAGGTTGGGCCTGGGTTTTAATCGATAGGTTACAGACACGGTATCGGAAGCCTTACAACCGGCCTTACTGACCTCCACATAATAGGTACCTTCTTTTTTGATTGAGTAGCGGGCTTGTCCGGAACCATCCTGCCAACGATATTGATCTCCTGCATGGGCAACATCCAACAACCACACAGCACCTTCGCACAATATAGAGTCATTGCCCAGTGAGAAAACCGGCAGGGGCCGTACGTCGATGTGAATACTATCCCGCCATATGCATCCGGCCAGGTTCACTGCTTCACACCAATACAGGCCACTGTCCTGTACAACAATGCTGTTGGCCTGTATACCATTGCTCCAGGAGTAAGTATTGAAAGAACCGGCAATACTTACTGTAACCTGTTGATTTTCACATACAGAAGTATCCCTGCCCAGATCAAAAGTAGTAACCGGTCTGGTGGTTACGCTAATTGAATCCCTTGCGGAGCATCCATTCAGGGAAGCTTCCATCCAATACAGGCCCTGTCCATTGATCGTAAAGGAGCTGTTGATAGAGCCATCCTGCCAGAGATAATTGGCGCCTGGAAACGTTGACTGCAATACCAAAGGAAATGTATTGGTACAAAGGGCAGTGTCTTTGCCCAGGTTGACTACCGGACGTGGCCGCCAGATGACATTGATAGAATCCCTGTAGATGCAATTGTTGTGGTTGATCTCTACCCAGTAAAGACCAGGGGCATTCATGACGAAAGAGTCAAGCGTTGATCCATCCTGCCAAAGAAAGGTAGTGCCAGGTAATTTGATCCTGGCCACTACCTGTTCCCCTTCACACAATGTAGTATCACTCCCTAGTAAAGTTCTATTATACCCTGCTACAGAAGTGGGCAACCCCACTCCGCTGACGATACCTGGCAGCAGGTTTACATATTGTTTCACATGCCCGCATGCCTTCCCTACACTATCGGGATAGGTAATGGCGCCCAGGAATGGCTGCTGGTCATAGGCAATGTAAATATGGTTATCGGGCCCCAGTTGTAAAGCGCCGGCGGAATTGCCATATCCTGAATCAATGGCTATCCTGGAATCTGCAATATTGGGGGTATCTACTTTATACTGAAAAATATAATAAGCGCCTGAACCATTGTTGTTGTAGGATTCGCTCACATACAGCAGTTTTGAATTGCCGGAAAACTCTACGCCGTAAGGACCGGTAATGTTATTGGGATTGCCGGCGATGATACGCGGATTGGTGACCACACCGGTAGCAGCATCGAAATCAAACACTTCAACCACAGAGGTAAACCCTGCCATGGCGAGTTTATTGCCATCGGGTGAAGCTTTGAGGTAACCGATGGTATTGGTAATCCGGTTGGCCAGATTGCCCGCTGCACTAACCAGTGCTGTTGTATTCAATCCAGCACAATTGACCTGGAATACATAGAACTCATCGCTGCCAAACTTGTGGGTAATGACCCATATATCGTTGGTATTGCGGTGCTTTACGGCGGTCACCTTCTCGCATACTGGTGTTAGTAAGGGAACATTTTTTTGTGCTGCCACCACATCACCCAATCCTCCGTTGAGTCTCAAATCTACCAGGGAATACTGGAATCCTTTGGCTTCAGCTTCTTTGGCCACTGTGAAAATATAGAAGAGAGAATCATTGCCGGGGTAACCGGTAATGAGTGATGATTGGGTACAAAGTGTGTCTCCATTGAGGTTGGTACCATTGGGCATTACCTGGTGGTTCCTGTTCCACACTGTGATGCCATCAGTATATAAAAGGAGGTTGCCATTCCTGTCGCTCATGGAAGAACATCCTTCCCAGCCCCGCAGGCTGCCGGGTATCGGCACGGGAGCACCGCTGCTAAAATTGAGCCCGGCATTGTATCCAAAGAACCAGTTATTGATCTCCTGCTGTGAATATGTCGATCCCATGCAGGTAATCATTACACAAAAAAGCAGGCATGCTTTCATGATCTGGTCATAGGGTTTATTGGTACTAATAGGCTGCAGCCTGTTGCAAAAAGGCCTCTTTTAATGGAACATGGTCCAATTCTTCATACTCGGAATTATTGCTTAAAAATTCCGGCACCAGCTCTTTCATCTTTTTCACCAGCGCATAATCATCTCCATGCCTGCTGATACTGATGAGCTCTTCTATTTCCATTACGGCCTGATCGCAACAGGGAACTACGCGGGCAATTTTTATTTTGTCGTGGTGGGTAGGTAATGTTTTTTCTTCTCTGTTGAGCAATTCTTCATATAGCTTTTCACCGGGACGTAAGCCGGTAAACTGGATCTTGATATCTTCTTCCGGCACCAGGCCGGCCAGGCGAATCATTTTCCTGGCCAGGTCAACAATCTTAACGGGCCTTCCCATATCAAATACAAAGATCTCTGATCCCTTACCCATGGTAGCAGCTTCCAATACGAGCTGTACTGCTTCGGGAATGGTCATAAAGAACCGGGTGATGAGGGGATGGGTAACTGTGACGGGCCCGCCTGCTTCTATCTGCGCCCGGAAACGGGGGATAACAGAACCATTGGACCCAAGTACATTACCAAAGCGGGTAGTAATGAATTTTGTTTTGGAATGCATGGCATAAAAAATGAACTGCCTGCTCCAGGAATTATAAATGTGAACAATATCTTCAGCGGATTTATTTTGCACAATATTGCTGAGGGATTGCACATACATTTCGGCAATACGCTTAGAAGTGCCCATCACATTGGAAGGATTAACCGCTTTGTCGGTAGAGATCATCACAAACTTGTGTACGTTGAAGAAGACGGCCAGGTCGGCCACGATCTTTGTCCCCATCACATTGGTGAGGATGGCTTCTGCAGGGTTCTTTTCCATCATGGGCACATGTTTGTAAGCTGCCGCATGGAATACAATGTCGGGATGATACTGGCGGAAGGGGATCTCCATACGGTTGCGATCCCTGATGCTGGCAATAAATATCCTTATGTTGACATCGGGGAATTTCTCTTCAATCTCCAGCTGCATTTCGTGCAGGTCAGATTCGGCCTGATCACAGAGTATCACTGTATGGGGCTTATAAGACAGTACCTGACGCACAATTTCAGCACCGATAGAACCAGCAGCTCCCGTGATCAATATGCGTTTACCAGAGAGTTCTCCGCAAATATTCTGGTCATTGATCACAATGGGCTCACGCTGCAGCAGGTCTTCAATACGTAGTTCCTGTATCTGCTTGATGCTTAATTTTCCGTACACCCATTGGTCCGAAGGCGGGACGGTAAGTACCTTGATGCCCATCTGGAGGCATTTTTCGATCACTGCCTTTTTATCCTCACTTGTCAACTGCTCATTCATCAGGATCAGCTTATCAATGTTCTTCTTGATCTTCAATAAAGCAAGCGCCCGGATATGATAGATCTTGACCTGCTGGATATAGGAATTGATACGGCTGGCATTGGTTTCAATAAACCCGGCTATCACGAATTTATTGGTAGGGCTTGATTCAATGGCCTGTTTAATAAGAATGGCCTCTGTATCGGCTCCGTATACCAGCACATTTTCCTTGTGTGTATTGGAAATGCGCTTTACATAAAAATAAAATCCCCTCACTACGGTTCGCATCATGATGAGCATGGAGGAGGCTATAAAAAAGTTGACCACCAGCACGCCTGCTATGTTTAGTGAGCGTATGTGGTAGCGCTGGGACACACAAAACTCCGTGACCACCGGGTAGATCACACTAACCAGCAGCACGGCCATAAATATCCGCATCATGTCGTGGATATTGGAGTAGCGGATAATACCCGTATGGATGCGCATGAGGTAAAAGATCAGCAGGGCGATCATACCATACACGGCGGTGTAAATAAAAAAGTGCCCCCTTAATATTTCATGAAACTCAAATTGCTTAACAATGAAATACGAAAGGGAGAAAGAGGCCCCGTTAATTGCCAGGTCTACGAGCAATACAACCCATCTGGGCACTGATTTGGCGATAAAAAACAACTTCTTCATAATCGTTGGTGGCTTTAATTAAATGATCAGCATCTGCGGCAGGGAGCGGGTAAGACATGGAATAAGGTTTATTCGAAAATGGTGTTTGCAGTAAGATTTGCGGATGTCAGCTTCGGAGCTATTGTTTCATAGATGCGGGCTACAACCCTGTTTAGTTCATTGGTGGTAAGGTTGGAACCTGAAGGCAGGCACAAGCCTTTTTCAAAAAGTTGTTGACAGGTCTCATATCCATAATAAGGAGTTCCTTCAAATACAGGCTGCAGGTGCATGGGTTTCCAGAGTGGCCGGCAGTCGATATTATCTTCGATAAGGGCTAAGCGGATCTCTTCCCTTGTGAACCGGTCTCCTTCAATCAGCACCACTGTTAGCCAGTGATTGGAATAGTAAGTAGCAGCAGGTTCTGCGGCGCATTGTATTTCCGGGATACCGCTGAATGCCCGCTGGTAAAAATCGAAATTGTTGCGGCGCTGGAGAATTCGCTGGGGCAATACTTCCATTTGACCACGGCCTATACCGGCACATATATTGCTCATCCGGTAATTGTAGCCAATTTGGGAGTGCTGGTAATGTGGAGCAGGATCAAGCGCCTGGGTAGCCAGGAACCGCGCTTTGTGAACGTATTCAACATTGGCCGATACGAGTGCCCCCCCGCCGGAAGTAGTAATGATCTTATTGCCATTGAAAGAGAATACAGAGATATCTCCAAAAGTTCCCACCTGTCTTCCTTCGAAAGTAGCACCGAGTGCTTCAGCTGCATCTTCTATTACGGGTATCTCATAGTGCCGGGCGATGCGCATGATCTCATCCATCCGGGCCGGCATACCATAAAGATGTACTACGATGATGGCTTTGGGCTTTTTACCCAGTCTTATACGATCACAGATAGCAAGTTCCAGGAATTGAGGACACATATTCCAGGTGGCATTTTCACTATCTACAAACACAGGCGTAGCACCCAGGTAAACGATGGGATTAGCAGAGGCTGCAAATGTCATCGACTGACAGATCACTTCATCGCCGGCCTTTACACCCAAAATCACCAGCGCCAGGTGCAAGGCAGCAGTGCCAGAGCTCAGGGCAGCTACTTCTACCTCCTCCTGCAAAAAATGCCGGAGGTCTTGTTCAAATCCATTTACATGGGGTCCAAGAGGCGCTATCCAGTTGGTAGCAAATGCCTCCTGCACATAAGCCTGTTCCTTTTCGCCCATATGTGGGGATGAGAGCCATATCTTCTGATTCATAAAAGCTGTATTTCATCAAATGAAGCAATCAGTTTGGAAGGATATGGCTGGCCGGTAAACGATTGAGCATGGATATGGGTACCATTGTCTTTGATACAGCAGGTAATCCAGCCGAGCCGGGCAGGCGCCACAAAATCCTTGGCTGTATTGTCACCGAAATAGTAAAATTCACGACCAGGATATTTATCCTGGAAGTACCGGTAATTTCTTTCATCGGGCTTCGCAGATCCAAACTCTTCTGAAATGATCACATCGCTGAAATAATTGTCAAGCTGCAAGGCTTTCAGTTTGTTGCGTTGGGTAATGCTTCTGCCATCTGTTATCAGGCCGGCAGGAATAGAAAGGGTCGATAAGTCATCTAATAACCTGGCAGCCTCAACCCTGAGTGTAATATCCGGCATATGCTCCCGGTATTCCTTCAACAGATCATCCATCGTTATCTGTGGTAATGCTTCCTGGTACTGATCAATGATCCATTGGAATACGTTTTCCCCATTTGTATACCGCTGCCACATGTCCTCGTAAATAGAGACGCCCGCCAGCGGAGCCAGCCTGGCAGCAATGACCCTGTATCCTGATCGTAAAAAAGTGATCTCCGGAAACAGGGTATCATCCAGGTCAAATACAAAAAAGCTGTTGGGTCTAATTTTTATTCGCATGCACAATTACCTCATCGTCATAGCGGAGCATTAACAATTGATCTTCCCAATCTTCGGTATAGCTGATCTCCTGTTCTTTAAAATATTCTTCGATAAGCCACAAAGGGTAATTAGCGCCCGCATGGTAACTGAGCGGATAACCGCCTCCAAAGCGTGCGTTGATCTCGATGGCGGTCACCTTTCCGGTAGATTTGTGGAGGAAGAATTGGGCAGTCAGACAGCCTGCAGCACCTTCTATATGGGCCAGCTTATCCTTCAGGTACGTGAGAATACCGTTCTTACTGGTGATACCTTTATTGATCTCTCCGGCGCGCACCAGGATCCGCTTGCGCGGCACAATGCATTTTACCTGGCCCGACCTATTGTAATACATATCCACGGTGTATTCATCATGATCCTGCTTACCCCGGTATTCCATGAAAAGCAGGCGATCGTTGTTGAGGTGATGATCATGCAGATCAGCTTCGGTATGGATAACGTAGGTATCTGCACTCAGGCTCCCATTGTAGGGTTTGATGAACAGGGGAAAACTTGGATGGTGCTTGTCGATAGCGGCAGGAACAGCCATGTCTCTTTCCTGGAAAAAGAGATTGATCTTTCTTTTATCGCGGCATTGCTCAATAAAGGAAGGTTCAGAAATAATGACATGGATGCCCTCCTTAATGAATAAGCCCTTGTGCTGAGCCAATACCATCAGTTCTGTATCAATGGTGGGCACCACCATTTTAATATTCTGGTTTCGGCAAAGGGTGAGCAATTCATCGATGTATCCCGGGTCTGTAACTTTCTGTACGCGGAAGCAGGCATCGGCCACCTGGCATGCAGCACTTAATTCAGGGCACATGTCGGTAGCCAATACTTTATTACCAGGATACAATTTCCCTAACTCTTTTTTGAAAGCCTTGACGAGAGAAACTCTTTGCCCGGCAGATGTGATAAGAATGTTCATGTATTTTCAGCTCCTTTAAAAGTGGGCATCGTAGCGTGTCCCTGCTGACTGATGCCCTCTGTTTTAAATACTTTTTTCAGGGTAAGTCCAATGATCCTGCTATCGAGCTGCCAGCTGATATGGTCTACATACCATACATCGAGTTCAAACTTCTGTTCCCAGCTGATGGTATTGCGGCCATTTACCTGGGCCCAGCCGGTAATGCCCGGTCTTACTTCGTGCCGCCTGTTCTGTTGAGTGGTATACAAAGGCAGGTATTCTACCAGTAAGGGTCGTGGGCCGATCAGGCTCATATCGCCTTTTATTACGTTGATCAGTTGTGGCAGCTCATCCAGGGAGGTTTTGCGAATGAATTTCCCCAGGGGGGTAAGCCGTACTTCGTCGGGTAGCAACTGCCCTGATGCATTTTTTCGGTTGTTCATGGTCCGGAATTTCACCAGCCAGAAAACACGCCCGTTCTTTCCGGGTCGCTGCTGGAAAAAGAAAGGTGATCCTTTATTCGCTCCCCACAGAAAGACGGTGATGAGCAGGAACAGGGGTATGAACAAGAGAAACCCAAGCATGCTCACCATGCAATCAATAGGGCGTTTAAAATAATTATGATACAGTGACATGCTTATTCAATTGGTCCTGGTATTCGTTGAGCAACAGATCCCAGAAATGCTTTTGATCATACCGTTCGGTGATCAATTGTCTTGCGTGGGTTTTCAAATGACTGTACAATGCTTTATTGGTCATTAAGCGTTCCATGGCATCGCGGAGCGCTTCCATATTCTTTACGGGTATCACCAGGCCATTGTGTTCATGTTCGATGATCTCGTTGCATCCATTGATATTGGTAACGATGGCAGGAACATGAAAACAACCTGCTTGCATGGGCACGTTGGGAAAACCTTCTCTGTAAGAGGGGAAGACCAATACCTGACTGATCATGAGCCAGGGGCGGATATCCTGTTGAAAATCTACTTGTATTATATCCTCATGGGTTGCAATGACGTTCATTGCGGCAGCAGACAGTGGATCCAGCTCCGGCTCGTAAGGACCAACCAGGAGCAGTTTTATGCCTGCATATTGCTTTTTCAGTTCGGCAAAGGCAGTTACCAATTCTTCAATGCCTTTATCCCTCACCAGCCTTCCGATAAAAACAAAAATAAAATCATCCTCCTTCAGGGATAACTGTTCCCTCAATGTACCGGCAGCCATGGTCAATGCATCATTCTTTTGAAAGAAGTCGGTATCGATGCCATTACTGCTTCCATTGCCCAATACCTGTACTTTTTGGGCATCACAAAAACCCTTGTCCATCAAGAAAGCGGCAAGCTTGCCGGAATTGGGATATATCCTGGTGGCGCATGTATAGGTAAGCCGCTCTGCCCATTCCAGTATTTTTTTCCTGATGCCTTTGTTTTCCATCAGGGGCAAACCGGCCACTGTGTGCAACCGTATGGGAACACCGGCCAGTCTGGCGGCCATCATACCCAGCAAGCCAGCCTTGGGTGTATGGGTATGCACAATAGCGGGATGTTCTTTTTTAAATAAGCGGTACAATCGCCACAAAGCCTTCAGGTCATTGACCGGGGTGATAGCCCTTGTCATCTCAACAGGGGCCGTACGTACACCTTCCGCTATTCGTACTTCCTCCAGAACCAGGCCGGGTGAAGAAACAGCGAGTACATCAAAGTGAGCTGACATAAACTTCAGCTGCTGCCTGAGTAATACTTTCAAAGATATGGGTACGGTGGTAACCCGTACCAGTTTGGCCTTCATGATGATCTTACATTTGGTGCGGTACTCATTCTCCACATGGATTGGTAAGCGTAATCCCGGGAGAATGAGCATCCGCTGAATTAATTAGAACAATTCGAGGTCGCCTGTCGAATAACACCAGTTTTTGGTGTTTAATAAATGACGGAAATCCTCATTCATATTCAGGTCTTTTAAAGTGATCACGGGTCCCAGTGGCCGTACGGGCAAAAGGCCCATCCATTTGAAACAGGAACGGTGTGCACGGTACTGCTGACCAGAGAATGAAATAAAATCTACCTGGTGTTCGTCGCAAAATGGCAGCACCTGTCTTTTCATGGTAGCGTTCAGGTAACCATTATCCGCCTTTGGATTCAACTTCACAAAATCAACCAATCTCAGCTCTTTGGTATAAGCATGCATCTTTATCCGTGTAATGAGCAAAAAATTCTCCTGATCGGTAAAATAATTATACGTGAACAAAGGATTATTCGCATAACGCCAGGAGATATACTGTGGAGAAAGCACTGTAGCCAATTGATCTGTTTTTTGTACATAACCATCCAGGCTGCTCAATACACCGTGGGGCCATTTCTGAAAAGGGGAAGGGTCTTCCTGCTGCCCGGCGTATTTTTCTTTATTAAAGAGCCTGGTGCGGGCCATACTAAAGGGCTTTAACAGGGTAAACTTGAGGGGCATTTTACCTTGCATAACCCATCCCATTTTCAGGTAACCAGGACGGCTTTGTAAATTGGGTGTGTTAAAAACAAAAAGTACACCCTCCTTCCGGCAGGCCTCCAATTGTTGCAGGGTAAGTTTCTTAAAAATGCCTTTGCCCTGATAATCGGGATGGGTAGCCGTATCAACCGCCCGCACTGCCTTATAAATTTTATCATTGCGCATCCAATCCCATTGCATAAATGCCCGCAGGCCAATGAGCCTACCTGCTTCTTCTGCTACCAGCACATAGGATGGACCAAATGGGTTTTGCTCATGTTTCCATAACCATAAAGCTTCAGATTTAGGTATGGAAGATTCGCCCAGGGATTGACGCAGCAGTTCAATGATCGCCGGCCTGTCTTCCTGGCTAGCAGGTCGCACCAACATGATGATGATTGAGGGTTTGCTGACTTTGTCCCAACAGCCGGGTGGCATACTCGCCCATATTCCAACTGTTCATGCCATATTTCTTTTTGCACTTTTGGTACTGTTGCAATAGTATATGCAACCCTTCCATATTTTCTTCCGGATGATCTCCAAAATTTTCAGGGTGCCACCACAGGTGATAACATTCATTGCGAATGGCGGCGGTACGGATCTCCTGGCACAAGCGACGCAAGCGCCATTTGTTGGCAAATCTGTATTTTGACCGCCAGGGGCGCAGGAAACGGCTGGCAGGTAACTGTAATGGTTCACCGGGTATTATCGAAATGCTTTTCAATGGATAGGAAGTCCTGTTGGCGCCTACCTGCACATAGGCATCGGCCGTGCGGACCACTTTCCGGATAAAGCTTGATCCGGTATTGGTAACCGGACTCCAATACCAACTAACCGGGTTGGATCGTATGGTGGTAATGCCCTGTTCATAGCAAGTTTTCAGATATGCCGGGTTAAATTGGTTTCTGGGAAAGACCAATGAGGTGAGCCGGGTATTAAACAATGCTGCAGCTTTTTGTGCAGCCTGCAGGTCGGCCTCAAAAGCCCTGGGTTCATGCTGTTGCTCCAGGCAATAATAATGGCTGAACGTATGGGTACCCAGTTCCTGTCCGGGATATTGAAGAATAGACTGAATTTCGTCCGGGGCAAAATGCGCCCAGTGGTATTGTTGTGGAAGCGCATGTTGAGCCGCCCACCGGTAGGCTGAATACCTTTCGGTGGTGTAAGCGGGTTCAATAGCAGGTTTCAACTGCTCCCACTGGTGCTGGTCCTGTGCAAACATGCTGCCTACTGTAGCCCAGGTTACGTGTACTTCATGTTCTGCAAAGAGTTGCAGCATGCGGGGAATCAGCTTTAGGGTGTTGCGGTAGCAGGCTTCTCTTTCCTGCCGGTTCCTTTTATCAAACACGCCCCAGTGCAATTCAAAATCGAGTGATATGGTAAAAATGCCTTCCATGGTTGACTATGATTGAATGAAGTAAAGTGTGCAGCGCTTCGACAGGCTCGGGCTGACACTTGCTCAATTAAGCAGGGCCTCTCTTGTAACGACAGGCAGTTGTTTCTTTTCGGATTGCTTCTTTTTCCTGCTTACCAAAATGCCCTTCTTATAATCCATATAGCAGAGTATGATGAAGAGGAAAAAATACATGACCATGCTTTTCTGGCGAATGATGATGCCCAGGTTGGATAGGGTACCGGACAAAGCCACAGAGGTAGCGAGAAAAACCACCGCACTGGTTTTTACAAGTGCCGCGCTCTTTCCCATAAACCCTATAAATCCTCCGCTGAATAATTTACCAGCCAGCCATAAATAAAACAGGTTTTCAAACGAAACTATAATACCAATAGGGCCTGGGGCATCAATAAACAGGGGGCGGAACCAAAAGGTAAACAGTTTCAAAGGCAGGGGATAACCCGAAATATCGATGCCCGAGCCTGCTTTGGCCAGTTCTACGGAACGGTGACTGGAAAGCTGGTCAAAGCTTTCAAACAGGTTCTCGCTATCCAGGTTGGCAAAGGCCATTACATCATCATACAAAAAGAAAACAGCCACGCCCACACCCGCAAATACCATGAGCTTTTGGTATAGCGGTACTTTTTCCCGGGCGGTAACCAGGCCTGCCAGTATACCCATGGCCATCAGGAAGAATACGTGGGGCCTAACATGGTAAACAATAAGCAATCCCAGGAGTAAAGCTATTTTACGGCTCTTCAAACGGCTCAGGCCATACATGCTCATGCCAAGACCGAGAAATATGATAGACCCTTTGCCCAGGGAGGCCGTCCAGTAATGCATGTTGGGCAGAAATACGATCAGTGCGATCAGCTCTATACCTTTCAATGAATGTTTGAAGCGGATATTTTCTTTGAAGGTTATATAGAAAAAAACAAATCCCCAATACCCCATCCAGGCAAACAACATCATCATCATTTCATAAGAAAATCCGAGGTAGTTGACAAAAGGCCAGGCTACAAAATCTATAAATGGCGTACCTGTTCCATAAGCTTCCAGCCAGCCTTCATAACCTGATTCAGCACGATTATAATAGGCTACAGAATCTGACGCAGAAGATTGTACATATATGTAGTATATAAGCGCAAAGAGGATATGGTACCAATACAGGTTTTTGATCATTCCGATTTGGAACCATGCAAAGCGGGCCTTCATTACCTGCAGCAATGGAAGGGAAATACCAAAAAGAACGATGACCAGGAATAAAGCGCCTATCACTATCAATATTCTTTATGAAGTAAGCTATCGTAGATCTTTTCCAGGTGGGTAACCATTTTCTGCATGCTAAAATGATGGATCACGGTTTCGCGGGCAGCCTGTTTCATCGCCACCACCTGATCACGGTGGGGCAGTATGGCTGCGAGGCGATCGGCCAGCAGGAGTGGATTATTAACAGGGACCAGTAAACCATTTACATTGTCTTTTATCACTTCGGGAATGCCTCCGGCATCGGTACAGGCCGGCATACAACCCATGCTCATGGCTTCGAGCAAAGCAATGGGCAGCCCTTCAAATTCAGAGCTCATCATAAAGATGTCCATTGCCTTTAACCAGGGCTTAATATCAGTTTGTAAGCCCGCGAAGTAAACGCAGGACCTCATGTTCAATGCCCTTGCTTTTTGGTGCATTTCATCCCTAAGCCCCCCGTCTCCTGCTATGATGAAATAAGTATCCGGGATTTTGGCATGTAGGAGGCTGGCTATTTGAAGCCATACATCCAGGCGTTTCTGCGGCCTGAACACACAGGCGATACCAATGACTGTAACATGAGCAGGGATGTTCAACTCCCTGCGTATATCTCTTTCAATGGGCTGCCGTGCGGAGAATTTATCGGTATCAATGCCATTCTGCACAACCTGTACACCGGGTTTTGCCTTGTGGTAATGTGTTTTGATGGACCTGGCCACTTCGCCGGATACAGCAATCACCTGCTGCTGGCTGCGAAAACTCAATTTATTCATATAATAAGTAAGCCGGTGGTAGCGCTCCCATTTGTTGTGCTCGGTGTACACCACCGGAACGCCGGTGAGGCGGCCCACCAGGCGGCCCACGATACCTGCCCAGGGTAGGTGACAATGGATGAGTTGAATATGATGTGCTTTTACATACGCTACGATCTTCCTCACCTTCAAAACTATTTCCACATTGTTTTTTGCCGGGAAACAGACTACGGTACCGCCAGCCTGCTCTATTTCCTTGACCACCTGGTTTTTCCAGGGAAGAAAATACAGGTAGTGAAAATCATACTTCTCCTTATTGTGCTTGCCCAAAGATTCAGGCAGCAACAGTTCGGCCCCACCACGCCCCAGTGATTTAATAATGTGGAGCACGGGTACAGCAGCATCGCCGGCAGGGTAATTTTTGCGGGTAAAAAGCGTGGTCGTGGTATTCATTGTTGTAATTGGCCTATATCATTTTTTGAATGTGGTAGGTATCCTTCCAATGCCTCACCACTGATTCATATACATTGATAAACCTGCGGGCAATCCATTTATTCAGGTAGGCAGATATCACCAGGTGGTAGGCATTCTGAACCAGGAAATTTTCTTCTTCCTTGTTTTCGATCACGTCGCGGATCGCATGCACGAAAGCACTTTCATCACCTTTCCTCACAAGGTGGCCGGTATCATTGTTGATCAATACCTCCCCCACTCCCCCTACATCGTAGGCCACCACGGGTATTTTGCAATAAAAAGCTTCCAGTATAACACCCGGCAATCCTTCAATGATGCTTGGCAATAGCAACACATCGGCCTCAGCAATGAATGGCAACACTTCTTTCTGTACGCCCAAAAACCGGATGCCTGACTCCAGGCCTTTCTGCTTTACAATTTCCTCAATATCTTTTCGCAAGGGGCCATCCCCTATCAGGTGGAGCCTTGCGTTGGGATAGATGGTTTGCAATTCCTGGAAAATTGCAATTAGGCGGATATGGTTTTTTTCATACGTAAAGCCGCCCACATGTACCAGGATGGGGAACAGGCCGTGACCATTTCGTTTGGCCAGCTCTTCCTTTCTTTTTACAGGAACTTCTTCAATCCCTATCGGAACAATGACGATCCTGTCCCTGCATTTAGGAAATAACTGAGCAAAGTCGGTGGCAGAGGTTTTACTAACGGAAACTATTTTATCTGTATGCCGGAACAGGAAGCCGTTCCATAATCTGGCGGGCCAGGTTTTTATATATAAACTGATGGTACTGGCATTCCTGAAAATGATAGGTTGCTTCCACCGGAAGATCAGCTTGGAGAATACCGCATACTTTAAGGTATCACCGGCATTGGCCTGGATAAGGTCGGGCTTCTCCTGCTTAATGATCCTGGCCAGTTTTCGCCAGGCAGTTATGTTCCATAAACGACGGCCCGGTTTACCACCGAGGTTGATCGTTTTTCCATCAAATGGCAATTGTACGTTGCCCGGAAATAAAGAAACAAGGATCACGCTATGCCCATTCCGGTGCGTATGGCTGGCCAGTTGAGCTGCAAAGATCTCAGCGCCTCTCATTTGGGGCTTTTGGACAAGGTGGAGGATGGTCATACGTTTTCAGCAATCATCTTCTGCAAGTACAATTCCAGTTTTTGGGCAATTCGTTCCAGTTCAAAATGCTGTACAGCATATCCATGCGCTTTAACAGCCATTTCATTGGCCAGTTGCCTGTTGCCGGCAAACCATAGCATGGCATTGGTGATTGCTGCTATAGAACCAGTTTCGAAAAGATAACCGGTGGTGAGGTGTTGGAGCACTTCTTTGTTGGCAGGTATTTTACTGGCAAGAACCGGCAAGCCCGACATCATCGCTTCTACCACGGCGCCACTAAATCCTTCGCTGTAAGAGGGAAACACAAAACAGTCATAACCCTTTATAAGCGCAGGCACGTCATTGCTGTTACCCAGCAAGGTCACCTTGTTCCCGAGCCCCTGTTTTTTGATCAGCCTTGAAAGAGATTCTCTTTCCGGTCCTTCTCCGGCAATATGCAGTATAGCATACGGATAAACCTGGAGGAAGGTATGGAAGGCCAGGATGAGATCACGCTGGCCCTTAACCGACACCAGTCTTCCTATGTTAAGAAAACGGACCGGTTTTCCCGATAATAAGATACGTGGCAGGAATGTAAACTGTTGACTATCCCTTCCTCTGGTAATGACTTCAATTTTATGGAGTGGGAGCCCCAACTGAATAGCATTCAACTTCTTTATGGCTTCTGAATTGGCAATAAACCCTTTGCAAAACCTGGCTGTCAGCTTGTTGATGAATCTGAACAATGAAACACCCAATCTGGCTTTACGGGATAAAGACTGGTTGTAGGCCTTACCATAGAGATCGCTCACAAAAGTGCCAATGACGGGTATATGGCTTATCCGGCCTACTATCCTTGTTACTATTTCAGAGCGGGTGAGGTAAGCCACCAGCAGATCGGGCTTTTCTGTATTGACGATGTTCTTCAATTTCCTGCAGGCAGTAAACAATCCATATTTTTTTTGCAGGCCAATAGAATAGACATCCACGCCTGCATCTAAAAAACCCTGCTTCAACCTGTCGCCTGCATAAATATGACATACCACAGGCTGGATATTGTGCAAACGGCACACCATGTCCAACAGGCTCTGCTCCGACCCGCCCACCTGGAGTGTATCGATCACAAACAATACCTTGATTGTAGCACCTGTGCTCTGGGCAGATAGTTGACTGCTACGTTGTTTGTCTTCCTGCCGGGAGGTTATAAGTTCTTCCAATGGTAATGGTTTCTTGTTCTACATATGGTGGTTGTCCTTCCTTGTCAAACAGGATCGTGATGTTTTCACCTTTGAAAGACATGGTGTATTCCATCCGGCTGATGGCCCTAAAAAAGGCAGCGGCACAGCCCGGCCGGAACCAATCGTGTACTTCTATTACAATGCACCCCACTTTAGGAAGCCATGATGCACAGTTCCCGGAAAACAGTTCTTTCTCAGATCCTTCAATATCTATTTTTAGCAGGTCAATTTTCAGTAGCTGGTATTTGTCTATGATATCATTGATGGTAACAGAGCGAATGGCTGCCATTTCATCACGGTCTTCTTCCTTTACCAGGTAGCTATATTCCCCACCCCCGCTATCGAATACGCCGAGTGTTCTATTGCTGTTCCAGATAGCATTGTTCATGCAATGGATATCCGGCAGGCCGGCAACATTTTTCATCATCAGGTCGTAGTTCTCCTTTTCAGGTTCTACCGCAATGATGCATGCATGCGGGTATTTTTCTTTGAAGTATAGTACCGACAGGCCAATATTGGCACCCAGGTCTACAATGACCTCTACATTCTCAGTTTTTAAAGGTTTTATGTTGTACTGTTCGAAGACGAGTACCTGCCGGAAGACACTAAAATCCGTAGACCCTTTCCGCATATGTACCTGCCGGCCCTTCCATTTTACTTTGTACTCTTCAGCCGCTGCAAAAATGGTAATAAAGAAGAGCAACGCCTTGATGAGACCGATCCTGTAAACAAACCGCAGTGCATTTACAGCATGCTTGTTGAATTTCTTTCCTTTCACTGTTTAAGTTTTTAATTTCGGGTAGATGGTACCAGGTATAGTCGGTTTGTGTAAGGTTCAATGTTTTACGGCTGTAAACTTTAAGGTATGCGGGTCCAGTGTTTTTCCTCCAATGCCTCTTATGCCGTGCCAGATGCCCACCAGCCTGAATTTCACACGCTGAAACCTGTCGGGCGCCAGTAAAGCGGCTGCAGTGATCAATTTTACCTGCAGAAAGACATAGCCCATCAAATTTACCAGCGAGAAGTATCGTCTTATAATAAGCAGGTGGTTCCTGGAAGAATAATACCCTCTCCATAAAGTGGCTCTTGTAAATCGCCCCTGCCCTCCCAGGTAGAGCCGGTTATCAGTACCGCTTTGGAGTACGCCTATCCTGAATCCATGTTTCTTCAGCCGCATACAGTATTCATGATCATCACACATCATGAAAAACTTCTCGTCAACCACCCCAGCCTTCCGGATAGCCGCTGTCTTTATGAGTGCCCCGTCAATGAGTGCATAATCCGCTGCCTGTAGCTTACTGGCAGGGTCCAACGGACGTTTCTTGCCAAACCGGATAAGTGCCCCATGGAGACCAAGCAGATCAAAGGGAGAATTCTTAATGTTATCGATCAGTTCCCGCAGGGCATCTTTATCGTAGAAAGTATCATCGTCCAGTATCCAGAAATAATCATAATCTGCCTGTGAGAGTCCGAATTTCATGGCACTGGCAATGGCGCCGGCACTGCCTACATTGGTATCGAGGTAAAGACTGCTAATATTGGACTGGTCTTTCAGCGTTTTCAGGAACTCCCTGGTGCCATCGGTACTGTTGTTATCTGCAATGAGTATCATAGCAGGTTTAACAGTTTGGGCAAGAATATGGGCCAAAGCTGTTTTCAAGGTTTCCAGCCGGTTCCAGGTGACGATTACAGCACAAACATTTTCAGACATACGGTATTATTTACAAAAAAGCATACTTAAGTACTCTCATATAATTGATCCATCGCACCGGATTGTGCCGGATAGCTTTGAATAAATACTTTACCGACTCATTCCGTTGTTTGAGCTTATAACTCGAATAGGCGATGGTAGAATATATATTGGCTATTTCCTTCCTGTCGTTTTCGTATATAAACTCATAATGTTTTTTTATGAACTGGATACCACCTTCTCTTCTTCTTTTCCAGTTGGTTCTGATGCGTTCTCCCTCATGTACATTGATCTGTACCAGGTATTCATTGATCACTACGGCCTTTAGTGGAGAATGGCGCAGCCAGGAAAGCAGGCGGTATCCCAGATCTGTTTGAATGTTGGATCGTAAGGAAGCATCATATCCCTGGATATCGTTAAAAATAAGCCGCCTGATGAACAGGGAACCGCAAGTGAACTTCAGGTAGATCGTTTTGCCAAAGAACCTGAATTCATTCATCCCTTCCCTGATCATTGAACCATCAGGGTATTTCCGCATGGCTCCCACGCAAAGGATGCCGGTGTCATCATTTATATGGTCCTGTACTGTTTGCAACCAGTTGGGATAAGCCTCGTCATCACTGTCCAGGAAAGTAATAAAATCGCCAGTTGCATGTAAGCCACCAGTATTCAGGCTATCGGCCTGGCCGGAATTGTGCTTCTTAATATACTTTATCCTTCTGTCGGCCAGGAAAGGCTGTATCGCCTGTTCGGTATTATCCGTTGAACCATCATCCACGAGGATCAGCTCCCAGTCTTTGTAGGTTTGGTTGAGGATACTTTGAATGGTCGTTTGTACCAGTACTGCCCTGTTGTAGGTGGGTGTGATAATGGTGATCATAATGAACCGGTTTCCAGGTGAATTAGCATATTAAGCGATTATGATCTTGAAGGAATTGATGGGCTCGTTTCGCTTTAGGAAATACTTTATGTACAGTATCTTTCTATTAATGATCTCTCTATTGATCTCTCTTTTCTGTTCTTTCGCAAACAGGGAACATTGTTTCATTAATTTTCGGGTCTCTATGGCCTGGGTAAATTGGTCTACAACGGATTTTGGGCTGTATACGCCGCCGCTGTGCTTCCGGTACATGGCACCCAGAAAGCCAAGGTCCGCAGCCTTTCCATATCCGGACAGCAGGCCAAACAGAAAAGTATCGCCGCTTTTTGCTTTGAACATTTCAGGGGGGATCACATCAAAGCATTTCCTGAATACGACGGACAAGGTGGGGATACTGATGTGAAAAATATCCTTTTTGCTGTATTTCAGTATTTTGCCGGATGCTTCCTGTCCATTAATGAACAGGTTATTTTCATCTACACTTCCTACGCGGTGAAAGCTTAAAATATATTCGGGATTGGCCTCTAAGAAATCAACCTGCTTTTGCAGCTTATCGCAATCTGTCCAGTAATCATCGCCTTCACAAATGGCGATGTACTTCCCTTTCAATCGCGGATAGCAAAATTCATAGCCATTCCTGGCCCCCCCCACATTGGAGGCATGATATATAGGCTTTATGATATCCGGGTACCTGGCTTCAAACTCCTCGACAATTGCTCTGGTTTTATCAGTAGAGCAATCTTCTCCAACAATTACCTCAATTGGAAATTTTGTTTTTTGCATAACAACGCCTTCCAGACATTGTCTGATGTAATTTTCGTGGTTGTAAGTAATAATACAAACGGAAACTAATGGTAAGCTCATGGAACGAATTTTTATACATATTATTCATGGTTTCATCAGAGCTGGTCAATCTCGTTACTGGCGTTGCTCAAATGCTCCTGTTGTTCATACATGCTGCGGGTGAAGGTCATTTTCTCCAGCATCATTTCTTTATTGGTATCGTAGTATTCAGACTCTTTTTTAAACCCGGCCAATTTGCCCAGCACGATAGCAGCGGCATTTTTAGAGTTTATGTGCACATAGATCATATCCAGCATCAGCTCATTGAACCCATAATCGAAGATCATACAGATGGATTCGTAGGCTCTTTTTTTGCCCCAATACTCCATTTCTCCGATGAAAACGTGCATTTGCGCCTCATTGTCCTGGATATCGGTCAGGAAGATATTGCCAATGTATTTATTGTCTCCTTGCAAGCAAATGGCAAACCTCCGCTCATTCTCGCGTTGAAGCACATCATACAACCAGGCTGTTTCCATTTCGGGAGTAATGTATTTATCGGGTCTTGCTCCTGTAAAACGCCAGATCCTGGGATTGTTGCGCCATTGGTAGGAGATCAGGGCATCCTGTACTACCAGTGGCCTGATATAAACTGAAGGATTCATTGCAGATTTTTTATGAGCCTTACCATCCTCTCCATATCTCCCAGGTTATATCGATGGTCAATCGGAAGTGGTAATAAGTGGGCGGTTAATAATTTTTCAATCTCAAAACCAGGATGCCTTCTATCCTTTACATCTGTCCAGAAAGTGGGAATAAAAACATCATGATCGACAAATATTTGCCTGTTGGGAGGCTTGTTCAACAGTACGGGGTAAACCATCGGCACACATTCATCACAGGGTTCCGGCGGAAACAAGTGTTGCTCGGTGAAAATAGTATCCAGGTAGTTGTAGTTGGCATATCTTTTATCAATCACCTCCTCATAATCAATATGAGAAAGCAGGTATTCACTTAATTTGGACATGCCGGCAATTTCGGTACCGCAGAGTACTTCATTCTCCAGGAAGGAAAGGTATCCTTCCCTGGCATGACCGTTGAACCGGTTTATCAGGTGCGACACGATGAACTGTTCATTTTTGGCAGCAGGGAGATCCGAATGAAAATGTTTAGGCGTATACAAATAAGATCCATCCGGTACACCAAAATATTTACGGCAGGAATTGAAGAACCAGGATCTGCCATTCCCTTTCATAAAAAAGGCCTGGGTGCAATCCACAATTAATTTGTCGCCATATTTCTCCGATAGGGTGCTAATGAATTCCCGCTTCACATCAAAATAATTGATGTACAGGAAGTATTCATTCTGGCTCAGTTCCGGCAGTTCATCGGGTTCCAGTAAATGATTGATCTCGTAAAAAAGGTAATTGGTGTGCGATGCCTCAAAGGAATCCAACAGGCCATCACAGGTATAGAATGGAATATATACCATGGAAGGCTTCATGAGCTGCAGGATATAATGAAGGGACGACCGGCCACTTTTGAAAGTATAAGGGGTAGTATGCCAGGTAAATTCACCTTTGGTCAGTTCCAGTCCGTAATACCCACCTATTGGATTCATAGTAATTCGTATTCGTTCAGCATTTGGACAATTTCATCGGGATGGTTAAACATCATCACATCAATAATAGAAAGCCCGGGCAGAAAACCATGGTTGTTGTGCTGGTTGTACTCCCTGAGTTGTGGCTTCACGAAATGGAGGTCAATATTACTTTGGGCAAATTTTTCCTTTTCGTATAGCTCGGTTCCTCCCGGGGGGTTATAATAGGCCGAAGCGCCCAATTGCTCACAGATCTTCAAAGCCCAATCGCCCGTATCCTTTATGTCGGAATAATCGAGGTTTAGTTCTGAGGATACTTCCAGGTTAAAAGGGATGCCGATATAATCGCAAACAGCCTGCATACAAAGACCATTTAACCGGGTGATATTTGTTTCCTCATTTGACAGGCTACGGCAAACCAACTGTCGCACCGTGTCGTAAAAGGGAGCTTTCTTCCTGTAATACTCAATTTGATGCAATATTGTCTTTTTCCAGTGTACTCCCTCTACCACTTTGATTTGCCTGATGGGATCCTGGCTTTTGTGCTTCCTTACCGGCACTATCACGTATTGAAAGCCTTCACCTTGTTGGAGTATCCTGTTGCGGTTGATCCATCCATGCCTGATGTATTGTACATCATCGCAGAGGATAAAACGGTCAACGGCATTTATAAGTTGGAACTGCCCAATATAGGGAAAGAAATAGGGCTGCATGATCGCTATCTTCATCGCTAATAATTCTGTGCCCGGTATAATATTCTTATTACAAAGTTTACCTCCTCCGTTGTTAGTTTATGGTGCATTGGCAAACACATGATCCGTTTTGAAACGCAAAGGCTTACGGGGCACTCGTATTTGTCAACAAAATTCAAGGTATGCAGGGAAGGAAAAAAATATCTCCTGGGGTATATCAGGTTGGCATTGAGGTATAGTTCTATCTTCCTGATCTGCTCTTCCGTGGGAAGCATAATGGGTAAATAAGCATAATTGTAGGTAGTATTCTTTTGTATCACCTGCCATTGCTTGTCAAGCCGCTCAAGGTTTTCTACATAATACAGATACAATTCCTTCCTCTTGGCCAGTATTTCATCGGCGTATTTCAGGTTGGCCAGCCCCATGGCTGCATGGAATTCAGAATTTTTTCCATTGATGCCTACACAGGCGAAATTTTCAGGTCCGTCAAAACCAAAATTTCTCATATAGGCCATCTTCTTGAGCAGCTCAGGATCCTGTGTAAACACAGCGCCCCCCTCTACCGTATGGAATATCTTGGTTGCGTGAAAACTTGTAGTACTGATATCGCCGTATGAATAGACCGAGCGGCCATGGTACTTTGTTCCAAAACAATGAGAAGCATCATAGATAACCTTGAGGTTATGCTTTTTGGCAATCTCATCAATGGTCAGTATGTCACAGGGATTGCCAAACACGTGGGTGGCCAATATAGCCGAGGTTTCGGGTGTAATGGCCTCTTCGATCTTTTCCGCATCAATATTGAGTGTATCGGGATTGATATCTACAAATACCGGTTTGCAGTTTTCCCACATGGCGCTGCTGGTGGTGGCAATAAAAGAAAAGGGGGTAGTAATGATCTGTCCTTTTAATTCAAGTGCCCTGATGGCCAGTTGCAGCGCGATAGTGCCATTGGCCACATACAATAGGTGGGGTACATCGAGGTATACTTTCAGTTTGAGTTCAAACTCATTGACAAGGGGGCCATTATTGGTAAGCCACTGGCGCTGCCAAATATCCCTGATATAGGATTCGTATTCCTCTACCGGTGGCAAGAATGGTTTCGTAACGGGTATCATGTGGTAAGTATTAAAATGCCTGGAGTGACACTAATTTTTTGAATCGGGAAGACTTATAGATCATTTCTTCAAATGTACCGGAGGCGGAAACTTTGCCCTGCTCGATCAGGTAGATGGTATCTGCCCGCTTGATGGTTGACAAGCGATGGGCAATGAGCACCATGGTAAAATTGCCGTATAATTTTTCAATGTTCTCCTGGATAATTCTTTCTGTTTCGGAATCGAGTGCAGAAGTAGCTTCATCGAAGATCAGCAACTCGGTATTCTTAAATAATTCGCGGGCTATGGAGATGCGCTGCTTCTGGCCTCCGGATATCAGGATGCCATTATCTCCCAGTCTGGACTGCTCCTGCCCGGGCTGCGCACGTACAAACTCTTTCAAAGAGGCCATTTCCACTACTTCTTCAAATCGTTGGATGTTTTCAGGGGTAGGATCGGCCCAGAAGGTAATGTTGTTAAAAATAGTATCATTGAAGATCACCGATTCCTGGGATATATAACCAATCCGGTCTCTGTAGCTGTCCAGTTCAATGTTCTGCAATGACACATCGTCTATCAGCAATTCTCCGCGGGCGGGAAGGATCAATCCTGCAATCATATTGGCAATGGTCGTTTTGCCTGCGCCACTCTCTCCTACCAGTGCTACTGTATTCTTTTTGGGAATGACGATATTAATGCCATCGAGCACTGGTTTTGCATCATAATAGAAAGCCACATCGCGCAGCGTGATCTGCTTCCTGATGGCCACAAAAGGGGTAGTTCCTTTTACCTCCTGCAGCGATCCCATTTCTTCCAGCATGGATGCTACAGAATCCATCCCCCCGATATTCTCAATAAATCCCTGCCAATGGTTTTGTACCGTTACCAGGAAACTCAATGCCCTGTAAAAAAGCAACAAACTCAATATGATGGTACTTAAGCTGGCGCCCATCCAGTTGAGCTGCAACAGGATCACCAGCGTAACCACTATAATGATCATGGGTTCTTTTACGCTGGTCGTAATGGCATTCATGTTGCCAATCTTCCGGTTGAGGTGCTCGGCATCATTGATCACATGCTTCAGCTTGCGGGCATACCGGCTGAAGGTATTGGTGGATTTCAGGTATTTAAAATACAAGGTGGTTTGGGTGAGGAATCCATTAAAATCACTCCCCTTTTTCGAAAGTTCAACCGAAGCCTTTTTGGTGGCCTTGTATATTTTCCGGTATATGAGGTTGGATAAAGCGGCACCGATGCCTACCAGGAAGGCAAACTGATAATTGGCCAGGAAAGCGAGAGCCATATAAGTGGCCAACATAACAAAGGCCTGAGATGCATCAAAATAGAACTTCATGGTCTGGAACAGCCTTTGTACCTCTACCGTTAAAGTGTTCTGTATTTTACCGGCATCCATTTTAGAGAAAGCTGTATAAGACAATGACTGCAGGTTGTTGACCAGGCTAAAGCGTATTTTTTTAATGAACAGCTGCCTTAGTTGGGCATAATAACTGAGTTGTGTAAACCTCATAATTCCTTTCAGGGCAAACAGGATAACCAATGCCGTCAAAATGGTGGTTACTGTGAGACTTAATCCAAGCCATTGGATAAAATCTGTAAAGTGGTGGAGCTGCCCCAATGATTGTTGTCCTGCTGTAGTGCCACTATCAGATACAGCCTGCAACAAGGGTATAAACATGGCCAGCCCAATACCATCCAGGCAGCTGATCAGCACACTTAAGCCCAGGAATACCAACAACCTGTTACCGACCACCTGGTAATAGAAGCTGAAATAGCCCCAAAAGCTATTCTTGTATTTTAGTTTCACAAAATGAATTGAGGGGTGATGAGGAGGGTTATGACCGGCCAATCTGGCATCAGAGGGTCAGGTAAAAAAGTATCAATCGAAAACAACTCATGATCTGTTTCCGCTTCAGGAATATTTTGATATAAAGAATTTCCCTTCGTTGTAATTCGCGCCTGATCTCCCTTTTCTGTTCCTTTTCAAAATAAGCAGAGCGCCTCATCATTTTCCTGGTATAAATGGCCTGTTTGTATTTATCCAGGGCTGTCAGGCTGTTGTACAAACCACCCTCATGCTTCCGGTAACATCCTCCCACAAAGCCCAGCCGGGCACCACTGCCATATCCGGAAAGCATACCTACAATAAATGCATCTGTGCTCTTGATCTTATAGAACTCAGCCGGGAAAAAATGCAGGCAATTCCTGAATACCAACGATAGGGTGGGAACGAAAATGTGAAAGAAGTCATTCCCTTTGTAAAATATGATCTTACCATCTGCAGGCTGCTCTTCTAATAATACCCCTTCCTGGTCAACAGTATTGATGGGATGGAAACACATAACACAGTCTGGGTTGTTTTCTAAAAACTCCACCTGCTTTTCCAGTTTGCCCGGATCGATCCAGTAATCATCTCCTTCGCAAAAGGCGATGTATTTACCCGTACAGGCCCCAATGGTCCTGGACAGGTTGTAGTTCTGCCCATAATTCCTATCGGAAGGCAGCAACTTAATTTTATGGCTATACTTCTCCGCCATTTCTTCACAAACCAACCTGGTGAGGTCACCTGAGTGATCTTCCCCGATCACAAGTTGGACAGCAAATGTTGTTTGCTGCATCATTACCCCTTCAATAGCCTGTTTGATATACCGCTCATGTCGGTATGTACTCATACAAATACTGACTATGGGTTCCATTCTTCCTGGGTCATTGTTTTTTGGGGATTATCGTTTTTCATTATGTGACGAGATAAGGTTTTAAGCAATTTTTAAGTTGCTGCGTACTTTGTTTTTCTTTTTCTTCATTTTATCCATATCGCCATAGCCATAACCATAGCCATGGACATTGTTGAATCCTTCACCGGGCTTAATGCCATTAATGATCAGGGCGGGACGGGGCAGTTTTTGGTCTTCATACAAGCGGTTCATGCGCACCAGGGATGACCGCAAAGAGTATTTATGCCGAATAACGAAGAAAGAAGAATCGGCCCATTTTCCGAAAGACAAAGCATCTGAAACCGCTTCAATAGGTGGTGTGTCCATCACAATAAAATCAAAATGCTCCCGTAGATAATCAAACAGTAATTGCATCCTGTTGCTCAATATGATCTCACCGGGATTGGCAGGCAGTGGGGTTCCGGAACTAATAAAAAACAAGTTCTCCGATTGTTGTACCGGCTGTATGATGGCGGCCAGCTCTGTTTCACCAGCCAGGTAATTGGCCATGCCGATGGCGCTGTTGGCCCCCACATGGGCTGCCAGGCAGGGATTGCGGAGATCAAATTCTATCAATACTGTCTTTTTATTAGTAATGGCAAGGGTATTGGCGAGGTTCAGGCTAATAAAGCTTTTGCCTTCTCCGCTAATACCGGATGTGATCAACAGCACTTTATTGGGCGTACCCTGAGATAAGTAAGAAATATTGGTACGCAAGGTTCTGAATTGCTCAGCCACAGGCGATACGTTATCGGCTTTCATGACCATCTCCTCATTCATCCTCCCCACATAAGCTATCTCACCAGCAATGGGCAGGGTAGTAGCCTTATAGATCTCAGCAGGCGTTTCAATTCTTTTATTCAGTAGAAACCTGATCATTATCACCACAGCAGGTACCAACAGACCAGCCAAAAAAGCAGCTGCATAAACGAGGGAAGGCTTTGGATCCTGTAAGCCATTCACCTTCCAGTCTACAATGCGTGATCCCAAAATCCCTGAAGAAGCAAATTCAATGTTCTTGTCCTCTTTTTTCTGCAACAGAAAGACGTACAATGACTGCTTTATGTTCAACAGGCGGTTTACCTGTATATAATCTTTTTCCTTTTCGGGCAGGCTTACAAACCGGCCGGAGGTGCTGCGTTCCTGGTTAGAAAGGAAGTTATTGCTGGTAGCCAGTTCCTGCCGCAGGCTGGCGATCCGGTTGAAAATATTGCCTTTTGTATTTTCGAGTTTGGCATTAATAGGCGGTAAGCGCAGGTCAAGGGGGGCGCCTTGTTCCAGTATGGTGGTTTTCTGAGAAACCAGGTCATTGTATTTGCTCACCAGGTTGGCCAGATCTACATCCTGCAATCCAGGTACATTGATCCGCTCTTCCTTTCCATTTCCGGCATTAACATTTGTTTCAATGAGCTTCAACAGGTTTTCCCTGTATTCATTCTCACTCTTTTTGGAATCGATGGTTGTAAGGCTGGTCAGCAATTGATTGGCTGAAGCAGACACGTCATTTATCTTATTACTGGCCTTGAAATTCCTGACATAATTTTCCTGGGTATTCAACTCTTCATTTACTGTTAAGAGCCGGTTATCCAGGAATTCCATTTCAGAACGAAGCGCTTTGTTCTTAAAGACATAGTTTGCCAGGTCGTATTTATAGATCAACACGTTAACGATCTGTTGGGCTCGCTGGGGAATTTCGTCTCTCATGATTACCTGCAACATGCCCATACCTCCTTTGGGCACTTGCGATACGGTGAGCCTTCCCAGGTAATTGGCAACAGCATTCTGCCTGTTCAGGAATCTTATCTGCCATACCTTATTCTGCTTAACATCCGGTGAATTGTTCAACCGTACCAACAGGGTATCCCCTTCTATGATCAATGGTTGGCCATACAGTCCTTTGGACCTTCGTTTTTCAGCCTGCAATACATAAGACTGTTCGTCCAGGGCAAGGTTATAAAAGGGGCTTTGTTTTTTGTTGTCTCTCTTCTTTATGACTATTGTAAAAGGAAGTTGGTCAAGCGCAACAGGTTTATTTTGTATCCTGCCCCTGGTGGTCACTTCTATATCCAGCTTCAATGAATCCACTACCTCTGCTATTAGAGAAGCAGATTGTAGCTTAAATATCTCGCCATTGATATCAGGATAGTTCCTGGCATTGACATTTCCGCTGGAAGAAAAAGGAGAACCGCCTAGTATGGTAGCGGCGTCGTTGGGTGGCTGTACCTGTATGAATGCGGCCACCTGGTAAAGCGGCACTACAAAACGCAGGTAAGCGTAAGCCCCGCCCACAAAGACAATAACAGCAAGGATAAACCAGAGGTAATTCTTGACTATTTTGGAAAGAAAGCGCTTTATATCAAAGCTGCTGCTACTTTCATTTCCATCCACGTATGACTGTTCCATGAATATCTTTTTAGCTATTTAGTAAGGGTGAAGCCTAAGGTAACAATGCTCACTACCAAGGTAACAATGGATGCCACCAGACCAAAGTCTTCCCTGAATACAGAGCTGCGCCTGGTCTGCACATAGATCACATCATTGGGTTTTACCTGGAAGAGCTGCTGATTGTACAAGAGGCTTTTATTGGTAAGGTCTAATTTGGTAACAGATCGTTCCCCATTATAATCGCGGTATAAATGAATATTGTACTTTTTAGCGCTGTTGGGAAGATCGCCGGCTGCTGCCAGTGCCTCAAACACTGTTGTCTTTGCACCGCCCAGGTTAAATGTTCCGGGGGCGCGCACTTCACCCAGCACAGTAATATTGAAAGAGTTGAATTTGACGTCCACGATCGGCTCTTTGAGATAAGGGCTTACCAGGGTGGTGAGCCTGGTCTTCAACTGACGGGAGGTCATGCCCTTCACTTCCATTTTACCGATCACGGGTATTTCAATAATGCCGAGCGGATCTACAGTATAGCCCTGTGCAGGAGGAGGCGCCGATGATTTTGACCCTCCGCTGGGAGTCATGGCCGTACTGGTCTGCTTATTAAAAGGCGTTACAGCGTCCTGGTCCTTGGCATTGAATTGAATGTCCAGTACATCGCCTTTGTCAATCACCCTTTCTTCTTCTATCACTTTGGGTAAATGAACTACCGTTGAGTCGGGCAGGTCATTAAAATAATTCAATTTGCGGGAGGGTGTACAGGAGATCAACGTTATGACCAACAACAAAAACAGGAGAACAGGTAGTGGTTTGGCAGTCGAACAAATTCTTTTCATGGGGATCATATTTAATTGAACAGAATACAATTCAAGATCAGGACGAGACGGGCCGGTAGCAGGAGGTTTTATACCAGTCCACTGCTATCTCCAACCCTTTCCGCACTTTGATGGCAGGTTGATAGCCGATCATTTGCCGGGCTTTACTGATATCGGCGAGGCTGTGTTTTACATCGCCCTTTCTTTCATTTTTGTATACGGGCAACAGCTCGGTATCGAGGATGGAGCATATATGCTCCCACAGTTCATTTAAGGTGGTGGCTTCTCCTACGGCTATATTCACCACTTCATGCTGTACCAGTTCAGCAGCAAATAATGCCCTGATATTGGCCTGTACAGCATTCGCCACGAAGGTGAAGTCGCGGCTGGTAGTACCATCGCCATTAATAGCCGGGCTTTCATTTTTCAATGCTGCTTCTATGAACAGGGGGATCACGGCTGCATAAGGGCCTGCCGGATTTTGCCGGGGACCAAATACATTGAAATAGCGGAGGCCGATGGTATGGAAGCCATACAAAGCGGAACACACATCGGCGTACAGCTCGTTCACATATTTGGTTACTGCATAGGGTGAAAGCGGTTTGCCAATGGCATGTTCTACTTTGGGCAATGCCGGATGATCACCATAGGTGCTGGAACTGGCAGCATACACCATTCTTTTGACACCTGCATCCCTAGCAGCCATTAATATGTTGAGGAAACCGCCAATATTCACTTCGTTGGTAGTGACAGGGTCGTTAATAGATCGCGGTACTGAACCCAAAGCGGCCTGATGTGAAAGGAAGTCGATCCCTTCTGCTGCTTTGCGGCAGGTTTCCGGATCGCGGATATCCCCTTTAATAAGTTCGAAGTTGGACAGTCCCATAAAAGCTTTTATATTCTCCAGGGAACCGGTAGAAAAATTGTCCAGCACCCGCACATGGCCTGCCTGGTATTGAACCAGGTATTCAACGATGTTGGACCCGATAAATCCTGCCCCTCCTGTAACCAGGAAGCTATGGCCGGAAAGATCCTTGGAATGAAATTGTTGATAGTTCATACAGGTATTTTATAAACGGGCATCCACCAATTCTTTGTCCAGCACAGATTTTACGTCAAACAGAATACTTCGCCCGTTGGATATCTGTTTGATCATTTCGTGGTTAAATTGTTGGTGCGCCACCGTTACGATCACGGCATCATAGTTGGCGCCTGCAGGCAATTCGCGGAGGGTGGTGATGCAATACTCATGTTTTACTTCGATCGGATCGGCCCAGGGATCATATACATCTACATGTATATGGTATCCTTTCAGGTATTTGATGATGTCGATCACTTTCGTATTTCTTACATCCGGACAGTTTTCCTTGAAGGTGATCCCCATTACGAGAGCCTTACTGCCGGCTACCTGTATCCCTTTCCTGATCATCATTTTTATGACCTCACTAGCGACATAAGCGCCCATCCCATCGTTCAGGCGGCGGCCTGCCAGGATGATTTCCGGATGATAACCGGCCTCCAGCGCTTTTTGCGCCAGGTAATAAGGATCAACCCCTATACAATGGCCTCCTACCAGGCCGGGTTTAAAGGGCAGGAAATTCCACTTGGTAGCTGCCGCTGCGAGTACATCGCCGGTATCAATATTCAGGCAATTGAATATTTTGGCCAGTTCATTGATAAAGGCAATATTGATATCCCGCTGGGCATTCTCAATCACCTTCGCTGCTTCTGCTACTTTGATGGAAGGCGCCAGGTGTGTACCGGCTATAATAATGCTTCCGTAGAGGTTATTAATGATGACAGCTGCTTCAGGCGTAGAGCCGGAAGTAACCTTTTTTATTTTTGTTACCGTGTGCTCTTTGTCGCCCGGGTTAATGCGTTCGGGAGAATAGCCCACATAAAAGTCCTTATTGAAGACAAGGTCCGATACTTTTTCCAACACAGGCACACACTCTTCTTCTGTAGCACCCGGATAGACAGTGGATTCATAGATCACAATGTCTCCTTTTCTCAATACCTTGCCTACAGTAGTGCTTGCCTTTTTGAGAGGTGTAAGATCGGGTCGGTTGTGTTTGTCAACAGGGGTAGGCACAGTAATTATATATACATTGACATTCCACAACATTTCGGGTTGGTTGGTGACGAACAATCCTGGTGAATGATCGTTGTCCTCTTTCAGTACTTCCTCCAGTTGGTCACTAGTGGCTTCCAGGGTGCAATCAAGACCTGCCCGTAAGTCACTCACCCGTTTTTCATTAATGTCAAAACCAACTACCGGGTATTTTTTGGCAAATTCCACAGCTAAGGGCAGGCCAACATAGCCCAGGCCAATAATGGCAATTTTATGTTCTTTCATACTTGTTTTTGCTATTTGCACAGTCTGTGCAGGATGGTGAAATGGGGGATTGCTATACTATTTTACCAAATTGGCTTTGTCTATTTCGGCAGTCATGGAGAATCCCAGGGAGGGGAGCAATACTTTGACTGTTTTATGTTTTACTTCAAGTACATCGCCTTCGAGTGTCATTAAAGGTCCACTTACAATTCTTACCCGGTCATTTACATTGAATTCTAATCTTTCCAGCCGGATATTCCTGTATTCATTCAGGAAATGTTTGATGGTATCAATTTCCTCATCCCTGATGATGGCAGGTTTTCCGAGGTAGTTCACAAAATTAAGAACACCGCTTACCTGTTTCACTACGGATTGTTCTTTTTCAGGCACACGTACAAACACATACGATTTGAAGAGTGGCTCCATGATAATTTTCTTTCTATCGCTCCACTTTCGTTGTATTCTTTGTAGAGGGCAGTAATGTTCTATGCCATACATGGCAAGCAATCCGGCCACTTTCTTTTCCCAGCAAGGCTTGGTATACAGTGCATACCATTGTACTCCTGTTCTCATAATGCTAAAATTATTCAACAGTTAATGTGTAGGTACAAAGCTTCGCTACCCCCTGTCACAACAGGCGTTTTTGAGCAAAAAGCTTCGCTTCCCCCTGTCACAGCAGGGGAGTTACGTAAACATGAATGATCTGAACCAATCAGATACTACTGCCACCTGCAAAGTGGTTAGCTGTGCTGAATTGCGGATAATAAATCGCTCTTACTGCTTATTAAGCAGTAGCATGTACTGAGAATGTGCGGCAAAGAATAACAGACGCGGAATCGGGCTATTCAAAAGGATAAGAAATGAGATCAGTTTGAAGGAAAATACATAATCAACAAAAACGCGAGGATATTAGAGAGGATAATTGGCAAATTAGTCGTGAGCGTAAAGGTGCAATGTTTTTTTCCCTCTTTTTTTTCCATTAATCTCCATTAATTGACGCTCACATTGAAATTGATTCTGATCTATTCAACTGCAGGTCAAATTCTCTGAAATAAACAAAGCCTGTTTTCTTGATCAGGTATTGTATTTGTTCATTCACTTCCTTTCTTACAATTGCTTTGGGAAACAAGCTACGCTTGAGTAAGAGCAGGTAGAAAGAAAGGTAATCGTGTAATAAAACAGGCAATGGTTTTTCATTCAATTCAACAAATAAAGAGAGGGCTCTTTTGGTACTGATGTGATTGGAGAAATACCCGCTCATCAATTTCAAAATACCCAAATGAGTGATGAATTCATCCTGGAGACAACCGGTCAGGGAAGAAGGTTTTATCTCATCACTGTTCAGAATTTCCCATGACCGGCCAAATTCACCTGCCAGCAGCAATGCATCACCTACCAGGTAACCTGCGCAGTAGCATGATTTAGCATGGGATGACCAGATATCGAAATCAGCCAGTTCTCCTTTCATACTGTCTGCATTATTGTTGTCCTTCTTCCCCATTACCTGGTTAAAAACAAGTACAGCATAATAGCGATCGATGAGTAAAGGATGGAAGGTCATTATCTCCGATTGCCTGAAAGCATGGAGCAGGTTAAAATATTTCTGGAACAAAGTGGCATGGGCTGTCAGAAAATACCGGTAGCAATACAGTATGTAAGCAAAAAACTTCTGCTCCCTGTTGTGGGCATTCAGCAGGTAATATTGTAACCCATCGCCATATACACTATCAAGGGCATCCACATTGACAAACTGTTCAAAAAAGAACTTCCGGCCAAATACGCTGGGCGACATAGCGCAATACACTTCAGCCGCCAGTTGGCGGTCATCGGCCATTAAAGTAGCGATATTCTTTATTACCTGGAGGATGCCTGGTTCTAAATTGTCTTCCGGGTTGATTTGAGAGAAAACGGCAACAATAAACCTGGAAGTGAAGGTAGAATTGATCTGGTCGGCATTCTTTTCTGCATTCAGCATTTCAAATTCAGCAAAGGATTTGTACCCTACAAAACGGGCCAGGGTATCAAGAGTATGTATGGAAGGGTTGAAGCCTGTGTGGATGATCCCAAAGAAACGGTTCAATGTTTGGGAGGAAAGGTATTCCCCCGTTATCTGCTGGATCTCATGTTGTAATTGCTGGATATGCGAAGAAGTACTGCAATTGAGGTTCAGTTTAATTCTGATCAGCCGCTTCAATAGCGGCAAAGCATTTTCATTGACAGCAGTTCGTTTCCTGGCCATGGCATACCTTTTTTAAACCTGTGAACTGGGCGGGCAATACCTATTCATTCAAATTGAAATCGTTCATTCAATTCCACCATTATCAGCCGTGAAGAAAAGATCGTGACAATCTTTCATCGGGTATAATAATGCTCCTCACACTGTATCTAAATAGATTTTGCCAACAACCAACTTTTCAAGACTTGTAATGATAATACGTAAGTAACGGAGTAAGTAGGTAATCCAAAGGAAGGATCTATCGGACACTGGCGGCAAAGTAGATAAAATACGGGATTAAATAAAATATTTATATAATGGATTCTACTTAGAACTGCCATTTTTTGATCTTTTTGGACTCCTGATCGCAATAGAGGCAATTGTTCGACCTACAGTTGATGGTTGGCCTTTGAAACCAGGGGGTGCAATTACGGCATTCCAAGGGGTTGATCGCGACATCATTTCTTCTTATTTTTGGTTTATGAAACATTTATCCATCCTGGTGCCTGAAGGGGCTATGCTTGGGGCTGTTGAAGGCCCGCTTAAGCTATTTACCGAAGTGAATGGGTTATTGGCCAGCTTGGGCCGGGAACCTTTGTTCAATGTTCAGCTGGTTGGACTTACTCATGAAACCAAGCTCAACAATGGCTTGTTCACGGTACACCCCGAGCTTACGGTGAAGGATAAAGTGAAGACCGACCTGATCATCGTCCCTGCTGTATATGGCGACATGGGAAAGGCATTGGAGATTAATCAGGCCTTCACCCCCTGGATTCAACAGCAGTACAAAGCCGGTGCTGAAATTGCCAGTCTTTGCCTCGGCGCCTTCCTGCTGGCTTCTACGGGTTTATTGAATGGTAAGAAATGCGCCACGCATTGGTTAGCAGCTACTGCATTCAGGCAAATGTTTCCGGAAGTGACCCTCGTTCCCGACAAGATCATCACAGATGAGCAAGGTATATATTCCAGTGGCGGGGCTTACTCCTACCTCAACCTGGTCCTGTACATCATTGAGAAATATGCCGGACGTGATGTGGCGATCCTTTGTTCCAAGGTGTTTGAAATAGAAATTGACCGCGGCAGCCAATCGCCCTTCATTATGTTCAATGGACAAAAAGAACATGAGGACGAGCCCATCAAGAAAGCCCAGGTATTCATTGAACAGAATTTTCAGGACAAGATCACGGTGGAACAGCTGGCGGGTATGTTTGCCATGGGCCGCCGCAACCTGGAACGACGGTTCAAGAAAGCGACTTCCAATACGGTAGTAGAATATATACAGCGTGTGAAGATCGAGGCAGCCAAACTGAGCCTTGAATCCTCCCGCGAAAATGTGAATGAGGTCATGTACAAAGTAGGTTATTCAGACACCAAGGCTTTCCGCACCACTTTTAAAAAGCTGACGGGCCTCTCTCCTGTGCAATACCGCAACAAATACAACCGGCCAGTGATGGCGTAGTTGGCTTATTCACCTGGAATGATCCAATCACTCCAGCTCAAATTTAATAATGGTATTATCACCCCTGCTGAGCCCATAAAATAACAGGTTACCTTTTGTTGAAAGATCTGTAGCAATTCCCTGGCCATACACCGGCACCTTTATTGTTTTAATATGTTTCAGCGTATAACCGATCTGCGGTATTTGCAGTACATAGATTTCAGGCTCATCATGGCCCGTGATGTACAGCAAGCCATCCTTACCCCACACGCCGCCTGAATTGCTTTTGGTACCAAATTTTTCGATAATAGCTGGTGGATAGATCCATGACTCCACCATCTGCCAATTGGCAGCAAACTTTACCAGGCAGCTCCATCGATTGTCTTTCCCCTCTGTAGCGCCTCTACCGGTATAATGTGCAAAAGCCACCCACCAATAACCATCGTGTTGATCTATCCAGGTTACTGATCCATAAGCAATCCCAAAACTGTGGTTGCCAATATGTGTCATGGTAGCCACATCGAAGATCTCGATGGAGCCCGCCATGGGCGATTGCGGATAATTGGAATTGGCGCAATACAGTTTACCCTTGATCACTACCCCGCTATTGAGGTGTTTTACACTGTCCTTCGTTCCATCCCAAATAGCTATTTGCTCGCCTGTTGCTTTCCGGTGTTTGGTAATGGTACTGTTATTGATCACATAGAAATGATCTTTGTCTACCGCCACAGCTTGCTTCGCTTCCTTCAGCGGAAACTTTTGAATATTGGTCACTGTTTGACTAAATACATAGCCCGGCAGTACACATAAGGATAAGAGTTTAATGGCTAACTGGTACATGATCTTTCAGGTTTTAATTGTTATTTTTCCCACCATCCTTTTACAGTACTTATATCTTTACCACCAAGCGCTTGTACAGCCGCTTTGAGGTTATCCGGATTAAGAGACTGCAGGTAGCCGGGATACAGACAGCGGGAAGGGAATTGATTTTCAGCCGGTATCCCACTGCCTCTTGGTAACAAGGGATAGCCAGTCCTTCTTTTTTCAAACCATGCCTGCATATCTACAAAGTAATAGGCATAATATTTCTGCAGCATGATCTGTTCCAGTTGATTATCCACTGTTCCGGCTTCGTTATACACAACTCCCGTCTGTTGCAAATAGCCAGCGGGCATTACAGCGCCCCATTGAGCAATAGAAGCTGCAATACCATTTTCATAATGCTTCCTGGCAGTGCTGCCGGTAACAAAACCTTTTAGAGCCAGTTCGGCTTTGATAAATTCCAATTCTGCATAGGTCATCATCACACCCAATAAGGGCGATGTCTTCAAAGCATCCTTGTAACTGGAGTTTTTATCGGTTACATACACGGTGGTACTGGGATAACCGCTTTCAATACCCGTGTAGGTATCTACCCCGCCAACTTTCACTGTAGTGGCCCACACAGCACGGCGTGGATCGTTGTCAGCATTCATCTTATTCATAAAGAACAGGGTGTAGTAGTCGCCCTGCCGCCAGCCCAGGTCTCTTTCATTATAATAAGGATTATAATAAGGGTTGGTACCTGGGTAACGAAGGATGGCATCGTCGGCAATCGCTGTAAAAACAGGATATTTGGCTGGGTCGCTGAGTATAGCATTGATCTGTCCATTTACATCAACCTCCCCGTTCCGCTTTGAGATGCGCAATAGTAAACGCAGCTTTAAAGTATTGGCAAACTTCTTCCATTTTACAATGCCGGGAGCGGTGCTTCCGGAAAGACTGTTGGCGCTATACAAAATATCGCCGCTATAGGTCAAAGCTTTCGATGTATTCAGCAGGTTATTGGCCGTATCCAGGTACTTCAGCAAGGTAATGTAAATATCCTTTTGCTTATCGAAAGCCGGCGCTACGATGCCTTCTTTTGCCCTGGCGGCTTGCGAGAAAGGTACATCACCAAAGCAATCCGTCAGGATAGAATAAGTCCATGCTTTATAGATGAGTGCAATTGCCTTGTAATTATCTTCCTTCAAGGCGGTAGCAATATTATACAGGTCTTGCACATCGGTCATCCTTCCAAAAAATCCGTCCCACAATCCATCGGCCGTACTTTCGGTGATCACGTACCGGTGGGTACCGCCGCTGGTACTTTCGCGGGGAGCGGTTACCTGCATCAACTCATGGGTGAAACCCTTGGCCCGGGATATACTGCTATTTACCAACCGGTATTGCATTTGGCCCAGCAATACACCGGGTGTAATGGTAACAGGACGAATCGGGTCCGTATTGATCTCTTCAAATTTTTTGGTGCATCCTATCCACGACAGGCAGGCCGCCAACATGATAAAGTATATACTATTGTTACGCATGATCATTTTCTTTTTAGAAAGTTAGAATTTGAATGTAAGGTTGATACCCATATTCCGTGTAGAGGGAAACTGGGCCAATTCCACACCAGGTGTAAGCGTACCGCTGTTGAGGTTGCCACCTTCCGGATCAAAGCCCGGGAATTTGGTGAAATTGAACAACTCCCTTCCATACAAGGCGATGGTGGTTTGTTTAAACTTTACCTTATTCAATATTTTCTGCGGCAGATTGTATTCTATTCGCACCTCCCTGATCTTCAGGAAAGAAGCGTCGAATATATTCATCTCCGCATTGCTCCTGGCATACACGTTTTCATAGTAGGCCCTCGCATTTACTTTCACGGTGTTGGGCATATATTTATTATCAACACCCAATACTACCCCATCGCCCACAATGCCACCATCACGACCCGGCAGGGTAACTTTGGTATTGCCAAACTCATTGTTCTTGTGGTTGGTTTGGGAGAACATATCGCCTCCTTTTTGTCCGTCTATCAACAAGCTCACCCTGAAATTTTTGAAGCTCACTTCATTCAGCAAACCGGCTTTCCAGTCGGTAAACGCATTGCCCCATTTTTTAGCAACAGGATCCAATGGAGCGGGTACACCGGTTGATGTGTAGATGATCTTCCCATCAGGAGAACGCTGAAATCCTTTTCCATAGAGATCACCCATGCGGCCTCCAACCCTGGCTTCAATGGTTACATCCGATCCATGAGCATAGATCACCTGGCTGGTAATGCCTTCTGCCAGCTCTTTCACATAACTACGGTTCATGGACCAGGTGAGGGTGGAAGTCCAGCTAAAGCGGCGGCTCTCTATTGGCTTACCGGTCAACTTCACTTCTATACCGCGGCTATTGATAAGACCGGCATTCACCATCTTACTGTAGTAACCGGATGTTTGGTCCATAGGAATAGCGATGATCTGGTTGCGGCTGTTGTTGTTATATACGGCTACGTCCAGGCCAATACGGTTTTTGAACAAGCGGATATCCAGGCCTGCCTCATAGCTGGTTGTGATCTCCGGTTTCAGGTTAGCATTGTACAACACAGATGGATTGGTAAAACTATTGCCATAGATATTGTCATAATATTTACTGGTTTGGTAGGGTCTGGTATCATTACCCACTTGTGCCCAGGACATGCGCAGCTTCGCAAATGAAATCGCTGCCGGAAGACTTAATATTTGATCAAGTATCAAACTGGTACTTACGGAAGGATAAAAGAAAGAGTTGCTGGCATAAGGCAAGGTGCTGGACCAGTCATTGCGCCCGGTAACATCTACAAATATCTTTTCATCGTAAGATACCTGCCCCATACCATACAAGCTATTGATGGCTTTCCGGCTGCGTTGTGGATCGGCTACAGCAGGGTCGAGGCTATTGGAGATCTGGTACACGCCGGGTTGTGAAAGCTGATCGGCATACATGCCATCAAAATCATAGGACTGGCGCATCGCATTGGCGCCGGCAGATACACTGTATTTTACTTTGGATGAAATACGGTCGCGCCAGGTAAGCAAGGCATCTGTATTGACCTCATAACTGAACACATCCTGTGTGCGGAACATACCCCTGGGGTATTTCGTCATACTGAACGGACGCTGTTGCGAACGCAATTCCATGCCCATATCAATACCTGAACGCAACATCAGTTCCAGCCTGGGGGAAAACTCATAGGTAGCCGAAATATTACCGGTTACGCTGTTCTTCTTCATTTTATTCAACATTTCATACATGCCCAGGTAAGGATTGTCGGGCCCTGCATAGAATGGCCTTCTTTGTTGTACCTGCTCCAGGCCTGGCATCCAATAAGGTTTATGCCATTCGGGCTTTACATTGGTAGTAGTACCAATGATAAGGAAATACATGAGGGTTTGGTTGTTGTATCCTGCAGCAGGCAGATTATCGCTCTGCTTGTGCGCATAGTTTACCTTGGCTGTGATCTTCAACTTATCGGTGATCTTCTGACTTAGGGATAGCGCCGCATTGATCCTTTCATAACCCGTATTGGGTATGATCCATTCGTTCTTTAAATGGGTAAGGGAAAGGCGGGCGCTTCCTTTATCGCCGCCACCTTCAATAGCAATGCTGTTGGAAATGGTATGGCCTACCCGGAAATAGCCTTTGCGTGAATCCTCATAAGGTACCCAGGGGGTACGTTCTGTAGGTTTACCATCTACTGCATTGGGATTGTACTGAAAATACATTTGTCCATTGTACCTGGGGCCCCAGGAACGGCCACCGCCTGCTGCCGTACTGGTATTGGGACCATCGGGGCTATCGCCATAGGAATAATAAGTATCCACACGGCCCTCTCCATATTCGTATTGATAATCGGGCCAGCGGTTCACATCATCGATGCTGGCGTTGAAATTATAGGTGATGCCGAGCCCTTTATCACGACTACCCGATTTGGTGGTAATGATTATTGCGCCACCGGCTGCCCGGCTGCCGTACAATGCTGTGGCGCCGGGACCTTTCAGAACAGTTATTTTTTCAATGTCATCAGGATTAATATCCGACACATTGGAGCCATAGTCTACCGGGTTATCGGCCGACAGGTGTGCGGTGAACCCGGTACCGGTAATTTTGCTGCTGATGGGCACGCCATCGATCACGATCAACGCCTGGTTATTATCGAGGTTTAAGGATGATTCGCCCCGCAGGGTGATGCGGGAAGAACCCATCGGTCCCGAGCCCGAGCCCATTATATTTAAACCTGCTACTTTTCCGGTGAGTGAATTGACCCAGTTGTTGGTCTTGGCATCTTTCACCGTTTTCTCTCCTACGGTTTGCGCTGCATAACCGAGTGATCTTTCTTCCCGGCGGATACCCAGGGCAGTCACCACTACATTTTCCAATTGAGCCTGGTCTCTTTTTAACGAAACTGTCAAAGGGTTGCTGATTGCCGAAGCTGGCAGCGAGCCCATATGGTATCCTACTGAACTCACCTGCAGGGAAAAGCTACCTGCGGGTAACTGTAAGGTAAACGCACCCGAAGAATCTGTGAGGGTTATTTTATTGCCCGCGCTTATTGCCGCACCTGGAATTCCTTCTCCACTTTGTTCATCTTTTACCATGCCGCTGATCAACCTTCCATTTTCACTACCCGCCTGCGTTTCCTTTTTTCCGGAAAGGGCCGTTCTTTTCACAGCAATATTCTTACCTGATACCAGGAATGATAAATGATGTTTGTCCTGCAGGAATAACAATACCTCGCGCAGGGGTCTATTTTCAAAACGGATATTGGACAGTTTCACTGCCGACATAACGGGTTTTTCAAAAGAAAAAACAAAATCTGTCTGGCTTTGCAGGGACTCCATTAGAACGGCTGCATCTGCCTGCGTTGCTGTAAAGCTTACTTTTTGGGTAAGATCGCTAAAGCTACCCTGGGCAACTGTTTTTTGAAAGGCTGCCAGCAGCAATACGATGCATAAGAAACCTGGGTACAGCCATGAGTGCTGTCTTCGTTTTGGCGCAGTCAGTTTTTCTGCTTTGAATGCATGATTCAACATAACTTTGGTTTGAGTTTTAAGAACCTTGTAAAAGAGGTTTTTTACCAGCAGGGTTGTTCGCTGCAACCCTGCTTTCTTTTACCTGCTCCTGGTAGTATTAAAATATTTCTATCTGGTCTTTTCCTTTCTTCCTGTATTTGCAGCCAGTAATAAAGCCGATGATGTCCAGCATTTGTTCGGTGGTCTCGTCCTTAAACACAGTACTTAACCGCTTATGGTTGTATGCGGCTTTATTGGTACAGGTAATGGTGATATGGTACCTGGCCGAAATCCGTTCCAGTGCATCACTCAGCAATACATCATTCAGCACCAGGTAGCCCGCGGTCCATTGCCGGATATCGGTAATGATCAATGGTTCTTTACGGGCGGTGCTGTCTGCCTTATGGTAATTCAATATGTCACCGGGTTGCAATGTTTCAATGCTCTGCACGGCGCCGGCATCCTGGCCGGCCAATTGTTTTTCTACCGCTACTTTTCCACGTACGAGAGAGATACGCAGGGACGCCTCCTTTTGATAGGCTTCTATATTGAACGCGGTACCCAATACACGTGTATTGATATTACCTGTTTGTACAATGAAGGGTGCGGCGGGACGGTGGGTAACATCAAAAAAAGCTTCTCCCTCCAGGCGTACCATACGACGGTTGCCGCCATGCATATTCCAATGCAGGGTACTGTTGGGGCTCACCCAGGCTGTTGAGCTATCAGGTAATACTATATGTATGGAAGTGCTGCCAGGATTGGAGACAGAATCCCAGGGGTTGTAAGAGGCTAAGGGGTCTGTTTTGGGTGCACGCATCAAAAAGAGGGGGATCAGGATGGCCGCCACTGCGGCCGCAGCATAACCCAGGTATCGGAACGTTCGGCTACGCAGAGATACCGCCTTGGCTGTTTCGGGATACAACTGGCTCCGTAGCTTTTGCAGGTGCTTCATGGTCTCTTCTTCGGGCACAAGGGCGTGGCGGCTTTTTTCCCAGGAACTTTCCAGCAAGGCGTCGAGGGCAGGGATCTCTTCTGTATGATCGGCCAGGTACCTGTTGACGAACAACTTTTCTTCTTCGGTACATTGACCTGCCAGGTATTTGCGCAGTAATTCTTTTTCCAGCATACCTGTTTAACACGACCCTCACGGCGTTTACCGTTATTCCTTTTACCGAGTTAATACAGGCTTAACATTGGAAGGGTGAATCAATTAAGGAATTATTAATTCTCATGCCCGGAATTGATATCAGTGGCAGGATGTTCAATTTTGCTGCACTTATTCACTGCACTGTCTCATTAACTTCCCATGGCATTCTCCATCAACAATAAAAAGGCACTGACAGCGCGTTATGAAAAGATGTACTTTTCAACGAAAGACCGTCTGATCAGTTTTGTACAATACCATGTACGGGATCGTGCCGTAGCGGATGATATTGTACAGGAGTGCTATATCCGCTTATGGGAAAACATGGACAAGGTGCGTGATGATGATGCCATACTCAACCTGCTCCGCAAATATGCCCACAACCTGATCATTGATCATATCCGTAAAGCTGCCCGTGAAGCTTTACGGGAGCATCAATACCAGCAGCAACAGCCTGCGGTATGTGTGGCCGATGACCAGTTGCTGCTCAAAGAGATCTTACAGGATTATGATACCCTGGTACATTCCCTGCCACCTAAGCGGCAGGCCATTTACCGCCTTGTAAAAGAAGAGGGCCTTTCGCACAGGGAAATAGCCACCCGCCTGAACATTAGCACCAATACCATTGAGAAGCACATGAACGAAGCCCTGTATACGCTGCGCACGCATTTTACGCCTGATAAGCTCTCGACGTTCCTTCTTGCGCTGGCAGCATGGCAGTATTGGCTGCATTAACTCTTCTTCCCTATTATGGCTGGATCAATATTCCCATTTCACAAATGCCTCCATGGCAGCATATTCAGCCAGGCCCAACAAATTGTACAGGTCCGCAGTGGCTTTATTGCGTTCTTCTGCCCTTTGCCAAAACTCCCGGCTATCGCTGCCCTGAAAAACGACGCCATCTTTCTGTGACTGGTGTTTGAAGATACCGGTACGCTTCTTCAATACCTGGTCGGGACTGAGGGGCACGGCCATCTCAATCTGGTGAATATCCCATTCGGCCCAGGCCCCTTTGTACAACCACAGCCAGCAATCCTTCATATAAGGTTCGTTCCTTAACTGCTTCATCGCTTCGAGGATGGCATCCAGGCATACTTTATGGGTACCATGGGGATCGGCCAGATCACCAGCGGCATACACCTGGTGCGGTTTTATCTTTTCGATCAGCTGCTTAGTAAGGAGATAATCTTCTTCGCCCAAGGGCTTCTTCTCTACCTGCCCGGTTTCATAGAAGGGAAGGTTCATAAAATGGATACGCTCTTCGGGTACACCGGTAAAGCGGCAGGTATTCAAAGCTTCACCCCGCCTGATGATGCCTTTCACATACCGCAACTCTTCAATATCCTTTTCGCCTTTGGCTTTTTCCTGTAAAAAGCGGGCAGCCTTATTATAAATAGCATCGGCCTCTTTATTGGATATGCCAAACTGCTGGTTAAAATCTGTCACAAACCGGATGAACCGGAATGCTTCATCATCGGCAACGGCAATATTTCCAGAGGTTTGATAAGCCACATGGACTTCATGCCCCTGATCTACCAGGCGCTGAAAAGTGCCACCCATGGATATAATGTCATCATCAGGATGGGGACTGAACAACAAGACCTTTTTCCGGGCAGGCATGGCCCGCTCAGGCCGATTGGTATCATCAGCACCGGGCTTACCACCAGGCCACCCGGTAATGGTATGTTGCAACCAATTGAACACTTCAATATTGATATCATAGGCCTGCCCGTATAATACGAGGAGATCACTCAAGCCATTTTCATTATAATCATTGTTGGTCAACTTAAGGATGGGCTTCTGCAAACTCACGGCCAGGTGGGTCACTGCTTTCTTGATCATGCCCCTGTCCCACATCACCTGGTCAATGAGCCAGGGAGTTTTGTTGCGGGTCAATTCACCGGCGCAGGCATCATCCATCATAAACTTTACATCGCCATGCGCCTGTAACCAGGAAGCTGGTACAAATTCAGTGACGGGGCCTTCCACTGCCTGGCGTACAATGCCGGCTTTGTTCTCTCCCCAGGCAAGCAATACAATCTTACGCGCTCTCATGATGGTACCAATGCCCATGGTAATGGCTTTCTTGGGTACATTGGCAATGCCGCCAAATTCTGCAGCAGCATCCATCCGGGTGGCCATGTCCAGGGTGATGAGCCTGGTGGCGGAGCTGCTATGAGAACCAGGTTCATTAAACCCGATATGGCCATTGCGGCCAATGCCAAGCAATTGGAAATCTATGCCTCCTGCTTCAGCAATCATGTTCTCATATTGCTCACCATGCGTTCTTACCAGCTCGGTTGGAATGCTGCCATCGGGTATATGACAATGTGCCTGATCAATATCAATATGATTGAACAGGTTCTCCTGCATGAAATGACGATACCCCTGTGTAGCACCCGGCTGCATGGGAAAATATTCATCGAGATTGAAAGTGATCACGTTTTTGAAAGAGAGTCCTTCTTCACGATGCAACCGGATCAGTTCTTTGTATACGCGTTTGGGTGTGGAACCGGTAGCCAGTCCCAGTACCGTCTGCTCTCCCCTCGATTGCTTGTAACGGATGAGTTGTGCTATTTCATAAGCTGCCTGCGAAGAAGCAGCTGCAGGAGAAGTGTATTGCTCTACGGGAATCTTTTCAAAACTGATTGACCTGCTTTTGGATGTTGTTGTGGTAACCATAATGATAATATTTTGAGATTGACATGCGGAGGCTGTCAAAGGCGGCAATCGGCAATCGGCAATGCGTTTGCTTAGAAAGGTTCCTTTAGATCGCAACTACGTAGAGGATTGCCCCTACAGGGCAAATGAATTTATGACATTCATTTCTACAAAGCTGCGGCCCCTAAAGGGGCTCGAATGCCCTTTAACACGTTTTGCTCTTCGACAGGCTCAGTCCCGCAAAGCGGGATAAACGCTGACATTGCTTTTCTTACTTCAATAATGTAACTAACGAAAGAACTGTTTAGACCAGTCCAATGTATTCTTTATATCTATTGTATAAATGTCCGGCCTGCAGGTAAGCAGACTGCGGGCTCATGAAATGAGAAAACTCAAAAGTGATGGCTTTATCGAATCCTGCCCGCTTTGCTGCTTCCAGCTTCAGGCGCAGTTTCTCAAACTTAATGGGAAGGAACTTGATGGGCATGTCCCTGTCGAAGCTTTCAGCATTGGTCCAGCATTGCAGACCAAACTGATCGGCCATCTTTTTGTTCACGGCAAAGAAATCATCGAGTTCATGGTAATCGATATGACCATCCTGGAAAGCTACCGCATCTACAGCTCCCTGCACACCGGCAAATATTTCACTCCATTCCTGCTCATGTTCCTTCAGGGAGACGGCATCTTCTTTGGTCAAGGTGGATGTGGCCGCCATCACTGCTTTCTTTCCGTCGATCCAGGGCGATATCAGGGTAGGCAAACCATCGCTTACCTGTTTGCATTGCAAACCCAGGGTTTTGAAAGCATCCGTAGCACCCTTCGTTTTGCGGCTAATCTCCATACTCAGGTACCAGCCTTTGAAACTTTTATGATGACCGTATTGCTTCCACACTTCATCGATCACAAAACGGTTGCAGTCAATTTCATGTTGCATATTACCGGTATCCCAGTATTTACCGCTATCATACAGGCCGAAATAGAAATGCATGCCCAACTCATCTGCCAATTGCAGGAACAACTCCACCAGATCCACCGGTGGTCTATAACAATGGTGTTCTTTGATGAGGTATTCAGAAGGGTAAGTAATAAACTTCCTGTAACCGCTACGGATGAGAATAACGGTATCGATGCCAATGGCTTTCATGTGCTCAAAATCTTTGCGCCACTCTTTAGCACCCCAGTTCTGATGGGGAATATCATGACTGATCTCGTCCAGGAAGGTTCCGGTGATTTTCATTTGCGATATTTTTTTGAATCGTTGAGCGTTGCCCCTACAGGGCAAAAGAATTTGTCTACATTCATTTTTCTACAAAGCTGTAGCCCCGATGGGGCATGAATACCCTTTGATATGAACTCTACAAAGCGGTAATCCCTATAGGGATAATAACAGCCCTTCGTCCGGCTCCAGACCGGATGCCTACTCTTCTTTTTTAACCACTATATGAGCCGTAGGAAAACTGAAGCCCTGTACCACGGTTTTCATGAACTCGTCCATTTCCTTAAACTTTCTAAACATATAGTTGCTCACTTCATGCCCCTTGCCTTCGTAGGTATACAATATTACGGGCCAGTTCCTTTTTTGCATTTCCTCATATAGGGTATGGGCCCCAAACAACATCATCCAGCCTGCATCCACTGCTTTACAAAAATGATGGGCGGCGGTGCCATAAGGCACCAGCTGATCATTGGTGCCATGCATCAGGAATAAAGGCAAGGGCGGCCGGGCATCAATGTTGTTGATGTCGAGCACAGCCCCTGAAAATGACAGGGCGCCTGCATAGGGGAAAGGCTTATAGGTCTTGTCTCCTTTTCTTACAAAAGGGTTGTATACCAGGTTGAGGATGGCTTCTGCGCCCGCACTGCTGCCCGCGATGAATAACTTAGTGGTATCTACCTGCAAGGCGGTAGCATGGCTGGTCAGGTATTTGGTGGCATCGGCGGCATCCTCTGCTGCCAGACGGATGGCTTTGAGTTTCTCTGGAGTAGCCGTTTCGCAGCCAAAGCTTTTACCTTTCAGGTACAGGCGGTACTTAATGACAAAAACGGAATAACCCAGTTTGGTCAACCCATCGGCCATGGGTGTTTGATTGGCAGGATCGCCGCCGGTAAAAGCGCCGCCATGCACAAACAATACAGATATGCCATTGGACCCACCTTTGGGCTTGTAATGATCCAGCCACAAGGTATCAGCGCCTTTGATGGCATAGGTAATGCGGGGTACCTGCTGGCCCTGTGCAAAACAAGGAGCCAGGCTTACTATGAAAGATAAGATCAACAATGATCGCATAACTACTAAACTTTTGTGTCAGAATCTAAGGTGAGCCGCTCTCCCAAGCTGCCATGCCGCGCTGCAGAGCGACCCAGCTTTGTACTTAAAGGTATTTTTTCTTTCTCAGGAAATCTATCCACAGTACATAAGCGGCTGGTTTCACGTGAATGCCATCGGCGGTATATTCCTTCTTCAGATCGCCATTATCATCGGCAAACACCTCATGCAGGTTGATATACGTGAGCTTGTATTTATCGGCCAGTTGCCGGATACCCATGTTAAGTTGTAGGATACTGTCTTTCTTGTTCTTCAGGTAAGCGGCGGTAGTCAGGGGTTCATACAAAGGCAATACGCTTTGCACGTATAATGTTGTTTTGGGCGAATTGGTCCGGATGTAATTGATGATGCGCTCATAATTGTTCAGGATCACTTCTTTGGGAAGGGCCCTGCTGAGGTCGTTGATGCCAATGAGTAGGAATACCTTTTTAGGAACGGCTTTCACTACCATGTCGAGCCGGGCCAATACACCAAAGGTATTATCGCCACCTATGCCACGGTTCATTATCTTTTGCCCGGGAAGTAATTCACTCCAATTGCCCCGCTCTGTAATGCTATTGCCGAGGAATACAATGCCTTTCTGCTGGAGCGGCAGGGTGTTGAATAACTCCATTCTTCCCTGGTAATAGGTATTGTTGTAACTGCTGTCTATCTTCTTTTCGGGCTGTTGTGCATAAAGGGAGCCTGTCAGGAAGAGCAGTCCGCCGAGAGAAAACGTGAATCTATTCATAGAGTTATTTTGTATTATAGACATTTTTTCTTCTTCAGGTAATTGGCCCATAAGATATAGGCAGCCTGCTTTAGGTGCAGGCCATCGGTCGTAAGCTCCCGTTTCAACTGCCCGTTGTCATCCACAAATACGGGATGCAGGTCAATATAGGGACAATCGTACTTAGCCGCCACGGCTTTCATACGTTCATTCAACTGCTTTATTTTGCTGTTGGTGATCTTTACATAAATATTGGCCAGCACAGACTCGGTAACAGGCAATACACTTTGGAAATACAATTTTGTACGGGGCGAAACAGCTTTTACTTTGGCTGCGATCCGTTCATAATTGTTCACAATATAATCGAGGGGGGTGCCCCGCTTAATGTCGTTTACTCCGATCGTTAAGAATATCTTCCGGGGTTTGATGGCCAATACCTGGTCCAGCCGGGCATATACCCCAAAGGAATTATCACCACTGATACCCCGGTTGATCACCTGCTCACCGGGTAATACTTCGGCCCAGGCGCCTACTTCGGTGATGCTATTGCCCAGGAAAACAATGCTTTTCTTAATGGGATGCAGGCTATCGAAATATTTCACCCGCTCTACGTAATACCCATTGGCATAACTGCTATCGGTCGATTCGGCAGTTTGCGCCATCAACGTGCTGGCGATCGCCACCAGGCTAACTAGTAAGAATAGTTTCATATTAAACGGCAGTAATTTTAAGGCGGTCATACCAGGTGAATTTTAAAATGATCATACAAGTCACCCACACGCCCACGGCTGTGAATCCATAACTGAAATAACCAAAGACAAAGAAGATGGGCATGATCACCATACTCATTTGCCAGCAGATGCCTACCAGCACATTCAACATATCCCATTTAAACTGACGATTGGGCTCAAAAGCAGGGTTCACCTGCTGTACCCATTTAAGTACAGGTTTCCAGAAACCCCATGGCCGGGTATTGGCATAAAAGGTTTCCAGCACTTTCTTATCGGGAATGGGTGTGAGCAAACAACCAATAATACTTGCAGAGATAGACAATACCAGAATAATAAAGAAGGAAATAAGTGTACCGATACCACTGCCAAACAGGTCCTTGTATTCAGTAAAATAATTGGTGCTTAACCAGTCCATCAGGTTGGGCACAAAGGTGGCCGACAATAAACCAGCCACCATACCGGCAAAATAACCATAGCCATTAAAGCGCCACCAGATCCATTTCAATACGTTGGCGGCAGCATAACCACCATATAAGGCAGAAGATATCCAAATGGTAAGGGAGCTTAATGAATGGGCAAACAATCCAAAGAAACAACCAATAGCGATAATGGCAATGGAAGTGAGGTAACTGCATTTCACATAGTGCCGTGGTGTTTCATTGGGCCTGAAATACTTCTTGTAAAAATCGTTCACGAGGTAGGCAGGCGCTGCATTCACAAATGCAGAGAAGGCGCTCATGAAGGAAGCCAGTAGGCCGGCGAGTACCACGCCCCGAATGCCGGCAGGCAGGTAATTGCTCACCACCTGGCTCAGGATCACCTCAAAATCGGGCTTTGCCTGACCCTGCAACGTAGGCATAAAATTATTGAAAGCGATCAGCGTCAAAGCGCTTACCATCATGAACAAGGGGATGTACAATACGAGGTTGGTAAATCCTGAAAGCTTAGCGGCTTCCCAGGGCTTTTTAGCACTGAGGATACGCTGCATGTCGAAACCCGGTACGGGACCAGCGAGGCTGGCAAAGATACCCTTGCCGATCATCATCAATACCAAAGCGCCAAACCATATAAATCCATCTTCTTCTACCTTTTGAGTGGCCTGCGAAAAATTGTCCCAGTTCACATTCAACTTCCACTCCGGCCAAAAGGAGGCCCAGCCCTGCGGCAGGCGCTGGTGCAAGCTGTCATAATCCACTCTCTTCACCGCAAATACCACTACAAGTATACAACTCACCACCAGGATACCGTATTGCAATACTTCCGTAGCCACCACGCTGTACATACCGCCCTTCACCGTATACAGGGTAGTCAACATCACAATGATCAGGGCATAGGTTTGCGGACTGGTGAGCATGGCATTGGAAAGGTCCCAGGGAAGAATATTGGAAGCAAATTTGCCGATACCCACGAATACATATCCAATAAAACCGATCACACTCACGATGGCAAAGATCACCACGATCATATGGGCCAGTCTTCCACCCCTGTCATCACCAAATCGCTTGATGATCCAGTCAGCCCCTGTCATGGCATTGCTTCGTCGTATCCAGATGGCCAGGAATACCATCACAAATATCTGGTTCCAGATGGGCCATAACCAGGGCAGCCAGGCAGCTTTAAATCCGTAGATAAATAAGAGGGCCACATAAAAAGCGGTACCGCTTACATCAAACATGCCACTGCTATTGCTGAAACCAAGCCAGTACCATTTGATATTGTTATCACCCAGGAAATAAGATTGGATATTCTTAGATGCTTTTTTGGATATCCAGAATCCCAGGCCAATAATGACCAACAAGTACAGTAAGATGATTATGATGTCTAAGGTGGAGAGATTCATGATGGTGAATAGTCAAAAGTGAATAGTGAATGAATGCTTATTTCTTGGGCAACCTGCCTTTATAGTAATCGTTGTTGTTTTAAATAGTTCACCCAGGCCTGGTAGCCGAGGCCCGAGAGGTGCAGACCATCATAGGTATAGCGGGCATCCAGTTGTTCCCGGGCATCGAGCAATTGTCCGTACACGGCTACATACCTTACCTGCAGCTCCGCCGCCATGCTTTGCAATGCCTTGTTCAAATCCATGATCTGTTCATTTGTACCTATATAATACTGGCGGCCGATCAGCTGGTTATTGATGGGCAATACACTTTGCACATAAATGCTGGTGCCGGGTGATCGCCGCTTTACTTCAAGAATGATCTTTTTGTAATTTTCTACAATATTGGCTACAGGTATCTTTTTATTGATGTCGTTGGTACCAATCAGTATAAAGAGTTTTTTGGGATCATGTCGCAATACCTCATCAAGCCTGGCGCGCAGTCCATAGGTATTATCGCCGGCAATGCCCCTGTTGATGGCTTTTTTAAAGTTCAGCAGTTCGGCCCAATCGCCCCAGTCGGTAATACTATCACCCCAAAATACAAGCGCCTTCTTTACAGGAGGCAATTGCTGAAAGTAAGCTACCCGGCTATCGTACAAATAATTGTGGTAAGTACTGTCCACCGCCTGCGCCTGTACCTTACTGACTGCACACAGGGAAAAGCAGCTTACTAAGGCTGCCATTCTAAACACGGTATAGGATCTTTCTAACTTCATATAAATATTTTCCTGTTCCATTGAATATTATGTCTTCCACATCCAGCCACGCTTTGTGAACCAAACGGTCACTGCCGATACAATAGCAGTGAAAAGTATGCCGCTCAGAAATCCAGTGAACACGCTATGTTGCATACCTGTATACAAGGCCATCGCACCAGTAAGCTGGAGCAACGGCAGCAACAAGAGGTTGCCGGTTACATAGGCCACCATGGGATTCCGGCCATTAAGGCTTAAATAATGCACGATGCGCTCTCCTATGCCGGTAAATTGTAAGCCATAAAAAGCTATCAACATGAAAAAAGCCAGTCCGCCGGTTACGAGGTAGTAACTAAAGGTGGAAGGGTCTTTTTTAATGCCTCCTTCATAAGATTCAAAGAAAAGTCCCAATAACAACAGGAATGTTCCGGCTTTAAAAAATACCATCAATAAAGGTTCTTCGTGCTTTTTCTCTTTTTTCAGGCAAACATATACGAGCCCGCAAAGTGCAGCCGTGAGGATAAGATTGATCGAAAGGTGCCGGCCGAAGAGCAATATTACATTGATTACAATAATGGCAAAGGATAAAAAAGCAATCAGGCCTGTATTTGTTCTCCCGGTATGGTCTTTGGAGAAGTTGTGCCGGGTCTTGTATTTCAGTAACCAGTCGCCTGCCAGGGTACCAGGCAATATAATAAACAGGTATTTCAGGTAGTAGAACTTATACATCCAGGGCAGCGGCGACCATTGAAGCAGCCTGTCATTCCAGGAACCTGGTTCTTTGGCCCCCAGTATTACACCCATCAGAAAAAGCAGGAGTCCCATCCGCAGCCAGGGATTTTCTTTGGTAAACCACCAGATCAGGGTACCAAAAAAAGCCATATTACCCAACACAATGATAATAATATCACTTCTGTTGAGGGAAAAACCCTGACCATCTTTAAAAGGAAGAAGGAATAGCATAGCAGCGGCGGCCACAAAAGCCAGCACCCTTATTACCACAAACAATTTCTCATGCCGCTCGCCAGCGGGCTTATAGAATTGAAAGAACAGCAGTACGAAGGCAGTTATCGAAAGCAGGTAATAAATAGGGTATGGATCGCTGCTCATCATGGCGCTGCGGGCATGTACGGTAAACAGGGCAAAGAACACGAGCAATAAATATCGTCTCAGAGCAATGTAAAGCACGGGCAGGAAGCTGGTGCCTGCTTGTACTTTTTTATTCAAAGCAAGGGGAATAGCAGCTCCCATACTGAAAAGAAAGAAAGGGAATACGAGGTCAACCCAGGTGATACCAGGCAGGGTGGGAATAAAGGTATGGCCGGGCGGAGGCGTCTGTGCATGGTACATCCAGGCAGGCAGAATGCCAAAGGCAATACTGCTGGAAAGCACCATGGCCAGTATGGCCAGGCCTCTTAAAGCGTCTAAACTATTGTTGCGTTGCATGTGTAATCGTGAATAGGCAGTCGGCAATCGGCAATGTGAGTCGCTGATGACTAGTAGCAAACTGCTAATGCCTACCTCCGTTGTTTACTTCAGCTTGATCTCTTCTTTATATTTATTTCCAAATCGATCAGTCACAACGATCGTAGCCGTAACAGCCTGGGGTGATGGAGTAGCAAAAAAGATATGGTCGGTCAGCAGGGGTTGTGCCCAGGGATACTTTGCCGGACGGTCGGGGCCCGTAAGGAAAGCCGCCACCGCAGCATCATAATCCGTTTCACGGCGCATAGCACCCTTGAATACCTCATCTTCATACCACTCCACCTTCCAGGCATTATCCTGGTTCCAAACATTTACAGCTATATCGTTGGGTTTATTTTTATACTTTCCTTTGTTGTACACACGCATCTGGTAATCCTTGTTCTCCCCTATTGATTTATAGTACCAGCTTACGCTATCGCCGTTGATGGTATACACACCATAACCCCTGGGGGTTCCGTCGCCACACAGGGAACTGATCCACCAGGTTCCACAGACGGCGGCGTGAATATGTTCGTAGATATTATCGTGAATGATGTTTTCGTTGTAGTGGGTATGACCGGTGAGAAAGTGCGCCTGAAAGGGTTTCAATAATTTGTACAGGAATTTCCTGTTGACTGTTACAGCACCGGGATGGTCTGCAGCGGCTTTGTTTCGGGCCTTCTCATTGGTATAGGCCGAGATATGCATAGACACAAATACGAGGGCGCCCGGTTTTACGGAACGCAGGTCTTGTTCCAGCCACCTGAATTGTTTCTCGGTAATATAGCCCATGTAATTGTAGCCGTCGGAGTAATAAAAAACATTGTCCAGCACGATGTAGTGTGCTTTACCCCGGTTGAAGGAATACCAGGTAGGACCCATGCTTTTGCGGAAGGTACTGTCGGATTGTTCATCAGTGCGCACATTGATATCCATATCGTGGTTACCCAATACCTGGAAGAAGGGAACGCCGGTCGCTTTGATGGCCTTCCTATATTCGGGTATGATGGGTGGCGCATCCCACGACAGATCACCGGCGGCGATACCATGTACCGGCGCTTCTTTTGATAACTGCAATGCCAGTTCTCTGGTATCGGGAACAGCTGTGGCCAGCAATTGATTCGCTTCTTCCTGGTTGTTGATCTGAGGGTCGGCCCATACCAGGGCATAATGCTTCAGGTCGTCCTGCTTCATTTTGTGCAATACAAAATGTGCCGTGAACACTCCTTTTACTGCTTTAATCTCTTTGTAGAAGAGCGCCATATTATCCGCTACGGGTATTTCATAACCCGCCGGGAGGGTGAGGTACACGAACATGGCCTCGCGGGTGCTCTCCAGGCGGTACTCACCAGCCTGGTTGGTCAATACGATATGGGTACCGTCGGTAACTGCCACCTGCGACAGCGGTTGGCCATTGTTATCAGTTACCTTACCCTTCAGGAGTATATGAACGGATGGCGACTTTACTTGTGCAAAGCCACCAACAACTCCCGTGAGGAGTATCACCAGTATACCTATTGATCTTAAATACCTCATTGTTTGATTGCTTCTTTTCTTTCTTTGTTAGTTCAGCGTGAGCCGCCTTTGAAAGGTGGGCCGCCCTGCCGCGCGGCTATGCGGTGCTGCAGGGCGACTCACCTTTAAGTCTTTAACACTACTTACCACTTATTTCTTAATTCCTTCTTTGATAGCATCCCATAAAGGTTGCTTGAGGCGGTTGTATTGCGGAGCATACACGTGTACCACATCAAACAGCATGACACCACCGGATGTATTGTTCAGTATGTATTTGATGGCCCTGGATATTTCTCCCTTGTTGGGCCAGTCTACATTACCCATGTCAATACTGGCGTATAATGGCATCTTGTTCTTAGTAATATATTTGGTTCCGTTGATAGAACCTTCCACACTCCACCAATGATATTTAAGGTTGGCAGTAGCGGGATTTTCCGACAAGAGGATCTGGGTAAAATAGTTACCCGTCATCAACAGGTCAAGTTGTTCGGCATAGCCGTTTTCATTGTAACCGGGATAGGCCCAGTCAAAGCGGATCTCCTGATCATTGAATGGATCGTAGTCCTGGCTGGCCCAATTAACCCCTACCTGATAATAAGTAGTATACCAGGCGCCCACATACACTCCAAAACTTACATTCGGCTTAACGCTTTTAACCGCTGCACGGGCTTTTTTGAAGAAGTCGTGAATGACACTGGTCCGGTAGATCAACCATTTCTTATAATACTTACCGGTGGTAGCGGGCAATACCTGTCCACTGGTTGTTTTCCAGGTAGCAACAATATCCGTAGGGAATTTCATGCTGGCCGCATCGGCATCATTGTACTTGTCCTGCAGGAATTTAATGAACTGTGCTTTGCTAAAGTCCGAGAAGTCAGCATCGATATCGGTGTAGCGCGCATAATCGAGGATCATACCGTCGATATCATATTTGCCAACGATCTCTTTTACAATATTCAGGGCACGCTCCTGTACAACAGGCTGGGCCGGGTTTACAAACGCATTGCGGCCGGTAGTGGTAACGGGTACCCGATTGCCATTTACATCGCAAACAATGCTTTCATATTGTTTAAAAGCAGGATCGTCGAATACCTTTCCGATCTGGCGGTTGCCATCGCCTTCCACCATCGTAACGATGGAGGTATAGATCTTGAAGTTGCGTTTACGCGCTTCCTTGATCATGTACCCTACATAATCAACACCATCGGGTAAGGATTTACCATCCAGTGAAGTAAGTTGTTTTGTGTAAGCACTCGGATACATGGTATAACCGGTACTTCCTTTTACATCAATTACCAGTCCGGTAACGCCGGATTGTTGCAAGGTGTCCAACACTTTCTTTAGCTCTGCTGTATCATTCAACCTTCCGTAGGTACCAAATACATTGGAGCGGGCATCCACCCAGGCTATTACATTCCTGCCGGGTGTAGTAACGACGGTAGTATCTTCCGGTGGCGCCGGGGGTGGGCCTCCACCTGAATCTGATTTTTTACAGGCCACCGACATGACCACACAAGTCAGGATCAGGCAGGGATAAAAAAGAGAAGGTTTCATTATGGACAGTTTAGTTGATATAAGAATTCAGTCAGTTGCTGGTCACAGGTTGCAGGAGGCTGGTTTGTATACCTCTATCCCGCAACCTGTATCAGGCAACAGTTAATCCATTAAGGTGCGTAGTTGGTAAATTCATGTGCCATGATGCCGCCATTGGTCAGCAACATGTACACCTGCATCCGCTCCCTGTTGTTGGAGAATCCCACAGCTATATCAGCAGTACCATTGCCATTGGCGGTACCCGTAAAGGTGGGGGATGTAAATACGTTCAAAGATGAATAGTTGGGATCAGTAGGTGGAAGCCCCATCATCGATGTCTTAGTAACATCAAAGAGTGCTATCTGCACCTGGTTCAGGTCATAGGAATTAATATATTTTACAATAGAGAGGTAATTGGCATTGTTGAACCTGTTGTAAGATGTAGGCATCGTGAATACTACTGGCCAGGGCAAAGTTAACGCTGCCATTCTTTCGTGGGTAGTACCATTTACCAGGGCTACTTCAAACTGGTAGTTGATGAAATAATCGGCATTGGCGCTTGTTCCGATGGGTTGCGCTTCGGCATAATAACCCATGAATACAGAAGAACCACCTGTCACCGATTTATAAGTGATCACATCAGGCGTTTGGCTCACGGCTACGCCGTTCACGATACGCCATTTGTAGATAACAGCTGATTGGCCTGCAGGGGCCATGATCACCGCATCTTTGGTGAGGTCGCCATACACATTCACCCTTCTGCCTACACCACCATCACCTGTAATGGCATTGGGGTTGTTATTGGTCCACTCTACCAGTTTTACGGGTGCTGCATCATTCACATCATTGTATCGGTATAAAATGAACTTGCTGTTCTTGGGCGCCCAGGAGCAAGCCATGATGTGATCGGCTGTATCGTTGATCACCTGGAAGTTCGTTGCTGTGAACGGGTTGTACATATCCTTTATGTAGGCTCCGGTAAAGCGGTTGAATACACTGAATTTCGCAGGTGTGGTTCTCCTGGTCAATACCAGGTTGTCACCGCTTACAGCAAGACAAACTTCGTTGTTGGCTGTAAATCCAAGGTCGGCACCGGCCTTTGTCCACAGTTTCCTGTTGATACCTGCGCCATAAGCCAGTTTCACCGGCTCTACTGCACGCAGGGTATAGGTTTTTGCTATATTGTCTACCCCCGTTACTGTGAAAGGAACATTTTGAGTAAGGTTCACAGAAGCGCCATAGGTAACAGATGCCTTGGAATGCTTATTGATCTCATAAGTAAGGGTAGCATTGGATACATCGGTACCGGGCAGTACATAGAATAATATTTCATTGGCCTGTACCACACCATCCACTGCTTCGGTAGTACCACCGTTTGTAAATTCAATATGGGCGCTGGTTACAGAAACATCACCTACTTTCTTAGCCACAATCACATATTTGGATTCAGTACCCGAACCGGAGGTTACCGTAATCGCCAATGGCTTACTGAGGTCTGTTACGCTTCCCAGGGCAGGACTCATTGTCGCATCTGTAGGAATGGTAGCTCTCAGAATAAGCTTTGTGATGTCTACCTCCTTGTCGAAATCAGGGGGGAAATACCAGGGAATATCAAAATAGATGGTATCGTTGTTGGCACTGTAACGGGCATCGAACAAGCGGTCGCCGCCTTTCCCTGTAGTAGTAGCATAAATATCACTCAGGGTGCTTTGTTGTTTCCGGATCACCGGATCGGCCTTGCGGCAGGCTGAAAACATGCCGACTGCTGATAAAGCCGTTATAAGGATGAAGAGACTATTTTTCATGAATGTTTTTTTACTGGTTAAGCATGTGAGTTGTGAGTGGCCAGTTGTGCGTCACAATTGACCACTCACAGTTTTACCATCCTTTTATTTGTGTAAGGGCCGTATTAACCTGCAGTTCACCTACCGGAATAGGGATATAATACAGGGCCGGTGTAAACTGTCTGTTTACATTATCGCAGGGCACAACTTCATATTTGAAGCTTGCACCTGAAGGAGTAACCTTATGACCGGTAAACTTTACGTTATTCAACACAGTATGCGCTTTGCGCCAGCGCCGAAGGTCCCAGTAACGATGTCCTTCGAAAGCCAGTTCTACTATACGCTCATGCTCTACGGCCGTCATTAGTTGTGCCGTATTGCTGGCGGCGGTATTGGGCAAGCCACGTTTGCTGCGTAATGCATTCAATGCATCCTGAGCGCCGGTAATGTCGTTCAGCTTTGCTTTGGCTTCGGCCTGTATCAACAGCACCTCGGCATAACGCAGCTCGATCCAGCTTTGTACACTTTTATTCACTACAAAATTGTTGACCGCGGGGTTCAGCATCTTCTTAATGTAGTAACCGGTAACCGTTTTACGGGGCTCGGTAGTGACTGCATATTCAGAAAAACCTTCTACCGCATTATCCGGTGTAGTATTGATGGTGCGTCCTTTCCAGGAAGCGCCATTGTACAATATAGATGCATAGAACCTTGGTTCACGATTGGCATAAGGATTGGCAGCCTGGGTAGTATTGCTCCAGGAAAACTTAGAACCATCGTTCATTTCAAATTCATTGACCAGTTCAGCTGTAGGAACGCCATATACCAGGCATTGGCCCGGAGCATCGGCGGGAGGCGCAAAGCCCAGGTCGAGGTTATGGGTAAGCTGTGGCGCTACATAGTCGAGTTTAAACACCGCTTCTTTGGTATTCTTATTGGTGAAGATGGCGTTGAAGTCAGTTTCCAATGCATAATAACCTTCATTGGCCAGATCCACTACTGCTTTGGCTGCATTGGCCGCATTCTGATAATAGGTTTGTGCATTGCCAGCTGATACGCCGGTAAGAGCATCCTGGTTAAATTGTTTCTTATCGTTTTCCGCGATTGAAGCAGCGTAGATCCAGGTGCGCGCCAGCATACCATAAGCGGCGCCCATGGTGGCCCTGCCAGTACGGGCTGCATCCCACTGTTTGGGCAGGTTCTCCGCAGCATAAGCAAAATCAGCCGCGATGAATTTCCAGCAATCCTCTTCAGAAGAACGCTGACGATTGGTAGTAAGGTACTGACTAATATTATCCAATACTACTACGCTGCCATGCAGCTTTACCAGCCAGAAATAAACATATCCCCTGATGAAACGCGCTTCTGCCTCGTACTGCTTTTTACCTGTTTCATCTACTTTGGCATATTTGGCGAGGCCATCTAAAAACTCATTCAAGCGGCGGATGCGGGTATACCCCGATTGCCAATAGTTCAACTGAGGGCCAGCCGAATTGACGCGGGAGGCATCAGTAGCCAGGATATTGACGGTACCATTACCGGAAACGGTAGAAGTATATTTTTCAATGTCACTTAATGCGTCGGTTGCATTGTCATAACCAATGGGGAATACACCAAACTGGAAAGTTTTGAATTCGCTGTACATCCCGTTTACATACAGTTCCATATTGGCCGGGTTGCTCCATACCGCCTCTTCTGTATAGCGGTCGGTAGGCATAATATCTACTTTACAGCTCTGAACAGCTACAACGATGCCCGCAGCCAGTAAGGTCTTTTTTATGATAGAGAATGAATTGCTCATAAAGTCAGAATTGTTAATTAGAAAGTAATGTTTACGCCTCCTGAATACATACGTTGTTGTGGATAGAATCCATTGTTTACGTTGGGCATTTCAGGATCGAGGTATTTCAGCTTATCCCAGGTGATCAGGTTGAAACCGGATACATAAAAACGTACCTGTTGCACCTTCACCCTGTTGAGCAAACGGGCAGGGATCGTATAACCCAGTTGCGCTGATTTCAGACGCAGGTAAGAACCATCCCTGATCCAACCGGAATTGGAATGCGCATTATTGGCAGAAAGAGGCGCTTTGTAAGCAGTAAGGCGCGGGAACTTTGCATTGGGATTATCAGGTGTCCAGGAATCCTCTACGAGGAAGTAAGGAGAGTTACCATAACCATAGAAGGTTTTGGTGAACGGTGTATTATCGTCTACTCCACTGGTACCACTGGAACCTTCATAAGTACCGGCCAGGTTTACATTGGCCAGTGCAGCACCCTGAAACAGGGCAGAGAAATCAAAACCTCCATAGCGTACATCAAGGTTCAAGCCATACATCAACTCGGGCAGGTTGCTACGACCTACAAAGGTCATATCTTCTGCACGGGTAAGACGGCCATCACCATTCAGGTCGCGGTATTTAAAATAGCCGGGCGCTACTACACCACCACTGGGTGAAGTACCATTGGCAGCTTCTTCCCAGGTTTGGTACATGCCATCGGCAATGAAGCCCAGTTTTTCACCGATGCTCCTGCCTACCCTGCGCTGCCAGGCTGGCAAGCCGGCAGCTTCATTAAAGCGAATAATTTTATTCTTGGCCCAGTTCAGGTTGGCCGTCACACCATATTGTACTTTGTTGATGGTATTGCGGTGCCTGATCTGCAGGTCGAAGCCGCGGTTGTCTACCACACCATAGTTGATACTGGCAGGATAATAGCCTCCCAATGATGGAGGATACAGATCGCCTGGATTGTTGAGGATATCTTTTGTAGTCTTATAGAACCATTCAAAATCAAAACCCAACAAGCCGTTCCACAAAACAGATTCAAAACCTACATTGGTAATGGTAGAAGTTTCCCAACGAATGTTCACATTGGGCGGATTGCTGGTAAATAAAGCGGATACCGGTTGACCACCGATCACTACTACAGGACTGGTGGTGAGGGAATAAGTTTGCAGGTAGGCAAAACGGCTATTGCCATCATTACCTGCACGGCCAATAGAACCTTTCAGTTTCAGGAAACTTACTGTTTTGGCGAGGTCGTCGAAGAACGCTTCTTTACTGATCACCCAGCCAGCACCTACGGCAGGGAACAGGTCCCAACGATTGGCTGGCAAAAAGTTTACAGAGCCATCATAACGGCTGGCGATCTCCAACAGGTATTTGTCTTTGTAGGCATAATTGATACGGGCTACCAGACCAGCTCTTGAGTCATCAATATTGCTGGAGCCAGTAGGCGCTATCTGGTATTCAGTAGCCTTGCTGCCATAATCGATCTCATGCAGGTCGGTCAATGCAAAATTGCTGGCGCCTGTAGAGAATACATTTGATTTCTGTTGAGACCATTCATACAATACCAGGGCATTGATGGTATGATCACCCAATTGCTTGCTATAGGTAATACTGGGTTGGAAAGTCTTCCGGTTGTATTGGCTATAAGACTGGCGGAGCGTTGTACGCGTAATGCCAGGCAAGGTATTGATCTCGGTATAATTGCCACTTACCTGGTCGCGGCTACGGCCCATTAAGGTATAGGGCGTTAACCAGCTATTATTTTCGGTGCTGCTTTTATCATAGGCAGCCAGCAATTTCAGCTCCAGGCCTTTTACCCAGGGCACTTTTACTTTAAAAGTGATATTACCCTGAAACACGTTGGTTTGTGCTCTCTGGTAACCAGACTGCTCCACAGAAGCAACGGGATTTACCCAACCGGCATTGCTGTTGTAACCAACAGGCAGACCATTGGGTGCGTACATGGGCATATTGGGCAGCATACGTACAGCCTGATAAAAGGGATTCAGGTAAGCTGTATTGTCGGGAGAAATACCGGGGGTATTGGTGAGTTGCTGACGCAAGCCAAGATCAAGTGCCACAGAGAATACCTCATTCAACTCAGCATCGATATTGGAGCGTACGTTGTATCGTTTGAAACCGGTATTCTTCACCACACCATCCTGGTCGAGCATACCTACAGAGGTAAAGTATTTTACCTTGTCGGTACCACCACGCACGGTGATGTTGTGACTTTGTGTTAAACTGGTGTTTCCCACCAGTTGATCCAGCCAATCGGTATTACCAAGAAGAGGGTTGGTATTGGTGCCATTCCTTACTTCATCAATTTGTTTCTGGGTATATACATAAGGTACAGGACTGGCCCCTGTGTGATCGAGGTAATCATTGTCCATATCTGTGCCCTTATTGTACCATTGCATGTAATCCGGACCATTCAGGAACTTAGGGAAACGGGTATTCTGGTTAACAGTTACAGCACCATCATAACTTATTACCGGCTTTCCGCTTTTACCGCGTTTGGTAGTAATGAGGATGATACCATTAGCAGCCTGCAAACCATACACCGCTGTAGAGACTGCATCTTTCAATATGGTGATGCTCTCAATTTCATTGGGATCGAGGTTACTGAATGAAGGACGTTGTACATTGTCGATAATAACCAATGGGCCCTGGTTGGAACCATAAGTACCTACACCTCTGATGCGCAGGGCTGCATCATCAGCACCGGGGCGGCCTGATTGTTGTAAAGAGGTAACGCCTGGTATCCGGCCGGCGATCAGGTTGGTGACGTTCATCGTGGGAGCCTGCTTCAGCTGGTCTCCACTGATCTGTGCCACAGAACCAACTACATTGCCTTTCTTCTGGCGGCCATAAGCCACCACTACCACTTCATCGAGGTCTTTCAAATTCTTTTCAAGGGTTAGCTTCAGCTGTTCACCAGCTCTGGCAGTAACAGTAACAGGTACATAACCCGTCATAGAAATCACCAGTACAACTCTTTCAGTTGCAACCGGCAATGAAAACTTGCCAAATCCATCAGACGAAGCACCCTGGGTAGTGCCTTTAATAATTACAGATACACCGGTGAGGGGAAGTCCATCGGAAGAGGTGATGGTCCCGGAAACCGGTTGAGTTTGGCCAAACGATAAAAGATGGCAGGCCAGAAAGAATGCGAGCAGCCAGATACTGCGCCCTGCAAACAATTGATACCGGAATAGTCTCATATACAACTGCATTGGTTAAAAAGGAGGTTTAGAATTTAGTACCGGTTATTCCAGGCTACCTGAAATAGTGATTGACTTCTCAAAAGGATGAAGGTATTTGTCGAGTAACACAGCCACTGTTCGCCTGTTGAGTGGATGACTGCCAGTATCATGGGGAAGGTTTAGGGGAGCATCGCTAAGGTCTTTGATCACTTGTTTTTCTGTGATCTCCAATCCTGTTGCTTTGAGTATCTTGATGAGCTCCACCACGGTGAGCATATCACCCGAAGCAGCCCAATATGTTTTTAAGGAAGGATAGTAGAGTCGAAGACCTTGTACCAGCTCATAGCCGCTGATGGGTTGTTCGGGATAGAACCAGGTTTGGTTGGCCCATAGGTAAGGCACGCCTGTTCCCTTTAATATACCAGTTGCCCCTATCTTCTGGATAACGCTGAACTGGGGATCGGCAGGAGCCACATCGATAAAAGGCATAATGTATCCATTGGCTTTCAGCAACTGTACCTGTACGTCCCTTACACTTAGTTGCGCCGGTTGCTTATGCTGTTGTATACAAAGGGCGGCCATCATACCAGCTGCCTGTCCCAATTGCAGCACCACCGGTTGCAAGCGCGTAGCGCCATTGACCATATTGGTGACACTGATGCTTTTTTCTGCTACAATGAGCCCCTCTACACCCCGGGGAATGAGACTGCCCATGGGTACATTGTAAGAGGGCACTTTTATTTTTACAAAATCAATGGCAGGCGCCGCTGGATTCTTAAGGTGATGGTGATCGATGGTATAGTCTCCCACTGCAATACCTGTACGGTAAAGCGCTTCATTGCTTTCATAAGGGCGGGCAATATGGTTGACGGTAAATGTGACGAGGCCTTTCAACCGCCGTGACTCCCGGTGATAAGGGATCATGGGCAGCTTATCTTTCGTAGGAAATTCATCATCGGCCAAACCCAGGTTCTTATAGCCCAGTGAAGTTTGCAGGTAATAAACAAAGCGCAGGGTATGCAGTTTGGCCTGCTTTAACAGTGCCTCGCGTTGGGCGGGTGTTTTCTCCACCAGGTTGAGGTAGATATCGTTGCCGCACTTGGGCCAGTTGATCATGTACTTATTACCTGGCAGCCGGCCATACTGCATCATGCGGTAACAATTGTTTTGCGGACTATCGAAAGAAGCGGGATCACTTACATCGCAGGAGCAGCCAAACTCAGTGGCGTTATAGCCTTCGGGTTTAGCAATCGTTTTATCGGCGCCTTTTCCATAATCTTTCAGCACTGCTACATACGTAAGGTCCTGGATAATATCATTGGCTTTTTCGGGCGCCTGCTCTTCTCCCGTATCATGGCGGCTGTCCATACCTACAGCATATCCGGCTCCGGCTGCAGCCATTACATCACCTTGCTCAGTAGCATCAATCAGGAGAGGAGCTTTAACGGTAAGTTCTTTCTTTCCCTGGCTGATGGTTACTATCCATTGGCCTTGTTCACGTTTCACAGTAAGCCAGCGGGCCGCAAACCATATTTGTAATTTCTTTTCGGCAGCTGCTATTTGCTGCAACAGTTTGTTGCCCACATGCGGTTCGAATAAAGTATTGCTTACCCAACCGGTAGCTACGGAATCGGGACCGCCATAATGTTTATAGAGAAGTTGTCTGAATTCGCCCCAGATACCGGCAGGCATGCGGTGATTGCCGTCGATGGCAGATACGCCGGCGGAAGTGAGCATGCCGCCCAGCCAGTTTGTTTCTTCAATGATCAATGTGTTGACGCCCATCCTGGCAGCCTGTATGCCTGCTGTGGTGCCACTGGCCCCTCCACCGATGATCAACACATCTGTGCTAAAGGTCTGTTGCGCCTGCAACTGTACACTACAGGCCAGTAAGACAAACAGTACGCAATTGATCTTACCTCTCATTTTCGTATGATTTTTCGTTGTTGCCAGGCAGCTATCGTCAGCGTGGCAATAGAGAATTAGCAATCGTTAATAATGTGTACGTCCCGACCTTTGAACCTGTTCAATTCATCTTGCTGCCGGCCACTTAGCCTGGCAGTTTATCATTGCCCGCTTTTGCTTCCACCGCTTCCCATGTTTTCCATACCTGGTACAGGGAACGGGGAATATGAAAACATCCTTTCCATTTGCCACCTTTCAGATCCAGCAACACTTCTCCTCTTCTGTTGAGGTAACCAAACCATTCGCCATATTGCTCATCGCGGAAGTGCTGCCAGGTATACTGATGTACTTTCTTAAACCACTTCATACAACGTTCATCACCTGTTAATTCAAATCCTTTGGCCAGGGCTACCAACGCTTCTACATGCACCCACCATAATTTCTGATCCCACTCCAGTTGCTGTGGGGGATTACCCAGCACATCCCTGAAATAATAAATACCACCAAATTCCTTGTCCCATCCATATTCCAGGGTGTGCAGCATGATATCGCAGGCTTTTTGTATGAGGGTCTTATCCTTCATGCGCCTGCCGAGGTCCATGATGAACCACATGGCTTCTATGGTATGTCCAGGATTTATTAACCTGCCTTCAAAGCTGTTGGAGAAAGAACCATTGGGGTGAACACTTTCCAGGATCAATCCATGCTCAGGCTGGTAAAACACTTCCATCACTTCATGAATGACGGTTGGTATGAATTCATTTACCCGGCCTGCACCCAGTAAATGTTCCAGTTCAAGGGATAGGTTGCAGAGGATCATGGGCAGACTAAAGCTTTTCAGCAGCCTTGTGCCCGGATACGTTTTATTATAGATTCCTTTCCAGTTGTCTTTCCTGCGCAGAATATTTTCAAAAGTATCAACAGCTATTTGTTTATAGCGATCATTGGGACGGGCTTTGTCGAGGGAAGCAAATCCCATGGCTGCAAAGCAATCGCTGAAAATATTATAAGGTTGGGTGAGTGGCTTTCCTTCTGCAGTGAGCGAGAAATACCAATTACCAGCCGTAGCATCACGTCCATGCTTTTCCATGAAAGCGGCGCCATGCAGGGCCATATCAAGCCATTCCTGCTTTTGCGCTACATTATTATACATATAGCTATAGCACCACACCTGCCTGCCTTGCAGCCACATGAACTTATCGGTATCATACACGCTGCCATCGCGCCGTAAACAGGTAAAAAAGCCACCGTTTTTCTCATCCCTGCTGTGTTTTAACCAAAAAGGCAGCACATTATCTACCAACTCATCCCGGTACAGGGCTGCATAGGAGCTATAAAGCAGTCCATTCTCAGCAGGTAATTCTTCTGTCAGGCTTTCATTTCTAACATCCGACGCCATAAATCCTTTGTATTATTAATTTGTTTTACTTTTGCAGGTAAATTTAATAATTAAATTATTAAATAAGCCTAATTAATAAATATTTTTATTAGAATTCTTCGATTAGGACAGACTTATTATTTAAAACCTATTCTCTTATCTTAGTTAATGAAAAAACTTTATCCCGAACAGGCTATGGTACTCAAACAAAGCATATTTGAAATATTTTCTGAAGAGAACACTTCAGGAGTAGCTTATAAGAATAAGTCCTTCAAGAGAGCTATTATTAACCACCTGGATCAAACCGGCAATACGACGATTACGGATCTTGCCCAGGAGCTGAATATCAGTGTGCCCAAGATCACAAGTCTGATCAATGAGCTGATCAGCGATGGGCTGGTGCAGGATGATGGCAAGGAAGATTCGAAAGGCGGTGGCCGCAAAGCCAACCTGTACGGGCTGGTAGCCGATTCGGCCTTCTTCCTGGGTGTCGATGTAAAGCACTACTATATTAATATCGGCCTGCTCGATTTCAAGAAGAACCTGGTAAAGCAGGAAATGCATGTGCCTTATTTATTGGTAAATACCAAGGAGGCATTTGAACAGCTGGTGAAGATCATCCAAACCTTTATTAGTAAGCTGCCGGAGGAACACCGGAATATCCTGGCGCTTTGCCTGAACCTCTCAGGCCGTATCAACAGCGAGAATGGTTACAGTTACAGCTTCTTTCATTTTCATGAAGAGCCACTCAGCGCTACGATTGAAAAGATCACCGGCATCCGCACTTTCCTGGAAAACGATTCGAGGGCCATGGCCTATGGAGAATTTCACAATGGGCTGGTGCGGGAGGAGAAGAATGTTTTGTTTGTAAATATGGACTACGGTATTGGTCTGGGCATTATGATCGATGGGCAGATCTACCGGGGCAAATCGGGCTTTGGTGGTGAGTTTGGCCATATCCCTTTATTTGCCAATGAGATCATTTGCCATTGTGGTAAAAAAGGATGCCTGGAGACAGAAGCTTCAGGCCAGGCGCTGATCCGTCTGTTCAGGGAAAAGATAGAACAGGGCTCTTCTTCATCCCTCGTGCAGAAAAACAAACTGCCGGAGAACCTGCATTTGTCTGACATTATTCAGGCTGCCAAAAATGAAGATGTGTTGTGTATTGAACTGATCGCTGAGATAGGCGAAAAGATCGGACGTGGCATATCAGTACTCATTAATATTTTTAATCCAGAACTGGTTATACTGGGCGGCATACTGGCTGAAACCGGCGATTATATAAGGCTACCCATCCGCAGCGCTTTAAACAAATACTCCCTCAGCCTGGTCAATAATGATACCCAGCTCCATATGTCCAAACTGCAGGAGAAGGCCGGAGTAATAGGCGGCTGCCTCATAGCCAGGGACAAGCTACTGTCGGTTAAATAAAGGCAACGAGGCACAAGGGGATTAAGGCAACGAAGTTAAAAGGCAGTGAAATAACGGGCCATAGAAGTCTAAAGATTAAAAATGGGCATTAGTTATTAAATATAATTACTAAATTCGCAATGGTTAATAAAATTATTATCTAACTAACCTACCATTGCACGCTCATGATTAAAAAGTTATTAACGAATGCAGGTTGCCTGTCCTTCCTGCTGATGGGTAGCCTTGCAGCCGCCCTGCCGGCCGGTGCCCAGGAACTTAGTCCTGAACTCAATAAACGTGTTTTAACCTCTCCTCAGGGAAGCATTGTGGAATTGCCCGGCATCTTAACAGAGAAGCTTCCCCTGCTCGGTTACCGGAAGATCGTGCAATCGGGCCCTCAATACCTCATTTCAGATGATCCTGAATACATCCGTGTACCCGAAGCGATCGCTTTACGCGAAGCGGTAGAACCAGGCACGGTAAGACTGTATGTATATAATGTAAACGGCGTGAAAGAGCCGGCGAAAATAGAAACCCGCATTGCAGCTGTTATAAAAAATACCGGGAAGGCAGACATGCGTTTACGCATGTTGAAATATTCTTCTCAAAAACCAACTACCAACTATTTCCAGGCAGGTAAGCAGGGGCTGGCCGACTTCTTTGCTGCCACTCCTCAAACTACTGTACGTATTATTAAACCAGGCAAATCCATAGCTATTGATCCGGCCCAGGAAAAATATGTAGCCAAATATGATGAACTGGTGCATGGCTTCTATGAATTCCTGATCGATCAACCCGGAGAAATCAGTGTGCTGCAAACAGATCTCAAAACATCGGTTGCTGTGGCTGTTGACCGCATTAAAACAATATTGCCTTCCAAGGGTAATAATGCCGGCCGTGGATTGTTTGGTGTATCCAATTACCGCGTACTGGCACAGGATACCCTGGATACGAAAAACGGCATCCGGCAGATCATCCTCGCCGATGGCGATAAAGATCCCTGGGTATTGGGCAGTGAAGGAACATCAGGCCGCGTGGCTACGCTGGCCGGCAACTATGGAGTGATGTATAATATCGAATTAAAATGGAAAAGCACTGACGGGCGCGGACTGGCACTGGTAACCTGGAATTCCCGTGCTGATAACGGACAATGGTGTGGCGGCATGGCCAATACCATGGTGGTAAGCAAGGGTAAGTTCAAGGAAGGCATTATCCAACTACCTGCCGACAAACTGATCACTAAAAAGAACCCTGAAGCGATCCTGGTGCAAGTATTTCCTCCTGCAGCCAATGGAGAAGAACAAACCATCCGGTTAACGTATTCTCCTCCCGGCGCCTCCTGCCTCCCTACCCCACTGGTATTTATTCCGGTGGATATGAAGTAAGCTTTTATCGTTTTCATAGAAAGGAAGAAAGGCTGTGTATCGTTCATGTAACGGTACACAGCCTTTTTTCATTACCCCACTTCCAGTACTTTCGCACTGCCCGCATGGCGCACCATGCTAATGTTATTTAATCCCTTCACTTCTCCATAATAAATGCCCACTGCCAGCACGAGGGTGAAATGCATATCGGGTGGAAGAATGGGTGTGCTGATGTCTATTTCCTGCGCCGCAGCGCCTTCCTGCAGGGAGAACCATCCCAGATCTGCATAATTGGAACAGAGCTCGGGGTAATCCCGGTGAATGGCTGTATAGCGATCCCGATTGTATACAATATCCGGTACCACGGCGAGGGAAATACGGAAACCATAATAAGGATGGTTCACCGGCGGGGCAAAGTTGATGCCTGGCATCAGTTGCGGGATGTATACTTTGGCAGAGAGGGTCTCTCTGTCGATGATGCCGGTAACCGGGAAGCGGATCACAGTATCGAACGGATTGTTTTTGTTCAGGGAAAATCCCTTGATGTAATATGGGTGTTCCGAAAGTTGGATATTACGTTGACCAAGCCCGCTGGAGAGATCCAGTTCCTGCACCGGTTTCATGAGTGCAGTGAGCGGTCCGGCGATATTGTAATCAGCCATCGGCTTTTGAAAGGTAAGCGCCTGCATCAGGTATTTGCTCATGATCGCACGGCCGGCAAATTCACTTCCAGCACTTTTAAATCTACTTAGATTGGGGTCTCGTTTAATCTTATCTTTGGTATGTCCGGAGCTTCTTCTGACGACAGTCTTTTTAACGCCTTTCATTTTGTAAAAGGAAAGACCATCCAGGTTTCCTCTGAGGCCATCTCCAAGGCCTCCTTCAGCAATTGCCATAGTAGTAAAGTTTAATAGTTTTTGTATTAATGGTTAAGCCCGGGATGACCCGGGAGAGCTTTTGGTATGCTCTTACCCGAAGTTATTAAATAATAATAATATAAGATAATTTTTAACTATATTTTAGTGTAGATGTAGCGTCTCATAATAGGATCGTTGCATGTACGCTGGTAATACGCTGGGTATACGCTGCATCTACGCTGCATCCTATTGTTAACCATTGATTGTCTTAGGGTTTACTACTTGTCGGACAGGGGCTGCCGGGTGGGGAGAGAAATTTTAATGCCTGGCGGAAGCGGTAGGGCTTGTAAAAGGCATTATCGATCTGATATTCAATTAATTATCTCAAATATACAAAAATTCGGAATATCATTTGATGGAAATTGTGTGGTGCCCTACAAATTACAACTGATGACTTGCAAATGGCTGCGCTTCTTGTGTTTCTTCTAAAATCCAGTTTAACTTTTGTATTTCCAGGAGGTCTTTCATGTAACGTTCGAATCCAGCTGCCCCGCTGAAATTAAAAAGGCTTTAAGTCATTGGACTTGAAGCCTTTTTTGTTCGAATAGAGCTCGCTTCTTTTAACTTCTAAATTGCCAATATATTTCTCCAACCTGGCAGCTTTCAATTCATTCCAATAATGAACACCCGACAACAAGCTGTCTTTTGTTTGTGCCGTCAAGGAAGCAATGATAAACAGGCACTACAACGTTTAGGACTATTTCATGCCGGTTAGTTTGTTTTCTTTACGAATTGTTTATTGCCGAACGTCTCCAACCAAAAACCTGGCAGCTTACCAGACGCATTTTCAAAATGGATATTAAAAAATTGCGCGGTGGCGTAAAAATCCATTTCACTGGCTGCATACAAAGTAAATATCCGGTTGCTGCCGAAATAGAGCGCCAGTTGCCCATTCTCATTTTTGAGCTGTGTGGTCCGGCCGTCTGGTAATTGATAAGTACCGGCATAGCTGTTCAACACCGTGGCAGCCAGGTCCAATTTGGGTCTTTCGAAAACATATTGTAACCCACGGGCATAGGTTTCATGCTTGGTGCCTCCATGACCGGTATACTCCAGTATCTTTGACTGCAGGCGAACGGATGGATATTTGCGCGCCTCCATGTTGGCGGAAAATTTTTCAAAGGCGGGGCGGGTTGTTTCCACGTCACCTATTGTCATATACACACGCAGCGGGTTGGGCAAACGCTTTTTGGCAAACTCCTGCTCATACTTATACAATACTTCATTATCCCAGGGAATATGCGGGCTGGCCGCTGCATAACCGGTGAACAGCTCAGGCTGGGTGAACAAGGTGTATAAGGTAAACACTCCCCCTCCCGAACAACCCATTAATGTCCTGTTCTTACCATCCGCCTTATAGTTAGACTCTATGAAGGGAAACAATTCCTGCTTCATAAATGCGAGGAACTGATCCGCTCCACCGCTTTGCGGCATGGCGTCTACTTTAGTGGGCGAATAGTCTCTTATGCGCAGGCTGTCGTAATTGGCATGTTCGCCGCTCCAGGTTACCCCTACAATGATCAGCTCGGGAATAAACCCATCATAGTAATACTGGCCGTATAAACCAGTAACCAGCGGGAAATCCCATTGCGAATCCATCAGATATACAACAGGATATTTTTTGTCGGCAGCCTTGTAACCACCAGGTAGCATGATCTGCAGTTCATATTCCTGGCCTGCTACTATCTTTGAAGTGATCTTCCTCACCTCAGAACCCGGAATGGCCACTGCAGGGTACTGTGCCTGTACATTTGTAAGTACAAGCGCCATTAAAAAACTGATAAGGTATTTCATAACAGACTATTTATAAGATATATATAACACGTTGAATTTCCAATAAGTCGTTTGATGTACTGTTTATTGAGATTTATTTACAATGTTTACATTTAAATTTACAATCCTGATTACCAAGGCTGACGGATATCAAAGTAACTTAGATAGATCAACTTTGATAGGATATGAAAAGTAAAAGAGCCATCCTTGCAGTCTTTATCATAGCAGGCATTTTTAATATCTCTTATGGACAAGCCAAAGCCGACAAGATTGACAAGTTAATAAGTACATATGCTGAATACGGTAAATTTAATGGATCAGTTCTGGTCGCTGAAAAAGGTAAAGTAATTTACCAAAAGGGGCTTGGACTGGCTGATATGGAATGGAATGTTCCCAACCGACCAGCCACTAAATTTAGGTTAGGTTCCATCACAAAGCAATTTACTGCCATGTTGATCATGCAACTGGTTGAACAAGGTAAATTGAAATTAGATATACCCATTTCTACCTACCTTCCTGATTATCCTAAAAAAAGCGGAGACATCATTACTATTCATCACCTGCTCACACACAGTTCCGGCATTCCAAATATAACTTCGTTTCGGGGATTCATGAAGGACATCAGCCGTAATTCTTACAGCCCTCAGCAACTTGTGCATCTGTTTGCTGACTCAGCGCTGCAATTCAAACCCGGGGAAAGAAATTCATACAGCAATTCAGGTTATATGTTGCTGGGTTACATCATTGAGAAAATAACAGGTAAATCTTACGAACAGGTATTACAAGAGAATATCTTTACTCCGCTCAATATGAAGAATAGCGGATATGACCTTTCCAGACCTTTATTGAAGAACAGGGCTCGTGGCTATGAAAAAAACGGAAGACTTTATATCAATGCGAATTTTATTGACATGTCAGTCCCATACGCTGCGGGAGCCTTGTATTCAACCGTAGAAGACCTGTACCTCTGGGACCAGGCATTGTATGGCAATCAACTGCTGCGGAAAGAAAATATGGATCTGTTATTTATCAAACATATTCCGGCAGGCGGAGGGCATTATGGCTATGGTTGGAACATTTACAAAATGCCCCTGGGTAACACGGCCGAACGAATAGATGTAATCGGCCATGGAGGCGGGATAGACGGTTTTAACACCCAGCTTATCCGAATGCCTTCGGATAAATCGTTCATTGTATTATTGAATAACACTGGCCAGGCTCCGCTTAATGAAATGACGGAAGCCATTGCTGCAATTCTACATAACAAACCCTACGACCTTCCCAAAAGATCGGTTGCTTTTGCATTGGGAGACCGGATCGAGAAAGACGGAGTTCCCGCTGCACTTGAATATTATAAAAGCATTAAGGACGCCACGGGATACTACCTCGCTGAAGGTGAAATGAACGGGACGGGTTATCAATTCCTGCAGTCGGGGAAAGTGAAAGAAGCAGCTGCCATTTTCAAACTCAATACACAAGCGTTTCCCAAATCGTCAAACGTTTACGATAGCTATGGCGAAGCACTCATGGCACTTGGAAACAAAACAGCAGCCCTCGAAAATTATAAGAGATCTGTACAATTAAATCCAGGTAACGAAGGCGGAATAAAAATATTAAAAGACAACGGCATAAAGACAGATGACCTGATCAAAAAAGTCTCCATTGAATACCTGAAACTTTTGGAAGGTGAATACATAAGTGTTGATAATAAAGAACGGAAGATCAAATTTGAACTGGTAGACAGCATATTGTATGGCAATGACAGGGGCTACAGATACAAAGTACTTCCAGTTGGGGAGGAAGGAGAGTTTGTCAATGCGGATGATGGCGCTTCTTTGGTTTTCGATACTAAAGACGAACATGCAATAACTATGGTACTTTTCGGAAGGAGCAAGTTCAGGAAGGTACAAAAAGACAATAGCAAGTCTGAAAATAAAGAGGCAATTACCTCCGAAGGACCTAAATCCATCTCCCGGAATATCATACAAGACAGAAAAGGCAATATTTGGATTGCCTCCTGGGAAGGGGTCTTTCGATACGATGGAAAATCTTTTATCAATATTACCAGCAACGTGAGTGCTGCCCGCTTTTTTTCTGTTTTGGAAGACAGCAAAGGCAACCTCTGGTTTGGCTCTATTGGTTCAGGTGTTTTTTATTATGATGGCAAATCCTTTCAAAATTTCACCATCAAGGATGGACTTCTTAACAATGACGTTGGCAGCATTTATGAAGATAAAAAAGGCAATATCTGGTTTGGTGTTTTTGGAGGAGCAAGCCGTTACGATGGGAGAACCTTTCAGAACTATATCATAGATGGAGATGCGATGAATGAAGACCGGACAGGGAAAACTTTTCCTGAAAGGCCCCCTTATGAAGTTAATTCCATTATTGAAGACAAATCAGGCAGCTTTTGGTTTGCTACAAGAGGCAATACCTTCGTGTATGATGGAAAAACATTCACCGTTTTCACCCATGAGAACAAACCTTTTAAAAATGTTCGTTCTATCATCGAAGATAAAAAAGGCAATATCTGGCTCGGTGGAGCTGATGGTCTTTGGTGCTATGGTGGCAGTACATTTACCAATTTCACGCAGAAATTTGTTGGCTATATAATAGAGGATAAAAAGGGCAATATCTGGACTAGTTCTGAAAGGGATAATATCCGGTCCTGGGCGCTTTCCCGGTATGAAGAAAAGTCCTTGTTCAATAAAAAGCCCACTATAACCGAAATAAAGGCAGAAGAAGGAATGTTTTTCGGGATTTTAGAAGCTAATGATGGGAGTATTTGGTTTGGTAAATTAGGTGGGGTATACCGTTATGATGGAAATACCATTACCAGCTTTAACGATAAAAAGGGTCAGCAATAAATACCTGGAGCAAGAGATCAATCTGCTTTCAATTACTTAAACCAATCGTAATAGAGGCTTAGTTATTGGCCTCTTATTACTTTACCATTCCATATTTGAGATTTTTTTATTGCACGCACCACTTCATTACACAATCCAAATCCTGGATCTTTATCACATTCCACATCAGCTATACTACCATCTTTGGCTACAATAAAAACGACTGAAACGATATACTTCCCCTTTTGGGCGCGATTTTTAACCGGAATTGACTGGTTAAGGTTTTTCTCAATGGATTGCACCCAGGAAGAATCTGCCTGGAGATTAACCCACTGAATCACTTTATATGTATAGGTCTTATGCTTTTCTTTTGTAATTTCTACAACCATGCGGCCGGCCTGGCCATAACTTTTGGCAACACATACCAGACAAAGTAGTATTAATTGAAAACTTTTCATTGTCAAATTCTTTAAAAAAAATTACTATTATAGGGATAGCAGTTGATCCTTTCTATGATAATCCTGAGAAACTATCATTGTAGTTAAACCTTGCCATTGTTGCATGTATATAGACTCATTTCTGAACCAAAGGGTAAACTGGTCAGAGGCTTCCTCCACAAGTTTCAGATGATCTCTTTTCGATTTTTGCAGGAAGTCTTGTGCATTGTTTGACAATAGCATTTTTTGCCTTTTGAATGATACTCAGCATTATTGCTCCTTCAACACCCTCGACAACTTATATGCAGTTTCGAGTATGTAGGCGCTTTCCTTTATTTTGGTGAACATACCCGCCACCCTCCTGGGAAACCCCGACAAACCAATAAACGTACCCATTATCTGACCAGCAATTGACGCATTGGTATCCGTATCTCCGCCACAAAGTATGATTTCAGTAAGTACATTTTCAAAACTGCTTTCTCTGATCTTATCTGCCGCAAAAATGGAAAAAGGCACAGACTCAATAACATGGCCTGAGGTACCCACCAGACTCGCTGCTTCGCGAATACTCAATGAGGAGTTCGCCTGTAATTTTAAAAGATTATCCCGTACGGAGGAATCCGGCAGTTTGGGCGTTATTAATTCAAGCAGACTAATTCCCGGAAGCCACTCGGTCTTTATAATGAAATGCAATGAATAAAGAACTGCAAGGCCCCCAATATACGCTTCGTCATTTTTGTGTGTAATATTACACACATCACGAATAAGCGTCCTATCTGTTTCGGGGTTGATGAAAAAAGCAAGTGGAGCGATACGCATGGCAGCTCCATTGCCTGCGGCATACTCTCCCGACCGACCTGAAAGGGCCCAATGAGCTCCGACTTGTAAATCTCTTAGCGCTTTAAGTGTGCTGGCGCCGAGGCCGGTCAATTTCCCTTTATTATACCACGCAAGCATGTGATGTGCGATACTGGCTGCTGACACCTGCCCGGATTCGATAATGGACTCACAGGTAGCCATCGTAAGTTGCGTATCATCGGTTATACCATGAACCACCTCTAGATTTATCTTTTCTATAATCGACCGCCCCTCATAAAAGCTGCCTATGGCATCACCGATTGCGCCGCAAGCCAGGCAGCCACCCAGCCTGTCACCCGCATTAATCCGATCTGGCTCATGCCCTGAAGTCTCTTTGGTGTTTGGAGTTGCGTAGCCTACCATTGAATGTTTATAAATTGGCCTGTTTTCTTTGGATATATCCGATGGCATGGGAAAAGGAACTGCTTGATCTAACAGTAAGCGGTCGATGAGGTAATTCAGGAGAGAAATATCGTATGCATTATTTTGTTGATTATACTGTTCCTTGTTCCTATTTACTATTGTTCGTGTAATCGAATACGCATTATCATCATTCGGTAGTATGGTAATACTATAAATATGGAATCCTGTCCAGCTACGATGAATATTCAGTGTGTCGTTGTCGTAATAAATGAACCATTTGTCTTCCATTTCCCTGGGAATTAAACCCATTTTCACGCGTTCGAATTCTCCCGATGAAAATATTCGGGAAAAATGGAGACTGTCAGTTTCATTGGGCATTGGTTCGGTTTTCCAGTCTGTTGGTTTGGCAGTCGGAGACATGGTTCAGTTGGGGTTTTTATAATAGCGCATAATAATGAATAGCCTCTTCACCTTCGGGCACACACAATCGCTTATTAATTTCCCTGATGCTGCAAAAATAAGGATTCCAGTTTCGCAAGTCATAGCCCCACCTAGAGTTTATCCAATGTTCATCTTTTCAGTTTTTAATACTTAATATAAGTGCAACCTATTGAATCTGAAAATATGGCTGTACCTTATAGTGGTTTATTACATGTTTAAGTCGTTGAATTTCCATCAAATCATCCAAATACCAGTTCTGCCAGCTATAATTTCAATTTTATGAACCCGTTTTTGCTAATTATACCCCTATTTTTATTTTCTTGTTCATGGACTGCCAACAATGAACAGAAACAAAAATCAAAAATGACATTTACTGAAACCGAAATATTAGATCAGTTAGACCTTGCGTTTAATGGAACTCCAAGTCAATATTTTCCGACAGGACGGCCACAGGATATCAAATATAATTTCTTCCTTGATCTTGAACATGGTTATTGCGAAACAGCAGGAAACAAGATTCATTTGTATGCAGACTCCACCAGATGGGCAATTGTGTTTGAAAAGAGTGGCTATCAAAACAGAGGTTCCTCTGCAGAAATAGAGTTGAACTATATTGGTAATTGTATTAACTATCCCATTGATGAATACCCCGACAGAAATTATATTACAAATACAAGCAATGTAATACTAATTGAAAACACAGAATTTGAACGAATTAAAAATAAAGAGGGCAAAGATTTGGAAACTTTCGAGCTAATTGAACCAAATCTTAAAGAGGTGAAAATTAGAGACAGCATGTTTGCTTTTAATAATAACTATAAAGATTATGAAAAGGTAGGGATTAAAGTAAGAGAATACGACAACCCTAATAAACTTATTAGCTTCGGTGATCTTGTCCGATATTTAAACGAAACTAACCCTCCGATCGTCAGTGCCAATAAAAGCGATATTCGTCAACATATCCCTGCGGATTTGCCCAAGCTAATAACAATAAATGAATTTCATTATCATAGTGCTTATGACAAGTCTGTTCCACCTAGTATGCAAGAAACGTATAAACTTATTGCCAGGGTATTAATAACAAGAGATACGATGAATTGGAAACCAACCCAAAAGTCCAACAATCATTGGACAAATTGGAAATCAGGGAATTTGTGAGACCCAAATTTTACTTCGCAATATGGATATGAAATAATCAGCCACGGCCTATTAGTCCAGTTTTTCCTAAAAAAGAACCCATCAAATCGTTTGATCTGATGGGTTAAGCGATGTTTTATTCTTACAGCCCGAAAAGAAAACTCATTTTTTTAAGGACAACCCCTTGGTTTATCCCGCATGTACAATTTGCTCTTTTCCCCAAATGCCCGCCCCGGTTCATTGGCATGCCTGGCATCAAGGGCGCGCAGGTCTGTTTCGAGCCTCATCAGCTGACTTAATTGGGTCATCAGGCAGCCCAGGCGCCCCCGGGCTTTTTCGCTCCCGTGCTCTGCCTTGCAAATTTCGACTTTAGTGGAAAGTATATTTTCCTGCACCACGGCCAGGGGATCCATAAAGCTGGTCATACTACGCTGTGCGTTGCTGTTTGGCTGGTTGGTATTACCACTCCTTGCCTGCCGGAGAGCCTCCTCCTGTTTATTCATTTGCTCCTTCTTGAAACTGATCAATTCAGCCCGCTCATTGGCACAGGGGCCACTGACATTCGATGCCGCACGGTCCAGCTTTTCTTTTTCTTTATGGATATTCGTTGCCTTCTGGTTAAAGAACGTTTCTTCGCGTTCAACAAATTGGGCCGTGTTGAGACAGGCATTTGTGACCTCAATATTGGTAACCCGGCAACTATAGCCAGCCGTTCTGAACTCGGTAATGACATACAACCCCTCATCCGTCTGCAGATACCCAACCCCAAGATTTCCCAAAAACTTCCGGGGATGTATTTTTTCGGGGAAACGATCGCCAAACAGGTACCAGGTCATATCGGGATTGGTCGAAAACCGGTAGGCCATGGCATTCATTCTTCCATTGCAATAGGACTCGGTCTGGTTCTTTCGCTGCAAGTCGACGGCTCCCGTGAACATGCCCGCCATCTGTTGATAGGGATTGCGATCGGAATTGCCGGTAGTCACCCATCTTTCGATGGTATTGTTTTTCCCCTTATTGTTGTGATAGCGGTAGGTATTGCCCGTCATGCTCATGACCTGGAAGGAAAAATCGGCCAGCTCGGGCATCAGCATGTTAACAAGTCCGTCTTCATGGGGTGGCAAAAGTCCGATCACCCCGGTAGATGCATTGACGAACATACATTGTTCTGCCATCTTACCAGGTGTGGTGATCTTCAGGTCAAACTCCATATTGAAACACAAGGGCTGTTCATGTGGCACGATCCTACGCGGCCCCGTTGTCCCGGTTAATACAGGCGCCCCCCTGACAGCCGATCGCCATCGAAAGATAGCTACGCTATCCCTGCGGTCGCCCTGGGCAGATACGCCCCCGGCAGCCGATACAATGAGCAACGCAACCAGTAATAGTTTTTTCATGATAGGCGATTTATAGTCTGACAAATTCTACCCGGCGGTTCTTTCCTTTTCCTTCCGCATTGGCATTACTCGCTACTGGCTGCGACTCTCCCTTTCCGTCGGTCTGTATCCTGACACCGGCAACGGGGTAGTTTTCGGTGATATAGTTTTTTACAGCAAGTGCCCGCCGTTGTGAAAGACTGAGATTGGCTGCATCATCGCCGTCACTGTCTGTATGCCCGATAATCCTGATCTTAAAAGCGGGGTTCTTTTCCAGTGCATCGCCCAGTTGATTAATGAGCGAAAAAGATTCCTTTTTGATCCGGTCACTGTTCGCATCAAATAATATATCATTGGTTACGGCCTTGCCCAACTCCATCAACTGGTCGACCAGCAGACTGCGTTCATCCGTATCAGCAGATGCGATCCTGATATTACCAACGTACATGCCTGTTTCGGAAGCAGGTATGATCGCATTATTATTCAGAAAGAAGGTGTTCCGCATACCATCGGTCAGCGCTTTTGGCAGGTCAATCACTTTGTTGTCATTGAGGTATAGCCGTATGCGCGATTTATTGACCGCGATGGCCACGTGCAGTACTTTATTGACAAATGATGTGAGGGGGAAGTTGCTCTTATTGCCGATTATGTCATTTCCCAGACCATACTCCAGTGTTTTACCATCCACCTCGGTATACCGGTGCAGATTGATAAAGAAGCGGTCTTTATAAAACATATCCTCCTTTAGAATATTCTTTACCTGGCTCAGGCCAAACTGGATAAAGGGAGTACTCCGGCCACCTTCAGACCGAAGGAAAAGATCAAATTCAATGGTGCAGTTCTCCGGAAGTTGTTTTTTTATTTCAGGTACGATCACACAGTTATGTACCACGTCGAGCCACTTTCCGTCCTCACCATCGATGGTGACGACCTTTCCGCTGCCGTTCGTATTCCATTGCGCGGGAAAATCGCCCAGCCGGTCTTTTGTAAAGTGATCTTCGAACAATACGGTGGCTCCCGGCTCAAAATCGCTGCCGCCGCTTACAGCAGGGGTTCCGCTGCCGCGGTTGTTGGTACCTGCAGACCCGGTACCGGCGCTATTGGCTTTTGCGTCAGTCGTGGCAAGGTCGGGGTTACTACCGGTACTTTTGTTCTTCTTTTTGAAGATATTGCCTATTGCCCTACCCGTTTTATCAAAGGCTGAGTCAAGACCTTTATCTATCGAAGCATCCACCCGGTTATTGGCTTTATCTTTTGCCCTTTGCTGTACACGTTTGGGAACAGGTGTCTGTGCCTGTTGCGCCAAAAAACTGACCAATAATAGGTGTAGGATGATGAGGCATTTCATAATGGTGGTTATTTACCTCAAACCTACCCTGAACGCAGAGAAACAACAACTACATGATCATGTAGTGCAATAATGGCAGTAATACCAGTCTGTGTTACAAATCTGGTGATGGTAGCGGCCACTGTTTGACCAGCATCCGGATCAACAGTTTCAGTAGCCAGTTATTGCTGCCTGATCATTATTTGTAACAGCGTACTGCAAAAATAGCCGCAGGTACCTGGGCAGAAGGATGTTCCACTTCAATGACCAGTTTACTGGTAGTAACAGGCTTTGCCAACCTGATGCGGTTATGTGTTTGATAATTATCCTTTTTCTCCGCAACGATATTGCCTGCTTCATCTTTTACCCTGTAATGCCTGATACAAAAAGGCATTACCGATTCGGGATGATGCATCAATACAGATTCCATCGGATGATCATAATCTGTATCAAAGAACAAGTCGATATGACCGATCTCTCTGGGCTCATTCCAACTGATCGTGAGCGCAGGCGCTTCATCAGCCCAGTTGGCTACCCAGGCATTGGGTTGGGTAGTGGGTCTATCCACTCCATTGCGAATATTCTCTGCTTTAAAGCCAGGTAGTCCGGCGGGATATTTGAAAGCGATATTGTGTCCTTCGGGCCTGCGTTGGGGACACCAGAACTCGAAAGCGTCCATGCCAATATCTTCCGGGGGCGTTTGTTTTCCGAAATTGGATACGGCTTTGTTCACACTGTTAAACACAGATAACAAACCGGTAACCCTTTTTTCTGAATAATGAAGCTGCACCTTTGGATTCTTGATGAATGTAATAAACGCATAGCCCTGTTCCTGCAGTACTGCATCAAACTTCACCTGCATACAATTCCTGCCAGGATGAATATCCAGCACCTGTGTAGCCACGGTGATATCAGGCGTATGATTGGCGGGTTTACTGCTGATGCGCAGCTCTACCTGCAGGGTAGTAGCCGTTTCTGACTGTGCATGGAAAACAAAGGGTTCTGTCTTTCCCTGTTGCAATGGAACCATCTGCGCAACAGATAGCAGCAAAGGCTTCAACAGGTTGCTTTCGGGCAATTCCTGCAATACCAGTTCACTGGAAGCCGTAACAGAAGCTGCCTGTACCAGGTCTTCTTTCTCTTCCAGCTTCAGCCCCGGAATATATTGTCCGCTTTTCATTAAGCGTTGCTGTAAATGGGTAATGTATTGGTGACTGATGACTGCAGCCGGAGGAATATTTCTTTCGCGGCAAAGCGCTGCTGCCATACCCACCGCTTGCGATGCATAAGCAGCAGTAGCCATCACCCTGGTAGAACCAAAGGCTACGTGAGATGCACTGATCAAACGACCACCCAGGAAAAGATTGGAGATGTTCTTACTGTACAAGCTGCGGTAGGGGATCTGGAAGATACCCTTGCTGTGCCACTGGTTACAACCCGGCTTTTCACTGAATACACCATCAGCCGGATGCAGGTCAATGGACCAACCACCAAAAGCTACCGCATCATCATGCAGGCGCTGTTCTACAATATCCTGCTGTATCATCATATAATCACCTTCAAAACGGCGACTTTCCCTTTTACCGGGAATCGTGCCTACCCATTCCAAGGTAAGGTTGGCCGCTTCGGGAAAATTACCGGAGTTCTTGATATAATTCCATACCCCATACACAACTTTCCACAGTTCCCATTTGATCAGTTCGGTATCGTGCACAGTATCCAGTCTGCCGCCGTATTCTATCCACCATAACTTACAACCAAAGTCTTTTGCATTGAATGATTTAAAGCGGGGAATCTCTTCGATATCCTGCAGGGCAAAAGAAGGAGCCGTATAAGTAACCGGCCGGCCGGTATCCTTACTGTAGAAATACAAAGTATGTCCCAGCAGCTCACCGTATTCATCAGTGGGCGCAAATTTTTCACCAAACTCTTCTTTACTTTCAGCCCCCATCCGGAAAGCCGCTCCTGCCAGGAAACCCACTACCCCATCACCGGAAGCATCACAAAACAAAGGCGCTGATAAAACATATTCCGTTTGATTCTGACTGCAGAATGCTTTTACAGACTGTATGGTAGTGGCATCTTTCTTTTCTACGTCATATACTGCTGTATTCAACAGCAGGGTAATATTGGGTTCGCTCACTACTTTGTCCAATAAGATGGTATCAAATATGAGGGGATTACCTTCCGGGTTGCGATAAGTATTTTCCACCAGTATCTCATCCACCACACCACCTTCCCTGGCCCAACGGTTGTTGTTGCCCATATGAGAAGTAGCACCCAATATCCACAAACGCACTTCGCTGCTGGAATTGCCTCCCAGCACCGGCCTGTCCTGCACCAATACCACTTTACTACCCTGCCGTGCAGCAGTAATGGCACAGCATACACCGGAAAGGCCACCGCCTGTTACGATCAGATCTGCTTCTATTTTTCTGTTTACAAAAGAACGTTTACTGTTTCCGTAGTTTTCCAATTTCATCATTATCCGGATTAAGAATTATTGATAAGGTTTTGAATACAGCTGCGAGCTACGAGCTGCGAGCGAATACAATATTTTGATTTAATTTTTCCACTTTGTTTGTCCTACTTTAGCACCTTGCTTACTGCTGTGAATCCTCCTGGTTTTATTAATGATACTTTCACACCTTCTTTTTCATTAGCTGCTGAAAGTGGTATTACCAGTTCCTGGTATTCACCTGGCTTTATGGTTTTCAACCTGATCATAACGTCGTTGAATTGTAACTGATAGTTGCGTAGGGTATAGGCCGGAAAGTTGGAACGTGCACTAACAGCCACCGTTATTTTACCTGCTTCCCGCTTTACAACTTCCATGGTGGCCGGTGCAAATTCTTCCTGCAGATAAGTGTAACTATCGCGCAATTCGCGGTTGGGTGGCACCAGGCCCCAGGCCCTGTAGCCATCTGCATCCGTACCGGGAAAACGGCTCTGGTAATCATTCAATGTCCATACGGAAGCGCCTACCAGGTAATCACATTGTCTGAACGCTTCCATGGCTCTTTTGAAGTAGGTCACGCGGGACTCTTCATTGTTGGCATTAAACCGGATACCAAACTCGCTGATATAAATGGGCTTGTTGGGATATATCGTATGGATCTTTTGCAGGAGCTTTAAATGATTGCCGTAGATATTGGCGCTGATGAAATCCACATACTGTGATGCTTCATCTTCGGGCTTCTGAACATAATCTCGAAACACAGTGTAGCTGGCAAAGGTGATGAGGCGGGTCGTATCTATCGTCTTCACAAAAGCGCTCATGTCACGCACCCAGGCCTTCCCTTCCGGTGTTTGCGCCTGAAATTCATTACCCAGGCTATACGCAATGATGCAGGGATGATTCCAGTCGCGCTCCATCATTTCTTTCATCTGCGCCTGGAATTTGGCGCGCATCAGCGGATCGGCCATTTGTTTTGGTGTCATTTGCCAGTTGCCGGCTTCGGCGATGATAAGTAGCCCATTTTTATCGGCCCAGTTCAACAGGCTTTCAGAAACAGGGTAATGACTAATACGGGAGAACTCCATGCTGCCTTGCCTGATGAGAGCCAGGTCTTTCTCCAATACGCTATCCGGGTCTATCGAACCATAGCCGGGATAATCCAATGGCCGGTTACAACCGCCCATGCGAATGGGCTCGCCGTTCAACAACAGTTGCGTACCCTTAACCTGTATGCTGCGAATACCGAAGGATGTACTCAATGTATCCCTGCCTGCTATTACTTCAGCAGTGTACAAGTGGGGCTCATCGGGATACCAGCGCTTAACAACCGCCGCAGGCAGTACACCCTCCAGCACTAGGGACGTACTGCTGTTGGCTGCTACAGGCGCAACTACAGGTTTAAACTTAACATTGATTTTCTGACCACCATAATAAATGTTGGCAGTCAGAGATGTTTGCGCAGGCTGTACAGTAAGGTTATTGACAAACGCCCTGATCCTGATGCGGGCATCTCCTTTTGACTGATGGGGTTCGGCGATGACCTGCGCCTTTTGTATGAAAACCTCCGGACGTATGATGAAATGCACCGGTCTTGTGATACCACCATAATTCATCCAGGCATATAGCTGTGAATGATCGGTCCGTGTAAAAGTATCAAGAGTCTTGGCGCCGGGAATAGTAGTGGTATCCCACTCATTGTTGACAGACAGTGCCAGGATGTTCTTAGCCTGCAGGTGATCCGTTACATCCAGCTCAAAAGGCGTATAGCCGCCTTCATGCGCGCCCACTTTCTTACCATTGAGCCATACGGTTGTTTTATAGAATACCGCTTCAAATTGCAAAAAGGCCCGATGGCCCGGCGGCACTGCTGTCGCCTGGAAGTTTTTAAAGTACCAGGCCGTTCCTGTATAATAAAAGTAACGTTTGTCAACTGAAAAACTGTGCGGCACCTGCACTTTATCAAAACCATTGATAACAAAGGTCGTTGCATACCAACGATTGGCCTCTCCTACTTTCACCGGATCGAGGGTGAAGGTCCAGGCTCCATTCAGAGAAATGCGTGATTGGTTTTGCGCTGCTGTCAGCAAAGGCAATATTAATAAGAGAAGACTATATACTAATTTCATATTTCCGCATGCTTTATAGGTTAGGCTTTATGGTACTTCTTATTTTTTAATGCCCATGACCACTGATTCACTTTTCACTTCTTTACCATCCACAGCAGTGAGTAATAAATAAAATGGGATGGACTGTCCCCTATCAACCGGTACAGTAAATTCAAAAGGATAAGCACTGTCATCCATCCGTACTTCTTTACCGGAGGCCGTGGTATAGATCAAGGATGCCTGTTTGTATTTGTTGTCATCATCTTCGAGGTATACATACAAGCGGCGGCTGTATTCGCCCAGGTTAAATAGCATAGCTTGTGCATTGCCTGCTTTCAGCTTTACATAATCATGGCTCGCGGCAGTATGCGCTGCATCCAATATTTTTTGCTGGAAAGTTGATCGTATAACAGCCCCTTGCACAGCTACGGCAGTTAAGCCATTGCCAGGCACGGTGATGGTAATGCTGCTGTCTTTAAGCCCCTTCACCAGTTTTCCGGTATAAGCAGTAACAGCACTCCTGCTCCCGAGCTTTACCCATGATGGATTGATGGTCACTGTAGCAGTGACTGGTTTACCACTTTGATTGGTAAATGCCAGCAACAACTTATCGTCTTTACGGGCGGCTATATAGTTCAACTCGGTATTATCAATGCGCAGCAGGCGGGCCGGCATCCACAATTGCGCCTTGCTTTCTGTATAGAAATTTCCTTTTTCTGCGCCATAGAGGTTATTCTGCAGGTAGGCATATCCTTCCATGTACTCGTAAGGGAAATTGATCTTGCCATTGCTGCGCACATAGGCATCAGTGACCATGTAATCCAGTAACATGGACGCCATAGGTAGTATATGGTTGTAATGAAAAGAGTTTACACTCTGGTCTTTGTGCTGATGCAAAGGGAAATCCACCTTCTCATAGGCAGTCGTTCTTTCTGTATTGATATGATAGCCAGGGAAGCTGCGGTAACGTCCTATAATGGATGCCTTTGCTACGTTCATGAGGAAGGTATCCTGTGTATAATATCCAATCCGTAACATCCAGGGCGCATAGTTGGCCATGAAGATGCCCCGGTGACCGGTGGAGGTACCCGATGATTCGGGGGTAAGGCCTATTTCCGACAAGCGCCAGGCGGGTGCCTGCTCTTCGGGGTAATACATTTGATGATGGCCTTTGGATTTCAGGTACCAATACATGGGTGCTTTACCTTCTTTATTCACGGTGATCGAGCTATCGGGTATCATGGGGCACATCCAGGTAAACATGGTATATTGACGGGCGCCCTGACGGGCTGCTTCGAGGTAACGTTTATCGTTGGTAAGCTCGTACAATTGCAGAAATTCTATCCACCGGCCGGTAAAGGTGGGCCAGAAGAAATAGCTGCCCTGCATAGGATCGTTGAAGCCGGTTTGTGGTTGCGCGATCCTTTGGGCCAGGTATTCATTGGCTTTGCTGACAGCTGCCTGCAGGTAGTTTTTATCGCCAGTGGCCTGGTACAGGTACATGGCATTGATCCAGTTATTGCCTTTCTCTTTGGTGTCGAGGTTACGTATTCGTGCAAAATTGAATTCCTTTTGTGCCATCAGCAGGTAGAAACCATTCTGCTTGCTGAATATATTGTACAAGGCTACGAGTTCAGATAAGGGAGCAATGGGACCTTTTAATTTTCTGGAAGGGCTTTGTATCTTTTGGGTACTATCGAGGCTGAAGAGGAATTTTTCCCGCGACAGCATAAACTCCATGAGGGGATAGGCCCGCTTTTCAAACATCAGGGAATCATCCCGCACCAGTGCCAGCTCCAATGGGTTGAGACTCGATACATTTTTTACAGCACCCGGTACATCCGTAGAATAAGCACAGCCTTTAAGGCTGTCAATAAACCAAGCGTACTGCGACAAGGAATAATCCACCATATTGTCGAGGGCTGTATTGAGGGAGGCTATATCATTGTGCCGGTAATCCTTAAAACCAAATAACTGCTGTGCAATTTTCTGATAAGTATCACTAACAGGCTTTGGCTCTGCAACCAGGTAGAAGGAAAAATTAAATGTATCGCCTGCCTTCATTTGTGATAAATAGCCGCCGGGCATGGGCGCATAAATTTGCGGTTGCAGTTGCTGCTGTTGATTGAGCAGGGATATACCAAAACGGCTGTTGGGCAACATGGGCAATGGCTGAAAGGGAATTTCTTTCGGCGCCGCCAATACACCAATGGTATTGACACCATCATTGACCATGGTAGTGGGCAAGGTAGCCATAAAGGCTGGTGTAAGATAAGCAGCATCGGGAATACGCTTTTCCTGCCATATCAATGGCTGCCAGAGGGCGGAGGCTTTTTCCGGCGCCAGTGATGGGGCGCCGGTATAGCCCACACTATAGAAACCAGGCTGCAAAGGCCTGAAAGAATACTGCAAAAGGGGGTACGGCTTTGCAGTTGTCAAAAGATAGACGGATAGCCTGAATTGGGGGAATTCAGGTATGGTAAAAAAAACAGTATCTCCTTTTTTGCGTATGCCGGTAGCCTTTACTTCCGTTCTTTCCCCGGCATTAAAAATATTAGCGGTCCTCCATTCGGCTTTACTTCTTAGGATACGGTCATCAAAACCATCGCCTGCCATGGATGCATTGATCTTCTTTTGTGCAAAGTCGGCCCTGGTGCTATCCTGCACTTTCCAGGTAAGTACATTGTATTCTACTTTCTTTATACCAGCGGGCTTCAGGGCCATACCGGGATCAGTTGCATTGTACAATACAACAAAAGAAGGGGAAAAGGTATAGTTGCGTTGTCCGCTTTTAATGATCACATTGGTTTGTCCGCCAGGAACGCTCACCTGCGCCTGGGTCATTCCTACCAGCAGGCAACACTGCATCACGATCAAAATATACCTGGCTTTCCTATAGGCCATATAATTATTCACTTTTTATTTGGATAACCAGACCGCCGGTAGCAGGCAGGTTAAACTGTTTGTTGAATTGATTGTGTACGTTTTGTTCATTGCTTGTAAATCCTGCATCCTGCGGAGCATCGCTTACGATGTAGGCTTTGTACTTCTTTTGTTTGGCCAGGAAGGAAGCCTGCCATGTAAAAGTTGCTGCACTGTCTGTTCCATTGATCACAGCTACGTACCAATCCTTTCCTTTACGCCGTGCAAAAGCTGCCAGCTTGCCTATCTTACTGCCCGGCAGTACAAGCGTTTCATCCCAGGTAACGGGTAATGTTTTCAATAAAGGAAGTATTGGTTGATATACCGGATCGGTAAGGAGGGTAACGGGGTTTTCTGCAATACACTGAAACGGAGAGTTGAACAGGTAGAGCAGGGCCAGCTGATGGGTATAAGTCGTGTTGGCCTTATTGCTAAAGAAGCCGGGTGTATAATCACCATGACCACAAAGAAAGCGGGTGAAAGGTAAAGCGGCATTGTGCCATGCCGGGATAGGCTCTTTCATGATGTTCAGCTCCATGCCCCGGATACCTTCTCTGGTCATTTCATTGGGCCAGGTTTTGCTTTCACCAGTTGGCGCCTGGCAACCATGAAAGTTCACCATCAGTTTTCTTCTGGCAGTGGTTTCCAGAAACCCCAGCTCAAAATCAATGAGGTCTTTGGCCTCACTGTTCATAAAGTCTGTTTTAATGCCTGCGGCGCCAGCCATGCGCACACTGTCGAGGAAGTTATTGCGCTGTAGCGTATCTCTTATCTCTTTAGAATGCTTCCACACCCATACCTGTACCTTCTTTGTTGCTCCATAAGCGCAAAGCTCCTGTAACTGCTGCCATTTGTTGGGCCATTTGGTTTCCCAACCTTCATCGATCATGGTATATTGAAAATGTAATGCAGCAGCGGCATCAATGAATTTCCTTTCTTCTGCCGGCTCCATATAATGTTCATTGCGGGTGATCCAACTCCATACGGATGTTCCGGGCTGTATATACCTTGTTTCGGCAAAGAGATTGGAATTGGGCGCGGGATTCAGGTTTTCTATCACCTGGTTATTGACCAGTTCCTGCAGGTTATTGGCATACAACACTACCCGCCAGGGCGTTTTCAATTTATTCTTGACAGCAAACCCTGTGGCGCCTTCCGTAAAATTTACCTGCACGGTATTGTTGCCAATCGCCTTCAAGCGCATACCGCTATAATCGGCGAGAGCCGCTTCTGTAAGTACGATGTATTTTTGTGCAGGCAATTCAATAACCAAAGGCTTTCCCTGTATGGGACCCTGGGAAGATACGAGGGGCAATTGTTCTACCATCGTTTGCTGCCACAGGCCGGCATAGGATTTCAGTTTCCAATCGCTGTTCCTTTCAAAATACCATACAGAAGATTTACCGGGAATCTTAAAAGAAGTCAATTCTTCCTTCACCCGCCGGTGATCATTTCCTGCCGGTATATACCGGAAAGCACAGCCATTGTCGAATAACCTGAACTCGATGGTATCCTGTGTTTCTTTGGTACGTACTGTAATTATATATACTGTACAATGATTGGTAGCGATCGGGCTGTTAATGCGGGAAAGAGCCGTTTCATTGATGATGTACCTGCGGGCAATGGTAATATTATCGGCACCTGTTCCCATTAGGTGATCATCTGTTTGCAATCCCAGTGAAGAAGGTTCAAGCAAAACCTGCTTGCCAGCTGTGAGGCGGTACATGAGCTTACCCTGTTGCAGGTACAAGGATGCCTGCACTTTTTTACGGGGGCTTTGCAACAGCAGGCTATCTGCCGCGTTGAGCAGGCAAAATGAGAACAAACAACATATGGTAAGCACTATTCGCATTGAGTTCAAATTTAATACCTTACAATGCCTGCGGGCAAGGCTTTTCAGCTTAAAAACCAGTGGGAATGTTCCCAATTTGCGGGAATGTTCCCAAGAAATGCAAGCTGCGAGCTTTGAGCTACGAGCTGCGAGCTGCGAGCACATTACCTCAGCAAACGCTGTAGCAGTCCGGTGAGCTATTTTTTAGGTAGCACTTCGCCACGTATAAGTATCTTACCCAGATACAGCACTGTCCTGTCATATTTGGCAGGATTGGCGGTGATATCGGCCAATTGATTTTCGCCCAGTATTTTGCGCTTATCCGCTTTTACAGGCGATAGCTTTATAGTAATGGTATGTTCACCGGGTGCTACTTTAATACATTCAAACTGGCCACGGAAACGGTTATTGCAAAAAGGGCCAAACCTGTTTACCAATTCCTGGCCTTCAGCTTCTGTGATTGTAGCTATGCGTGTACCAGCCAACACTGGTGTCAGCTTTACAGGTTTTCCATCCACTTCTATAGAGAGCTGCCCTGCTTCGGGGCCTCCTACATCAAAAAAGCCGAACATATTTCCTTTAAACCTGAATGTAAAGGATGCGCCTGGCTGTTCTGTTTTCATAATGTAAGGAAACCAGGGGGCAAACTGTTTCAGGAAAGTACTGTCATCAGGTTTGATCCGGCTCCATCCGGTACTGAATGCAGCCAGTTCAGCGGGCGCATACATATGGGCATTCTCCCAGTTATCAGCAAGTAGGGGCGCAGGTAATACATGTTTGCGCGCAAGCGCATTCTTCTGCAGGCTAAGCATACTCCTGCCAATGACGCCCGTATACAGGTCGCCTCCCTCAGGAAGGGGGTGTGCGCCATCATTTGAAAAAACGATCTTTCCCGGAATGGTTTTACTGTCAGATCGCCATACCAGCTTTCCTTCCTGTACCATCGAAGCAGGTTGCAGGCCCAGGTGTATGGAAGGGATACCATAATGGTCGGCTAATTCTTCCAGTCCGAGGATATTATCCGGCACCTTTCCTGCTGTGTAAATCGCATGTTGCTCATGGTGTATGGTATACAGCAGGCAAATGTCTATAGCAGGATCAAATTCCCATATCTGCCTGATGATGCCTTCCATTCCTTCGCGGTAAGCACCGTTGACGGCAAATTCAACAAATATGATATCAGGGTGGTATTGCAATAGCTGCTCCTGCAGGCGGCAGGCTCCCAAATCGGTACCGGTACCGGATATGCCAGCATTGATGGCCTTCATGGGTGTACCAGGATAAAGGGATTGGATATACCGGGCTGCGCGTGTTCGATAACCATATACAGCCTGTGTAATGCTGCCCCCAATAAAGCCCATGGTAACGGGTTTTCCGTTTGCTGCTTTGTGAAAGAAGTTGGGCAGGCCATTGCGTACTTTACATTCTTTGGTGTTGTCAAATTCCAGCGGCTTTATAACTGGTATATCGGCTGCGGCAGGATCGAAGAACAAAGGTGAAGCACCACCCTGCGAAGCAGCCCTGAGCCGCTCTTCATAAGTTCCATCTGCTTTGTTGCTTTGGGCAAAACTGTTCCCTACAAAAAGCAGTGTTACGGATAAAAACAGATAATTGCGCATACTATGGTTGCATTTATTCAAATTCAAAGGATACTTCTTTAGTCTTCCCATCGGCTGTTTTCAATTGCACCAGTCCTTTCACCGGCTGGCCAACCTTCACTTTGTAGAATGACCATTCATAGGGATAGCTATTCTTTGTAACAGTTTGTGTATCGAGGATGGCCGTTATTACGGCACCTTCTACCGGTCCCGCTTCCAGGTAACCATAAATGGAATCCCAGCCAAAGGGGCTCCGTATCCTGAATACATAGCATTTACCCCAGGGCGCGCCCATGTCAATTACTTTCATGCCATTGGCTACGGGCGCCAGCTTTGTTACGATGGGTTTGACTGCAAGAGGGAATGACAAGGCAGTAAAACCTTTTGCCTGCAGTGCTACCTTTATGCTCCTGTTTTTAAGTGCGCCCTTTTGCTGTTTGGTATTGGCGCCACTATACAGGTGCACAGCGACTGCATCGGCCACCGGCGCTTCCTGGCCCAGGGTGATATTGGCCTGCACAGGCCCTTGCTCTTCATTGAGCAGGAGGACCCAGAAGCGATCATCCGAAATGGCCGTTACATAATTAACTTCCGGTTTGTCAACGGTAACCAATCCTTTTTTCATCCACAGGCTTGCTGTCGCATCACCAAACATGCTTCCCTTACCAGCACCGAACACGCGATTGTTGAACCATACAAACCCATCTTGTTTACCATAGGGGAATTGAACTTTACCATTGGAACGCTGGATGGCCTCAGTGATCAAATAATCGAGGGTAAAAGCAAGATGAGGCGGAATATGATGATAGTAAATAGAACTTACATCGGGGCCTTTGTAAGGAAAATCGGGTTGCAGGGTGATATCTGTGAAGCCGGTAGCGTAATAGCCGGGATAATTGGTGAAACGACCAATCACGGCATTGCGGGCATAGGTCTCAAATATTTTTTTGTGGTTGTATTGATAAAGACGCAAGAGGTGCGGCGCCCAGCTGGACATAAACACCGGGTGCGAAGCTCTTTCCGGACTAAAATACGTGAAGGGTTGTTCAAAGCCCAGCCCTACGGGTGATACCAATGATTGCGGGACCTGCTTTTCCGGGGCATCGCCTTTTACCCGGGGAAATCCCAGGCGGTATTTTTTATCGCCTTTCCACCATAGGGTGGTATTGCCTTCATACTGATTGCCGGGATGAATGGTTTGCAGAGAATCTTTCACCTGAGGAAAGGAGCGTATGCCTGCCATGGTATGATACGCGGAAGCATTGGCGGCCTGCAGGAACCGGTCTTCTTTTGTGGCATCGTAGAGATCGGTGAGATCCCACCAATACGCATAGAATGCAGCATTGTAGAAAGGCAGCCTTGATAAAGGTTTGGTCAGATTGCCGTTCACCTGGGTGGCTATGAATTGATCGGCATGTGCTTTGGCAGCCGTTAACCATTTTTCCTCTTTGGTCAATCGCCAGGCGGCAAGCTCCTGTGACCAGGCCGGAACCTCCACGGAATAACCTTTGGCAGAACGGATAGCACCATCGGGCAGCGCAATGTCCAGGAGCCAGGGATTGGCTTCTCCCAACAGTTGGTACAAGCCTTCAAAATAGTTAGTCGTAAACTGTGATCCATAAGGACTAAACTGCAGTGACTTTTTATCGCTGTTGAACGGTGTGCCTGATACTGCTTTAGCCCAGCGAAAACCACTGCGAGATAAAGTATATTCAATAGTTGGCAAGGCACGGGTAAGATAAAAATCTTCATCACGGCTTAAAACGGCTGCTGATACAACAGCCAACGGCGCCGCCTGTACCACGGTAGGCACCACCGCCGGATTGGCCTCAATATCGTAAAAACCTTTGAGCTGTGCATCCCATCCTGCAGATGGCTCGTTCTTTACAAGGTCAATCATATTGAAAGCAGCCGTTGTAAGGGATGCAGTACGCTGGGTACGATAATCCTTTACTTTATATAAGCTGTCTGAAACATATTCCAGTACTTCGTTCCATCCGCCGGCCATGGCCCCTACCACAAAATCGCGTTGAATGGTTTGGCCGGCCGCGAGCTTCGAGTCGTTGAATCCCAATACAGGTGAAAAAGCCACCGGCTGCACCCGGTTGACTTCATTCTTAATACTAAAACCCATTGGGCTATTCCAACCGTCGCCCCAGGCGGGAGAAAAGGTACTTGCTTTACCACTCGCAAAAGAGCTGAATAGTCCCGCAGCTGTTTTTGTTTCTGCAATGGCTACCGGCTGGGGCATCATGCCCGAAGGCAAAAGAATGGGCTGTGGCGATAACCGACGGTATTGGAACATGGGCGGCAGTTGTATATTGGTAACGCTGTCTGCCGACAGGCTTTGAAAGGCAGCCACACCCATACTATAATAGCCTCCTTTTGCAGGCTTATACTGTAAGGAGATGGTCAGGTGCTTTGCCCCGGCATCAAGGGTCCATATACCCTGTAATACCTGTTCACCAGCAACGGTATAATTTACTGCTATGGTATGGTTGTTAACCTGCCTTGCCGACACGGGTATAGCTTCTGTTACCACACCGGCGAGGAAAGGATTGAGCGCGTTGTCTGTTTCCAATATGGAGTATTCCTTCCCGTTATTGGTAAAAGCCGTTAACCCCACGGAACCATTCCAGGAGGGAAAGAAATTACCAAAACCAGGCTGGGGATCATCGCTCCGGATAATAAATACTTTATGATCTTCCCGCCGGGCATCCATACTGATCCAGCGGCCTTTTAGTTTGATCTCTGTTTTAGCGGCCAGTCTTTTACCAGGGTTGCCGGGCATGGTTGTTTCCACAAAACGCAGACGCACCTGGTTGTTTGCAATGGTCGCAATGGATACCGTGGCCGGATCAGTATTGGCCAGTGGAAATGCAGGATATTTTACGGGGCTGGCTTGTTGCGCCACGGGTTTGATCTTATAAGCGGCTACAGCGGCCAGTGTTTGTGTATTGGGATCATATCCTTCTGCACCTGCTAAAACGATAGCATCGCAGCGGCCAAAATTGCCACGGCTGTCGTCGAGACGGATCACCGCATCACCGGCAGCCAGTGTTGCCTGACCTACCTTCTCCCAATAAAAACCAGCTTTGCCATGCCTGCCTGATTCTTCCATGGGTTGTTCATTCACCAGCAGTCGGAATAAGCGCGTACCGGGTCGGTCGGCAGGAAAATCGGCTGAGCGTACCCACACGGTATAGGTACCTGCTTGTTTCACTGGTATTACCGTGAGCGCATCGACCGCTTTGGTCTTACCCGAGAGAACACGCAGTATCTGATTGCCTGAAAAGCCTTTACCGCCTTCCTGTTCTATTACCCAACCTCCCTTGAACTGGAAGTCTTCTGCTTCTATAAAATAATTGTTTTGCTGAGCCACGGCAGGGTTGCCGGCCATCATGCAACATAAAACGATATTTAGGAGAACAAATTTATAGGAGGATTTCATATTCAATAGTTGAGCTGCCGGTTTTGGCGGCAAAGCGTGGGGTACCTATAATATCAATTAAAGACAGATAGGTTTATCAGAAACTAATTTCAATCACTTGTATCCCATAAGCAGGTATGGACAGTGGCCAGTTGTTGGTATTGGTCAACAGTGTTCTTTTACCACGGGCATCAATGGCGTAGGCAGTTTTGGGTTGTAAGGTTGCTTTATCCAACACTTTATTGTAATCAATCTGAACTTTAGTTTGCAACACCTCATCATCATCGTTCAATAAAATGAGGAATAATTTATTATGGGCAACATCAATAGCCGCGTAATAATCCAGGTAAGGGCTGGCTTGTTGCAACAGACCTTCTTTCAATAAGAGGTCTGCCTTGTTACCATAAATGGTACCTGCTGCAAAGCCATAGCTTTGATGCGGACCAACTTTGGGAGTAATGAATCCACGGGGGAAGCTCACTTTACCAGCAGAGCGCAGTTCGGCTTCCGCCAGCAGGTAATCAGTGATCCAACCAATCTGCCACCAGGCATGGTGGGGATAGGGACCGGCACCCTTGTTCATAGTGTTCCAATAATAAGAAGCTACGCTGGTAGCCGGGTCTACAAACGCGTCCCGCCCTAATGCAGCAGCCCTCGCCATGGTAAGGAACAATGAATCGCGGGTAAGCGAGAACATGCGGATAAACATACCGGCATGACTGGCCAGTAGTATAGGTCCATGTTTGGTGGCAGAACCAATGCTACCACCATGTTCAAAACTCAAACCTGCCTGGCTGATCTCCCAATCCTGCCGCAACTTGCCACCTGCTGTCTTTTGTGCACGGGTAGGGATGGGATGTGTGTAGATGGAGGTGGTATACAATTTCGCGGTAGTGATAGCCGCGCGCAGGTATTGCTGGTCTTTCGTTATCTCATAAAGGTCAAGTAATGCCTGAGCGCTTTGGCCGGTAGCGAAGTCGGGTGCAAAACGGGTATCACCACACACACCGGTAAAGCGCCCTCTATTGACAGCATTGGTGATATACCATGCTGCTCCTTTGATAGCGCCTTGTAAATACTTCTTATCCCCCAGCAATTTATAAGCAATAACGAGCCCATAAAAAGTAGGACGCAGATCCTCCACTTCAGTAAACAATGGTTGGTGTGTAATATGGTCATAAGCTACCTGCCATTGGCCATCGTTACCCATCCATGCCAGCAACTTATCGGCTGCCGCTTTCAATTCCTGCTTTAAAGCGGTATCGCCGGGATTGAACAGTAAGACATTGCCTACATCCATCAACACATAGTAAGTAGTACCAATAGGTTCCACATAAGGTCCCCACTCTTCGGTAAACTTTTTGCTTTTGGGCAGATAATACTGTCCTGCAGCTGCTCCATAGAAAAATCCGGGTCTTTTATCCTGCTGTGTGATCTTGAAATTGCGTGCAAAGGGAAGGCGGGTTTGCCGCAATACCGGGTCGTTGGTGATGCGGGCCAGCATCCACATGGCGCCATAGTCGGCGTTCTTGATGGCATCGCCATCACCACCGTATACACCGCCCAAATAATCCTGCGCACCAATGGTGAGCCCCTGGTATTGTTCTGTGCGCCATTTGGAAGTGCTGTCATCCACCACATATTTGTGCATGGACAGTATGCGATTGGTGAGGGATTGTTTTGTTTCTTTTAGGGCGAGAAAATCTTTCAGTTTGTAAATATCATTCACTGCATGTTTATATACAGTATACCAATCTGCGGGTTGCACACTATACCGGAAATCAAAATGTATTGTTTCGCCGGCTTTAAGATAAGATCCGCGCTGGCCCAATACAGGATGCCAGGCTGTGGGTGTTAATTGTGCCTGCCTGTTCATTAAAGAGAGGCCGAGCTGCCAGGTCGTTTGTGTACTGTTTTTATCTTCCCAGGGGTCACGACCCATACCGGGTTCGGGTATCACCGCCATGGTAACGCCCTGTTTTGTGCTAATCAGCGGCGCAAGGGTAGAAGCCGAACGTTCACGGCTTACTACGGGTTTGTCGGGAATACCCTGTCCATAGGCAAATGCTTTGATGAAATTCTTTTCGATGGCATTACCCTGAAAATGTCCGGGCACCATGCCCCAGGTCATTTCTTTTTTATCAACAATGGCCAGTGATGGGGAAGCTATTGAATAGTAACCATCCTTTAGGGCAGTTAATGTGATGGTTACCAGAATATCCCGGTCATATCGAGGGTCAATACGCCAGGCCGCTTTTATAGTCGCTTCTTTGGTTTCCCGCATGAAGGATATTGCATTATTACCAGCTTGTGCTGTTGCCGGATAAAAACGGGTAGCCTCACCCGCTGTGTTCATGGCAACAGGAGAAGTCGCTTCTGCCCATACGGGAATAGTGTAGCGATAGTGTGCCTCGGGGAATTTTACCTGTTTTCCTGCAGCATCGTATATCGGGCCTGGTGTGGAGTCAGGCTTTTGCTGTGCATATAAAACTGTATATTCTCCACTAACCCCGGGCAAGTTGATCCATTGCTTTCCTTTCTTCACGCTCAGTTGCTGCAGTTGCCAGCCATTTTCGTTTTTATTCCAGGTAAGTTGTAAGGACGAAGAAGTTAAGGTTGTTTTTGCAGCAGTCACTTTTTGTGCTGTAACCTGGCTTGTTGGCAGCAGGCATCCGAGCGCTAAACACAGCAACAAGGCTGTTGCCGGCAACTTTACTTTCCGGGCAGCGCTAAAGGGGATCAGTGCACATACCAGGATAACAGCAGCAATACCGGCCACTACACCTCCACCCGACGCAGTGAGCAAACTCAATATGAACAACAATACGGCTATAAAAGCCAGGGAGAAAGCGATGACCTGGAGGCCAAACTTATTTTGTTTTTTTATTTCGAATGTTTCTTCTTCAGTGGCCTGTAAGGCATTTTCTTTTCGCTGCGTCCTGCGTTGTTGATATAGAGTATAATCTGTATTGTTGAGACCCTTATACCGGGCATACAGTTCATACGCAGCCAGCATGAGAAAGGGAAGCCCTACGCCTATCAGCATTTCAGAAGCGCGGCTGAGTTTATATCCCATGGTGAGTGGCAATATCACTTTACAAACAATATTGACAGAAAGACTGATAAGTGTAATTAAAATAGTCGCCTTTCCGGTCAATCGTTTGGAGAACAAAGCCCAGATTGGCGGAGCCAACAGCGGGCCTCCTGTAATGGCGCCAATGCTAAGGGTAAATTCTACAATGCCACCGATATAGGGAACGATCAGGGCTATGCCGATCATACCCAGTCCAAAAAACCAGGAAGAAATACGGGCAACGCTCATCAGTTTCTTATCGGTTGCCTGGGGATTGACAGTACCCTTATAAATATCATTGGTAAATACAGCTGATACGACATTGAGGGCTGTATTGGCAGAAGCAGAAGTTGAAAAATACATACCGGTAAGGATCAGTCCCATGAGGCCGGCCGGCAATACATGCTTACAGATCATGAGGTAAGCATTTTCTGTATCCAGCCCCGATAAGGAGGGGTTGATGGTCTTATATATCATGGGCGGCAGCATCCATAAGATGGGACTGATGATGTACAAACCTGCAAAGAGGTAAGCTACTTTGGAAGCGGATTTAGGTGTATCTACACTGGTGTATCGTTGTACAAAGGTCCAGTTGCCACCTATATAAAAAATATGGTAAAGTGCAAAAGCAAGGATGAATCCCCAGGTATAGTCACCATTCACCAGCTTGAAGAATCCCTCTGGGGCCTGTTCCAGGAAATGATTGGCGCCACCGGCTGCTTTGAAAGCCAATGGCAGGATGATGAGGATGGCGGCGGTAAGGATCACAAATTGCAGGATGTCGGTTACCATTACCGCCCACAAACCGCCGACAGCGGTATAGGCAATCATGAATAAGCCGAGCACAATGGTAACGGGTACCAAAGGAAATCCCAACGAAGAACCTACTAACTTGGCTACGGAATACAAGACGGAGCCTTTGATAAACAGGGATACCAGCATGAAGATATAGATATAGCTCTTCTGCACACCGGGACCCAGTCTTTCACGGATAAATTCAGCGGCGGTAAGATTGCCGGTAGCTTTCCATTTGGGCGCCAGGTAAAGACCGGTGATCAATCCACCAATGCACATGGTCCATTGAATGGTAATGGCCACCCAGCCATGCTGGTAAGCAATAGATCCCCAGGCCACAAAAGTACCTGCGGAAAAGAAACTCATGAATAATGACAATCCACCTATGAACCAGGGCACAGCTTCACCACCGGCAAAAAAAGATTTCAGGTTCCTGCCTGTGCGGGCAAACAGGAAGCCGATCAACATAATGAAGATCGAGAAAACTACAATGACGGTGGTATCTATCGTTGAATTCATAAGGTGGGTTGTGAATTGTCAGTTGTGAGTAAAAAGCGATGGGAAGCGAAAGACCCACAACTCACCACTCACTGCTGATGTGATCATGGTGTTATCGTTAACGTAATTTCTTTCAATGCCCTTTCTTGTTTATCATTCTGGTAGGAGGCATTGGTTGCTTCAAACACCACTTTATAGGTACCGGGTTTGGTATAAACACCAGCCGCTACATATTTGATCAGGTTGGTAGTAATATTTTTGATGGGCACTCCTTTATCGGGCGATGCTGCATTTGGATTAAAGCTTTTGGTAAGCACCCAATCATCATCCAGCGCAGTGGTGCTGCCCTGCAGCAATAGCTGGGCACTGGTAATTGACCATACAGCGGCGGGATTTTGAAAACTAACAGCTTTCCATGCAGCGGTCGTCATATTGGCCAGGGGAATGACGGTACCATCAGGCGTTTGGTTATCGGCATTGAAGGTACGGATCACCCACCTGTTCTGGGTAATAAGACTGGTGGTGATATACCGGAAGGCAATGGTGGCCGATTTGTTGCCATCGGTAAACTCCGACATATCGACTGTACCGGATTGCACCTGATCGGCACCCTGGGAAAGGGATACGCGTGTTGTAATATCTGTCCAGGTAGCGGCTTTTACATTGGTGGTATCGTAGGTGCCATTAAAGTTATTGGACACCAATACGGATAAATTATTGCGGATACCAAACTGCTGATAGGTATTAAATTTAACCAGCAGCTTATTGCCTGTAGTGAATAGCCTGTCCCTGTATTCATATACATTCCCTGGCATGCCCGACCAAAAAACAATGTTTTGGGGATCGCCTGAGATATTAAATGTAATGGTGTCACCCACCTTATAGGAAGTAGTGCTGGTGGTCACATCAAAATCAGGCGCCTCTATCTTATCGCGCTTGGTGCAGGATACTGCAATAAGGCTTATAGTGAAAAAGGAAATGATCTTATTCATAGCCATTTTGTTCGGGTTAAAAGTATGATTACCAGCCGGGGTTTTGTGAAATATTGGGGTTTACGGCAATCTCACTGTTGGGTATTGGGAACAGTACGCTTCTCGATGTTATTCTGCTCGCTTGTCCGATGGCTGCTGCAGAAAGTGTGGCAGGCATGGAAGTCTGGTATTGGGTTACCATTTGCTGCATGGTGCTCACATAACTTCCCCAACGTACCAGGTCATGCTTACGCAGGCCTTCGTAGGAGAGTTCACAAAAACGTTCCTTTTTGATAGCTTCCAGGAAATCCACCTGGGCCAGCCCTGCCGGAAGATCTGCCACGGGATCGGGTACACCCACTACTTTTCCAAACCCTCTTCTGCGCACCATATTCACCGCATCATACGCATCCTGTGTGGGCCCGCTGATTTGGTTTTCTGCTTCGGCAAACATCAGGAGAACGTCGGAATAGCGCAGCATGGGAAAATTGATGGGTGTAAAATCCTGGTTCTTTGGTTTGAACACCTCATATTCCCTTCTATACTTACCAGCGCTGCGTTCATAGATCTCTGTGGCATTCCAGTTGGTTCTTGTAACCTTCACTAAGGTGCCACCAGTGCCGCTAGGCACAAAGCGATAGGGCGCAATGGTCCAGTCCCTTCGGGTATCGCCTGCTTCATAGGAGTTGTATAATTTGGCTGTTGTATGTACATAATCATAGGCAAAGCCTGTATCTACGTTGGGACAATATACGCCCATCCAGGAACCTACATAACCACCTTCACGTATGATCTCCTGGTTATTGCCATAATATTCCACTTCCCACAGGCATTCTTTGATATCATATTTATCCTGTGTAAGGTTGATAAATATCTGCGAAAAGCTGGGGTTCAATGCATGTACATCGGATAGCATCACTTTCTTAGCGTAATCGCGCGCTTCAGTATATTTGGCTTCATCGCGTAAAGGATAACCTGCCATGGTAAGGTATACTCTTGCCAGCATCGCCTGTACGGCCGTTTTAGAGATGCGGCCGTTGAAACCATAGTAAGTAATATCCCTCACGAGTCCCTCTGCTTCCTTCAGATCTTTTACGATCTGTGCATACACATCTGCTACCGGGGCACGGGGCAAAGCGGGTTCAACCGGTGATTTGGTAGAGGTGAGCTTTAAGGGTATTGCTCCAAAATTGTCGACCAGGGTAAAATAATAAAAGGCCCTTAAAAACAAAGTTTGCCCTTTTACTTCATTTTTGGCGGAGTCGCCTACCTGTGCACCGCCGATATTATCCAACAGCATATTGGCGCGTTCAATACCTACATATAGGGCTTCCCAGCAACGGTTGAGCTCCAACATAGAGGCATCGATGGTATTGGACATATAACCAGTTACCTGACTTTTCAGGTAAAATTCATCACTAAAAGAAAGATAACCATACAAAGCACTTCCATAGGTACGACGGTCACCCAGCCTGTCGTATACAGCAGCCAGGGCCCTGTCGAGGTCACCTTGTGTTTTATAATAAGTATCCGGGGTTATCGAGTCTTTGGGTTTTGTATCGAGGAATTTGTTGCAGGAGTTCAATAGCATGCCTGCTATGATCAGCAGCATAAAAGCTACGAGCTGTGAGCTGAGAGCCGCGAGCTTAGAACCACCAGCTACGAACCACAGCGCTTTATTATTTACGATTAAGGATTTTCGATTCGCTTTCATATTCTAGCCATTTATTCGTTAGAAGGTTACATTAAGACCCAGTGTGACAGTTCTTGCTTTGGGATAAGCCGACCAGTCGAAACCAGGTGTGAGGGCTGTATTCCGTACCGATACTTCGGGATCTACGCCTGAATAGTTGGTCCAGGTAACCAGGTTTTGGGCCGCAGCATATACACGGATGCCCTGGATCTTGATGCGCTTCATCAATGGCGCCGGCAGGTTGTATCCCAGCGATACTGTTTTCAGGCGCAGGAAAGAACCATCTTCTATCACACGGTCAGAATATACATTGGGACTGGTAACGCCAGCCACCGGCTTATCGGTGTTGGGATTCTCGGGCGTCCACCTGTTGGCAAAGGATTTAAACATATTGAGGTAAGGCCTTCCTTCCATGCCTTCAAATACGAGGCGGTTGGCATTCAGGATATCATTGCCATATGACCACTGGAAAAATACATTGAGGTCGAAATTATAGTACCTGAAATTGTTGGAGAACCCACCTATGTGCACAGGCAAAGGATTTCCGATAAAGGTCTGGTCATTGGCGTCCACTACCCCATCGCCGTTAATGTCTTTATATTTAACATAGCCTGGTTTTATCACAGACCTGTCCTGTCCGTTATTGGGTACATCCTCTCTCAATATATAGGACCCATTGGGCAATTGGGTGAAGTCGGACACCTGGTACAAACCATCAGACAGGTATCCTAAAAATAAGGCTACCGGCATACCAGGTTTGGCAAGGTAAGGCAGGGAGTTATTGAAGTTGTCATTCCAGGCCTGTACCCGGGTAGTAATGCTGGGTTGGTCATAATTCAACTCCAGGATCTTATTGCGGTTAAATGCAATATTGAAGTTGGTGCTCCAGCCAAAGTTCTTATGATTAACGTTTATGGTGTTCAGTGTAAATTCAAGGCCCTGGTTAGATACCTTACCGATGTTCTTAAAACCATTGAGGTAGCCGCTGGAAGAAGCCAGGGAAGCATTGAGCAACAGATCGCTTGTCTTTTTATAATAGTAATCTACAGTAAGCCCTATCCTGTTGTTAAAGAATCCAAGATCAAGGCCTACATCGGTTTGTGCAGTACGTTCCCATTTCAGGTCTTTGTTACCTACCTCTACCGGGGCAGAACCAGGTATATGGATATTATTAAAGTAGTATCCAGGGGTAGTATTGGCACTGCCATTTGTAAAGCCGGTTTGTCTTAACACAGACAGGTAAGAGAAATCAGAAACGCGGTTGTTTCCGGTAATACCATAACTCACGCGGAGTTTGGCATCTGAAACAAACGGGAGTTTCTTCATGAAGTTCTCTTCACTGATGCGCCAGGCTATAGAACCGGAGGGGAAATAACCCCACCTGTTGCCATCTGCAAACTTAGATGACCCATCGGCCCGGAATGATGTGGTGAAGAGGTATTTACCAAACAAGGTATAATTGACCCTTCCTAAAAAGGAAGCCTGCGCTGCCTCTGACTCGGAGGAGATATTTACGAGGGGCGTGCCTTCATCCAGTCCACTGATGCCCAAAGATTCGTTGGGAACCTTGTTGGCTGAAAAACCATCAATAAGGGTCTTTGTTTTCTGTAAGGTAAAGCCTCCTACTATATTTAATATATGGTCTTTATTGAAACGCTGGTTCCAGGTAAGGGTATTTTCATTGAGCCAGCTGGTAAATACAGTATTGTTGACAGAACCGTTCACTCCGTTGGTAGCCCCGTAAACAGTACGTGGGTTGCCGGCCGAGGTTTTTGAATTATTAAATACCTCCCTACGCGTTGCATTCCGGGTGATACCACCTGTGACACGCAGTGTTAAATTCTTCATGACCTTGTATTCCAGGTAGGCGTTGGCGAAAAGGGCATTGGTGAAAGCTACGTTGTAAGCGTTTTTGGCCGATACGATCGGGTTTACGCGAAGGTCTACTGATGAGGTAATATCCGGATCGAAGATATCGTTACCGAAACTCAGGTCGCCGAGTGAGTCGCCTGTAATGGGGCGATATCCCCAGGCATTGTAAAAAAGATAAGAAGAAGCATTGATACCGTTATCGCCACCGTTGGTAGCTATCTGGCCATTGGCCTTGAGGGCTGAATAGTTTACATTGAGTCCTACCTTTACTTTGGTATTCACTGTTTGATCGAGTACGATCCTTCCCTGGTAGCGCTGAAAGCCGCTGTTCACAATAATACCATCCTGGTCGAGCATGGAACCGGAAATAGCATACCGTGTTCCGGCATTGCCTCCACTGATGGATATGCTATGGTTTTGCATGGGGGCCGTGCGGAAAACTTCGTCCTGCCAGTCAATTCCTTTTACGTCTTTATACGAATCCAATGTTTTCCCATTGTCGAGGTACAAGGCTGCAGACTGCGTAGGAAGGAGTTCCAACTGGTATTTCACAAATTCATAAGGGCTCATCACTTCCTGGCGGTTGACCTCTTTTTGCAAACCATACCAGGCATTGTAAGTAATGACGGGAGCGCCAGCCTTACCTTTTTTGGTGGTTATGATCACAACGCCATTGGCGCCACGGGCGCCATAGATGGCCGTGGCAGAAGCATCTTTCAATATTTCGATGGACTCAATATCATCGGGGTTAAAAGCATTGTTGTTGGGATTTTCGACAGGAAAACCATCTATTACATACAGGGGTGCATTGCTTTGGGTAATGGAATTACCACCGCGGATGGTGATCAGGTTGCCGGTACCTGGCTGTCCATCCACTGCTCCTACCTGTACACCTGCTACGCGACCGCCGAGTGCATCTTCAAAAGACGCCACCGGTGCTTTTTTCATTTCCGCTACTTTCACCTGCCCTACAGATCCTGTGAGGTCTTTCTTACGTACAGTGCCATAACCAATGACCACTACATCCTCCATATCCTTCAGGTTGTTTTCGAGCTTCACATTATAAATGGTAGTGGCAGTAGTGAGCTTTACTTCTTTGTCGGTATATCCTACAAAAGAGAAAACAAGTACAGCACCCTGTACATTGTCCACATTAAGGCTGTAAATACCTTGTTCGTTGGTGACTGCTGAGGCAGACTTACCTTTTAATTGTACAGTAACTCCTTCGAGGGGCTCATTGGTTGTGTTGGTGATCTTACCGGTGACAACTTTGGGTATAGGTGGCGCTTTCTGGGCCCGGGATCCGGTAGCTATCAATAATAATACAATCGTCAACAGGGCAAGATGAATTGCGGGCAATGTTTTTTTCATACGGCGAAACTTCTGTAACAAAAATGCCAAATACGGACAGGAAGACAAAAAAAGTACCGGTCTATTTATTGTGGGAACATTCCCATTTTACGGGAACATTCCCATAGTGATGCAAATTATCGTTTCTTTGTATCCGGATAATTAAAATATCATTAATAGTTAAAACCCCATTAATGAAGCGCCACCAGATAACGATTGTAGACATTGCCCAAAAGCTCAACCTTTCAAAATCTACTGTATCACGTGTATTAACTGGCCATCCCAGTGTAAGTGAAAAAACACGCAAAGCAGTGATGGAACTGGCTGATCAGCTGGACTACCAGCGAAACATGCTTTCCATTAGCCTGCTGAATAAAAAGAGCAATACCATTGGTATCATTATTCCTGAGTTTATCAGCTCTTATTTTCCGCAGGTCATCATGGGTGCGCAGGAAGTAGCAGCCCGTGAAGGATACAATGTGATCATAGGGCATTCCAATGAAACCTATGAAACGGAAGTAGCCAACACCAAACTAATGCTGGCCAACCAGGTGGATGGTTTGCTGGTGTCGATCACGAAAGAGACGAGAAACTTTGATCACCTGAAGGTTTTTGAACGCAAGGGAATTCCCATTGTTTTTTTCAACCGGGTATGTGAGGATATGAATGTGCCCAAGGTAGTAGTAGATGATTATGAAGGCGCCTTTCGCGCTGTAGAACACCTCATAAAGCGAAAGAAAAAAAGGATTGCTCACCTGGCAGGTCCGGATACTTTGTCGATCAGTGTGAAAAGATTAAGGGGCTACCGCGATGCACTGAAGAAATACAATATTCCCATTGATGAGGAACTGATCATTCCTTACGACCTTACGATTGCCAAGGTAAAGATATATGTCAATCACCTGTTGCGGTTGGACAATCCGCCAGACGCCATTTTTGCCATCAATGACCCCACAGCTATTGAAGCACTCCAGATCGTGAAGAAGAAGGGGTTGCAGGTACCAAAGGACATAGCCATTGTAGGCTTTAGCAATGATAATATTTCCGGATTGATCGAACCGGCCCTCACCACGGTATCCCAGCCGGTGAGAGAGATGGGCAGTACTGCCGCCCAGTTGCTCGTAGATCAGATCAACCGCGATATATCGGAATGGAAATCGATCATCCGTGTGTTAAAAACGGAATTGATCGTACGAAAGTCGAGTTGATGGCATGGCTGGCAGTCTATTCTTTGCGATATACCCGGCAATACCAGCATTTACCTTCGTTTTTCGAGATGGCTTCATCTATGGACTTGAATTCTGCTTCAATTCCATTCATTATTCTGGTGTTTTCATTTGACTGAAAAATGGATATGATCATGAAGCCTCCGGGATTCAGGAAATTCATATATCGTGCAATAAGCCGGTTGGGATTCCTGGCATAATACAACACTTCATTAAAAATGATGATATCGAATTTTTCCCGTGGATTGAACCTTTCCATGTTTCCCGTCCGGTATTCCGTAGATGCATCCACCAGGTGTGCTGCACTTTGAATGGCGACTTTTGAGATATCTATGCCCAGAAACTTCAGGTAGACATTTTTATCCATCCCGGCTTGCAACCAGCCTTCTCCACAACCCACTTCCAGGATCTTCCCCTTATTTGAATACTTGTATATAAAATTGCGGACAGCATCAAATCGCATCTTTTCAGGCTGGGATTTTAAGATCTCCCACGAGCCTTCGGCATATTGCCTGTCCCACATTAATCTTGTTTGTCCAAAGAGAAATCTTTTGATCGACTTAATATTCATAGAAAAGGTTTATTGAAGGCGGAGCCGATTGTTGGAAGGTCAGATCTTCAGATCAACTTTGACTATTAACCAGAAGTGAGGGAACGTATCTCGTACCTGGCCGTGCGCTGGTTGAACAATTTGGGCAAACTTATATAGCCCTTTATCTTTTCCAAAGCGATGGCGTACGACAAGAGGTTATCGGCATTGTACACAACAGGCGTTTGTTGTTGCAAGAGCTTTTTGGCGCCTTCCAGGGTTACACCATAAGCATGGGTACAATCATGGAAACCAGCCCGGGCAATATGCTTTGACAATGGCCGGGGATAATAGTTGGAAAAAATAGCTCTCGACAAACGCAACGAAGTATGGAATGGGAATGTCATATAGTACAACCGTTTCAGGGTTTGCTTCCATCCGTAGATCTCGTTGCCCTCGTAACCGAGGTAAAATACTTCCCAATCTTTCGGGAGCTCTGCTGTGAGCTGCGTGAAAAGAGGAAGGTTTTCTGATAATGGAAAAACGTCATCTTCCAGGATCAGGACCCTGTTGTATTTATTGGCAATAATAGATTCATAAATTTTTACATGTCCCAGTGAACAGCACAGCATACCGGGATTCATGTCGGGTTGTTTTTTATAAATCTCCGTATAAGCGTTAGAATCGTAGATGCCTTGTTGCTTCATCGATTCCATGCTGATCTCTTCCTTATCTATCCCATAAAAAATTTCGTAGTTCAAGCCGTTGAGCTCACGCGTGAAAAGCTCAATCCTGTCTTTAAGACGGGGCAAGGTGAGTATATAAATCTTCTCAAAATAGGAGTTTAAAGCAGAAAAGTCTCGATCCATCGGCTAAAGTTACCCAAACAAGGTCTTTCCTTTGCGAAGAAGCCGTGTAAATTTTTTAAAATTGTTTCCCCCCTGTATATCAAGCCGTTGAATAAGCAACGGATGCCGGAGGGGGAGTGAATTCAAGCGGTTGCCGATGCGAAATGCGGCTACAATATGGTTGTTGGCCAGGGTTATCAGGAACTGCCGCAGCTTAACCAGGTCCTTTTTGGGGTAGGCTCCATAAGGAAAGGCCAGGCAGGGCTGGAAAGTGATGCCCATGGCGGAAAGGGCATTTTTACATTGGACGAGATCGGCTCCAATGGCAGCATTATCCAGTATTTTGTAGCTATTGTGGTCGAAGGAGTGCAAGCCGTATTCTACCAAATCAGGGCTCATGGCGTGAATATCCTCCAGGCGCAGGTAGGTGGAAGTTCCATTGGCTTCGCGGGAGACCTCCTGTTGGAGGAAGGTGGGCACCAGGAAAATATTGGCTTTCATGCCATATTTTTCAAAAAGGGGGTATGCGGTGGTAAAATTATCGCGGTAACCATCATCAAAACTGATCAAAACCGGTTTTTCCGGTAAGGGGGTACCCACCAGGATATGGTTTACGAGGTCACTGAGGCGGGTGGAATTATATCCTTCTTGTTTCAAATAATGCAAATGCTCATCCAGGCTATTGACCGGAACAGTAAGGGGGTCGGCATTTCCCTGAGCACAGACCTTATGATACATTAAAACTCTCAAAGGATGCGGAGCAGCAAAATCCAAGGTTCTTCTTTTGAATGTAGGAATAAATGGTTCACCAAATCAGGCGTAAACAGTATCGGTCATTACAACAGGCCGCTTTTCCGGCTGTTTCATTTCCTTCAACTTTACATATTTCAAAAAATGATAGTAGGAAGCAAACACTGACCAATAGAATCCTTTCATTCCGTTCAGGCAATTACGTTCGAGCAGGTAATATTTTAGGAAGTTAAAAGGCAGGCCGAACAATACAGCCAACGCCGATTTATTTTTGCCTTTACTATAGGATATCCCGGAAGACAGGGTCGAGTAGCGGTTAAGCTTTTCAATACATTGGTGAATGCTGGTATAACTGTAATGCAGAATATTATGCTGCAATTTTTTAATAGGACCGTCAACCTGGAAACTTTCATGAACCCTATCAGCAGTCACGCCCCCTTTTTCCCGGTTAAATAACCGTACAAAGTGGCGACCGCTTTCCTTCCCGTGGAGAAACTCTTTGTCGAGGAAAACCATGTTCATGGGAAATGAAAAACCGGCGTAGTTGGTATTGGGGTGAATGCTTCTTATTTCCTTTATTAAATTATCGGTAGGTATTTCATCGGCATCAATACAAAGCACCCAGTTGTTGGTAGCCCTGGCGATGGCAAATTGCTTTTGGGAGCCGTATCCGTCAAATGTACGGGAATACACATCACACCCGAATTCCCGGCAAATGGCCACTGTATTGTCGGTGCTATAACTGTCTACAACCACAATTTCATCGCACCAATAGAGCTGTGACAAGGTTTTGCGGATAATCTTCTCTTCATTATACGTGATGATGACAGCACTTATTTTAAGTTCAGTACGAGTAGAGGGTTGTACCTGCACTACAATTCCCGGAATACTTCCGGCTACTGGCGAAAGCTGAGAATAGCTCATAAAAGAATAAAATTTAGGGCTTACCGTAGTAAAACAGGCATTAAGAGGATACCCCTATATAGTGCAGGAAAAATAATTGCCCCTACCAAAGTTTATCAAAGTAGTATATACGCTCGCGCCTGGCTGATCCGCCAAAAATACCCAGGCCTTTGCTGATATTGCCCGTAGGAGAAGGGAGCTGGTTGGCAGGAATAGAACCAAAATCTGACTTGTATTTCTCGTATTCCAGCAGATAATCGAATAATTCCTTACTGGCAGCCTTAAACTGGATGCGGACCCGCCCTTTCTGGAGGGGTTCGGTAGCCACAAAAAACTGCTGGTCCACATAGAATTTTATCGTATATGACTGGCCGTTGAAGGTTTTGTCGGATAAAAACAGGCGCCGGAATGGGTTGTTGATGTTGTCGATCCTGGCATTTTCGGTATTTGCATCCTGGGTATAGAGTTCCAGCCGCAAAAACTTATTGATCGATACGGTATCATTTAACAGTTGTACACCGGGTGTATTCTTGACCTGGTCGTATAGATTTTTTCCCTGAGGGGTATTATAATCATACCGTATGCCGCGGTAGTAAAAATAACGTCCCGGCTTCAGGAGTTCTTTGACTCCTTCCACGATATAATAATCATCCTTATCTGCCTGATCCTGGAAAGTGATACTCACTGCCAGTACTTTTTTACCCTGGTGCATTTCATGGCTGGTATCCACGACTGTCCATTTGGGCAGGGGTGGAATATAGGTAGAACCGGTTACCACACCCATGGTAGGGTGTTTGACCTCAATGGAATAATGAGTGCTGGTCTTAAAACGCTTCTTATTGGTGAAAACAGTGGTGGGATTGGAGGCATATTGCCAGGCATAGCTGGGTTGCAATATCCAGGTACGGCTATTTTCTTCGGTCAGGGTGACAGTAGCATCATTCACTTTTTCAAACCGTATGAGGCTACCATTTCCTACCCTGATGGTTTTCCCAACAGGCACTTTTACAGAGTCGCCCGCAGATATTTCGGCCAGTACCACCAGGTGATCATCCTCAAACTGGTTGGATGTAAAGCCTTTTTTACAGGCTGTAGCAGCCAATAGCAATAGCATTACCATCATTATCCACCACCAGCTCCTGCTGGCAATTTGACTGAAACGAATTGGTAATTGCTTTGTATGCATATGGTTCTAAAAAGCGAACGTATAAGAAATATAAGGAGTGATCTTAAAGAACTGGTATTGGGTGGTAACTACCAGTGAGCGTTTGCCCATGGTGCCTTCCAGGTCATACACATATTGATTAGGCGATCCATAAATATTATAAATACCCATTGTAATCCTTGATATTAACCTGGCATTATGCTGTTGTTCATAGGTAGCGGCAAAATCCAGGCGGTGGTAAGGCAATGTACGATACTGGTTGATGGCGGATGAATGGTAGATAAGCCGGTATTCTTTGGGTGAAAGTGGATTAAAGATCTGCTGGGCGTCATCAAAATCGGGATAGCCTCTGTCGGGTAAGGTAAATACGTCGCCTGTTGAAAATGTCCAGAGCGACGAGAAGTTCCAGTGTTTGTTTAGCCGGTAAGTAGCAGCCGTATTGAGGCTATGCCTGCGGTCGTATTTAAAGGGAAACTTCTCATCATTGTTGATGCCTTTGAACTTCCGCCAGTTCCAGGAAAGGGTATAGCCCATTTGAAAGTACCATTTGTCGGCAGTCTTTTCCAGTTTGACTTCCAGGCCATAACACCATCCTTTGCCTGATTGAACATTTTGTTCCCAGTCGGTCGTATTTAAGAAGAGATTTTTGCCTTCCACATAGTTGGTTACATTCCTCAGTTCTTTGTAATATACTTCTGCCGTAAGGATCAGTTTTTTCCTGTTGCGGAAGGTGTATCCCAGGTTCACCATATCAGATTCTTCCGGTCCCAGCGAACTGGTACTCGGCACCCAGGCATCGCCATTGATACCCAGGTAGGGATTGGTGACCAGGTGGAGATATTGGGTCATGTGGTTGTAAGAAAAATTAAGCAGGTGCTGCTTATTCAACCTGTAGGTGGCATACAAGCGGGGCTGCCAGGAAGTATACTCAAAACCATTGTTGGTAAAATGAGATACATGTATACCGGGCCGCACGAAGAATTCCTTATCGGGTCTGATCTCGTTCTCAAGGAAAAAAACGAGCTCCCGGAAGGAGATAGGCGGAAAATCGGTAAAGTCTTCGGGCTTATCAAAAAAGTCGGTAGAGATATTGGAATCAAAGGGGCGCACTTTTGTAAAATTTGCTTTGACGCCCGTAATAAATCGTAAGGTATTGGAAGCCGTGAACTCAAGCCGCGATTGTCCATTGACCTGCTCGATGGACGAGTAAGTATTGTATACCCTGTTTTGCATGGAAGCTCCGGTACTATCGTATAGGTTGTACCGGAAACCAGCGATATTTTTGTACTGGCTGAAATTAACGGAGGTATTGATGAATGCTTTGGGCCCCAGCAACCTGTTCCATCCCAGGGAACCGGTTCGATTACCCCAGCGTTGTACGTTGTTGGTATAATCGCGGTGAAGAGTAAGATCATCTTGTCCTGCATATACGTGAAGCATCAGCTTGTCTCTCTTTCCCAACCATTGAGTGTATTTAACATGGAGGTCGTAAAAGTTGACGCCGATGCCCGAGTTCATGATGCGCAACAATGGATTTATCCAGCTATGCCTGAAGGACAGCATGATGGCAGAGCGATCTTTTTTAATAGGCCCTTCCAGGGTGAAAGATCCTGCCAGCACGCCTGCATTGGCCTCACCCTTCCATTGCTGCATGTTGCCATCCTTGGTAACCACATCAATAACGGAAGATAATCCGCCGCCATACCTGGCAGGGAAATTACTTTTATAGAGGTTGAGTGATTTAACAGCAGATTTATTGATGATGAACAGGGTACCCAGGAGGTGGGTTGGATTGAATACTTTATTGCCGTCCAGCAGGAAAACATTCTGATCGGGACTACCACCTCTTACAAGTAGTCCATTGGTTATTTCCGGGATATTCTTAATACCTGGCTGCATGTACAGCGAGCGGATCACATCGGGCTCTCCCAGGAACATATCCTGCACTGATTCTGCAGCATGGCCAATGTTTTCAGAACTTTGACCAGGTTTGGTTTCGGCGGTAACAGTAACTGCCTGTATATTACTTTTGGGATCGAGGGAAAGGTCGATCCTGGTATTTTCGTTCAGGTCCACTTCTAATTTTCGTGTATTGTATCCTGCATAAGAAACCAACAGCACTTGTTTTCCTTCGGGCAGCAATAATGTATAATGGCCAAATGAATTGGAAAGGCTGCCTTTTTGCAGGGAGGGATGCCAGATGGTAGCATCCGCGAGGGGTTCACCACTTATCGTTTCTTTAATAAGGCCATAAATTGAATAATAAGTAACAAAGAAATCAGCCGGCAGGGGTACGGGGGAAGGGATCAATATGATTTTATTGTTCTTCTCCAGAATGCTTATTTTCTGGTCTTTCAAAACCTGCTGGAGTACAGCACCCAGGCTGGTAGGTGATCCTGTAAGCGATATTATTTTAGTAGTGTCGAGGTTATTGGAGGCATATTCAATAACAGCTTTACCACTTCGGTTGATGTCATCCAGGAAATCCTTAACAGTAGCTTTTTGAAAGGAGGGAATATAGGAACGAGTAGAAAAAACAGACTTCTGCGCCCATGCCATATGCATACTAAAGCATAGCAAGACAAGTATGCAAACGACTCTTTTCATTCAGTAGTTCCTGTGCTATTCTAATGGTTGGGTTTGGGCTGAAAACCCAACAAAGGAACTATTTATTTCATATAAAATACAACTTTGCCGTTTTCTTTTTTCATGTTCAAACCCGTGACCAGCCTGATCTCTTCCAGGGCCTGCTCTAAAGGTTGGTTGTTGAATCGAACGGTGACTGTAAGACCGGAGATTGCTGCTTTCTGTTGACTTTCAAGCGCTATTGGCACTTCGTAATAATCCTGCATCTCTTCCAGCACTTTTTCAAGGGGGGTATGATTAAAGTCAAGCAGTCCTGTATTCCAGGCAATAAAGTTGGAATCGGAAACCTGACTTTGGAGGAATTGATCATTTTGTAATAAGGTACGCTGGCCGGCAGTTAGTTCTACCTGCTTGCCTGCCTTGTGCTTATTAATAACACTTACTTTTCCAGTCATGACGATCACTTCGTCTGTCTGGTTGTTGGCTTTCACCACGAAGGATGTACCCAAAACGCGTACAGCAGCCTTGCTCGTAACGACAACAAAAGGTTGATGTTCATTTCTTTGCACTTTAAAATACGCCTCACCCGACAAACGGATCAGTCGTTCCTCCCCATCAAAATGAAGGGGGTAACGGATGGTAGCTCCTTTCCGGAGCAGGACAGTTGAACCATCCGGCAACTGCAGGGATTGGTTATTATTAGCTGCTGCCAGTTCCTGCCAGGAAGTACGGTAGTGATTCCACAGGTAACCTCCTATGATGAAAACGGCTAATACGGCAGCCGCGACGCCAATACGCCTCCTGTACAGGTAGGAAACAAGATTGATAGTACGGGGAGTAGATAAGACGGGGGCAGCGGGCATTGCCCTGGCTGCCACCTTGGCCCATGCGGCATCGGCGCTAAAAGTTTGCCCGGCCGTCATGCGGAAACTTTCGTGCCAAATGGTTAGAAGTTCGTCATATTCTTGCCTGTTGGCAGGATCCAGGTCCAGCCATTGCTTTAACTGGCTAAGCTCCTCAGCAGTAGCCCGGCCACCAAGCTCTTTGGCAATAAGGTTCAATATGTGATCACCTGGACTCATTGTTGTGGTTATTATTAAGATAACATAAAAACGGCGTATACCCCTACCCCCATCAGAAAAGAAATAATAAAGCAAAGGATGCTATGCAAACTTGTTTACCCCTGATAAAGGACCTTAATATCCTGAGCGCTTTGCCCATATGGTTCTCTACTGTCTTGACTGATATATCCAAAGCTTCACTGATTTGTTGATAAGTCAGGTCACTTACCCGGCTTAGCACAAAAACCTCCCGGCACTTTGGCGGCAGGTGTTCTATCGCTTCCTGCAACAGGGTATTGTAATCTTTTCCACTGTCCATTCCAGGGCCTTTTTCTTCGGGCATTTCTGCCACTTCCTCTCCCCGGAATTCGCTAATGATGTTCTTTTGTTTTTTCTCAAGGAAACTTAGGCAATTGTTGCGCACCGCCCCAAATAAATAGAAATTCAGGCCATTTGTACCGATCAACTCCTGTTTTTTCTCCCATACGCGCAGGAAAGTTTCCTGCACGATGTCTTCACAGGAGTCATACTCCTTTACCAGCGTAAATGCATACCGGCAAAGCGGCTCATAATGCTGATAGAAAGCTTGTTGAAATAACTGGTATTTAGACTGGTCTTGCATGCAACCGTAAATAGGAATGCCTGCGTGAAAATACCATAAATGGAGCAAATAAAAACGGACCAGGCTGGAACTTACTCAGGAAGCATGCGGTAGTTCCAGCGAATAGTTATAGCATCAGGATCAGATTGGAAAAACAATGGTTACAGTAGTGCCCTTATTAAAAGTGCTCTCCACTGTAATATTGCCTTTTAATTGAGCAACAAAATCGCGTACAATCCTATATCCCAGGTTGCCGGTGCTATCTGTAGCAAACAGGTTCTTTTCATCTTCCAGCCTGTTTTGCAGCACCTGCAATTCTGTATAGGTCATGCCTTTGCCAGAATCTACAACTCTTATGATCAATTGATCGGGGCCTTTCAGAAAACCGCTAAGGCTGATCACTCCGTTCTCTGTGTGTTTATTGGCGTTATCTATTAAGTTGTGCAATATTATTTTCATCAATTGCTTGTCTGTCCACACACTGATCTCTTCCGCGATCTCCATTTCCAGGGCATTGTTATTCCAATTGAGGATATTCCGGAAAAAGGCTTCTGTCTCCAGGAATAGTTCTTTCACATATACATACTCATGGCGCATCCTGAATCCTTCCTGTTGGGTGGTTAGCCATACGAGAAACTCTCTGGTGAAGGTATCGAGTTGATCTGAGGATTTTTTCAATTCAGCAGTGAGGGTGGTAAGCGACTCGTTATTGCCCGACACGAGGACCGTGTGCAGCTGGTTGCTGAGCATATTAATGAAACGCAGCGGAGAGCGGATATCATGCAGGATCACAGAAGTAAGTTTATCTTTCAGTAAGTTGCTCTGGTGAAGATTATCTTCCGACACTTTTAATTCTGCTACGGTATGCTGCAATTGTTGCACCGTGATAGCCTGCTCCTGTGTTCTTTGGTATACCTGACTTTCGAGGAATTGCTCCCTTTCCTGCGCTTTTTTAGCTCGTTGTTTAAAAAAGAAATAAACGCCCACCGTGATCAACAGTAACAATACCACCAATGAAAGTATTCTGAAAGCCAGGGTTTCATAAATATGGGGAGCTACGAAAAAAGTTTGCGTCTTAATGGTATAATCATGTACGTCAAATCCTTTGCGCAGGCGTATCTCCAGGGCATACTTCCCTGGTGGCAGGTAATTAACAATGATGTTATTGTCAGTTGGTACGGGGGTCCATAATTTATCAACATCAGCAATCCTGTATTCGGGGTAGAAATTGTCTCTATTGCCAAAGAAAGGTGAAGAGATCCGGAAGCTCATTTTCCGGGAGCCGGCTTTAAATACCAGTTTATCCTGGTAGGTGATTTCCCGGGCATCTTCCATGATCCTGTCGATGTGAATATCCTGTATGGGTAAAGTAGGTTTCACCTGCAAGGGATTGAACCATACCAGGCCTTTCATGGAAGGAAGGGAGAAAGTACCATCCTGCAAACGGATGCCTACCGGACTGGTGCCTCCGTTAAACTCATTGGTGCCAAATCCATCGTTCTTGTCATAATATTGATAATATACCTGCAGTTCATTATTCCCCAGCCAGGCTTCCAGTGCAACCTTGGGCACCTGAAATAACCCTTTATTGGTAGATATCCAGAAATAGCCCTGGTCATCTTCCATAAAACAATGGGCTGTAGCGAGGTTGTGATTTCTGTCTTGTGGTAAGGCAATAAAGCGGCCATTCCTGTAAGTAAAGAACCCTTGTCCATAGGTGCCGATCCAGATGGAATTATCCTTTGCGCGGTATATATGACGTACATAGTTTTTGTCCATTTCGGGAATGGCTGTAATAGTATTGCTTTTTATATTGTAAGCAAAAAGGCCAACGGTAGAACCGATCCAGATGCAGGAATCATTTAGAAAGAACATGCACTGGGCACGATCTAAAGGAGCATAATCTGTGTACAGCACCTTCATCCGTCCACTGTCTATCCTGGCAAGACCGTTGTTGGTGCAAAGCCAGATGGAACCCTTATTATCTTGTTGCAGGCTTTTCAGGTTGGTATCTTTAACAAGCCATCGCCTCTGCTCCTGCAATTTATTGTTCATGCAAAAGAGCGTATCCCCTCCCATAAACCAGATCTGTTGATCCCTGTCTTTCAACATCGTATTAAATACCTGGAGATTATAATCATAGATCCTTCTGGCAGTGTCTTTTGAGAAAAGTACGCCGTTGGAAGTGAACACTTGTCCTGGTTGTATTTCAAGGGTAGCCATAAAACTATTCTCCATGCCCTCTTTGAAGCTCTTAACGGCAAAAGGCTGATCCCGCACGATATAAAAACCATTGGTACTGGTTAGGAAGAAGTATAAACGATACCGCTCTGAATAATAGACAAGCCGGGCCAGGGGTAATGGCAGGTCTTTCAACAGCAGGGAGGCAATTACGGTTTGTCCATCAAACCGGAGGGCGTATAGTCTATTATGATATTGAAGGAAGGTACCCGATCTGCCGGAACAAAACCTGAGCTGGCTTAGGTCAAATCGTTCCTTCCCAGCAAAGGCTGGCAATAACTTTTGCAGGGAAAGTGTAATGCCGGTTTTAACTCCATCCTGGTAAACGCTTACCCTGCCTATGGAATCAACTGCGAAAAGGGCGTTATTGATAAAGAAGTGCGCCCTGTCTTCCAGGTCATAATAGTCTACCGGTGAGAAATACCCATCTTTAAAATAACTGATATCGTGGCCGCTCACAAACCAAGTTTGCCCGTTGGTAGCTGTGTAAAATTCATGCATGGGGAGGTAATGTTTGGTAGCCCGTACTTCGGTAATGATCCTTTCAGAATCCTCCTTACTCTTTAAGTATTTGCGCAAGTCGAGCATGTATCCATGCTGACTCATTAAGAAATTATAGCGTGCTTTGAGTCCGGGCACGGGTAGTATCACACCATTGCTATCAATAGCATGAACACCTGCACTTTCATCGGCAAAAAATACCTTGTTTTTGTTATCTGAGTTGAGTGAATACAATCTGTTGGAGGTAAGCGTAGGGACAGTACCTGTATAGTAATGTGTGAAATCCTTCCCATCAAATCTTATCAGGCCAAACTGCGTGGTAAACCAACAATAACCTTTTATATCTTCAAAAAAACCGGTCACGTCGTTGGAAGGCAATCCATTTTCATCATTATAAGGCATCACATAATAGCCTTCGAAATAGGGGGGCTGCTGCTGTGCTACGACACCGGCGGGGAGTAATAAGAAAAGGTATAATGTGGTAAGCCGGCAAAGCCGCTGAAATAATTCCATAGGCATAGGTTGATGTACGATCAACATCCGTAACATTCTTTAAATATAATTCAAAGCACGGAATAACGGGCTATAATAGGGGAAAAAGAATGGTTACAGTGGTTCCTGTTTCCAAACTGCTCCCTACCATAATACGACCATTTAATTTAGTGACAAAATCCCGGATGATCCTATAGCCCAGGTTGCCGGCACTATCTGTTACCACCATGTTTTTTTCATCGTCTAACCATGTTTGCAAGGACCTAAGTTCGGTGCCGGTCATCCCTTTTCCGGAATCAGCTACTTTAATGGCTATCTGATCTTTGTTGGTTACTGCAACGCTTAAGTGGATGGTACCATTGTCGGTATGCTTGTTGGCATTGTCGATCAGGTTGTGTAATATGATCCTTAATAGCTGCCGGTCGGTCCATGCGTTGATATCCTCTCCCCTTTCTATGTGCAGGGTATTGTTGTTCCTAAGGCGGCCAGGGATTAGCAGAAAAAGGTATAATGTGGCAAACAGGCCATGCCGGGGCAAAGATATCATAGGCAACAGAATGCATCAATAGCATCCGTGACATTAATTAAAAAAAATTAAGGCAGGAAGAAAAAGGAACGGGCGGTGAAGTGGCTATTTTGTAAAATGGTTGACTGTTAACTTTTGGCGCCTGAACTGGCGGTTGCGTCATACAAGCGGGCCAGATCTGCCAGCTGAATAATGTTCTGTACGTTCAATTTTTCAAAGATATGTGCTTTATGGGTACCAACGGTAGAGGCGTGTAAATTGAGAGATTCAGCTATCACGGATACCGAATCGCCGCGGGTAAGCCGCATGGCCACATCAAATTCCCTGTTGCTCAGTTCATCAAAAGGGTTTTCTTTCTTTTTCTCCAGGGCGTCCATGGAAATGATCTGTGCCAATGCCGGACTGATATAACGGTTACCTTTTAATACGGTCCAGATCGCTTTTTTGATCTCATCTTCGGGAGACTCTTTATTTAGGAAACCTTTGACACCCATTTTCAGGAATCGCCTGCCATACCATTCTTCGGGATTCATGGTAAAGATGAGGATGTTGGGATGGGGAGTGGCCGTCAACAGGTAGCTGATGAAATCAATCGTATCTGTGCCGGGAATGTTAACATCAAGGATCACAAGGTCATAGGTATTCTTTTTAAGCAATGCCACAGCTGCATCGCCGCTTTTCGCTTCGTCGATGGCGGCCGAAGGTATTTCCTGGCGAATAAGAAAAGCAATGCCCACCCTGATAATCGAATGGTCGTCAATGATTAGAATTTTAGCCATGGTACTTAGATAATGCTATACAAAAATATGTAATGCAAGAGGGTTTTAAGTGGAAATATCCATATTTATGGGTCAAATAATAACGAAACTTACATAGTGTTTTTTCTACCAGTCGAACAATTGATCGTTTATTCTATCCAAATTGTACCGGGCTTAAATTGACTTTACCCCTAATTCAGGGCATTTAAACCTAATCTTAAGCGGGAGACTAAGAGTTTACCCCATAGTCGATTTTCTAAATACAAGTAGTGATCGTTCGATACTGATGAAAACTGTGTAAACTACTTTACATTTGCACCTGACCGTTTGAACAGTACTCCGGCAACTGCCTTTTTCTTGTTTCCTTTCCTTTTACCCATGAAAGCTTCTTACAGCTTTATTCGGGTTGGTTCACCAAAAAAGTAGCATCCAAAAAAATTACATGTCATTACTGAATACATGCGGCATTGTACTGCCGATAAGTTTTTTGCACAGGCGATGAGAACAATGGGAAATCAGAAAGACTTCTGCGGTGATGGTTAGGTACGGGTGATTTTTCACATCCATGGGGGATCGTTGGGAAGGTCAACTGTATACAGCCTAGCTGTTGGAAGTCTTTTCTGTTTTTTTCCAGGCTTTGAAGAAGTTTTTTTAGTTGTTTGATCAGGTACAAGTCCAATATTCGCGTTACACATCCATTTTCTATGAACGGCTAATCCGTACCCTATTTATTATGCTCAGGCAAGCGCTTCATGCAATACAATTGCTACTGCCTGCAATAAAGCAGTATCTATTTTATGGGTATTATTTGATTGCTCAGGTGGTATCACAGCGCGGTATTGTCTTTCCTCATCTGGTTCAAAAAACACTTCCACATCATTTATCCATGCTTTGAAACGGTGTGTATAGCCCATGGGTTGCCACTGCACTTCGATATTTTTTTCTTCTCCTTTGTAAGGAACAGTTATGAGAATGGGATCTTCCATGGTGACAGTAAAGATAGCATTGTTGTAGGTAACATTGATTGGTCAGGCCAACGGCAATAGGATTGTAAAGGTGGCACCCTTACCCAATTCGCTGGTGGCGCTGATCGTACCGCCATGTCTTTCCACGATCTTTTTGCACAAAGCCAGTCCAATGCCGGTTCCGCTGTAGAACTGCCGGTTATTGAGCCGTTTAAAGACCACGAATACCTGGTCGGCATATTTTTGATCAAAGCCAATACCATTATCCTTAAAAATAATTTGCGCATATTTTCCCGTATTAACCAGGTCGTTTGTACCGGCGGGAATATCGATAATGGTGGATTCGATTTCTATGCGTGGAAGGTGATCACTAAATTTCAGCGAATTGCTCACGAGGTTGCCAAAAAGCTGGCGAAGTTGCTGTACATCGCCTTTGATCGCTGGCATTGGGTTGACGATAATCACAGCTTTCTTTTGTTCAATCAATAGTTCAAAATCATTTTTTACATCCTGTAATACCTGGTTGAGGTCTGCCCCCCCAAAAACATTTTCTGATTTAGAAAGCCGGGAATAGTTGAGCACATCTTTGATAAGGCTTGACATGCGCCGGGCTGACATATTTATTTTAGCGTAGTATGCCTCCACAGCCGCAGCATCGTGCGCATTCATTTTCAACAGTTCTGCAAAAGTCTGGATCTTCCGCAAAGGTTCCTGAAGGTCATGGCTGGCAATATAGGCGTATTGCTCGAGCTCATGGTTTGATCTTTCCAGTTCTTCGTTTATGTGCACGAGGTCAGCAGTTCTTTCTTCTACCAATTTCTCCAATTGCGTTTTGAAAAGCTTTTCTCCCTCGCGGATAATACGCTCAGCTTCCCGCTGGAGGGTAATATCACGCAGTATTTTGGAAGCGCCTACGATCCTTCCGTCACCCGCTTTTACTGGTGAAATCGTGAGCGATACATCAATTATCTTGCCCGTCCGGGTAATACGTTTTGTTTCGAAATGGTCAACCCGCTCGCCTCTTTTAAGACGCTCCACAATTTTGGGCTCTTCATCCAGGCGGTCGGGCGGTATTAACATGGTGATGGAATGGCCAATGGCCTCAGCTGCATTGTACCCTAAGATCCTCTCTGCGGCCCCGTTCCAGCTGGTAATGACGCCATCAAGTGTTTTGCTGATGATGGCATCATCAGAAGATTCTACGATCGCCGCCAGGTGTGCCATCCTATCCTCCACCACCCTGCGATCGGTAATATCACTGAGCATATTCACAGCTCCCGCCAACTTGCCTGCTTCATCAAAAACCGGCTGTGGTGAAGGCATTACATGGCGTTTACTTCCATCGGGACGGCGAATCACTATTTCCTGCCCATGAACAGTCCTACCTTCTTTTAAGGCAATGGCCATCGGACATTCGTCCAGCGGCAGTGGCGAACCGTCTGGCCGGTATATTTCCCAGGAACCACACCAAAGCTCTTTGCCCGCAACCGGTTTCCGCCCCCAAAGGTCCACAGCGGCCTCATTAAAAAATAGTATATACCCATCTTTATCACAAGTGTAGAGCGCAATAGGCAGTTTACTGAAAAGGCTTTTATAAAAGTTATCCCCTTCCAGGAGTGCATTTGTATATATCTGACTTACATTGACTTCATCATTCATAAGAGCGGCTTTCATCTGTTACCAGTTTTCTGCTTACATGTATGATATACATCATTTAAAATAGTGTGCCAGCCTGTTTTTGAGCTCAACCAAACTGGATTGTTTTTCCAGGTAATCACTGGCCCCGAGTGCCCGGGTTTCAAGGATATCTTTTTGCTCGGAAGAGGTAGAATAAATGACGATGGGGGTTCCTTTTAGCCGGTCTATTTTTTTGATCTCCTGCAGGCATTCCTTGCCACTCATACGGGGCATATTCAGGTCAAGAAATATATAATCAGGATTAAATGACGCTTCTGTCATCAGCTTTGTAACAGCTTCAATACCATCGCTGGCAGTAACACAATTGATAGTAGGATTAACGCTTTTCAGCACCAGGGTAAAAATCTCCTGATCGTCGATATCATCATCAATCAAAAAGCAGGTTTTGCCATTTTTCATCCGGTAAATGTTGTATATAGGTGATAACCAAGGAGGAAGCCCGTTAAAAGAAGTAACCAAAGATAAGGTAAAAAGTTAAACACAAACAAGATCCCCCCGAAGCGATCGAGGCCCTTTCAAATGCAATAGCGGTGCCATAAGCACCGCTATTGTTCGTTTTATACGGGAGAAGGCCTTTATTCGCTCCGCAATGCCTTTACCGGGTTGGAAAGTGCCGCTTTCAATGCCTGGTAACTAACAGTTGCGATGGCTATCAATATCGATACAAGACCGGTAAGGCCAAAGACCCACCAGCCGATATGAATGCGGTAGGCAAAATGCTGTAACCAGCTGTGCATCATCCACCAGGCAACGGGTGAAGCAACCAGGAAAGCGATAAACACCAGTTTTAAGAACCCTGTAGACAGGAGGGTTACAATCGCCGACACAGAAGCACCTAATACTTTGCGCACACCTACTTCTTTGATCCGGCTTTCGGCCATATAGGTGGCTAATGCAAACAGGCCCATGCAGGAGATAAGTATCGTAAGACCGGCAAAAACAGCTGCCAGCTCGCCCGTATTCTGCTGGCCACGGAATTTATTGGTATGGACCTCTTTTGTGAAGTGATATTCAAACGGATAATCCGGATTGTATTTCTTGAATACCTGCGCCACTTTTTCCAGATCCTCTTTGGTTTCCTTTTTCAACCGGAAGGAGATGGCCCCAAACCAATCTTTATCGGGGCCCTGCAATATGATGGGCGACACGGGTTGAAAAGGCGAACCGGGAATAAAATCGCTGATCACCCCTACCACATGCCAGTCTTTGAATTCGCCTTTTATTACCTTTCCCAATGGCTGTTGCAGCCTCATCTGTTTTAAGGCCGATTCAGTCAATAACATGGCTGTAGAATCGGTAGGATACAGGTTGGTATTGATATCACGGCCTGCCAATACTTTAAGACCCATGGTTTGCGTAAAATCATCATCGCTCAGAAATTGCACAAACCCCATCCGCTCCTGCGGATCTTTGCCTTCCCAGCTGTATTTGTCGGTATTACTCCACACGTCCGTAACCGGCGAGTTGGTACGGGTAACCGAGCTGGCCAGTCCACTATTGAGCAGCTCATTTTTAATGAGCCGGTAATTTTTCGACATATCGCCTTTCACGTACACAAAAGCCAGCTTATCCATATTTATACCCACATCTCTTTGCTGCACATGGATGATCTGCCGGTAAATGATCACCGTGCAAATAATGAAGATGATGGCGAAGGTAAACTGGACGACCACCAATACTTTACGGGGCGTAACCATCGCATGTACCGCCTTAAAAGTGCCTTTCAAAACTTTCACCGGCCTGAATGCCGACAGGTAAAAAGCGGGATAACTGCCTGCAAGGATTCCGGTAAACAATACAAAGCCCAGGCCTGCCAACCAGAAGCCCGTATGCTCATAAGGAATTGTGATGGCTACATCTGTTAACCCATTGAACCATCCAAGCGCCAATTGCGCTATGACCAATGCCAATATTCCAGCCGCCATAGCAATGATCATTGATTCGCTGATAAACTGTACGATCAGAGACTGCCTGCCCGCACCGGCCACTTTGCGGATGCCTACTTCTTTGGCGCGCTTTTCACTACGCGCGGTACTCATATTCATGTAATTGATGCACGCAATGAGCAAAATAAAAGCGGCGATAATACCAAATAACCGTACGATATCAATACCACCACCTACAATTTTTCCATTTTCAAAGTGACTCCACAATTGCCATTTGACCATTGGGTGGAGGAATATTTCTGTGGATGCATTCGTTGCGTTCTTTTTGATCAGGTTACCAATAAGGGCATTGGCCTTTGTTTCCGTTACACCTGGTTTTAACAATACATAGGTAGCAATGGATGAATTGGTCCAATTGTCACTCTCCCATCCTACTTCCTTCGTATAACTCCAGGGCATCAGGTAGTCGAAGGTAAACCGGGTATTGGTGGGCAATTGCCGGAGGATGCCCGTTACCGTAAAATTGATATTGCTATCGATCCTGATCACCTTACCCATAGCCTCCTCATTTCCGAAAAGCCTGGTGGCCGTTTTTTCTGTGAGCACAATGGAATGTGGATTGTTCAGGGCGGTATGTGGATCGCCTTTAAGCAGGGGAAAATCGAAAAGGGAGAAGAAACCCGGATCCGTCAGGAATCCAGCCGTTTGCAATTGTATATCTCCCTTCTTCAGAATAAACGCACCTACCCAATTCATACGCACAGCTTCTTCCACCTGCGGCCAGCCGGCCTTGAGACCGGGCCCCAGCGGATGTGGAGTAGCATCCCATACTTCAACCCGTCCGGCAGATCTGTCGCGACTCAATACCTGGTAAATACGGTCCTTCTTAGTATGGAACTGATCAAAGCTGTAAATATGCTGGATCCACAGCAACAACAGGATGGCGCCAGCCATGCCTACGGCCAGTCCAATAATATTAATGGCTGAGAAGGTTTTATTGCGCAATAAAGTACGCGTAGAAGTTTTGAAGTAATTATTGAGCATGCCTCCACTGTTCATCAGGGAATTGAACAGACGATTTGCTTTGGAAGGTTTTTTTTTCCAGATAACCCGCCCGGCGATGGTGGAAGCAGGCTGACGCGCTATTTTTTGCGCTTCTTTTACCGCCATGCGTTGCAGGAGGCGCTCAAAGGCTTCTTCAGCTTCTTCATTATCCGGTGGTTTTTCCTGTGCCCAAAGGTTCAGCAGCATTTCCACGGTATAGGTCATGTCCGGATACTTGTGCAAGAGCTGTTCCAGCTCTTTGCGCTCTTCCCGGCTGGCTTCACCGGCCAGCTTGCGGGCTACCAGTGTCCATATACGATCTTGTTCTTGCATGGCTATATGGCTTTGATCGTTATCATTTTGTTTCCCGCATAACCCTATCCATCGGTATGCCAATATACAGTTTTTTGATACCCAGCATGTTGAATCCCGATTAAAGTGAGCTTAATGTTCGTTTTTGGTACAAACCGTCCGGTCTGCCGCACAGCTGGCGGGTAAGCCAACAAAGTTCGCAACATCTGGGTCCTTACCCGATCATAAGGGATGTATTTTTGATCCAAATCCATACAGTGTATCATCATATTGACTTAGGTAAAGACGCAGGAGAAAGAAGCTTGTTACTACGCAGCCATATCCGGTCCGGAGCGATTTCGTTGGGAGGATATAAAAAGACAAAGGTCTATGGCCTGCTTTCCTGTTCGTCGGGCAAACGAATAAAGCCAGATAACCGGGTATTCTTTAAAGATGAAGCGGAAGCCCTGCAGCATGGTTATCGTCCATGCGGACATTGTATGCCTGAAAAATACAAACAATGGAAAAGACTGTTGTTGCAGAAATAAAGATGATACCGTTTGCACTTTTGAGTATTTTTTGTTCGTAACTTTTATGTCCGCTTTTATTTAACCGTCCGGCCCTTCTTCCGCACCCACTTGTTTTAGCAATCCCCCCTTCACCTTATCTGCTATGATGATATTTCCAAACATTTTTTAACCACCAAAAAATTGTTATTATGGAAACCTTAGTTCGTTATGGCAAAACAGTGAACAAAATGTACGATGCTTTCAGCCGGGGCGATATTCCTTATATTATTTCCTGTCTACACAAGGATGTTATCTGGGAAGTGATGGGAGAACCTGATATTCCCCATGCCGGTATTTACCATGGCCCCAATGATGTAAAAACATTTTTCAACAAAATGAATGAGGATGTAGAATACACCGAGTTTGTGGCAGAACACATTCTTGAAAACGAACACATGGTCGTTTCCACCGGTTATTGCAAAGGCAAGGTAAAAGCGACCGGTAAACTTTTTTCATCGATCTGGGCCATGACCTCCGAATTCAACGATGAAGGAAAGATCACCCATTTCCGCGATTGTTATGATACGCTTTCAATGGCACGTGCGTTTAAAAAATGATTAAGTACCCACAAACAACCAGGGAGAATATAGCCATATTTTCACAACACTAAACGGTCTCGGTTTTTTTCAAGGATTCAGCGGCAAGGTTTCTGAGGTGGCGCCTATTACAAAAGGTGTCACCTCTATTTTATTGATCGGAAATGACACCTTTCATTTGCGCAGCAAACGAAAGATGTCATCTTTATTATTGTAAGTTTACCTTACGCGAGCACCATCAGGGTGTTTCGCTTGTCAGGATATAAGTCTTACCTGCCACCGTATTGAAATCATACAATATGCTTTCAGGTATTGGGCTACTGCCCGCAGGTGCTTTACCTGATACTTTGGGCGTAGCAATAGCTGGTACCGCAAACAATTTGTTAGGATTTTCACCAACAGCCTGTTTCAAACTCATACCTGCACCTTTTAAAGGTTGCGCTGTACGGATGCGGCAGTTTCCGCCTAACCTGGACTTAATGACGAGCCTTGTCAATCTTCCATTTTGCCAACTCATCTCCACAATGTCAAACCCACCTCTGGTACGCAATCCTTTGATACTGCCGGCAGGCCATACATCGGGCAGGGCGGGCAGCAGGTGAATAAAGCCATCGTGACTTTGCATCAGCATTTCTGTAATGCCTGAGGTACAACCAAAATTACCATCGATCTGGAAGGGGGCATGTGCATCAAACAGGTTATTGTAGGTGCCGCCGCCTTCTTTGAATGTCCCTACAGGTGTAAGTTGGTTTTGTATCAGCTTGTAAGCATGGTTGCCATCCAATAGCCTTGCCCACCAGTTCACTTTCCATCCCATGCTCCAACCTGTTGAAACATCACCTCGTTGCAAGAGCGTGGAATTGGCGGCCCGGAATAACCCGGGTGTTCGGTAAGCAGATATCTGTTGGGAAGGGAATAAGCCATACAAATGAGAAATATGCCGGTGGTGGTCATTGGGGTCGTCGAGATCGTCAATCCATTCCTGCAACTGGCCATGTTGACCGATCTGCATGGGTGGAAGACGCCGGCGAACAGCCTTGAAAGTATCCACCAGTGCTGCATCCTGCCTTAATATTTCAGCGGCCTGTATTGCCACCGACAGCATATCAAAAACAATCTGGTTGTCCATTGTGCAGCCGGCATCAAAAGATACACCTTGCCGGGAGGCCGGTGCATTTTCCGGCGAAGTACCGGGATTGATCACCAGGTATTTTCTTGTAGGATCTTCCACCAGATCGTCCACAAAGAAAAGGGCAGCATTTTTCAGCACCGGGTATACCTGTGACAGGTATTTGGTATCTCCATTGTACAGGTATTTTTCCCAGAGGTGCTGGCTAAGCCAGGCGCCTCCCATACTCCAGATGCCCCAAAAAATGTTGTCTACAGGGCCGGTTATACGCCACAGATCCGTATTGTGATGAGCCATCCATCCCCTGGCCCCATACATGATCCGGGCAGTTTCCTTACCGGTAACTGAAAGTTCTTTCACCATTTGTATCAATGGTTCATGCATCTCCGGCAGGTTGTCTTTTTCCGCCGGCCAGTAATTCATTTCTGTGTTGATATTGATGGTGTACTTACTGTCCCAGGGCGGTACCATTTTATCGTTCCATATTCCCTGGAGGTTGGCAGGCTGTCCGCCTGGCTGTGAGGAAGCGATGAGCAGGTAACGCCCATATTGAAAGTACAAGGCTGCCAGTTGCGGATCCTTGCCTGCAGCAAATCGCCGCAAGCGAGTATCAGTAGGCTCCTTCGCTGCATCCGTATAGCCAAGGTCAAGCTGTACACGATCATAAAATTTCCGGTAAGCGGCCACATGTTCCTTCAATAACTGAGGATAAGTTTTCTGCAAAGCAGCGCCAAGGTATTGTTGGGCACGTTTTATGGCATCGGCGCTAAGATCATTGTAATTAACAAAATTGGTGGCGATGGAGATATAAATAGTGGCCGTTCCTGCCTGGCTGATGGTAATGGCCGAATCAGCAGACTGTTTAATGACACCATCCGTAACTATCCGGGCAATACCATTGAATTGCAGTTTACCTTCCACGCCTTCATGTCCTGCAGTAATACCGCTGATCACCAGCTCCTGCTGGTTTACTTTCACCGTGGCCTTCTTTTGCAGTGTAGAAAAAGCAGCTGTGAATGAAAGCTTGCCGGCTTGCGCCGCAGTTAACCGCACTACGATAGCCTGGGCAGGAAGGGAAGCAAATACGGTACGGGTATATTGAATGCCGTTTACTTGATACGTAGTAGTAGCAATAGCCTCCTCGATATTCAGTTCCCGGGGGTAATCGCTGTATTGCTGGTGGTCGGGGAAACTTAGTAAGAGGTTGCCGACCGGCTGGTACATCTGACCTTGCGACTTTTTACTTTCGATCGTCTTATGCGCCATTTCCTGTGCTTCTTTTTGTTTACCATCAAAAATCAGCTGCCTGATGGCTGGTAAGGAAGCCAGGGCATCGGGATTGTCATTCCGGTTGGGACTACCCGTCCACACCGTACTTTCATTGAGTTGCAGGATGTCCTGCTCTACATTGCCATAGACCATGGCGGCCAGGCGGCCATTACCTACGGGTAAGGCATTTTCCCAGGTGGTGCCGGAAGGTTTATCATACCATAACTTAAAAGGCGCGCGCTGCCTGGCGCTGACCGTAAAGAGTGATAACACCATTACGGCCGATACAAACAATTGTTTCATGTGCATAAATGTGCAGGTGCTTTGAATGATTAAAATACAGGATGTGCATCCTTTGGTACGCAAGGCAGCTTTTGCTGTACTGCAGGATGTCACTCCTAAGAAAGTATTTACATATAATTACAGAGGGCCCCTAAAAGCGAGGCCCATTGTAAGTATCTATTTCCATGATAGGTTGACGGGTGAACTGCGCTTTATTTCCTGCGACAGGAATAGGCGGAAAGCAGCTTCACTGGCAAACTGTGGATCGCTGGGTTGCCAGCCAGCATAAAAACGATAAGTCACCGGATCATTGCTGGTCTTAAAGGCCACTGCGTAGGTATTCTGCACGTCGGTATTGGCATTGGGCGTGGTGATAAAACTATCAAACGCTTTTTTCGATACCAGCAGCGCCATTCCCAGGTTGTCTTCGTTCTCACTTTGGGCATCATAGGTATACAACGCAGTATACCCTGTTGTATCTATATTTTTAGAGGCCTGGCTGTGCAGGTTTACGATACCTGTTACCAGTTTTGAACCCGCAGGCGCTCCACTCAGGTATACATTGCTTTCATAAAAATATTGTCCGCCCCAGATACTGATCTCTTCAGCAACAGCTACTACATTGGCAGTGTCCAATGGTTTCCAGCCAGGGTATTGTAACCGGAAGATTGCCCGCACAGGACCGTCGGCCACTTTTTGATACACAATGCTTCCCATGTTGGCGCCACCAAGGCGCACCAGCGTATCTTTACCTCCAGCATCTTTCATCAGCAGGGCCAATGCACCTGCTCCCAGTGATTTGCCTACTTTCAATACATCCATACCCCAATCGGCTTGTGCATGATAATTTTTAGCCGTATCTGTGCCTACTTCATCCAGCACCATGCGGGAAATTGTTTTACCCCAAATATCTTTCCCGTTGCGCACATCAAAATAAAGGCGGAACCCTACTTTATCATTTTCCCAGGCTGGTCCTTCTGTTAAAAATGGCGGCAAGGGTTGCTTGCTGAAATCAGTGGCAGGCTGACCGGCAGGTACAGTATCGTTTTGGAGATCATCACCAAATGTATTGTCGGAGTTCTTACGCTTGTGGCGCACATGAGCCAGCACAGCTGCTTTTATGGTAGCAGGAGCATCGGATACTTCAATATCCAATACCTTTTTTTCGCCGGCCTGTAGAGGCAGGAGGAAAGCGATCTCATCCCAGGAGCCATCACCATCCCGGTCATCATGCTGCACTACCAATGGACGGCCACCTTCTTTGAGAATGATGTATTTACCGGCCGACAAGCTATCCACTTTAGTTTCCAGCACCGTTCTTTTCAATACGACCAATTCATGAGGTCTTTCAATGTCTGTATTCTCAATTACCAGTTGGGAAGCTTTTTTATCACTGCAAGAGGTAGCGGTGATGGCGAGGACCAATGTCCATGCTGCTATCCTTTTCAAAGGGAAAAATTTCATAATTCTTATTTTTTGCTTGCTGTTTGGGGCACAATATAAAAGCTTTGCTCCATAGTTGCCATGGCAACCAGGGCACTACGCGGATGTTCTACTGTTTATTGACCAGTTGTTTTTCCAGTTCTTCCAGTGAGGAACCTTTTGTTTCCGGCACCTTAGTAAGCACCCAGATGAGCTGTAAAGCCATCATGAAGGCAAAGAAGGCGAAGATGGGCCAGGGATTGTCTTTAAAAATGCCATTGTCTGCGTCTAAGAAAACAGGCGTGATCAATGTTATGATGGCGGCAAAGACCCAATGTGTGCTGGCTCCGAAGGACTGGCCCATGGCCCGCACTTTATTGGGAAAAATTTCGGCAATGAATACCCGTATGACCGCACCCTGCCCTACTGCATGTGATGCAATAAAAAGTAGGAGGAAGGTCATTAACAGCCCTGGTCCTGCGCCTGTATAAAAAGCCCAGGCCACCATGGTAAGACTAATAATATAACCGATGGAACCAATGATCAATAGTGTTTTGCGGCCAACCCGGTCAATGAGGTATAAACCTACAAAGGTGAAGAGCAGATTGGTACCACCAATGGCAATAGAATTGAGTAAGGATTCTTTAGCCGCCAGCCCGGCCCTTTCCAATATTTCCGGTGCATAGTACAAAATGAAGTTAATACCCGACCATTGGTTGAAGAAAGCCACCATGAAGGCCAGCCAGAGAATGGTTTTGTACCGGGTACTGAAAAAACCGGCTGCCTTCCCGCTCGCGGCTTCCTGCTTAATGCCTGTTGTAACAGCGGCCACTACTTCATCCACATTGGTAACACCCAGTTTTAATAAGATCTTTTTTGCGCCGGCTTCATCATTCTTTTTGGCGATCAGCCAGCGCGGGCTTTCAGGAATACCCACCACCAATACGGTATAGATCAGGGAAGGGAGCGCCATTACTCCCAGCATCCAACGCCAGTCATTGGCGCCTCCCCATCCTTCAAAAAAATAATTCGAAAGGAAGGCAATCAAAATCCCGAATACAATATTGAACTGATACATGGCTACCAGTCTTCCCCGGGTAGCAGGGGTGGAAATTTCTGAAATATAGGTAGGGGCCGCAACCGAGGATATACCAATGCCCAGGCCTCCCAGGAAACGGAAAAAAGAAAAAGTATAGGGGTCCTGTGCTAATGCAGAACCCACTGCCGACACACTAAAGAATATTCCAATCCACAGCAGTACCTTTTTCCTTCCATATCGCTGCGTGGGAATACCACCAAACAGGGCTCCAACAACGGTGCCCCATAAAGCCATTGACATGATAAAGAATCCATGAAACCAGGGGGTGGTATGCCATAGTTCTTTGATGGGAAGATTGGCGCCGGAAATAACAACCGTATCGAATCCAAAAATGAAGCCGGCCAGTGCGGCGATCAATGAAATGCCTAATAGGTGACGGGTAGCAGCTTGGGCAATATCCTGTTGGCTCGTTAGAGGTGTGTTGGTTGGAACTTGCATGTTAAGGTTAATTAGGTACTAATTTACCCAGGGATGTTTGTTTAATTACCGGTAAGTTCAGCACATCAAATTACTTGATCTATATCAAATAATTGCCCCTGACCATCAATTAGGGTAGTTTATTACCTCACTGGATGACCACAATGTCTGATATAGACAGGTTCTATAGATTATCAGGAGGGCGGTTTACCATTTATTTTGTAATCTTGCACTGCATAGAACCCGTATAATAAGGCATATACAGGTACATTGCAGTCCGGCAATTTTCCGGTTCCATTTAGCATCCTCTCCCCTTATCAAATGAACTGTTTTGCCGGGGTTTGATTTTTGTGGATCACAATCTTCCCTGAACAGGTAAGCCTTATCTTTTCTGCATTGCCCCAATTGGCAAGCGGGTAACCTATTTTATTTATTAATCAAACAAAAAGCGCCATTAGCCGCTCATCCCGATGACCCCAAAGTTCCAGGATAAAGCATATTGGATGACTGCCTTCAGGGAAGGAAAAGGGGGACTTTTTGAACAAGTGTTCAAAGAGCACCACCGTTCATTGTGTTACCTGGCGATAAAATATGGCCTGGATAAAGAGGAAGCAGAGGATATCGTAGCTGATACTTTCACCAAATTATGGCATGGCCGGGCCCAATTCAGCGATGAGGGTCATATTAAAGGATTTTTACTTACCACTACCCGCAATGCCTGTGTGAACCTCCTGAAACAAAAACAACGCAGGGTTATCTCCAATAATGAGTTATCCTACCTCCTGGCCGACAGGGAGGAAGATTTTCTGCGCAAAATGGTAGAAACCGAACTACTGAAGAAATTATATCCCTACATAGAGCAATTACCGAAGAAATGCCGGGCGGTATTTGAGCAGGTGTATTTTGAAGGCGCCAGTACCGAAGAAGCTGCCACCAGGCTAGGTATTTCACCCCGTAACGTATTGAACCAGAAAGCCAGAGCGATCCAATTGCTGAAAGGTAAAATTCTCCTGATCGCATTCATTTACTGCCTGGTGCATATATATGGTAGTAATTATTCAGGGAAAATAAAAAAACAGGAAAATCTTTTTGTCAAAGAGTCTTCACTCGTTGTTTATATAAACGAACCTGCGAGTTAACGGCACAAAACTCAATTTATCACCTTATTACTCATGGAAAAAGTCGAAAAAATATTAAGCCTGATCAATAAGCATCGGGATCTGACTTTGAGCCAGGAGGAGGAAAATGAGTTGCGTATTTGGCTTGCAGAATCAGAAGAAAATCGCTCTTTGTTTGCTGAATTAACGGATCAAACGGTTTTAGCTGATAAACTAAAGGCTTATGCCCAGGTGAACAGCGAGGCCATTTGGGAGAAAACGGTCCAGCAGATAGATCCTGCCAGCAAAGTGGTGCCACTTTACGGGGTTCAACGGCCCTGGTTGAAAATTGCTACGGCCGCAGCGGTGGTACTTGCACTGTCCGTAACTGGTTGGTTGTACTTCAAACCAGCAGCTAATCAGCCTGTTGCTGAAAAACAACCTGTTGGTGAAACGAAAGAAGAAATCACAACTGCCATTTCAAAAGTGACACTTACACTGAGCGATGGTAAAAAGATAGTTCTTGATAATCCCAGCCAACAGCAAAAGATAGCGCAGGGAAATATGATCATTTCAAGGGCCAATGGCCAGATAGCTTACAATAGTGCGAACGGAGCAAGTGAGAATGATCCAATTGCTAATGGATCAACAGTTCTTTACAATACTGTATCTACCCCCAAGGGCAGACAGTTCCAGGTTATCCTTCCTGATGGAAGTATAGTTTGGCTCAATGCGGCTTCATCATTGCGTTTTCCTATAGCCTTCGCCGGTGGTGAAAGAAATGTTTCACTAACCGGTGAGGCTTTTTTCGAAGTTGCTCACCTGACAAACAAGCCTTTTAAAGTGGCTATTGAAGATGGGAGCACTGTAGAAGTATTGGGAACGCGTTTTAATATTAATGCTTATACAGACGATGCACTGGTGAAAACCACACTGTTGCAGGGTTCTGTAAAACTGACCACTAAAGTAGCTGCTCAACAGTTACTTAAACCTGGCCAGGAAGTATTGGTAGATAAGAGCGGAAAAGTGGAGGGAGTAAACGAGGTGGGTGTAGATATGACAAAGGCAGTACCCTGGAGAGCTGGTTATATTAGTCTTGAACAGGATGTAAAATCCGTGATGCAGGAGATTGGCCGCTGGTATAACCTCAAAATTGAGTATGCCGGTAAGATTCCGACAAAGTCATTAAAAGGTCAAATTTCACGTGGGTATACGATAAAAGACGTACTGACGATATTGCAAGACCAGGGAATAGCCTTAAAATACGACGAAAAAGGTCAAAAGATCGTATTGATATAGTTCAAATTCAACGAGTTAATCAAAAGGTCATTTAAGATATTAGGAATAACCAGATTTCCCATTAATCATTAAGCCATCCTGTGCTGCATGCACACAAACATGCAGCAATCTTTTTCTACTGCGAACCAAGAGCTTATATTTGCTCATGGTTCGCAGTTTTTAGTTTTATATCCCTGTTGAAAGACCTGCGCCTGGCTAAGACAGGGATGTGAAAAGTTTTCCAAATAAGCGGGGAGACGGAGTAACCATAACAACAGGGTTGGCGTGAAAAGAACCACTATTTTATTAATAGCCATTACTTGCCTGCTTTTGAGCGTCAGCGGATTTGCTCAACAGAATCTTCCATTGCAGCAACGACTGATCACCATCTCCCGGAATGATGTGCCGCTGGAAACGCTCTTTTCAGCGATTGAAAGTAAAACAGTTTACAGATTTATTTACGATCCTAACCTGCTCACTAATGCGAAGCGGGTAAGTCTGCATGTAAGAAAGGCCACCATGGAAGAAGTGGCTTCCATCATTTTTGTTGACCAGCCCTTTAGCTATAAATTCGTTAATGAAAGTGTGCAGCTTTTACCAAGGAAACCCGGGGAGAATCCCCCTGCAACAATAAACATAAAGGGGAGGATCATAACTAAAACAGGCGATCCCATACAAAGTGCCACCATTATTGCCCCTAATAGCAAACAACAAACTGCCACTGATGAAGACGGCGAATTCAAGCTGGACAATGTGTTCCTCCGTGATAGTCTTATTGTAAGTTGCGTGAGTTATGGAACCGAAGTGATCAAGGTAACTGGTAAACCTGACTTGTTGATCACCCTTGAACTATTGGCGACAGAATTATCAGAAGTAGTGGCCACGGGCTATCAAAAACAAAAGGTAGAACAATCAACAGGTTCCTTTTCGAAAGTAAGCAATGAATTGTTGAACTATAAGGTAACTACCAATGTACTGGACCGGTTGAATGGCATCACAAACAGTGTCTTGTTTAATACAAATATTCAACCCGGCAATCCTACCAACCAGGCCAGCATCAGCATACGCGGCCGGAGCACCATTTTTGCCAATCCCGAACCGCTGATCATCCTGGACCAGTTTCCCTATACCGGTAATGTCAACAATATCAATCCAAATGATATTGAGAGCATAACCATATTGAAGGATGCTGCAGCTGCATCTATCTGGGGCGCTCTTGCAGCCAATGGTGTAATTGTGATTACTTCCAAAACAGGTAAATACAAACAGGATATTAAACTATCTTTCAATGCTAATGTGACCGTAGGCGAAAAACCGGATTTGTATTATGCACCTATTTTGAACTCCAGTGATTATATTGATGTAGAACGGTACCTCTTTACCAATGACCATTATACGGGGCGTGAAGCCGATCCTGAACATCCTGTCCTCACCCCTGCTGTAGAGATCCTGATACAGGAGCGGGACGGCATGATATCCTCTGCCAAAGCCGCCGCCCTGCTGAATACTTTACGTCAACAGGATCTACGAAGGGACCGGGAAAAATATTTTTATCGCCCCAGTATCAACCAGCAGTACTCCCTTAATGCCAGTGGCGGTGGCAAGCAAAACCAATATTATTTTTCGGCAGGGTACGACAAGAACCTGAGCAACCAGGTGGGCAACCAATACGATCGCATTACCCTGAACGCTAACAATACCTATGCCTGGTGGGATCGAAAACTTGAATTGACTACAGGTATTATTTTTTCAACCAGCCAGGTGCGCAACACTGATGGCAATTTATCTATTAATTATCCCTATGCTCAATTGGCCGGGGAAAATGGTCAGGCACTTCCTGTAAATTACGGCTACAGGAAAACCTATATAGATACTGCTGGTGGAGGCCAATTGCTGGACTGGAATTACAGGCCCTTGGATGAGCTTCGGCTGGCCAATAATAAAACAGTCGTCACTGATTATCGCATCAATGCAGGGTTGAAATATACCATTCTGCCCGGCCTTAGTACAAATGTACTTTATCAATACAATAAGGGATTTTCAGAAGTGCGGAACCTGCATAGCCGGGAGTCTTTTTTTACCCGCGACCTGATCAACCAGTATACACAGATCAACGGAGTATCGCTTACCACACCGATACCCTATGGCGATATCCTGGACAGGGTAAACAATACTTACCAGGCACACAACGTGCGTGCACAGGCCGATTATACCCATAGCTGGAATGCCAATCATACGTTGAATGCGTTTGCTGGTGCAGAAATAAGAAGCTTTACCAATCAATTCGCAGGTACCCGTCTGTATGGATATGATCCGGACCGGCTCACCAGTATACCGGTTAATTATGCAGCCACCTTTCCACTGTATTCCAATTCGGCTGCAGAAAAGGAAATTCCCTACCTGGATAAAAACCGTACTACTACAGATCGCTACCTGTCCTATTTTGTAAATGCCGCTTATACACTCAATCAACGTTATGTTCTATCTGCCAGTGCCCGCAAAGATGAATCGAATATTTTTGGCGTAAAGACCAACCAGAAAGGGGTACCCCTCTGGAGCGCTGGCTTCAGTTGGGAGATCAGCAAGGAAGCTTTCTATGGCCAAGCTCACTGGCTGCCTTACCTGCGGTTACGCCTTACCCATGGTTATAATGGTAATGTAGACAGAACCGTATCTGCCTTTACCACCGCCATCATCCAGAATCAAAACAGTTATGGTGCTGCTACTGGTACTATTATCAATCCGCCCAACCCGGCCCTACGCTGGGAGAAAGTACGCATGAGTAATATTGGCATTGACTTCTCCAGCCTTCACAATACCATCAGCGGTAGCATTGAATATTATATCCGGAATGCCGAAGACTTGATTGGTAATAGTCCGCTTGATCCTACTACCGGTAATCCTATTTTTCGGGGCAATACCGCCAATATGAAGGGTAATGGGATAGACATTTCCCTCCAAACACAAAACATCAACAAGAAGGATTGGAAATGGATGAGCACCTTTCTATTCAGTCATACAATTGATGAAGTAACAGAATACAAAGTTCAACTCAACAACATAAGCTCCTACCTGAATACAGATTTTCTTAATCCTCTCAAAGGAAACCCTGTGTTTGCCTTGTATAGCTTACAATGGATGGGACTGGATCCAATGAATGGTGACCCGCAGGGGTGGTTGAATAACCAGGTGAGCAAAGATTATGGCGCTATCCGCAACTCATCCGATTTCAATAACCTGCAATACAGCGGCCCGGTTAATCCTACTTTCTTTGGCAGTGTACGCAATACAATTGCCTGGAGGGAACTGCAACTCTCTTTTAATATTACCTGGAAAGCTGGTTATTATTTCAGGAAGCCATCCATTAGCTACGATGAATTGTTCAATTTTAACGCCAAGGGACATGCCGACTTTGGTCAGCGCTGGCAAAAGCCAGGTGATCAGAACAGCACCAATGTTCCTTCCATGCAATATCCCAATAATAGTTTACGTGATCTTTTCTACCAATATTCCAACATCCTGGTGGAAAAGGGAGATCATATACGCCTGCAGGATATTAGGTTGAGTTACGATTGCAGCAAAGAAATGCTTCGCCGACTTCCCATCCAGGGTTTACAATTCTACGTGTATGCCAATAATATAGGAATATTGTGGAGGGCCAATCATGCGCAGATCGATCCGGACAATATAAGTGGTTACCCGGCGCCACGCACCATTGCCGGCGGCATCAAAATCGATTTCAAATAAAGGCTATGAATAGTATACAAAAGATATCCCTTTTTCTTTGTATAACTGCCCTGGCAGTGGCTACTAGTTGCCATAAAAAAGAATTCCTCGAAGCCAAACCGGATAGTGACCTGTTTGTGCCTACTACCCTGGATGATTGCCAGGCCCTGCTCGACAACGAGACCATCATGAATGAAACGCCCGTGTTGGGGGAATTATCTGCAGACAATTATTACCTACCATACACTTTCTGGCGCGGCCTGAATGTCAAAGAAAAAAATGCCTATATATGGCTGGATAATACTTTTGACGGACTGACAGGTGATATCACTGACTGGAATGCACCCTATAAACAGGTATTTTATGCCAATGTGATTCTGGAAGCCCTTAGCCATCTGCCTGTCACAAGCACTAATGAAACCAGGTGGAAAGCCATTAAGGGCGCGGCGTTATTTGCCCGGGCCCATGCTTTTTACCAGGTAGCGCAGATATTTGCCCCGGTATACAACCCAAATAATACTGGTCAAAAGCTGGGTATACCTTTGCGGCTTACGCCGGGTGTGGATGAAAAATCTGTTCGTTCCTCTGTACACCAGACTTATAGCAGGGTCCTTGCTGATCTTAAGGAAGCTGGGGCTTTGTTGCCTGCAGAAATACCTTTCAATAACCGCAATAGATCCTCCAGACCAGCTGCTTTTGCTTTGCTGGCCAGAGCCTACCTGAGCATGGACGATTACTCCAGCGCCAAACTCTATGCAGATAGCTGTTTGCTATTGCACAATACGCTCATCAGGTATGATACCCTCAATGCCCAGGTAAACATTCCTTTTAATAAATTCAATGTAGAAGCTATTTACCAAAGTAGGTTTACGACTACCAATGTATTGCGGGGTATTACCGTGATCAACTGTATTGTGGATTCGAATCTGTACCGCTCCTATGCAGCCAATGATCTACGGAGTGTTATTTTCTACCGTGTTCATCCTACTTTGGGCAATATCAATCTCAAGGGCAGCTATAATGCTACCAATCAAATGTTTTCCGGCCTGGCTACCGATGAAGTATACCTTATCCGCGCAGAATGCCAGGCACGCATGGGTCAGGCACAGAAAGCCATGGACGATCTAAATACCCTGCTGGCGAATCGGTGGAAGGCCAATAGCTATGTACCTCTTACTGCCGCCTCTGCGGAGATTGCCTTGCAGAAAATTATTGAAGAAAGAAGAAAGGAGCTGCCTTTTCGTGGTCTGCGCTGGACTGATCTGAGGCGCCTGAACAAAACCGGTGCCAATATCACATTGAAACGTAATCTCGACAAACCCTATGAACTGGCGCCCGGCGACCCTCGCTATACTTTATTATTACCTCCGGATGTGATTAACCTGAGCAGCATGACTCAAAATCCCCGTTAAAACCTATAAGCCAATTAGGTAATGCCCATAAAATAAAAAAGGTCCCGCCAGAGGCGGGACCGCACTAATCAAATACCATTAACCATTAAACCTTATCCTATGAAAACATGAATTTAGAACATTTTTTGATAAGGGGAAAATTTACGTATCAACAATTTGGCTAACAACTGTTTATAATGCACATTATCGATTGATTAACATTTTGTTAGTTGCTAAACCGATTTTTTTTGCTGGCCCATCAAATAAGCGCCAAAACTGTTGATTTACCGCATTTGCACAGGTGTCCCGATGTTTCCAATAAGATGATTACAGTGATAATAATTGTTATATAAACGCTTTATTATTTAGCCCGACTGTGCATATCGATCCAGATACCCAGCCTGCAGGCGGCATATACATTAGGTTGTCCCAGGGGGTTGGGCTTATAGTACGTACAAGTGATCGTATCGGGATCACAATCATAATCAACTCCAAATGTTCCTTGTAGTACATAAACGGAACCGTTCCAACGGTATTGCGGAGCACTCTGGCATGATAAACAATCAGGCCTTGTAGCAAAGGCGCTGGTAAGGGCTGCAACCAGGGCCAACCCCATGAGCGAAAATTTCATCCTCTTCATAAATGGTATTTTTTAAAAATAAGAATTGCCTACTCTTTTATACAGGTTTTCGGCTTCGCCTGAAAGCGTTAAACCCTCAGCAGCATGCTTCCTAATATGAAATTTTCGGCTTCTCTTTTCTTTTGAGGATAATACCTGCCAGCGCTACCCCTACAAAGAAGAGGTTGAATACTAAATGCTGGTTCCAGGTAAGGTTTTCTATTACACCACCGCAGGAACAGGGCACCCTGCCAAATGTCTTCAACAATACCAGCAATGTATAAAGCGTAAACAATAGCATTATTACCAAAGAAGCCCGGAAACCGATGAGTTGTGTTCTGTCAAACATCAATAAACCTGAAATAATAATTTCTACAGATGGGAGCGTCCATACCAGTGCGGGAGTCATCCAATTAGGCAATGGTTGATTGTTCATTTGCCCGGTAAATGTTTGGAAGTCGAGCCACTTGCTTACACTGGTGTATACAAACAGCAGGATCAACAAGGACGATAGGATCTCAATAACAATCTTTCGTTTCATATCGATTAGAGGAATAAATAACAAAGCCTTACTTCGGTCAAGCCTGACATACGAATACAATGCCCTATGGACACGGGAAATCCATAGACGCGATCGTTCCGGATATCAGATCTTTAAATAGCCAAAATCATTGGTGTGATTTTATACCAATCGTCAGATTTGATAAGGTAAATGGTGGGAAAAAAATGCTGAAAAATGAAATAGAATGCCTTGAAACAAATGTAAATAAAAAGGCTACAGATAAATGTAAAGCATTAATTATCATTTAAAGAATGACCGGCATCAAGTGCAAACACTTGTTAGCGCTTGGTTAACGAATGGAATTAGATGGGAGTAGATAATGATAACACTACAAGGATGGACAAAAAAGATTAGGCTGGGGGAGGAAAGTAAAGCCTGGGGATTGAGTTGGGAGTATCCTATACTTTACTTCGATGAAAATACAATGTGCGATGAAGTATCAATAGTTATTAAAGTTAATATACAGAGAAGTGAAAACCAAATTTTTGTATGCAACGAATTTGCAAATCACCCAATAAAGAATCGATCTTAACAAGCCGATTGGCTGATGCGCAGGCAACGCCTGCAACGGCTCCTCACACTACCGCCTGCAGCGGTAGACCCTGCCCCAAATGACCAGCTCTTTCAAAGTCCTCCAATTTACACAGAAGGATTTCGTATAAGCTTGTGTTGTAACAGTTAATAATAATTATCTTCGCCGACTTTAAAGGACATACAAGCGATTATTGAATGGCACTACTTGACAAGCAACTAAGAGTTAAAAAATCCACTATTCCCGGAGCAGGCAAAGGACTATTTACCCAAAAAGCTATAGCAAAAGGAACCCGTATTATTGAATACAAAGGCAAAGCTTCTACCTGGAAAGATGTGAATCATGATGAAGGCAACAACGGCTATATCTATTATGTTAGCCGCAACTTTGTATTGGATGCACAACACGATAAAACAGTTCTGGCACGCTATGCCAACGATGCCCGTGGCATTGGCCGGGTAAAAGGCATCGTTAATAACTGCGAATATGTGACGGAAGGCAACCGGGTATTTATTGAAGCTGCTAAAGACATTCCCGCCGGCGGAGAAATTCTGGTGAGCTATGGCCCTGAATACTGGCAGGTAATTAAACATAACCTGAAGGTTGACGCAGACGCTGAAAAAGAACGCCTGAAAAAGGCAAAGAAAGCAACAGCCGGCAAAACCTCTCCTGCTAAGGCAAAGGTTAAAAAGAAAACGAAAGCCCGCATGCCTAAGAGGTCCAAAGCCTTCGCCAACGCCTAACTCATCATTGAAACTGCTATCAACCACTTAATGAATTATGGAAGATTATATCATTAATGTTGGTCAGATCGAAGACCTGCAAACGATCAATGATATTGCCGGACTGGATACTATTTTCCAACGTGCTAAAAGGACGCTGGTAGGTGGTGGTATAGTTGCGTTGGAACGACAACAGCGGGGAGGAAAAGCAGACAGGTTTGAATCCTTCTCCACGCTGGAAGACCTGGAAGCCTATAAAAAAAACGTATATAAGTATCTCTCCGTATGATCACCGATGAAGTAATAGCACTTTCGCAGGAGCTCTGGGATTACCACCATATGCAGCAGCTACCAGAAAAGGCAGACTGCATTTTTGCATTGGGCAGCCATGACCGGCGGGTGGCCAACAGGGCCGCAGAACTTTACCTCCAGGGTTGGGCGCCCCTGCTCATCTTTTCCGGTGGCCTGGGCAATCTTACCAAGGCCATCTGGACAGAAACAGAGGCCGATCAGTTTGCTGCTATTGCTGTAGAAATGGGTGTTCCTGCCCATGCGATCCTGGTAGAAAATGAATCTACCAATACAGGTGAGAATATCTTATTTACGCAAGAATTGTTGCAGGAGCGCGGCCTCGATCCCCAATCTTTTATCGTGGTACAGAAGCCTTATATGGAACGCAGGAGCTATGCCACTTTTAAAAAGCACTGGCCCGATAAGAAACTACTCGTTACTTCTCCCCAAATATCCTTCAAGGACTACCCTACTGATGATATTCCCCTGGAAAGAGTGATCAATGTAATGGTAGGCGATCTCCAACGCATTAAAATATATCCTGCCAAAGGATTTCAGATCTATCAGGAAATACCCGATACCATCTGGCAAGCGTATGAACGGCTGGTGGACCTGGGATTTGACAAGCACCTGGCCAGGTAAATTACGCTACAAGAAGAGCAGTATTGGCCTACGGGATACATTTGGCAATCCTTATCTTTAGGAACCAAACATATTCACATGAGATACCTGTGCCTTCCCTTTTTCCTTGTTGCTGTTTATTCCTTTTCGTTTGCCCAGGAAACCCAAAAGCCTCCCTTGCATGGCAAGCACTGGATGGCTATTACGGGCAAACCCCTGGCTGCTACAGCCGGCAGCATGATTTTCCAACGGGGCGGTAATGCAGTAGATGCAGCCTGCGCTATGCTGGCAGCCACCTGCACCATGTGGGATGTATTAAGCTGGGGCGGCGAAACACAGGCATTGATCTATAATCCCAAAACAAAAAAAGTAATTGCCCTGAATGCGATGGGCGTAGCGCCTACCGGCGCCACTGCAGCATTCTTCAAAAGCAAGGGCTACAATTTTCCACCGGAATATGGTCCCCTGGCTGCTACCACTCCCGGTACGCCGGGCGGCATTTGTTATATGCTGGCAGCCTATGGCACCATGAGCCTGAAAGAAGTATTGGCGCCCGCCATGCAGCTGGCAGCCGGCTATCCCATAGAAGCGCAAACAGCCAATAGCATTGAAAAGGGTAAAGCACGCATCAAAGAATGGCCCTACAGTAAAGCCGTTTTGCTAACACATCCGGGTGAAAAAAGGGAAGCACCCGAAGCAGGTGAAATATTTGTACAGAAAGACCTGCTGGCCACCTTACAAAAAATGGTAGATGCAGAACAGGCGGCACTCAAACAAAAGAAAAGCAGGCAGGAAGCCATCATGGCAGCTTATGCGCGTTTTTATACAGGAGATATCGCCAAAGAGTTTGTACGGGGCAGCAAGGAACAGGGAGGATTGATCACACTGGAAGACCTGGCGCGGTGGAAACCACTTTGGGAAGAACCCCTGCAAACAAATTATAAAGGCATCGATGTATACAAACTACAACAATGGACCCAAGGCCCGATGTTATTGCAAAGCCTCAACATACTGGAAAACTTTGACCTGAAAGGTATGAGGTACAACAGCACTCAATACATCCATACCCTTTACCAGGCGATGAACCTGGCTTTTGCCGACCGGGATTTTTATTACGGAGATCCCTACAAAGCACCGGAAGAGCCCATCAAGGGACTACTCAGCAAAGCATATGCAAAGGAGCGTTCAAAACTGATCAACCCCTCTACCAACAATGACAAAATTGGCCCGGGTGATCCTTATCCATTTGAAGGGAAAACAAATCCCTATATCGGATTACTGAAGCAAAGGGGCTTTTCAGTTGATACCAATAGCAGTCGTCGTAACTTTTTACCGGCACATGATGTAAGAACAGGTATGCAAGCACCAGAAACTTCACCAGCTGGTGATGCAGTGGCTGCTGTTCCTCAGCAGCAAGTGGTGGATGCTGACTATCTCGACCGCCTTTGGCGGGGCACCACTTCAGTAGAAGCTGCCGATGAGCAGGGATGGGTAGTATCAATTACACCCAGTGGAGGCTGGCTACCCGCCTGCATTGCCGGAAGAACCGGAGTAGGCATGAGCCAGCGTATGCAAAGTTTTGTACTCGACTCCACCCTCAATCCCTTCAACGTAGTACAGCCAGGCCAACGCCCCCGGGTGACACTCACCCCTTCCATGGCGTTGAAAGATGGTAAACCATTTTTATCGTTTGCAGTACAAGGGGGAGATACACAGGATCAAAACCTGCTTCAGTGCTTCTTGAATGTGGTAGAGTTTGGCATGACGGCCCAACAGGCAGCAGAAGCCGCCAATATAAACAGCAATCAACTCTGGCTATCACTGGGAGGCACCCAAACATCAGACCGGCAGCCCAAGCCGGGCCACTTGCTGCTCCAGGACTCAACACCGGTTGCCGTACGGGAAGCACTTCGGAAAATGGGATACACACTCACATTCGACGATCGAACCAGCGGTCCCATTAACCTGATATTCTTTGACTGGAAGCATGGTAGCTTCTGGGGTGGAAGCAGCAATCATGGAGAGGACTATGGAATAGGTTGGTAATGAATATTTAATTTTTTGCAAGATGGTCTTTTCGACAAAAACAATAACTGCAGCCTTGTTCTGTAGCCTGCTGGCCCCTGCTCTGTCAGATGCCCAAACACCTATACTGAACCCACAACAAACCAAACGTTTGGCGGATGCCGGTAAGTTATGGGGCCATATCAAATATTTTCATCCTTACCTGCAGTATAAAAATATTCCCTGGGATTCGGCTTTTGCAGCCGCCGTACCCGATATTATTAATGCTACTGACAAAGCCAGTTACGCAGCAGCCCTGCAGCAATGGCTGAACATTTTGGAAGATCCAATGACAAGGGTAATATCTGCAGCGCCAGCCGGAAAAGCTTTCAGCAAAGTGGATCCCTCTCCTACCCTCGTAACCAGGGATAGCATTTTGTATGTAACGGTCCGTAACCTGAAGGACCTGGATAACGGGATGCAGGCTATTGAAACTTTACAAAAAATACCAAAGCAGCTATCGCAGGTACAATACCTGGTATTTGACCTGCGGCCCATACAGCCTTATGCCTGGGTCGATTTGGGAGCATTGCTGGACTATGGCAATACAGAACATGAATTTTCCAATGGCACCCTATATAAGCCCTCTTCCCGCAGCATCGCACATGACGGCTTTGTTCCCGAACGTGGTGGCAGCTCGGGTGTTTATTCTTCTTATTTCAAGGTCAACCAGATGAAGTCTTTTACCGGAACGCAAAAACATCCGGTTCCTATTGCCATTTTGGTGAATGAGAATATGGTATTGCCCACCTTCGCTATTACCCTGCAGGATGCTGGCAAAGCCCTCATTGTAAGTGAGGGTCCACTGAATATGAATAACGCCAGCCTTGCTTCCCAATATACTATTTCAGATGGCATTACCATTAGTATCCGTACAGGTGAACTGGTAAGAGAAAATCGCAAAACGACTGTAACTCTGGATGCCATACTCGACAAACAAAGTGACTTGCAGGTAAATCTGGACAAAACAGTAGCACTGCTAAAGTCAGGTATACCTGCCCCAACGGCTTACCGCGAAGTATTACCCATTAACAACCTGCCCAAACAGGCCGGGTATGCCAATGACAAACTTTACCCCACCCTGGGCAATCGTGTACTGGCTGCTGCCAAGATATATAGCGTGATCAATTATTTCTTTGTGAACAAAAAGCTCATGGACAGCAACTGGGATACTGTTTACCAGCAATACCTGCCGCGTTTTGCAGCTGCTAAAGATTCTATGGAATATGCGATGACGATCGCAGGCATGTATGCGCATATCCAGGATGGACACGGCTCCATTAGTGCACCCGTAAGCGCCTTCAGTAAATTTGTTGGCCAGGGGGCAAGCGCTTCGGTTTTTGGGCGGGTAATAGAAAACAAGTTTGTCATTACCTCGCTGATCGTAGACAGCGCCGCTAAAAAAGAAGGCCTGGCTGTTGGCGATGTGGTCCTCAGCATGAATGGCAAGGATATGCTGCAGCTCATTGATGAACGACGTCCCTACCAGTCAGCCAGCAATTATGTAACGCAAACGCGTTATATCACAGACTTTATACTTTGTGGTGACGATAATTCGCAAGCGCTGCTCAGGGTGATGGATAAAAACAATAAAGTAAAAGAAGTGGCCATTAAGCGCAAGCTCGCATACGAGAACCCGTTCTGGGATAAGAAGCGGAAAGAGAATGAAGGCCCTATTTTTAAACTGTTGAATTCCGAAATTGGCTATGTGGATATGCAAAGACTGGAGAACAGCATGATCGATTCCATGCTCAACACTTTTAAAAATACCAAGGGGTTTGTGATGGACATGCGGGGTTACCCTAAAGGCACTGCCTGGACCCTGGCCCCACGATTAAGCACTAAAGATATACTGGACGGCGCTTTATTCACCCGTTTGCAACCTGCTGCGCCGGATATTTCTGCCGATGGCAACGAGATCAGTGCCATCACTACTACCGTTACTTTCATGCAAAAACTGCCCTCTACTACCGACTGGCGCTATACAGGCAAAACGGTGATGCTGATGAATGAGACCACTCAAAGCCTGGCAGAACACAGCGGTCTGTTCTTTAAAGCAGCCAATGGTACTACTTTTATTGGCAGTCAGACAGCCGGCGCCAATGGTGATATAACGAATTTCAATATCCCTGGCTTTACCAACCTTACGTTCAGTGGTCAGAATGTAAGCTTTCCCAATGGGCAAACCATGCAACGCAAAGGGTTGGTGCCGGATATTAGGGTAAAACCTACTATTCAAGGGATAAGGGCCGGAAAGGATGAAGTACTCGAAAGGGCAGTGTTTTTTTTGAAAACGGGGAAGTAGGAATAAAAGCTTTTTGCACTATATTCGACATACAACCAACTCTAACCCGCCATGTTGAACAAACTATTTAAAGCCTTCCGGGGCAAAGAGGAATCAGACATTGATCTTTCTCTTGGATACAGCCGCCTCCCTGAATTTAAAGCGTTCCTTTCACAGGGCAACTATGCAGCATTCGAATCAGCTTATGAACCATTGACCTGGGATGCAAAAAGCCTGCTGAACGAAGGCATTGGTCTGGATGAAGCCAATGCCGGATCAATTGAAAAGTGGGTACAGGAACATGATGAATCTTATATAGCACATCTTTTTGCCGGTGTGTCCAAAACATGCCTGGCCTGGATCGCCCGGACTGCCGCCCTGGGATCGTCTGTATCGCAGGATAAGGCTGAAAAATTCTTTGCATTGCTGGAAGAAGCATTTGATCATCTCCAAAGAGCCGACGACCTGAACCCAGAAGACGCAGAGATCTGTGGACGGATGATCAGGGTATGTATGGGATTACAAACGGATACCGCCACAGCATCCAGTTATTTTGACGCATCAAAGAAGCTGGTGCCCAACCATCTTATTGCGCATCTAATGATGATCAATTACCTCAATCCAAAATGGCAGGGCAGCCTGGAAGAGATGCAGGGATTTGCCAACAAAATGTATAATGAAACAGGCAGCAGCCTGCTGATAACCCTGCCACTATTTTCATTGGTGGAAGAATGGCTTCATTACGGCATGAATGATGAAAAGAAGAAAAAAGACAATTTCTTTAAAGATCCTACGCTGAAAGAAAGGATCAAAACTATGTACGCCGGTTACCGGGAAGAAGAAGATGGCAAATTATTGATCCCCTATGTATATAATTATTTTGCCTTCCTATTCCACATGACAGGTGAGCGAACATTGGCCAGCGAGGTAGCCCGGAAGATCAGTGGTAAAATGACCGTGTATCCCTGGGCTTATATTGATATCAGTAGCAATAAGGAATGGCAAGCTACAGTAAAGTTTTAACGTCCGAACTTACTCAATAACCCCTTGATAACTCAATAGGATCTATTAAGGGCTGTTGGTTAAGAAAGCACTGAAGATTATCAATGAATTGTTGGGCTATACCCGTAAGCTCATCGGCCTTCCCTCCACCGGTATGCTGAGTAAGTATCACATTTTGCATTTGCCACAAAGGGCTATCGGCTGGTAGTGGTTCTTCTTCTGTAACATCCAATACAGCCCCCGCCAGTTTGCCGGCACGCAGTGCAGTAATGAGCGCCTGCTCGTCTGTTGTTTCTCCCCTGCCCACACTGGCATATACCGTCTGCGGCGTTAGCACTTCCAACATATCCGCTGTTACAAATTTATCTGCACTGCCGGGCAGTGTATTGATCACCAGCGTGGTTTGAGGCAGGGCTTTCATCAACTCTTCACGAGAGTGTATTTCGGCCGAAGGATTGGTGCGGGCCATCATCAGCACAGAACAGCCAAAACCCCGTAACATTTCCTTTACACGCTTAGCTATAGCGCCAGCGCCCAATACAATAGCCTGCTGATCGCCCAATAACCGAAGTGAGGTCCTGAGTTTTTCACCCTGCCAGTCCTTCTTTAATTGCAACCTGGTAAGCTCATGTATACCCCGGTAGAAAGCCAGTACGCCGCCTACAATCGTTTCGGCGCAGGGACGGGCAAAGAAATCACCCATATTGGCGGCAGGCACCGGAGCGGTCATCCCTTCGTATTCGCTAAAGCCTGCGGAAGAAAGCTGCCAGAATTTAAGCTGCCGGGGCAAGTCATTAAACCAGTTGCGCGGTGGATTCCCCAGAATAAAATCTGCCTGCATGAACGCCTGATGGTATTCATCGGGTTTCAGCGCCGTACGAAAAACAGGTTGTATGCCTTCCGGAAGATGTGCTGCCAGGTATTGATTGGCATTGTCATTCAATTGCCTGTATACGAAAGCTATCATAGTTGCATCGGTTTTTATGGCCATACTGTTACACCAATTAATATGCCAGCACCGAATATACAACCTGTGCGCCAACAGGCAGAACTAAAAATACTGATCCCCAAAAGTTAATACCCTCAACTCAGCTTTCTTATATACGTTGTGTTTCCGATTCAGCACTGCCGTTGCTCCTGCTACGCGTCTCAAAAGTTTTACCAAAGTTCCAGGTAAAGTTGATGCCCACTACACGGGTATCGCCCTGGTTGCGGTAATTACCCTTGGCATTTTGAAGGTTATTGATCTTGCCATAATTGAGGCGGGTAAAAAATATATCCTGAATGGACAGTTTCACAGAGCCTTTTCCTTTGAGTACCTTTTTCTGGATAGCGCCACTCAGAGTCCAGAAATCGCCCAACACAAACTGCGTAGTGATGAAATCGCTCCGGAATAGGCCCAGGAGTTCAGCGGTCCATCCCTTGCCCAGCCGGAACTGACTGTTAAAATTGGTAATGAAGTTAATACCGCTGGTATCGAGCTTATTATTGTACAGATCTGCCTTAAAGCTGACATGCTGGGCCAGGCCAAACCAATTGATCGTAACCCAGGGAGCTGGTTCAATCGTGGCATTTACAGAAAGCGACAGGTACTGGCTTTTACCCACATTGGCCGGGCGGCTATAGTATTGGTGCCCCTGCAGTTCAATGGTCTCATTGATATCACCATCATAGTATTCATATCCCAGCTTGGTCGTGATCTTATTATTGTAAATATGCGTAACCTCTATTTCATGAGCAATCGTGGGTTGCAGGAAAGGATTGCCCACGTAAAAAGTAAATTTATCAAGCGGTGATATGAAGGGGTTGAGGTTACCAAAATTAGGACGCTGTATACGCTTGCCATAGGAAAAGACCAACTGATGTTTTGCTGCAGAATCCAGTTTATAAGAAACATAAAAAGTAGGGAACAGGTTCACATAATCCCTTTTGAAAGCAGAGTCCGGCTTCATCACATTACCCAACTGGTGTCCGCGCATAATCGTATTCTCTCCACGCAGCCCTGCCTGCATAGAAAAACGACCCCACTCCTTGCTCATATTCACATATGCGGCGTTAATGTTTTCACGATAGGTAAAATGATTGGTCTTATCGTAATCGGGACTTGTAGTATTTCCTACTGTTACATTATAGATGGCAATATTATTGGTTTCAATAAGACTTCCTTTGATACCAGCCTCTGTTTTGAAGCCATTGGCCAATGGATGGGAATAATCAGCCTTAAAGGAGTATATATTAACATAGGAGGGTAACTTGCCACTCAGATCATCTTTGCTTTTTACTGAATTATCGGCCCGGTAACTGGCATTTTTGTAGAATTGGTTCGCATTAGATTCATTGTAAATATAATCCAGGTCAATACCAAGCTCCCGGCCTGTCTGTTTGTATTTATGCCGGAAGTTGAGTCCTGCACTGCCCCTGCTGAAGGTCCGTTGGTCCACATTATCGGCGGTGATGAGCGAGTCAAGTTGATTGATACCATTGTACAGGTAACTGTTATTGTCTACCGTGCTCTCCCCTTTCCTGGTAACACCATTCAGCATCAGTCCAATGGAATTGGCTTTATCCATAGTATAGTCAACTCCCAGCCTTAGTGATCCGGAACGATCCTGTCTTTTTATCCAGGAATTTTGGGAAAACAAAGAATGCGGACTGCCATCATCGTTTATATAACGACGCTGGATAAGCAGATCGCTGTAGTTTTCACTGTAATTGTATCCAACATTGGCAAAGTAATTAAAAGCATTGTTGCGGAAGTTGAGGTTAAGACTATTATAGCTTTTCGGATAAGCACCTTGCATATAACCCGGGGCTATATTGCCATTGAACCCTTTCTGCTTCAATTTTTTTGTCTTAATGTTGATCACACCGGCATTGCCGGCAGCATCGTATTTGGCAGGGGGATTGGTCATGATCTCAATCGATTCCAGCGTACCTGAAGGCAATGACCGCAGGTAGGAAGCCAGGTCGGCCCCGGATAAATAAGTAGGTTTGTCATCAATAAAGATCACCACCCCCGATTTTCCGTTCATACTCACATTACCGTCCTGGTCCACCAATATACCCGGAGCCTTGTCCAATACTTCCAGGGCATTGGTGCCTGCATTGGAGATGAGCGCATCTACATTAACAACCGTCCTGTCGATCTTCCGTTCCACAAATGGTTTGCGGGCAGTGACAGTAACAGTATTGAGTTGGCCCGCATCGGCCGCAGAAAGCTCAACCAGGGGCAGGGTCTTTGTCTCACTTTCTGATGCGATAGTGATTGTTTCGCTGGAATAAGCCGCAAAGCCAATCGCCGTAATGGCAATACGATAGGAACCCGTCTTCAGGTTGTCAAATACAAAGGAGCCGTTATCTGCCGTTACCGCTACTTTAACCAGAGCTGAGTCTACAACTTTCACCAGCTTGATGGTGGCAGCGACCACCGGCTTCTTGTTCTTATCCTGTATTAATCCACTAAGAGAGGCCTTCGCCTGAGCCAACAAACAATAGGGCAAAGTTAACATGCTGAAAACCAGCAGGAGGCCATAACATTTTTTCATGTATATGCATTTTTATACCAGGCGGGCATGCAATAGTGCCCACCAACTGGTGCTATATTAATATGAGGGTGGAAAGAACCTGAGAGGACAACCGAATCATCCCGCTGTTTTTATTTCCCGCGCGACGTTCCAGGTCATACGGTGCTATATCCAGGCAGGGATGAATCGGTTGCAAAATACTTTATCCTTGTAATTATTGATTTCCGTTGGTCACAATTTCGTCAGTCCTTGATCACAGTACTTTGGGTGGTACCTCCATTTCTTGTGTAGAGATAGGTATCGGCAGGCTTTAATACGTATTTATCGAGGAATTGGCGCTTAAGGGATTCAGGTTGTTGTTTTTCATTCACCACAAATTCGTTTTTATTTATCCTGAATGACAATGGATTTGTTTCTGTAACAATACCTGCGCTTACTATATCATCAATAATGTCATCCACTACTGTCCTGTCTTTTTTCCTCAGATTAATCCTCTCCTTCAATCGCAGTTTTCCCTGCGGGTTCAGCTTGAGGGGTGTCGTATCCAGGAGGCCCCGTTCCCTATCTAATTTGAAGAGCCCTTTCTGCAGTTCAACCTGATTATCTGCCAGTAACTTGTTTTCAGCTGCTAATCTCCTGGCGCTTTCAGCGTTTTCATTCATATGTAAGTTGTGCGTCTGATCCGCCTGGCCCTGCATTTCCCGGAAAATACCTTGAATGAGGTTCTTGTATTCAGGCAATTTCTCGTCGGGTACTTTCACGCCGTCGATCATGAGCCCGGTAGCCAGGTTATTATAAATAGTGACCTTGTATTGCTTACCGTCCATATCATGCGTAATAGTGCCTGTCATAACAGAATTGCCCTTGCGCAATACCGGCATGGTATCACTGGAGGCAGTTCCAGCCGAAGAAGTTGCATGATAAGGCTGATAAGCTGGCAGATTGGGCTTGTAAAGCAGCGCAGGATTGGGTTGATAGGTTTGAACATACTGCCTTGGAAAGAAAGATGACCCGTCATTTGTATCAATACCACTTTCGATGGAGCCTTGCGGTACCGACAAGTCCCTGCTTTCATCCCTCGCGCCTTCGCCGCTTTCATCTTTGCTTTGATCCAAACTAACCACTTTGTTCAACTCATTGTTTTCACTGCGGTCTTTATGCTGTGCAATTCCAGGCTTAGTCCATCCTTGCTTTTCTTTTACAGGTGCTTGCTTTGCCAGTTCTTTTTTGGGTGCCGGCTGGGCAAATACCATCGTCAATATGCCTATAAGGCTGAAGCAAAGCACCAGGAAAGAACGCTCTGCCGTGTTCAATGTTTTATTGCTGTTGTCGATAATGCGTTTTACCCGGTTGAGCAGTTGGTCCTTTTTACCGGGAAAAGCCATGGCAAGGGGTGTTGCATTTTCCAACTGATATTCCTGGAAGGAGACCAGGGCGTGGATATATCCTGTTTTGCTTTGAGTAACAGCTATGGCCATGTCATCACAGCAATGCTCGCGTTCTTCACGCAACAACGATGATAACCATAGTACAGCCGGGTTGAAGAAAAAGAGTATTTCTGCGAAGCTCTGCACAAGGTTTACCATAAAATCCCGCCGGCGGATATGCGCCAGCTCGTGCAGCAGGATGGCTTCTACCTGTTCGGCCGGCAGGTTGGCAATAAGCCCTATGGGTATCAATATGAAGGGCTTAAGAAATCCCGCCACCATTGGCACTTTTACCAGTCCCGACTCCAGTAGACGCACCGGTACTTTCACTTCCAGCATAGCAGCCAACTCCCCCATCCGGTTGGTCCAGTATGCCCCCGGTGAATGAACCTTGCGTTGTTTGATACGCTGTATATATACAAGGCCGCTCATCAGTTTGACTGTTTTGGCCAGGAATATCAAAAACCAAATGGCTACAAATAAAGAAGCATGCTGATTGAAATAGCCGGTAAAACGGGCAATATACCCTTCGCCCTGATATACTTCTATCGAAGCATCTTCGGGCAAAGAAAGCTGGTTGATCACCTTTTGCCCTGCCGGTGCCGGAGCCAGGTTGGTGGTGGTATGACCGGAAGCAGAGAGGTTGAACTCGCGCACAAATGTAAAGACCACTACACCCATGAATACAAAGAAAAGCGTTGCCAGCATATTGTACCGGAATGCAGCCGCATGTTTCCGGGTAAATAATACCAGGATGCCTGCCAGGGCAGCCAGCATCAATCCCTGCCAAAGGGAATGGATCAGTGTCCAGCAGATTGCCCGGATAGTGCTGTCAGACAGCCATTCGTTCATGAATAGTAGTTGCATACAAGAAAGTTTAATAAGGTTATTTCTTATCGTTCTCCATTTTGTTAAGCAGGTCTTTGATGGCCTGCAGTTCTTTTTGAGAAGTTTTTTTATTACCGAGCAATTGCATCATAAGGCTGGAAGCGGAGCCATTGTACATAGATTCTACAAAGCGGTCCAGCAAAAACCCCTTCGTCTTTTGTTCTTCCAGAGTGGGACGGTATACATGCTTCATGCTGCTTTCATCGCGGTCGAGCATTTCCTTTTCTACCATGATCTGCATAAGCTTTAAGGTAGAAGTGTATTGTACCGCCCTTTTTTGTTCGTTGAGCTGGTCGTTGACAAAACGCACGGTAGAAGGACCGTGCTGCCATAGTACCTGGAGGATCTCCAATTCAGATTTGGTAGGCTCCGCCTGCTTATTGGAAGGGTTCTCTGCTTTCATGAACTAAAGGTAGGAAATATTTCGTACGAACCAAATCCTACCTTATTTATTTTAAAGATTTTAAGACACCCTGCCTTTCTCCCGCCAACTATCCGTCCACCGCCGAATATATTTCTACAATGTCCTGTCAGCTCCTGACATAGGGCTGTCACTACCTCGTATTTTCTTTGTGCTATTAAAACAACAAACTATGTCACTCATTCAATCATTACTGAAAGAACTTAACCAGGAAGCTGAAACAACCCGTAAAATGCTGGCCCGTGTGCCCGATGATAAATACGACTGGCAGCCACATGAGAAAAGCATGACGATCCGCCGGCTGGCAACCCATATAGCAGAATTGCCCACCTGGGTAAGCATGACGCTCAACACGAGCGAACTGGATTTTTCGAAAAACCCTTACGCTGTTCCCACTATTAATAATACAAAAGACCTATTGGCCTATTATGAAGAAAGCCTGCAAGATGGCCGCAGCACCTTGGAAAAAGCCACGGATAAAGACCTGGAAGGCGACTGGACCCTCCGCAACGGGGATCAGATCTACAGTGTAAACAGCAAGGCAGACGTGTTGCGCATGTCCTACTGCCAAACAGTTCATCACCGGGCACAGCTGGGTGTATACCTCCGCCTGCTGGATGTACCCATTCCGGGCAGTTATGGACCAAGTGCCGACGAGATGGATTTTTGATCCATTAACAGAGCGAAAGGATACTCCTCTCTTAAGATGGTAATCTTTCGCTCTTTTTATAATATCTCATTGAGGCTTTGGGTTTTATTGCGGTCAGGGTCACAGATGCCAGGATATAGGTCGAAAAAACGTACCGGAATCCAGGTAACCGGGCAAACTATAAATGAGTTTTTTACGTTTGTACCAGTATCCAGCATCTTAACCCTCATTTATGAAGAACCATTTACTTCCTGCTTTTTTATTGGTTATACTATTTTTAGGCGTCCAGCCTAAGCTATCCGCTAATGAATTGTTTCCCGTATCACTCACGCAAAGGGTGAACAACTCCTCCCTCATCGCTGAAGGGAAAGTGATCGCTCAATCCAGTTACCAGGAGCCAGGCAATGGCAACATTTATACATCCAACCTCATACAGGTATACCGGACTTTCAAAGGCCATTTGCAAGGAGAGCAAATAGAGATCATTACAGAAGGTGGAACAGTGGGCAGGTTGAAACAGGTTCATTCTTCAACTTTGTCTTTGTCCATTGGTGAAACAGGCGTTTTCTTTTGCATGTCTCCCCGGACAGGTATCTCCGGACGAAGAGCCCTGAACGGCAATACCTTTATGGTATACAGCAGCCTGCAGGGGTTTATTGCCTATGATGATAAGTCAAACTCCGCAGCCGACCCCTTTACCCGGTATTCCAGGATCAGTGAGGCCGGCCAGACCATTAAACAACTTACAGGCATTGAAAAGAGAATAAGCAATAGCCCCGAGCCTGCCACGCATAAGGAAGTGGAGACAACGGGAACTACTGCAGCACCCTCCATCTCTACAGTCTCACCACTCAATATACCAGCCGGCACTGATGCAATCCTGACCATTACCGGGAGTGATTTTGGTGCGGTACAGGGTACAGGGTTTGTATCGTTCAGGAATGCGAACAGTTCAAATCCCGCAAACTATGTGAGGCCATTGGCTTCAGACTATATATCATGGTCAAATACGCAGATCCAGGTAAAAGTGCCGTCCACTACTATTGAGGGGCCTTCTGCAGGAACTGGTTTTATTCGGGTTACCAACAGCGATCCGGCAACCATTACCAGCACCGATGTAGTGACTATACCTTATGCCTATTCCAATATTCAGGATAGCGATGATCCTATACAACCAGGCCAGCCTACATCTGAAATCCCAACGCATGTTAACCTCCTGGGAACCGGAGGTTATACCTTTCAGATGGAAACCAGTTTCGCTACCAATATTCCAGCCAGAAATGCTTTGGTACGTGCTATGCAAACCTGGACCTGCAATACACGTATGAACTGGACATTGGGCGCTAATACCACCGTCAACATAGTAGATGCAGAAGGTGTGAACGTGGTAAGGTTTGATATAGGTCCCGAATTACCAGCCGGTGTTTTAGGCAGGTGTTCGAGTTGGTTGGCAGGCTGTGGCGTATCCAGCCCCTTTGTATGGATAGTATCAGAAATAGATATGGTCTTTGATGATGCACGACCCTGGCAATATGGCCCTGCCGACCCTGCTGCCGGAGAGATAGACTTTGAATCCGTAGCCGTGCATGAACTGGGGCATGGCCAACAACTTAATCACATTATCAGTCCGGGTGCAGTGATGCATTTTTCCATAGCGGCTGGCGTGAAATCGCGCGTATTAGGGGCCGGAGATATTACCGGCGGCAATGTAGTAACCGCCCGTGGGTTTACGAACTTTGGTTGTGCACCACCTATGACACCGGGCAATCCCCTCGTCTTAAGTGCGCCGGCAGGAACAGCAGGCGGAGCCCAGGTTTGTGTGAATAGTGCCGTATCCGGAGGAGGCACCAGCTACACAGATGCCAATTGTAGTCTCATTGCACGGATAGTTCCTTCGGGCGCTTTACCCGTATCGGGGATGATCAATGTATGCACCAAATATGAATCAGGGGTACCTACTTATAATGGTCAGGCCTATTGCGAAAGACATTATGATATCGTACCGGCTTCGGGCGCTGCTACAGCAACGGCCACTATAACTCTATACTACACACAAGCTGAATTTACCGCATACAATGCTGCCAATGGCGTATTCCCCGATCTGCCCACAGGCCCTGGCGATGTGGCCGGTATTAGCAATCTTCGGATCACCCAAAACCATGGTACCAGCGGATCGGGAATACCCGGAACTTATACCGGCACCAAAGAACTAATTGATCCCGCAGATGCCAGTATTGTATGGAATGCTACCGCGTCGCGCTGGGAAATAACGTTTACCGTAACTGGCTTCAGCGGCTTTTTTGTACATACAGGTTCTTATATCCTTCCCTTACAGTTATTACAATTCAGTGGTTCGATATCAGGCAATAGCAATGTATTGCATTGGACTACCACGGCAGAACAACAAACAGCTTACTTCGATGTTCAACGGAGCAATGATGGCATTAACTTTAGTACTGTAGCACAGGTAGCAGCAGCTGGCACAAGTGCCGGTAATCATAACTATCAATATGCAGATAACCTGGGCAACCATACACAGCCTGCATATTATTACCGCCTCAAAATGGTTGATAACAATGCACAATTTACCTATAGCAGCATTGTGAAGCTTAAGCGAAGCAACCAGGATTTCCTGGTGAAAATATTGCAAAACCCTTTCCACCAACAATTGCTGATAGACGTCACTTCGCCACAGTTGCAGGAATGTGTATTGACCTTAACGGATATGAATGGAAGAAACATTGCTCAACGCACAGTAGTATTGCAAAACGGCAATACGATCATTGATGTACCTGGTGTACAAAAAGCAGGAGCAGGCGCTTACCTTCTTACGGTAGTAACAACTACAGAAAAGCGAGTGATCAAGGTGATGAAACAGCCATAAGCTGATCAACGTATAAACATAAAAAAGGTGACAGCTTTCCCTTGCGATGCAGGAGAAAGCTGTCACCTTTTTTTAGCTGAAATGTATGCTTATAATAATTTCAGTCCAAAGTGGCCAATGGTGGTGAATAGGGCGCACCGTACAAGGACACCTATGCAGCACCAGGTAAGTAATTTTTTCAAAGGCACTTTAAAACCCACTCCAACCGCAATGCTCACAGGCGCACCCACCGTCATGGTACCCAAAAACCCTAGTCCGATAACACCATACTTATCCCAAATGCGGTAAATAATGCCTGTTTTAGGCTTTTCTTCTTTCACAGGTTTATTACGGGAAAAGAAAGCACGGATCTTATCGCCCAGGAAGGCAGCTACGTATACACCTGTTAAACCACCAATCAAACTAGCCAGGAATATCACCAGGGGGTGAAGGCTAAAGGCAAATCCGGCAGGAATAGCTGCATAGATCTCAAAAGTAGCAAGGCCGGCAACGGTGAGAATTTTGTATACCATAGTTCCGCAAGGGGTTTGAGCCGCGAATGTAAGCCAATTTTTGGCTGCTGCCCAGCCATTGGTCGGCATTGGGATATTATTCACTTTTTCTATCCCACCTCAGCGGCCTTCCGTTTACCTATACAATCCTACTATACACCGGTACAATGAATTATACGTATTTTTAAAAACGTTTATTTGCCTATGTACCGCGTTAAAGCACCGACTTTTGTTGCGCATTTTACAGGCTGGCTTATACTATTGAGCCTGCCCCTGCTTTTTATAGCCGGGCAATCGGGTAAGGAAAAGGCATTAGAGACGGCAAGCGCCAGCTGGTACTGGTTGCTTTTTGGCAGCTATATCGTTGTTTTCTACCTGCATACTTATGTACTGTTCCCTGAACTTTACCTGAAAAAGAAGATCGTCCTTTATTTGAGTATTGTACTACTGTTATTGATAGGTATTTATCTGCTTCGCCCCTTTGACCGGCTGTTCACCCAACTTTCACAACCTGACCGGGGTATGCGGATGGAAGAACACCGGCCACCCCCGATGGAGGATCGCTTTTCCCGGCCACCGCCTGATCCAGGATTTCAACAGCCAGGGCCACGCAGAGAGCCACGCGGACCACATTTTGATTTTGTGAGCATATTCCTATTCCTGCTCACCATGTCCTTAAGCATTGCACTGCAAACTACCTGGCGCTGGCGTACCACAGAGAAAAGAGCATTGCAGGCAGAGGCTGAGAAAGCACAGGCAGAACTGGCTTTTCTGAAAGCCCAGATCAATCCGCATTTTTTATTCAACACACTGAATAATATCTATTCACTGGCCATTACCCACAGCGAGCATACCGCGGCCAGTATCATGAAACTGTCCAATATATTGCGGTATCTAACAGATGAAGTGAGGCAGGACTTCGTGCCGCTTCAACAGGAACTTGATTGCGTGCAGGATTATATTGACCTGCAGCAATTACGACTGGGCAAAAAGACCATCATTACCTACAATAAGACAGGCAATCCTGCCCCATTGTCCATTGCACCTTTGCTCTTGATGACCTTTGTGGAGAATGCCTTTAAACATGGCATCAGCAATCACCAGGCTTCATCGATCGACATTGAGCTGAAAGCCAATCATAACCTTATCGAATTCCGCTGCAGCAATGCATTATTTCCCCGAAAGCAAACAGACCGCACAGGTATTGGCATTGTCAATACCCGCCAGCGCCTGGACCACCTGTATGCAGGCAAACATCAATTAAACATTACTACCGATAATAGCTTGTATACTGTAGTATTGGTACTGGAAACTTAATATTGAATTACATAACCATGCCATTAAGATGTATAGCAATAGACGATGAACCACCTGCTTTGGCGGTAATCAGAGAGTACCTGTTGAAGTTACCTGCCTTGCAACTGGTGACAACTTTTGATGATGCCATCAGCGGTGCTGAATATTTAAGGCAACAACCAGTGGACCTGTTGTTTATTGATATCAATATGCCAGATATTACAGGCCTCGACCTGGTACGTTCTCTGAAAGAAAAACCCCTGATCATATTTACAACCGCCTATAAGAAATTTGCCCATGAAGGTTTTGAACTGGATGCAATAGATTACCTGCTGAAGCCTATTAGTTTTGAACGTTTTTCCCGCGCAGTCCACAAAGCCATTGAATACCATGACTACAAAACCAGGCCCCGCTATGATGCGGAAGAAAGCTTGTTTATCTATTCCGAATACCGCATGATGAAGATCAGCCTGCAGGATATTGAATACATTGAAAGCCTGGAAGACTATATCAAAATACACCGCATAAATGATAAACCCATACTCACTTTAATGACCCTCAAAGGTGTGCTGGAAAAACTGCCCTCGCAAAAATTCAGGCGCATACACCGAAGCTATATCATAGCGATCGATAAAGTAAGATCCATTTTAAACCGCAAGGTAACCCTCGCATCCTCCACAGAACTGCCCATCAGCGACAGTTACCTGTCTTTTATCAATGAATGGAAGAAAGCTTGATACTGACCGATTCACCGATACAAAAAGGGCAGCCATCTATCTTAGTTTTACAGATCATTCCTATTTACCAGATTTGTTCCAGCAACCATTTAGTACATTAAAACATACCGCAATGGAACAGTCAAGAAAAAAATTCATCAGGCACCTGATCGTAGCCACCAGTTCTATCCCGCTCATCATACAAGCCTGCAAAAAAGATCCGGACAACAGTACGGATGATGGTACCGATACAGGATCGGGCAGTTGTGCTGTAACCGACACAGAAACCGATGGCCCTTACCCTTTGTATGCCAGCCGGGGATCATCCATCCAGCGGGTTGATATTACAGACGGCAAAACTGGTCTGCCCCTGGATGTGACGATTACTATCCGGAATGTGAACGACAGTTGCAATGTGCTGGCCAATGCCCGTGTGGATGTATGGCATTGCGATAAGGATGGGTATTATTCCGGTTATTCCAATTCTGGCTACCTGGGCACGCAGAATAATTCTGCGCTGGTATTTTGCCGTGGATTACAATATACCGATAGCCATGGGCAGGTAAAGTTCAAAACGATCTATCCTGGCTGGTATACAGGCCGTGTAACGCATATCCACGCCCAGGTATATGTAGGCAGCTCCCTCAAGTTGACCACGCAGATCGCTTTCCCGGATGCCATTAATACAGCGGTATATAAAACTTCTTTGTATTCCGCCCATGGACAGAACTCCATCACCAACTCAGGGGATGGTATTATTATGGATTCACTGGATAATGAATTGGCTGCGGTTGCTGCCAACAGTAGCACAGGCGGTTACGACCTCACCCATACCATATTTATTAAAGCATAAACCGACCCATGGCATTCATAAAACTTTGCTACCGGCAGGTTATTGACCACCATTCCACCGGGACATTCGAAAAGAAAATATTTGATGATAGCTACAGTGAGTTGCAGTTGCAGATCCAACGTTATAATAAGGATAATCAGTTTACCAGCTTCCAGGCCATTACCGCACATGATCCCAAAGCCAATTCCCTGCACTATAAAGTAGGCTTTGCGATTGGCCTATATATACAGGAGTTAAACCGGCAAATACCTGGGTTATGGGATGCGCTGCAGACTATCGCTATTCCTTTTGAGCACCATCAATTGGAAATTGTGGCTTCGGATATTGCCGACAAACGCCAACATGTAGTAGCTATTACCTACACCACCGAATCCATCACCTATATAGGTAATGCGGGCGAATACCTGATCCTGAGTTTTGAAGACCCCGGCCAGCTTGCGCCGGGCACATGGATCAACACCTTCTTGCTTAAGCTTTCCCCGGGACTTATCATTTCGGGTTACTGCAATGCTACCTCAATGATTTCAAATCAACCACATACTTTACTTACTTAATAATAATAAATAACCCGCTGTTGAAACAGCGGGTTTATACTTGCCATTCAAGAAATACTAAGAACAAGTTTATGTTGGTTAATGGAAATGCGGTTACGGTAAATAAGTGATGAAGAAAGGATTAAGATTGCAACAAAAGGACATCCGGCGTCTCATAATCTCCACAAAATGTCTCATTTTGCCAGGTAGCATGGCCGGTAGTTCCCCATTTATTATTTATCGCTAAAACTACCACAATGTGGTATTGCTTCCGCGCCATTAAGCATTACCTTTATAGGGAGCAACCTTTAAAATAACCAACTTTTATGCGTACAAAGAATGACGTCCGAACGTGAGCATTTCATTCTGAACTTCTCCTGCCGCATTATATCACCGCCTGGTATTAATCTTCCCGGTTTACATAATTACTGATTAAGTACCGGGCCGACCATTACCTATTCTTTCCTTGCCGCCGTTTACCTGAAAAGTGTTTTGAAAGTCTGCACCCGGGTTCACTGTTGATGAGCCGGCAACAGGAGGCGCTTTAGGCCCGTCCTGTTATTGGTGTCTTCATCCTCTCACGGTGCATGCATACTTTCGAAGCCGGTTAATTATCAACTTCCTACCTGATGTAACGATTGTTAACGACGCAACAACGGCATCGTCATGGAAAACCTATCAGTATGTGTGATCCATACAGGGAAAAATGATCTTCCGGAAACGGAGGCCATTCCCTATGCCTTACAGCAACGGGGTATTGATTGCCTCCGGCAACCTGGCATTGATAATAAAGTAACTATTGTTTGTTGGGTAGCCAGGACCTCCTTTGAAGCCCTGATGGAGCAATTGCAGCAGTTATACAGTACTGATTGTAAAATAATTATCCTTTCTGTCAATCATTCAGTATCGGACATCCTGAAATGGCAATTGGTGCAAGCCGGGGCCAGTGATGTGATGGCCTGGAAAGAAGAAGATGAAGCCGTGATCGGTCTTATCGTATCACGTATCAAAAGATGGAAGCTGATCAATGACCTGATCCAGTCAAACATTGTACAAGGCACCATGATTGGAGAAAGTAAAAGCTGGAAGAAGTTCCTCGGCAAAGTCATTGAAGCAGCCTGGTTTACCAACCACCATATCCTGCTGATGGGAGAATCGGGCACGGGGAAAGAGATGACCGCGGGAATGATCCACGCGTTGGACCAACGAAAGGAAAAAGGAGAGCTGGTGTTGTTGGATTGCACCACCATTGTACCCGAACTATCGGGTAGTGAATTCTATGGCCATGAGAAAGGTGCTTTCACCAATGCGATCTATACCCGCGAGGGCGCTTTTGCGCTGGCGGATAAGGGATCTTTATTCCTGGATGAATTGGGTGAACTGCCTTTAACACTACAGGCAGGTTTATTGCGTGTAATTCAGGAAGGTTCTTATAAACGAGTAGGTAGCAATACCTGGAACAAAACGCATTTCCGGCTGGTTTGCGCCACCAACAGGAATTTGAAAGTAGAGATATCGAAAGGTAATTTCCGGGAAGACCTTTATTTCAGAGTGGCATCTGCGGTGTTAACGCTTCCGTCCTTACAAGAGCGGCGGGAGGATATCCCCGAGCTGGCGCGGTATTTTCTGCGACAGGAACTGAAGCTGGTAGTAGCCCCTGCAATAGACAACACCGTGATGAACTACCTGGTGAGCCGCGATTATCCGGGTAATGTTCGTGAACTAAAACAATTGATGGCAAGAATAGCCATGCGATACACCGGTGAGGGGTTCATCAGTATTGGTGATATTCCGGAAGATGAATTGCCCGATATTCAGCACCTCAAACAAGCCTGGAACCAACAGCACCAAAGCATGCAGCAATCCATCCGGCTGGCTATTGCCAGTGGGAAGGACCTGCTAAAGATCAAGAATGATATTGCCATGCTGGCCATGGAGATCGCCCTGGAAGATTGCGGCGGCAACCTGAAGCTGGCTGCCCGCAAGCTGAATGTGGAAGTGAGAACCTTGCAATATATCAGGAAGAGAAATGAGGTTAGTTAGGCATGTCATTATTTAATCAGCCACGGATCACGATACTCATATGAGAGTGATTCGTCAGTTTTCGAGAATACCGGCTTCGGCCTCCCTGCTGTCTCGAATTCTCCATTACGTACCTTCTCAGTAAGACGCAGGAAATTACCCGCCAGCATGCGTTGCAGGTCCGTCTTGTTGCGGGAGAGTACGAATACTTTCTTTAACTCTACAGCAGGATGCAGCCAGGGACCATCGGAACCAAAAATGATCTTGCCCGGCCCGGCTCTTTTAAAAGCCATTTCCAACAGATCGTAACGACGTATGCCGGAGGTATCCGTATAAACATTAGGATGCCTTTCCAACAAGGGTATGAGCGCAATCTGCGCCCGCCAGTCATCGGAAAAGCTGGAAAGATGGGGGATGATAAAGTTGACTTCCGGATATTCAGTAGCCAGTAATTCCACCATGGATACCTCTCCTACCACATCATACAATACAGGCACAGCAAAGTATTTGGCAGCTTCACATATTTCCCGGGAAATACGGGCATCGTGGCGATGCACTTTAATACCGCAGAATCCATACTGCGTAACGGCCTTGCTCACCAGTTCAAAAACACGGCCCCTGTCATTCACCGCATGCACAAAAGCAAACCCATAAAACCGCTCGGGCTGTTTATTGACAATAACAGACACGGCGGCATTGGCTTTGGCATAGTCGGAATGAAAGGCAGCAAAGAGATTCGTTCTTTGTATGCCGGCTTCCTCCGACCAGCGCAGGAAGTTCTTTAGTGGTGCACTGGTATCCCAGGGACCTGTCAGGCCATCTCCTTTTCCGGCATGACAATGTGCGTCTATGATCAACATGGTTCTACATTATGATTTCCCAGGTAACCACTTGTACATTATCAGGTGCAAGACCGGTACCCGATGCCACTTTTTGTGCCAGTTGTTTGAGCTGATCGAAGGTGGCTTGCTGGCCCCGCATGTCCAGGATTACTTTCTGGTCAAGTGGATTACCGGCAGCATCCTGTGGCCCCTGCTGCATACGACGGCCTATCTGTTGCTGCAGGTTGCGGATAAGGGCATCCTGGTTTTGAATATTATAGTTTTTTACTTCTATCATTGCATCCGCCGGATTGATATCGGGAATAACACTGTTGCGGGGGGGTACAGCCGAACCATCAGGTCTTTTGATCCATTTGGCTGGCTGGTTGCCCAGGAAAGTCTTTTGTCCGGGCATACCCAGCTTTTTGAAAAACAACTGCAGGTCTTTTTCCGACTGGTGCCAGGAAGGACGCTGCCTTTTGTTGATCGTGTCGATGTATTGCTGATACCTTGCTTTTACCACATCACTCTTGGCCCTTTTCAATTTATTAGCCCAATGATCCAATAAGACGGCGCGCTGGCGGTTTCCGATGCTGATGATCGGAGACTTGGGTATCTTACCAGCTACGGAAGATAATTTTGAGGCAGCGCCAGATATTTTGCTGGCTGCGTTGGCCAGGCCGGATCCTATTTTTACAGCCGTACCCAATACAGAGCCCAGGAACTGTTCTTCCTCGAACTCCTTTTGCTGTGTTGACTTACAATCCTGTTCGGGTTTAAAATACCGGTCATTTCTCCGCTGACGCCAGTTCTTGTGCGTAGGAGCATTCATGCCATGCGCACATTGCAGGCAGGAACAACTGTCCTTATGCGCCGGCTTTCCATCCGGGGATAGTTTGAACACTTCCTGTTCGGTGAGGATTTCCTGTAAGAGTGTTGACATGATCCAATTGTTTAAGTAATAAATGGTGTTTTTTAATAGCATCAGCCAATGTCCGGATATTTCCAGGTGTATGATCGCTATGGATGATCAGGCAAAGCGCAGGCTCCTGCTCCCCATGCGGGGTAATCAATACTGATCTGATATGACTCTTTTTCAACTCCTCCCAGAGCCTGATCGTCTGTTGCCGGGAACGACAACGGATACTCTGCACCGGGAAGATGCCTCCCTGCACCAGGATGCCCGCTTGCTGTAAAAGAGACCTTAACAAATAAATATTTCTCCAGAGGGCTGACCGCCTTTCATCACCTTCGTTTTTGTTGATACGAAAAGCATTCATAGCCGCCTGCAGGTGCGCCAGGCTTACGGGACTTGAATTGACCCTCGTTTCACTGTTCCTGGCAAAGGATGCAATGAATTCGTGTGTGCTGCTGATAACCGACATCGGCACGCCAAGCCCTTTGGCCAGCGAAACGATGGTGATCATCGTATCTGCCTGTAAGGATTGCCATCGTAGCAATCCACCACCACCCTGTCCATAAGGTTTCCTGTTCCGTTTTCCGGCGCCCAGTATGCCGAAGGCCTGGGTGTCGTCTACAATAACAGCTCCATGCAAGGGTTTCACCAGGGCCGCGTATTGGCGTAGCGGAGCTGCATGTCCACAGGAGGGGCACCAACCGTCACTAACAATCACCGGTATGGTTGAACCGGTGCAGTGTTTTCTTATCAGCTCCGCTACATGGGCAGCATCAAAATGCCTGAAAGGGTGAACGGGAATTTGCCTGAGTAACAGTTTCTCTATGCCATACCTGGAAACAGGATACACTTTTTCATCTATGAACAAAACGACCGGTTGATGGCTCAGGTAATCAAACAAGTCCCAGTAAAGGTGCAGGGTAGAAGGCGCTGTTAATCCTTCTTCCAATCCCTGCATCCCCGCTACATAATTCCCCACCTGTAGCGCCAGGTCGGCTTCATCAAGTGCGGCAGGCATGCCCGTAGTCAATTGTTGCCAACCATTCAATTCCTTACTGCTATGTTTCATTCCAAGGTACAGCGACGATGTAAAATCGATCATAATATCATCTTGCTGTTTTTTGCTCCTTGAGTCTGCGTAATAAATGGGTGGAAGGTTGTTGCGCATCGATCATCGCGCCATCTTCACGGGTAAGGTCCACACCAGTAACTGCACGATAGGCATGCATATAGTTCTGTATCTGCGGCCTCCAGAAGATTGCCCAATTGGCAGCCTGATCTCGGTTGAATACAGTACTCCAGGCGCCAAACCTGATCGACAGGAGTATTTGCTCACCAAATACACCCAGGTCGCGGAAATGCAGCACACTGGTTTTTGTCCAGCCATGTAATGTGTTTAACACAGCTGCTCTGTCCATCCAGGCTTCGGGATAAGGCACCATCTGGCGGGTAGGTAAGAACTCCCTGAATTCGGGACGTGCCAGCAGGTATTGCTGCATCAGCATTTCAATACGGGCAGTCGAAGGAAGATCGCCATACTGGTTGTGCGCGCCTTCGCTCAGGATCATGTGTACTTCTTTGAGTGCATTCATGATCGGGAATCCATCGGCCACTACTGTAGTATCATCATATTGTCGATAGAACTTCATACAAAGGTTCATGAGCATGTGGAAAGCCTCTATGAATTTGCTGCGGCTATCCGCCGTACGCATATTGTTGACTGCTTTGCCCTGGAGAGTGATGCCATAATGGTGATCATACTCATAGGCACGGCGACGTACCGTGAGGCGGTGCTGCTCGTCCTGTATGTAGCCCCACATCAGGTTGCTCAGGGGACGTAAGGGACCTACTTCCAAATTGGCCAGGGGATCCACAGCGCCTTCACCCTTGATGTTTTGGAATCGGCGGGCAATCGTATTTACACCTTGCACCATCATGCTTTCCTCATGCCAATAGCTCCAGATAAGTTCCAGGTAGATGGGCTGCTGAATGCGTTCAGAGATAATACCATAACAGGTATCGGCCACACGGCCATTACTGGAGTCGATAAAATTACTGAGTGCGTCTTCAAAGCTGGTAGATTTGAAGTCAATATCACTCAGCTTGTTCCGGATGATAGCGAGGTAAGGAATGATCTGCAATACTTCGCCGTTAGAGTCAGACACCGTTTGCAGGTAGCCCGACAGGTCACCGGTACTATTGGCCAGGTTCACCATCACAAACGCTTCGGTAGCTATTTTGATAGAACGATAAGCATCCGTATCGTTGAACGGAAGTTTCCGGCGTTTCTTCAGGCGTTTCAGTTCTTTCTGGAACTGGCTTTCATGATCGATCGGAATGTCTTCGCCGCAGAAGATCACATTCATAAAATCATAATAGTTCCTGAAGGAAAGGGCTTCTGTGGCATCCCTGATGGCCTCCCATAGTTTTACATCCTTTGTAAACAGCGGGTTTACCGGTTGCAAGCCAACGGGGAAATAAGTCGGGTTATTGATCCGGTCGCGGTTGAGGCCCGTCTCATCTGAAATACCCAGGTTGGCAATATTGGGCTGCATGAGATCAGCCAGTGATTGCTGCACATAGAAGGCATCAGACTCTGCAAGTAATACTTCTCTTATTTTGCCGGGCTCTTTATCAAAGCCCTTGAGCTGGATCACCTTTTCGCCGGAGGCAAGATCTGCCAGATCGAGCAGGCATTCAAGTACCACGTCACTGCCATCTCCACTAGGAATGAGGATTGGGCTGGCCGCATCGAAAATATATTTCACTTTCAGTTCCTTATCATCAGCCGGAGAATAGAAAACAAAGAAGGGAGGAAAATGCTGTCCGTTGGTGGACTTGCTTACATTATCAACTCTGAAACTAATGGTGAGGTAGATAATATCGCCCACTTTCACCAGCCTGTCCTTGGGATTATTGAGCACTTTACCCACATCGATGACCGGCGTCTCGGAAATCGAGCTGAAGTCAAAGGAGTGATTACCCGACCTGTTAAAGATCGGGTTGACAAAGTTTACAGTAGCCATGTTGAATAATTTTTATTTTCTTTAATGTTATTTGCATCAGATATTCACCAATGCCCAGTGACGGAGCATATTGGTCAATACCCGGTTCTCAGTAAATGGAGTGATCACATCATCGGCCCGGGCCTGCCCTATTACTGCGAACACCAGCGAGGGGCGTTGTTTTTTCATGACTTCCAGGTCGTTTTTCCATTGCCGGTAAAAAGCCCTTAGCTGATGTGGCTGCCTTTCCTGGTAGGGAAATATTTCACCTATCCTTTTACCTTTCAGTTTTAAAGGCTTGTGTTCAGCCACCAGCTTTGCAAAAGCAGGCAGGATGGCTTCCAGGTTCTTGATCAATGACACGGAAGAAGACTTTAATCCTTCTTTGGGATACATGGATTCCCACAAACGCTCCAGTCGATACCACTGATCTTCGGGATAGATATGTTTGCCAAAAGCAAGACTGATCTTTACCCGTATCCAGGGAAAAGGATGTGGGTCATTGTCTACAGCTCTGAATACAAAGTATTTTGGCAAGCTTACCACACTCATCAACCCCGTGGTAGCGCTGATTCCGAGAAAGGATACCGACCAGAAATCAGACAATATCTCTGAGATCCACCGGTTGAGCAGTTTCCAGGATACACTGTGCGCTGTATCCCTCTTTGAAAGATCATCCAGTACTGGTTTCAGTGAAGGTATCAGGTCGAGCAGGGCCGAACCCTGGTGTCCTACTTCATGTACGAGTGAGGAACCAATACCACTGGCCACCATTCTTTCGCGGGGGATCTTGATCACCGCTACCGGGTTTTCATCGCCGCCTGGTAATCTGGTACGGGCTCTCCGGATAGCGGCGCCATGGCCCCTGTCGAGGTAACAGATCAATGGCGGAGCATCCAGCAGAAAACGACTCATCTTGAGAGCATCCTTGGCAAAGACATCCAACCCGGCCACCCAGATGCCAGTTTCGTTTTCGCCGCGCTGGCTCACTACATCGGCAAAGATGTCGAACTGATCCAGCAGTGCATTGAATTGCAACTTCAATACGGCGTAGGCAGCCTGGCACTTTTCTGTATGTATCCGTTGTGGCTGCTTCATCCTGTCGATGAACCGCCTCACTTTGTTAGCAAGCAGCTCTTTACCCGTACGTATCAATTCATAAATATTCTTTTGCGCCATATAGGGTACTGCGGCAGCTATTACCATCGGCATCGACGTTTCAAAGGGCTGCATCTGGGATAAGCGTGTCAATAATCCCTGCGCCTCATTGATGAGGAAGCGCTGGTATTTCAGATCGCGCCTTGTAGTATCAATTGATTGCCTTGTCTGAACCATCTTCCCTGTTTTTTTGATGATGGGGCTATGTTACCCGAAGCGGATTGCGACCGGCGCTGGGCCAATACTGGCCGGGCAGCCTGGTTGATGGCCTGTGTAACCAATGCTCTGGGAGCACCTCCTGCACCTTCGCTAAGGGCTTTGTTGAGGTACTTGGCTGCTTTACGTATCACGCGCAGGTAATCCACCGCTTCTGCTTCTCCAACTTCATTGAAGAGCCAGTTGCTCGCTGTATTGGCCAGTTGACCACCAATATTGGCTCCTGTGCTTCCTCCGAGATATGATCCGAGATTGCGGCCTATGCTGGGCAACATCTTCTTGCCGAAACTTTTGGCGCCGGCTACAAAGTCTTTCTTCACAGCCTGACCCTGGGGCGAGTTGTACAATCGCTTGGCAGCATTCCATACATTGCCGAGAAAGTTCTCGAATTCATATTCGTTGCTAACGGCTAATAGTTCGTTTACGAGCTCACCTTCACCTTCGAATTCAAATTCGGTGTTGAACTCATATTCATATAAGCTACTCATGTAAGTAAATTTTAAGGTATTGAAAAATGGTTTTGCTGTGCGATCAGGCTCCGTAAACGATGATGTTATTGCCATCCTTTACCCAGGTGCCTGAAGTACCTGCATCGGCTCCGTTGCCGCTATCATATCCTGCTCCACCGGAATAAGCGCTTGCACCGGCTCCTTGTCCGATACCAGTCCTGCCACCTGGCCTTCCGGACCGGCCACCACCGCGACGTTTGCGCAATAAACCGGGAGCGTGGTTATAAGCAGCCTGTTTCAGTGCATTGCCTACAGCAGCTTTGGGAGAAGCTCCGGCAGCGGCGGCAGAAGATGCACGACGGGTAGCATCGGAAGCAAAACGTACAAAGCGACGGGCCACTTCAAATTCACGATCTTCATTGCTCAGGCCTTCCAGTTCCAGTTCAAACATATTGGAGGCAAAACCGCCCAGCTTGCTGCCAATCATACCGCCGATGCCTGGCGCCACGAGATTACCCAGTGCACCACCAGCGATGGGCAAGGCTTTCTTGGCAATTGATTTCAAACCGCCCAGCAGACCTCTGCCCACGGATGATTTGGCAAAATTGGAAACGCCACGGCCGATCTTTTTGAAAACGTTGCCGAGGAATTGCTCCAATTCATATTCATTACTCACTTCCAATAACTGCGTAGCCAATTCCAGTTCCAACGCTTCTCCTTCGAGTTCACCTTCAAACTCAAATTCGCCTTCGCCTTCTCCCTCAAATTCAAACTCAAATTCACCTTCGCCTTCAAATTCGAATTCATTATTGAATTCATACTCATTGGTGGTTCGATCAATGTTGTGCATAATAAATTGTTTTAAGATGATTAAATGATTAGTACAGTTTGTAACGGTGCGTTACGGTGATGAATACTCCAAAGGCAGTGCCAGTCAGGAAAATGATTGTATGTCAATCAGTTGAGTGAATGCCAGGGAGGAAAAAAATTTCGCATGGGCAGGAAGGGAGGCTACAGGGAGGAAAAAAAGTTCGCGAACAAAGGGGCAATTGGGTGAAATGGACTATAGCATTTGCCTTGAAGGGGGATTAGTAAAGAAGGCCGGAAATTTAATGGCTGCCCATAACCAGGTAATTCATGTTTTGCATTAGCTTCACGGAATAACTTAATTATTCTCTCACACAACAAGCCGTATGATCAACCAATCAAAAGCCCCACACCTCCTGATGGTAATTTTACTGTTGTCTCTTGGAGCAGCAGCCCAAAAGAATAAGGTCCTCGTATTCTGCAAAACAGCCGGATTCTATCACAACTCCATTCCTGAAGGCAAACTTGCCATCATTAAACTGGGACAGGAAAACAAGTTTGGCGTAGATACCAGTTCCGACGCTGCTGTATTCACTAAGGATAATTTGAAGCATTATAAAGCAGTAGTGTTCCTCAATACCACCGGTAATGTGCTCGACGATGAACAGCAGGCAGCTTTTGAGCAATATATCCGTTCCGGCGGGGCATTTGTAGGCGTTCACGCAGCCACAGATACAGAGTACGACTGGCCCTGGTATGGTAGACTGGTAGGTGCTTATTTTAAAAGCCACCCTGCTACGCAGGAAGCCTCCCTCGACATTGTCGATAGTAAGCATATTTCCACAAAACATTTACCCCAAAGATGGACCCGCAAAGACGAATGGTATAATTACAAATGGATGTCCGACAGTGTGCATGTATTGATGACCATTGATGAGAATTCCTATACAGGCACCAGGATGGGTACTACACATCCCATGAGCTGGTACCACAACTTTGAAGGCGGCCGGGCTTTCTATACGGAGTTGGGACATACCAAAGAATCCTATGCAGATCCCCTCTACCTGCAGCATTTGCTGGGTGGGATCTTGTGGGCGATGAAGAAATAGATTGATTACTGATTATTAATTATTGATTACTGCCCTGGACGGTAAGTGGCTGAGCACTTATATGGTCCTGAAATACTTGATGCAAACAATTATTTAATAGCATTATACTAACGACCTCTATATGAATAATCCTAAACAACCTAATCAATTAAGCAGAAGGAATTTTGTTAAGAATACGCTCACAGCTTCCGTAGGGATCATGATCATCCCCCGGTTTGTAATGGGCGGCAAAGGATTTACAGCACCCAGCGATAAGATCACCCTGGGATTTATTGGCACAGGCAAACAAGCCCGGGGCCTGGTAAAGGGCTTTGCTCCCAAAGCACAAGTACTGGCAGGCGCCGATGTAGACAGCAAGAAACTGACTCTGTTCCGTCAGATCACCGAAAAGCTGTACGCAGATGCGAAAGATCAATCCCAGTACAAAGGATTTACCGCCTATGGCGATTTCCAACAACTACTGGACAGAAAAGACATTGATGCAGTCGTAATCGCCACGCCCGATCACTGGCATGCCGTACAATCCATTATGGCCGCCAATGCGAAGAAGCATGTGTATTGCGAGAAACCACTGGCGCATTCCGTAGAAGAAGGCAGGGCCATGGTAAAAGCAATGAAACGGAATAATGTGATCCTGCAAACAGGTAGTATGCAGCGCAGCTCCCGGAATTTCAGGCATGCCTGTGAACTGGTGCGCAATGGATACCTCGGTGATATCAAAGAGGTATTGGTGAATGTGGGCAAAGCGGGTATCATCTGCGATCTGCCTGAACAACCCATCCCTGCAGCGCTGAACTGGCAGCAATGGGTAGGTCCGGCTGCACTGCGTCCCTTCAATGACGTCCTCGCTCCCCCGGTAGAACAGGATATATTCCCCAATTGGCGCAACTATAAAGAGTTTGGTGGTGGCCTCCTGAGTGATTGGGGCGCGCACATGTTTGATATTGTGCAATGGGCCCTTGATAAAGACAAGAGCGGGCCTGTAGCCTTTTTTCCGCCAGATGGAAAGGAATATAAAACGCTCACGATGGTATATGACAATGGTGTGGTGGTAAAACATGAGGATTTTGGCCGGGGCAATGGCGTACGATTCATTGGCAGCAAAGGGACCCTGGATATCAGCCGCTCATTCATCGACAGCAAGCCAGAGAATATAGCTACTTCCATCATACAGCCGAATGAAATACACCTCTACAACAGCGACAACCAACACCAGGACTGGCTGGATGCTATTAAGAGTGGCAAACCGCCTATCTGTGATGTAGAGACAGGTCACCGTACAAGCTCCGTTTGTGCTATTGCCAATATTGCCTACTGGCTTAAACGCCCCTTGAAATGGAATCCTAAGCGGGAACGTTTCATTGGAGACCGGGAAGCAAACCGGCTGGCCAAAGCTAGTATTCATAATGGGTGGAAGTTGAAGTAGGCTTGGGTAGGCATCAAGGCAACGAGAGGAAAGATTCAGTAGTTCAGAGGCGGGAGCCCGGGGCGGCAGTCGGCAGTGGAATTGCTGAATGGTTTGATTTGGTAACTTGCGGTGAATAGCGAGGAACGATTTATTGAAAAACGTTATTGATCATATCCAGGAGATTCATCCGCTGCCCGCAGCCATACTGCAGGAGTTAACCGCCCAGCTTACAGAGGAAGTATATCCCAGGAACCATGTTTTGTTCCGCGAAGGGCGGGTAGAGCACAAGATGTACTTCATTGAGAAGGGCATTGCAAGGGCTTATTGCTATCGTGAAGAAAAAGAGATCACTTTCTGGTTTGGCGCGGAAGGTGATGTGGTGTTTTCCTATAATAGTTATGCAGCGGACAAGCCAGGATATGAAACGGTGGAACTACTGGAAGATGCTGTGCTGTATAGTATATCCCATACTGCAATCCGCCATTTATATGATACGCATATTGAACTGGCCAACTGGGGCCGGAAACTGGCAGAATATGAGCTGATCAAAACAGAATCCTGCTTTATTGGCTTACAGTTTCAGCCGGCCACAGACCGATACAGGAACCTGCTGGAAAGCAACCCGGAACTGATACAAAGGGTTCAGCTAGGGCATATTGCGTCCTACCTGGGCGTAACGCAGGTAACGCTGAGCCGCATCAGGGCCGAGCTGCGCTGAGCTTTTTTACGCCCTGGTTTGTGTCTCCACGCCCTGGTTCGTGTCCCCACGAACCACAACACTGTTTTTAACCTATGTTAAAAAATATATCCATGACATAGTGGACCTTTGCCAGCTAAATGCAAGGTTATGTCATGGATCATCTTAATTATTGCGGGCTTGTTTGAGGTAGGATTTACTACTTGTTTGAAGTTGTCCAACAACTTTTCGAACCTGAAATGGTCGATCGCCTTTTTTGTGAGTATCACACTAAGCTTTCTGTTGCTTAATAAAGCTATTCAGACCATACCGATCGGTACAGCTTATGCTGTATGGACGGGCATTGGTGCAGTAGGCACCGTGATCATGGGTATTTTGTTGTATAAGGAACCAGCCGATTTCTGGCGCATGTTCTTTATTTTCCTGCTGATCGGTTCGATTGTAGGATTGAAAGTGGTATCGAAGTAGAAAAAGGCAACGAGGCAGCCAGGCAAGGAGGCAACGAGTATAAACATTTGGTACGCCAAAATGACAACGCCCGGATTACTAGTCCGGGCGTTGTCAATTATATGAAGCAGGTATTACAGGTCTGTAATTGGTTTGTATTTAGGTACAAGCGCCTTCATGATGCACCATGCCAGCAGGTAACCCGATGCGCAGATGGCGAACATGATGGTATAAGCCACCGCCATTTCTGACTGTACGAGGGGCTTCTGTATTTGCAGCAGTTTATCGAATGACGCGGCATCAACTGTCTTGATCTGCTCAATCACATCTTTGGAAATATTAGACAAGGCCTTTACGTTGATATCGACCTTATCCCCAGCTTTGGTGGCGAGGTCCATAGAGAGTATTTTGTCTACAAATCCGCCCAGGCCTGCAGCCTTGGCATCCACCCATGATTTGGCGATACCTGTAGCAGTATAAGCGTCGAAGAGCCAGCCGCCGATCTTGGTAACGAGTACACCACCAATGCCTCCTGCCATACCTCCGATACCAATTACGGAGCCGATGGCTTTTTGTGGGAACATATCAGATACTGTTGTGAAGATGTTGGCACTCCATGCCTGGTGTGCCGCAGTACCAATACCAATAAACAATACAGGCATCCAGAAGCTAATATATCCCAGTGGCTGTGCCAGCAATACTACGAGGGGGAATATTGCGATGAGTAACATAGCCCGCATACGTCCGTCATAAGCTGCATATCCTTTTTTGATAAAATACACCGGGAACCAGCCACCACCAATACTACCGATCATGGCAAAAGTGTAACAGATCGCAAGGGGAAACTGGATCGATTCACCTACCATCCCGTAATTCGCTTTAAGGTAGGCAGGTAACCAGAAAAGATAGAACCACCAAATACCATCTGTACAGAACTTGCCAATGGTAAATGCCCATGTTTGCCTATAGGTAAGCAGTTTGAACCAGGACACTTTTTCTTTCGTACCAGCTACTGCCGGTGCAGCTGCTTTTTCATCTGGATTGTTTCGGATATAAGCCAGCTCGGTCGCAGAAAGCCTCTTTTGCTTTTCGGGCTTTTCGTAGAAGAGCAGCCAGAAGATAAGCCAGAGAAACCCTACTGCACCGATGATCTCAAAAGCCGTACCCCATCCCCAATGATCAGCGATCCAGGGAACAGTTAAAGGTGCGAGGATCGCACCCACATTGGCGCCTGAATTGAATATACCGGTAGCGAATGAACGTTCTTTCTTAGGGAAGTACTCGGCGGTTGCTTTGATGGCTGCGGGAAAGTTACCTGCTTCACCAAGGGCCAATACAGCACGGCATACCATGAAACCTATTACGGAAAAGGCGCCGGCAGCTCCCACAACGAGACCTACGGCTTTTCCGATCGGTTCGGCTTGAGAGTGGATAATGGCGCCTATTGACCAGATAACGATGGCCCAGGCATATCCTTTTTTAGTGCCCAGCTTATCGATAATGCGGCCGGCAAATAACATAAAGATCGCGTAGGTAAACTGAAAGACGGCTGCTATGTTGGCATAGTCGCTGCTTGACCAGTTGAATAGCGATTCCAGGCGGGGCTGTAACAGGCTCAATACCTGCCTGTCGAGATAGTTGACAGTGGTCGCAAAGAATAAGAGCGCGCAAATCGTCCACCTGTATTTGCCTATGGCTTGCTGCATGATCGTTTGGGTTTTATTGTTGGTCTGGGGTTATGAAGGAAAACAGAATATAGAATTCAGAATACAGAATTTAGAATCAATGTCCCCGTACCTCGTTCACTAGTGCAATCGCTTCTTTCGTTTTGACAGCCAACTGGCTGTAATCTTTATTGGCAAGTATTTCTTTGGTGATGAGCTTACTGCCCATACCTACAGCCACCACACCAGACTTAAACCAGCCTGTTAAGTTTTCCTTGCTCACTTCTACCCCACCTGTGGGCATAAAAAGCAGGTCGGGGAAAAGTTCTTTGATGGCGCTTACAAAAGAAGGCCCCAATAAATTGCCAGGGAATAATTTGATCAGTTTGGCGCCGGCATCTTCGGCCCGGATGATCTCGGTAGTGGTCATACAACCAGGAATCCACAACATGTCTTCCTTGTGCACAGTTTCCGCTACTTCTTCTATAATGCCTGGAGCAATAATGAAGTCAGCTCCTGCTTTCATGAAGGCTTTGGCCTCTTTCTTTCTTTTGATGGTACCGATCCCCAACAGCAGTTCCGGCAACTCCTGGTCGCGGGTCTCTTTGAGGAGTTTGAAATTGTCCAGCGCCGCTTCACCACGATTGGTGTACTCCACTGCGCGGATACCGGCTGCATACAATGCTTTGAGCACTTCAATGCTTACCGTAGGGTCTGGATGAAAATACAAGGGTAATACTCCCTGTTCAGCAATCTTTTTAATAATTCCGTTCATATCAGCTGTGCTTACTTAGTTGCGCAATAATGGTTTCCATATCCTGGCTGGTGGCATCTCCCTTTTCCATGAGTTTTCCAAAAGCCGCTCTCGCCGCTACATCGATCACCTGTTGTGCAGGATGCTGATGATAGAGACCATAAATAAGACCTGCCATGAAACAATCACCGCTGCCTACTTTGTCAATGATCTTATTGGCAATGAGTTCGGCAGTGTTGTATAATTTACCTCCGGTGAACAACGCAGCATAATATAAGATGCCGCCATCTCCGTGGTCAAAGCGGAAGGTATTCGCTACGGCTTTGCACCGGGGATATTGTTGTTGTATCGTTTCGGATGTTTTTTGAGCATGGGCGAGGAAGTCTTCCTTGCGGCCATCGATGTGTATCTTGGGATCAACAGGAATGCCCAATAAGTTATTGGCCGCCCAGATATTGCCCATGATCACGTCGCAATATTGTGCCAGGTCGGGCATGATGTCTACTGGCTTTTTGCCGTACTGCCACAATTTGGCGCGGTAGTTCAGGTCAACGGAAACAGTAATGCCTTTTGCAGCAGCAGCGGCAGCGCCTTCTTTACACACAGCCACTACATTTTCGTTGAGGGCAGGGCTGATGGCGCTAAAGTGAAACCAGGAAACATCTTTCAGCACAGTATCCCAATCGATCATGCCGGGTTGCAGGTCAGCAAAGGAGGAATGCGCCCTGTCATAAATAACACCGGCATTTTTCATATCGGCGCCCTGTGGCAGGTAATATAAACCTACCCGGCTACCGGAATAATGAATAGCAGACGTATCAATCTTTTTACTTTGTATTTCGTCGCAGATCTCTTTAGACAGGTAATTATCAGGGAGGGCCGTACTGTACCTGGCTGGCACACCCCAACGCGCCAGGGCGGTGGCTACATTGAGTTCTGCCCCTCCTACATATACAGGCATGGAATTGGTTTGTATCCATGCCCTGTTGAGTACAGGGGACATGCGTAATAACAATTCACCAAAACAAAATACGGTTCCTTTCATATGTGCTACTAAATATTGATTGCAGAGTCCCTTTTGAAGACCCTGCAGTGACTTTTTTTAACCAGTATAAAGGCGATTATGGTGGGTCGCCTTCAAAAGGCGGCTCACCATAATCGATCAGGTACTATCTTATATCAGCAATCGCTACAGCATCCATATCGGTATACACATAATTTTCACCAGCCATTCCCCAAATAAAGGAATAATTGGAAGTGCCGCAACCTGAATGGATGGACCAGGGAGGCGACACAATTGCTTCATGATTGGCAATCAGCAGATGTCTTGTTTCCGTAGGCTCCCCCATGAAATGAAATACACGGTGTTGTTCGGGTACATCAAAATAGAAATAAGCTTCCATACGACGGGTATGCACGTGTGCCGGCATGGTATTCCATACGCTGCCACTGGCCAATACGGTAAGTCCCATTACCAGCTGAGCGCTTTTTATACCATCTGCATGGATGTATTTATAGATCGTACGACGATTGGCGGTTGTTTGATCGCCCATCTCCGTAGGTGATGCTTCTTCTTTAGTCAATTTACGGGTTGGATAAGTGGCGTGTGCCGGAGAAGACAGCAGGTAATATGCTGCCGGGGCATTCTTATCATCACTGGTAAAAGTTACTTTCTTAACGCCTTTGCCCAGGTAGAGGCAGTCCAATTTGCTGAGGGTGAATTTCTCACCATCAGCTTCTACAACACCATTACCTCCCACGTTGATGATACCCAGCTCACGACGCTCCAGGAAATATGCTGCCCTCAACTCTGTATGATTGGGTAACTCTACGGCTTTACTGTAGGGCTTTACACCACCAACAATAACACGGTCATAATGTGAATACACCAATTGAATACTGTCATCCTGCATGAGGGCGGGAATATGAAAATTTTCCCGCAGCTCTTTCGTATTCATGCGGCTGGTTTCCTTCGGACTATTCTGAAAACGTATCTCCATGATTATAATTTCAAAGTTCTTTTCTACAATTATCTACCCATCCATCCGCCATCAACGGTGATGATCGTGCCATGCACATATTGAGCGGCATCTGATGCCAGGAATACCACAGGACCCTTAAAGTCTTCCGCTTCTCCCCAACGACCTGCGGGGATACGATCCAGGATGGACTTGCTGCGTACAGGATCATTACGCAAGGCTTCTGTATTATCCGTGGCTATATATCCTGGTGCAATACCATTCACATTCACGCCTTTACCCGCCCATTCATTGGCGAGTGCTTTGATCAGACTACCGAGCGCGCCTTTACTGGCTGCATAACCTGGTACGTTGATGCCTCCCTGAAAGGTAAGCAAGGAACAGGTAAAGATGACCTTACCACTACCCCGGGCCACCATATCCTTTCCAAACTCCCTGGCCAGGATGAAGGGAGCATCGAGGTTAATTGACATTACCTTATCCCAGTAATCATCCGGGTGTTCCGCTGCTGGTTTACGCATAATGGTACCAGCATTGTTGACCAATATATCAATAACCGGGTTTTCTGCTTTTGCTTTTTCTACAAAGGCATAGAGACTTGTGCGGTCAGAAAGATCAGCCTGATAGGCTTTGAATTTTCTACCAAGCGCCGTCACTTGCTTTTCAATATCGCTGCCGCTGAGTTCCAGGGAACCGGAAACGCCAATGATATCGGCGCCCGCTTCTGCCAGGCCCAAAGCCATGCCTTTTCCTATTCCTTTATTACAGCCTGTAACGAGGGCCGTTTTGCCCTTAAGATTTAAGAAGTCCAATATAGCCATGATGAGTCAATACCGCGTTTAAAAGATTTTTTCTGTGATGTGTGACTGTTTCTCGACATACTGCCAGTTAAAATAGTTCTTGGCATTGTTGAAACAGATGTCCTGTATCACTTTACCTACCCAGGGAATATCATTGGGCAGTTCTCCATGCTCTATCTCATCACCAAACAGGTTGCACAAGATACGACGGAAATATTCATGACGGGGATATGAGAGAAAACTTCTTGAATCAGTAAGCATGCCTACAAACCTGCTTAACAAGCCCATATTGGATAATGTATTCATTTGTTTGGTCATGCCATCTTTCTGGTCGAGGAACCACCAACCTGAGCCCCATTGTATCTTTCCGGCCGATGAACCATCATTGAAGTTGCCAACCATCGTAGCCATCAGTTCATTATCGGCCGGATTGAGGTTGTACAGGATAGTTTTGGTGAGTTTATCATCACTATCAAGGCGGTTAAGGAATTTAGCCAGTGACCTTGCCTGGGAGAAATCGCCAATGGAATCCCAACCCGTATCGGGTCCCAGTTGATTCAACATGCGGCTATTGTTGTTGCGCAACGCACCAAGGTGGTATTGTTGTACCCAGCCTCGTTCCCAATCCCATTCGGCAAAAGTGACGAGCATCGCAGACTTGAACTTCTTACGTTCCGTAAGATCGAGCTCTTTGCCGCTGCGTACTTTATCAAAAATGGCTTTGATCTCAGCCTCAGTATAATCTTCTGCATAGATCTCTTCCAATCCGTGGTCCGATACATTACAGCCATGGGCTGCAAAGAAATCGTGGCGCTTTTTCAAGGCAGTGAGGTATTCGCTGTAGGAACCTACGGATGTATTGGCTGCCTTTTCTACCCTGCTCACATAGTTGTTGAAGTTAACAGGATTGTCCACGTTCATAGCCGCATCGGGACGGAAAGCCGGGAGAATAGGAATTTCAAAACGCTCCGCCTGCAGCTGCGCATGGAACTCCAGGTTGTCGACCGGATCATCAGTAGTGCATACCAGCCTTACATCCATTTTGCGCAGCAGGTTGCGCACACCAAATTCTGGAGTTTGCAGTTTTGCAGTGCACTCCTCATATATTTCTTTGGCCGTAGCCGGACTTAATACTTTATGAACATCAAAGTAACGTTGCAATTCCAGGTGCGTCCAATGGTACAGGGGATTGCGCAAGGTATAGGGAACAGTTTCAGCCCACTTTTCAAACTTCTCCCAATCACTGGCATTGCCGGTGATATAGCGTTCATCGGCGCCATTGGTACGCATGGCGCGCCACTTGTAATGATCGCCGTACAGCCAGATCTGGGTAAGGTTTTCAAATTGCTTGTCTTCTGCTATCTGTTGCTGCGGCAGGTGACAGTGATAATCAATAATGGGCATGTTCTTAGCATAGTCATGATACAGCTTTTGGGCTGTTTTTGTATGCAGGAGAAAATGTTCGTCTAAGAAGTTCTTCATATATTCTACGTTGTCTTTAATTATAATGATACGCCGCGCTTCCAGGGAATGAAATCATCCTGTCCATGCTTCACCGCACTGATGATCGTTTCACCACTGGCCACTTTGATAATGTAGTCAAGTATGCGCTCGCCACATTGTTCAATCGTTTCTTCTCCGTCGATGATCGTGCCTGCATTGATATCAATGATATCACGCATTTTATTGTACAGCACCGTGTTGGTGGATATCTTCACTACAGGTGCAATCGGATTGCCCGTAGGCGTTCCAAGACCAGTTGTAAACAACACCACCGTAGCTCCTGAACCTACTTCCGCAGTAGTTGATTCCACATCATTACCAGGCGTACAAAGCAGGTTGAGGCCGGGTTTGCTCACCTGTTCCGGGTAATCGAGCACATCCGCTACAGGAGAAGTACCCCCCTTTTTAGCTGCTCCCGCCGATTTGATGGCATCCGTAATAAGGCCATCCTTGATATTGCCGGGAGAAGGATTCATATCGAAACCAGAACCTACAGCCTGTGCACGTGCATTGTAGGAACGCATCAGATCAATGAACTTTTTGGCAGCCTCCTGCGTGGTACAACGATCACTGATCTCCTGCTCCACCCCACAAAGCTCCGGAAACTCCGAAAGGATAACAGATCCTCCCATGGCTACCAGCAGATCGGAAGTGTAACCCACCGCCGGATTGGCCGATATACCGGAGAAACCATCAGAGCCACCGCACTCGAGGCCGATGACTATTTTGCTCAGCGGCGCTGGCTGGCGCGTAACCTGGTCAGCAGCTACCAGCCCTGCAAAAGTTTGTTTTACAGCTTTGGCCAGCAGGTCCGTTTCCAGTCCTTCTTTCTGCTGTTCCAAAATATACAGGGGCTTGCTGAAGTTGGGCGACCGTTTGGCGATCTCCTCCTGCAACATACTCACCTGTGCATTCTGACAGCCGAGGCTCAGTACAGTAGCACCCGCTACATTGGGATGAGTGATGTAACCGGCCAGTAAACCGCAAAGAGTTTGTGCATCCTGCCGGATACCGCCACAACCACCTTCGTGCGCCAGGAACTTGATACCATCCACATTCTTAAACAAATGCCGCCCTGCCTGTACGTCCTCAGACGCAGGCTCGCTGAATTCCACCGTGTCAATATTAATCCCTTTCTGATAGGCGGCTATCAGTTGTTTTGTCAAATCATTATACTTTTTTGGCCGCGCATAACCGAGTTCTTCCAGCAACGCTTCCTTCAACACTTCCACATTGCGGTTCTCACAGAATACGAGCGGTACGATCAGCCAATAATTGGCGGTACCTACACTGCCGTCAGCACGGTGGAAACCCTTGAATGTTTTTTCCTGCCAGTGGCTTACATCAGGTACATGCCAACCCGTTCTGCGCGTATCCGACAGTTGGTATTCTTCAGCGGCATGCTTGAGGTTGGAAGTAGAGATGCGGGCACCCACGGGAATATCCTGTTTGGCTTTTCCGATGAGTACGCCATACATCGTCACCGCCCCTCCGATGGGGAGTGATTCGGTAATGAATTTGTGCTTGGCCGGAATATCTTCCACCAGGGTATACTGACTACCATTAAAGGGAATGGTTTGCCCTTTTGCGAGGTCTTGTAACGCTACCAGCACATTGTCTTTCGGGTGCACTTTCAATACGATCTGTTTCATATCTTATTTTTGAGTGTTAGCCGGAGGCTAACAAATAGGCATCCCCAGCCAGAGGCTAGCGACTATCATCATTCCTTTCTCTTAAAACAACTGCTCTTCTATATAGTTCGTATCAAGCCGTTACGCCATCTGATTGCAGGCTTTTCATGGCGGCTGCGGCGCCTTCCCGGGTGATGCTGTCCAGTTTATTAGTCACGGCTTCGGCGAAGCCGGGCAACTTGGCCAGGTTGGTACCCCAGAATTCCGTATCACTCAACACTTTCTGCACCAAAGCAGGCCCTTCTGTATTGGCCCATTTGGCCGCGTACCAGCCTGCATGGTCATCATTGACCAGGTATTTCTTACCATTGAACTCACCATAATATTTGCCATCATCCGCCAGGGTCGATTTCATGAATAAGAGATGACCGGCAAATCCCAGCGCCATGTATTCCGGAATATTGCCCGCCCCTTCGTAATGTTTGAGGAGCAAGGGTATGTTCCGCATTTTCATTTTAGAGGAATATTGAACCGTGATGCTCAGCCACAAGTGTTCAATATATGGGTTACGGTACCTGTCCAGTACTTTAAAGGCAAAGTCCTTGGCCGTAGGGATGGAAATGTTTTCGCCGGCAACAGCGGGCACCATTTCCTGTAACATCAGGGTACCGATATAAGCAGTGAAGGTGGCGTCATCCATGGCAGCCTTCACCGTGGGGAAGCCTGCAAGGTGCGCCAGCCCGCAACTAAAGGTATGAGAACCGTTGAGTAAACGCAATTTTAACTCCCGGAAAATATTGATGTCCGGCGCAATGACCACCCCGGGGTCGGCCTTGCTGAAAGAAAGAATATCCTTTACCCGGTCATTGTCCGACTCAATAGCCCAGAGGCGGTAAACCTCCGACATAATCATGAGCTCATCGCGGTAACCATTGTCGGCTTCCATCTGCTGGTGCTGAACTGCCGGGAGCTTGCCGGGCACAATGCGGTCAACCAATGAATTACAAAAGTAGTTATGCGTTTCGAGCCAGTCCAGGAAGGCTGTTTCCAGTCCATTCTGGTGAGCCAGCTCTAATACGATGGCTTCCAGTTTTTTACCGTTGTCGGGAATTAATTCCGTTGGGACGATCACCATTCCTTTGGAGCTATCACCCTGGAAAACCTTGAAACGCTGGTAGAGGAAGGCCAGCAATTTACCGGGAAATGATTCGGGAGGGGAAGCATGTACATTATCTTTTATTAATGTGATGCCCACTTCCGTTGTATTCGATATGATGAGCTGCATATCGGGATTGGCAGCACATTTGAGTATTTCGTCCCAGTCACTCCTGGCAGCCAGTACCCGGCTAATGGAGGCATTCAGTATCTTTTCCTCTACTTTTTTACCATCCTCAATACCCTGTACACATTGGGTGTACAGGCCATCCTGCTCAGCAAAAGCATCAGTAGCACCATTGCCTGTTGATTTTACTACCACAATGCGGCCATTGAATACACCTTGCTTATTGGCTTTGTCAATAAAATAATCCGGCAATCCCCGTAAAAGCACGCCGGTACCAAATTGCAATACTTTTTCAGGCAGCTCAAAATAACCGGCAGCAGGCAGGTTGATGCCCGGGGCTTTAATGTTCGAGAGTGTTTGTTTAGACAGGTTCATCGCGTTTCTTGTTTATAACTATACTTTGTTTACAATTTCCAGCGGTCGCCAAATACCCAGGCGGCGCTGATATTCGTTGCTTTTATTCCTTCCGGCAAATTGTTGGCATACCAGACAAAATCATTACCTCCCTGCCGGTGGCAGTTGTAATAATAGATGCGCTCACCCCATTGAATGGTGTTGCTGGTGGCCACCCGGTAGATCGGTTTATCGGCCATATTCTGTGCGAATGAGCAATTGACCAGGAAGAATTGCGCATCCCGGTGATAACGCCCCAACTTGAATCCATCATATCCTTCAAAGAAACAATTGTTCAATACTGTTTTAGAATCTGCGATGCGGGAGCCATCGTGCCAGATAGCCGCATCGCCTGCATGGGCCTTAAACCGGCAATTCTCTGCATAGGCCCAGCCGCGGGGACAATAAAAATCCACCCCTCCTTCCATTACACAATCTTTAAAATAGAATAAGCCGTTCTCTACATTCCAGGGACTCATTGTATCGCCACCCCAGGCTTTGAAGTGGCATCCGATCGCCTGGAAGCGGGTGGCATTCATGGTACGGACCGCCATCTGGTGGCTGCCCTTCCCTATTTTTTTCTGTCGGTGGAGGGTATCGATGGGACAGCCAATAAGCGTATCCTGTTTCCAGTCAAATCCATAACTATTGGTAACAGTGAGGTTTTTGAGAGTAATATCATTGCCATCAATGTTGAGCGTGGCTACACCCCAATCATCGTTGTGCATACAGCGCCAGGCATCGCGGGCAATAGAGGCGGTGATGATGGTAGCGTCCATCCCCTCCCCTTCGAGGATGATATGGTGTTTTTCTAAATAGACCTTCTCCTTGTAAACACCCTTTTTGATGTGAATGATGCGCGGCCGGGCAGCCTCAGCAGGCAGGCTGTTGATGGCAGACTGGATCGTCTTAAAATGCCCTTTGCCATCGGGTGATACAATAATGCGCTGCAGTGATTGAGCCGAAAGAGCGGGTGAAATGATCAGCAGAACGAGGATATAAAAGCTACACCACACAAGATACCCTGCAGGAGATGGGGTATCGGTGATCTTCCTTTTAGCTCCACGTATAACTTCACATTTTTTCATCTACACCTTTTACTGCTTATTTACTTATTCGACCACAGCCGGCTTCCGACTTCTGTATTCTGTGTTGTGTATTCTCTACTTCGTATTTCCAATCAGCCATTTCACGAGGTCAGTGGCCGCTTTATAGTTCTCAAATTCAGCAGGCAATTTCCGGCCATCCACATATTCATTGTAGAACCAGGGATCGCCTACCGCAAAAACGGTGCCTTTGCCATACTTACTCACAGCCATCACAATGTTTTTACCCGATGCATCTTTGAATACCGCCGTAGCTGGTTGTTTCAGTTCCAGACTGCTGTATTCTTTGATATATATCTTCTTCGATGTTTTGAATATCGCATCCTTTGTTGTAGGGTAAAAAGCACCCTGCTCGTATTGATTGCCCTGCACACGATTCAGGCTGTTCTCATTGAAATGAATGCCAAATGCAGCGCCCAATTGGTTCCAGTGTTCAAATTCTGAATTACCGGAATCATTGCCCATGAGCAGGAGTACGCCACCGGCCTTTACCCAATCGCTAATGGCTTTTACATCCTGTGCTTGTATGAAATGAGGATCGGGTGATTCTTTTTTCGTATCGGCGTCAACAATAACATAAATGGAAGCGCCTTTCAGATTTTGCGCCGTGGGCGCTGTTTCCAGCGAGGCTGTCTTCATACCATGAATGCGGAAGATATCGCCCAGCATGGCAAAGCCACCATAAGTTTTATCATCCCAGGTATAGTGAAAACGGGCCTGCGTACCGGTAGCATCTTTTTTCCATTCATTGTTAAACCAGTAATCCAGCAATACCGTCTTTCCTTTGCCCAATGACAAGGTGGGCAGCATTTCCGCTTCCACCGCGCATTGAATGAAGGCGCCGACTCCTTTGGGATCATTAACAATGACAGGTTCGCTCATATAATAAGCAAAGCTGCCATCTCGATAAGGATTGCCACCAAGGCCCGATACTTTTACCGTTCCTTTGAGGTTGGTTTGTCCGTTGGCATCTGTTTCAATAAATGTTTTAGTGAGGCCGGCATATCCTTTTTGTACAGCTGGCAAATAAGTAGCGGGCAGGTAACCATTACGCATACCTTTTGCCAGGGCATATAGGATCATAGAAGAAGCAGAGGCTTCCAGGTAATTGCCTTTTTCGTTGGGCATGTCCACAATATCATACCACACACCCGATTTAGGGTCCTGTACTTTCACGACTGCCTTTGCAAAGCGGTTGAGGATGGCGATGATGCTATCGCGACCGGGATGTGATGCCGGAAAGTGGTCTAGTGCATCAACCATAGCCATACCATACCAGCCCAGAGCGCGGGCCCAGAAATGGGGAGAAACCCCCGTGGTCTTGTTGGCCCATTTCTGCTGTTTGGATTCATCCCAGCCATGGTACAACAAACCCGTTTTGGGGTCGCGCGCATGACGCTCCATCAATACAAACTGCCGCGTAATATCGTTGAAGGCAGTATCCTCGTGGAATATTTTAGCGTATTCTGCATAAAAAGGCTGTCCCATATACAAGCCGTCCAGCCACATTTGGGAAGGATAGATGTTCTTATGCCAGAAGCCACCTTCAGAGGTGCGGGGATGATGGCGCAACTGGTTGCGCAGCAAGTCCGCTGCCTTTTTATATTTTTCTTTGCCCGTTACACGATAAAGAAAAAGGATCAATTTTCCATTATTGATATGATCGATATTGTATTCATCAGGACGATAACCTTTGATCGTACCATCTTCCTGTACAAAGAAGTCCATGCTGCGCTGGATATAATCGTAATACCGCACGTTGGCAGTAGCATTCCAGATACCTTCCACGCCTTTGAGTATTACTCCCTGGTCATAGCTCCAGCGGGCGGGGCGGTCGGGCGTGAGGGCAAAAGAATCACTCCATATTTTCATAGCGGTAGCTGCCATTTCCTGCGACCATTTGGTGGCCGGTGTGCTGGACAGCTTCGTACTGGTCTGGGCGCCTGATTGATTGACCAGGAGAATCAGTGAGCAGGTGATACCAAGTAAGTGTTTCATATTTCGTAAATCGTCGATTCCCGCTGTGGCGGAACAAGCTGTGAATAGATTATTTCAATGTGACGCTTTTTTCTGAAGCGCCGAATTCATACTGTATTTTCTGTTTCGCTTTGGAAGCATCGGTATTCGTAATGGCTATCTTGCCCGTACGATCGCCACCGATACGGAATAAGAGATCGGCCCCATCTTTATACACGAGTTTATTAAAGATCAGGTTATCGCTGTTGACCACGTCCACTACAGGATTGCTTTCTTTGGTAATAAGCTGGATATTATTGAATGTAATACCTGTAGCCTCGCTGCAATCAATGCCTTTATTGGCCTGTATGACCATGTTTTCCAGGCGAATGTTTTTGATGTGCATTTCGGGCAGGCCACGGATAAAGATGCCTTTCTCTGCGCCGCTGCAAACTACATTGGAAACATAAATGTCCTTGAAAACCGGCGTGGCTTCTGTAACGGGCAAGAGCTCTACTTTGGGCGCTTCGCGTTTTTCGCCGGAAAGTGGTACAGGATCTTTGGCCATGTAATACATGTCGAACAGGATCGCTTCACCGGGAATATCTTTCATGTAGATGTCCTTGATATAGATATTCTCCACTACCCCACCCCGGCCACGGGTGGTCTTGAAACGAAGGCCGATATCAGTACCTATGAATGTGCAATTGCTCACATGAATATTGCGTGCTCCACCGCTCATTTCACTGCCCACTACAAAGCCGCCATGCGCGTGGTACACGATGCAGTTGCGAATGATAACGTTTTCTGTAGGCATCCCTCTCTGGCGGCCAGCTTCATCACGGCCACTTTTCATACACAGCGCATCATCGCCTACATCAAAGGTAGAATTTTCGATGAGCACGTTCTTACAACTCTCCACATCAATGCCATCGCCATTCTGGGCATACCAGGGATTTTTGACCGTCAGGTTCCGCACCGTGAGGTGCTCACTCATAATGGGGTGCAAACACCAGGCGGGAGAGTTTTGTATAATGACCCCTTCGAGGAGTATCTTTTTGCATTTGGTGAGGACCAGGAGATTGGGACGCAGGAAGTCTTTCACAGAATCGTAGAAAGCTGCTGTTTTACCGGGCTCTATTACACCAGCGTTTTTCAACTGTGACCCTTTAAGGGCTTTTGGGGAAGGATACCAGGTACGTCCATCTGTGCTGATACCGCCGGAAGATACGAGCTTCTTCCACTGGCTTTCAGTCAGCTTATCCTTCTTCACCATTCTCCAGGCGTCGCCATTGCCATCAATAATGCCCGATCCCGTAATGGCAATATTCTGTTGGCCCTCTGCTGAAATAGGTGATTGATTCCGCATTTGGGCCAGCCCTTCCCAGTTGCCCTTCACGAGGGGATATTGGCTGAAATCGTCTGTAAACAGCAATACCGCCCCTTTTTGAAGGTGCAGGTTCACATTGCTTTTCAGTACGATGGGGCCTGTATTCCATAAGCCCGCTGGCACCAGTACTACTCCACCCCCTTTTTTACTACAGGCCTCGATGGCCTTGTTGATGGAGACAGTATTGAGCGTAATGCCGTCCGCCTTGCTGCCATATGTAAGAATATTGCATGTATCTTTTCGAAAGACAGTCGATTCAATTTTAGGTAAAACCTGCGCGCTTAGCTGGGTTCCTTGTAGAACGGCCACTGCCAGGAGCATCAAAACAGGTATGTGCAGGGAGGTCTTTTTCATATTGGACAAATCAATCGCACGGTTAATATTCATCAATAATTTAATTTGAACAGGCAAGAAAACGCTCCGGGTGCGTGTACGTACCCAACTTCCAACAACAATTGTAAACAGTTATTCATTATTAACGAACTCATTTCCATTGTTTTTTTACGCAAACGTTGCCGAAAGCGTTTTCGTAATCCGGATGTTGGAGACAGGAGGTGATATTTAGGGTCCAACCCTTCTAAGTAGTTGATTAACTTCCAATTTCGCAGGCCAGCGGTGGAGGCCCGGCAGCTGGTCTAACTGCGGCCAGGGGGCCCGGCAGATGCCGGGCCTGGCCGCTTTTGTTGGTTGTTCAAGGTTTCTGTAAACCTGACAGCGTTTTGCCCGCGCGGCGGGGTTTATTTAACCCGCTGCCTGCATTGCAGCAACTTGTTAAAACCTGTCAGGTTTTCTCATATGACCTATTGATAACCCGGGTTCTGGGTGAACTCAGTTTTGTTGGCCACCGCATCGATCTGGGATTGCGGAATAGGCCGTATAGTGTGAAATGCTTTGATATTGGGAGCCGCCTGCGGATTGTAAAGACCCACCCTTTCTACCAGTTTACCCGTGCGCTTGAGATCAAACCAGCGCCATTGTTCCCCTGCCAGTTCACGGGCCCTTTCATCGAGCAGGAAATCGATGGTCACATCAGCAGCTGTAATGTCTAAAGCGTTGGCAGGCTGCGTGGAGATCAGGGCCCGGCGCCGCACCTTATTGATGAGGGTGGCAGCTTCAGCAGGCTCATTGAGGTTCAGCTTGGCTTCTGCTGCGATCAATATAATGTCTGCCAGCCGGAAGATCACCGCATCCCGCGCGCTTTGTTGCTCTGGCACAGTGGGGCGCGTGGGATCCAGGAACTTTTTCAGGGAAATGAAGTTGGAGGTATTCTTAGGTGTACCATTGGTATTGTACACATTGCTACGGTCAAATATTTCGTATTTGCGACTATCCCTGAATTCATTGGTTACAACAGCACGTTTGGGCATCCAATGGGCTGTATCGCCGGTATTAAGCGTAAAGGGTTGTTTTACGCCCGTGGTGAGGGTACGTTCGTAGGTAGTGGACGTAGTTTTGTTGCTGTACCAAAGGTCCTGGAAGCTGGCTGCATAGCGGGAATCCTTTGTTTCGTCGTACAGGTCGATCAGAAAACGCGTAGGCATATAACGGCTAAAGGGGCGACCATAAGGAATATCCCTGACCATGCCTGGGCGTACATCATATTTCTGTCCAAACATCAGGTGCCCGTTGTGAGCGCCACGCGGGTGCCCACCGGGATATACAATAGCGCCGGCAGGGCCCTGAAAATCATTGATGGCAAGATTGGTAGCATAATTCACCGCCCAGATGATCTCCTTATTGATCTGGTTGTTCATGTTCCACAGGGCGGCATAGCTGGGCTGTAGTTGCAGGTCATACAAGGTCATTACACGATTTGCATAATAATAGCTGCTGTCATAATTTTTGGTATAAAGGAACATCTTTGACAGGAAAGCTTCGGCAGCGGGTTTCGTAGCGCGGCCATTATCCGTAGTGGTATTGGGCAAACTGGCTGCCGCCCAGCGCAGGTCCGTAATGATCTGCTTGTAGAACGTATCAACAGGTTTGCGGTTGGCCGTGTTGACAATCCCTTTGGTCTCTTCCAGTGTAAAATGCACCCCGCCCCAGGTTTCTACAATCGTGTAGTAATACCAGGCACGCAACATACGGAGTTCTCCTTCCCGGATAGTCTTGAGGTTATCGGACAAACCCGATTGGGGCACCCGGCTAATGAGGGCATTGCAAAGGTTGATCACCGAATACAGCCGTTGCCAGTTGGCCGTTATGACAACATTGTTAGAATTGAGGCCCGTGGTGAATTGAGTGAGCTCCGTGTTGGGGTCATCCACCGCACTCATCCAAAGGTCCGTGGAAGCTTCGTACAAGTGATAGCCTGCTTCCTTACCCCACAAATGACGGTTATAACTATAAGCGGCACTAACGCCGGCCTCAAAACCAACCGGGGTATTGAATACTACATCGGCCGTTAAACCACCGGGGTTGTATTCTTCCAGTTTCTTTTTGCAGGCTGTAGCCAACAACAGGATGGCTATTAAAGCTGATATAAATTGAGCAATTCGTTTCATGATTATTATTTTGTTTTTGTTCCAGAGTGAGCCGCTCCCGCCAACTGGCGGGATGGGGCGACCCACCCTTACCTATCAAAAGTCAACATTGACACCGGCCACTACAAGTTTGGTCATTGGATCATTCAAAGCGCCGCCACGTTCTACATCATAATCATCAATCTTTGAAAAAGTGAACAGGTTTTTACCGGTGACATAGAATCGCATGCCTGAGATGCCATATTTATTCAGGAATGGTTTGGGCAGGTTATAGCCAAGGGTGATATTCCTGATCTTCACGAATGAGCCATCCACATAGGCGAGTGTAGACGAATAAGGCAAGGCCGTAAAGGAACTGCTGGTGCGGGGATGCGGAAATTCATTGGAAGCATTTTCCGGTGTCCAGTAGTTGACCACAGCTCCATTTTCGCGGCCAGGCAGGTGTACACGACCATAGTAGGCATATTCCATCGTCTGACCCATACGGGCGAAAACAAATACGTTGAGGTCAAAAGATTTGTACCGGAAGTCAATATTGAGACCTGCATTCCATTTGGGCACCAGCTGGCCTACTACTTTACGATCTTTCAACGCACTGATGATCGTATCTTTTTTACCCAGGTCTTCCACCCGGATATCACCCGGCTTTTGGCTGTAGAGTTTGGCCAGGGCCGAATCGGCCATTTGCCAGATGCCAATTTTATTGAAGTCGTAAGAGACCCTGGTGGGATAACCAATGAACCATTCATTGAGGGGATCATCAATATCACCCACCAGTTGTGTGATCTTTTCTTTGGCGGTAAAGAAACTGATACCGGCATTGAGACTGATATCATTCTTACGGATGATGGCGGCATTCAGGCTGATGTCAATACCCCTTGTTTCTGTGCTGCCCACATTGTCGAAAGTAGCCGAAACACCCGAAGAGGCAGGCAACTTACGAATGGTGAGCAGGTCTACTGTTTTGGTTTGATACAGGTCAATGCTACCCGTGAGGCGATTGGCGAATAAACCAAAATCGATACCGAGATTGAGGGCCTTCGTCTTTTCCCATTGGAGGTTAGGATTGCCGATGGTATCGCTGAACGTAAAACCGAGTGCCTGGTTCTCACCGAAAGAATTGGGTATACGCGTGAGAGACGACTGCGTTCTATAGGCAGTGATGGCATCGCTTCCGGTAACACCATAACTCAGGCGCAACTTAAGGTCGCTGAGATAATCAATGTTCTTGAGGAAAGGCTCATCGCTCATGCGCCAGGCAATAGCGGCAGCCGGAAACACATCCCATTTATTGCCGGAGCCCAATTTGGAGGATCCATCAGTACGCACACTCACCGAAGCGAGGTATTTCCCTTTGTAAGAATAATTCAGACGGCCCGCATAGGAAATCAGGTTTTCTTTGCTATAACCGCTGCTGATAGACAGGTTCTCCGTGGAGTTCTGCAAAGCATAAAACAATTGCGAAGGCAGTATCTGTTTATTGCCCTGTGCCTGCACAAATTCATTGTATAGCTCGAGGTAGGTAGTAATACCGGTGAGTGTAAAATTATGATCCCCCACCTGTTTATTATACGTGAGAATGTTTTCCCAGTTGGTGTTGCGCCCACGGGAAGCTACACCAAATCCAAGTGTGCGCAGGCCACGTTGCGAAAGAGAGTTGATGTCGAAAAAAGCTCCCTGACGGGAATCGGTAAACACAAACCCAAGGTTACTCCTGAGAGAAAAACCTTTGAAAGGTGTCAGCTCAAGGTAAGTAGCAGCCAGGGTGCGGGTTGTGAGCGTATTGTTGGAAGCAGTACCGGCCACTACATCCGCCAGGGGATTCCAGCGGGCCTGGTCATTAAGCGGCGACAGGATAATTTTCCCCGCACTATCGTAAGGCATGGACCAGGGCGCTACTTTACTGGCCTCATCCATTGGATTGGTACGCGCATTGATGTCATAATAAGTGAGCTGCATTTGCATACCCGTTTTGGCAATTTTTCCCAGGGTCTGATCCACATTCATCCGGCCAGTATATCTTTTCAGCGCATCACCGGGTAATAAGCCTTTCTCTTCAAAGTAATTGAGGGAAAGGTATACCTTGGTTTTATCACCACCCGCAGATACACCTACCTGGTGTTCCTGCTGACTGCCATTGCCCAAAAGCAAGTCGGAATAATCTGTATTAACACCATTACCAATATTCTTCATTTCTTCTGCACTGAACAAAGCGCCATCATTGGAAGGACTGGACCAGCTGCCTGTGGGATTGATACCGGCCAGGTCTATTTTTCTATTGGCTTCCCTTCTCCATGCCCTGTACTCTTCAGTGTTCATGTAACGTGGATAGGCAGACTTGGAAGACTGGCCATAATAAGAGTTCAGGCTGATCTTAGGTTTTCCTGCACTGCCTCTTTTGGTGGTGATGAGGATAACACCGTTGGCGCCGCGGGAACCATAGATAGCGGTGGAAGAGGCATCTTTCAAAACTTCCAGAGACTGGATATCATTGGGATTAATGTCCTGAAAGGTGTTGTATTGTATTCCATCTACAATGACCAAGGGACTATTGCTCGCCATGAGTGAACGGTTGCCACGAATGACAATGTTAACGCCTGAGGAAGCAGAACCACTCATGCGGGTAATATCAGCTCCCGGAAGTTTGCCTTGCAGGCTTTCCAATACATTGGCCGACGGCACTTTTTTGATCTCATCGCTTTTGACGGAGATCACCGCGCCGGTAAGGTCCCTCTTTTTCACTTGTCCGTATCCGATCACTACGATATTCTCCAGGCTTTTGGCTACTGATGCCAGGGCCATGTTGATCTCCGTTTTGGCGCCTACTTTCAATTCCTGTGGTTCATAACCAACGTAGGAAAACACCAATACATCATTGTCTTCGGCATTGAGGGAGAAAACGCCCTGGTCATTGGTGGTCGTCCCTCGCTCTGTGCCCTTGATCTTAACGGATACACCGGAAAGCGGAAGGCCATTATCGTCCGTGATCTTTCCTTTAATGGGTTTTTCCGGCCGGGGCAACTGGTTTTCTTTGATAACGATCAGGTTGTTGTCCATAAGCAGGTACACAAGGCCTGTTTTGGCCAGTAACTGATCCAGGGTTTGGCGGATGCTGGCATCCTGTACTTCGAGGTTTACCCTTTGCCGGATGCTATGGAGCTGGTCGTTGTACAGGAAACGGTAATGCGTGGCTTTTTCAATGCTGCTCAGTATGCCCGCTATCTCGGTTTTTTTGAACCGGAAGTTCAGCTTTTCCTGGCCAAAGCCGGTGGCTGACACATTGAGTGCGAATACAATAAGCAAAAAGGTAGTCAATTTCATAACAAGCAATGCTTTGGAAAGCAAGGGGCCTTGCAGCCCCGTTAGAAAACTTTTCATACTTTGTGATCATTATGGGTTAACAATTCTTCCTCCCGCTCTGCGGGAAGAGGTACACCAATTTTTAACCTGTAGCTAAACGGGGAATGCTGCAACATTCTCCGTTCCTTTTTAGGGCTATTGATTATACTTTTATTTTCATGGAGCTCTTTTAAGTGAACTGATATAGATATCGTTGCCTTTTACCTCAAACTGAAAGGGAACAGCAACGGTTAATGCACGGAAGGCCTGCTCTACCGTCTCATTTTCGAGCGAACCATTAAAGACCAGGTTGCGCACCTGCTCGTCTTCAAAATGCAAGGTTATATTGTACCAGCGTTCCAGCTTTTTTGCCAGCTCATCGAAGCGGTCTCCACGAAACTCCAGCCGGTTGTAGATCCAGGCTGTTTCCAACCGTTCGCTTTCCTTCAGGCTGCTATCGAGGTAAACAATGGCGGCCGTCCTGGTCACAATAGCCGGTTGTTCCTGGGGGATAGCATTTGTTGGAGATGCCTGTTCACTGACCTTTTTAGGTAATACAATTTTTTGGTTGGGATGGAGGTAAATGGGTTTCCCATTTTTACCCGAAGCATTTGTTATTTGCACAAGACCGCGGATGAGGGTCGTCTCTATAGTGGATTCTTCAGCATACGACTTTACATTAAAAGCAGTGCCCAATACCCTGATGTTGATATCTCCTGCATGAACAATGAAGGGTCTTTGCGGCTGTTTGACAATATCAAAAAAAGCTTCCCCTTGCAAAGTCACTTCGCGGGTCTTGCCAGTAAAGTCAGGATCATAGGTAATACTGGAACCCGCATTGAGCCAAACAATAGAACCATCGGGCAGCAGGGTACGCGTTTTACTTCCTTTCTTAGCAATGATCTCATTGGCTTCCTTCAGTGGTTTCGTATGATAGGTTGAGTAGAGCCATATGGCCAGGGAAATACCAACAATGGCGGCAGCCCAGCGGGCCATTTTCAGGACGCGGACTGTTTTGGATGACGTAACCAGCTGTTCTTGTAGTGGCTGCTGCTCCTCCACAATTGCTTCCCGGGCAGAGCGTTGCAGGATATGACTGATCCTGGTTTCTACTTCCTCTGTATTGGCGGTTTTATTGGGTTTCCATAGCCGCTGCAATACCTCGTACTGCTGCATCAGCTCCGGCTGTTGCTGCAGGGCCTCCATGAGCGCTTCTTTTTCCTCCGGGGTGGCCTCTCCGCTCAGGTTGCGGGAAAGGAGGAACCAGATATGTTCGGGTTTTTCCATGCTTCAAATTCCTTTTTCATAAAGATGGACAGGCATTTTGGAAAAGACCATTAAGCCGGAAGTAAGATTTTTTGAGTTTTTTTGAAACACCCTTTGCATCTTTCAATTGTTTCTAAATGGGCACAGCAGGTGATGATCGTTGCCTCCTTGCCTTTTCCACCGGGTCGCAATACACCTCTGTTTTGTCGTTTTTACCCATTCCCTGATATCCTGCTCCGCCGTAAGTTTGCATTGTCAAAACAAAACAACAAACAAATACTCACTCTATTAAAAGTAATATCATGGAAACAAAAAACAGAACAGCGATCACGATCGAAACAACAGTTAAAGCGCCCGTAGAAAAAGTATGGGAATATTTTAATGGCCCCGAACACATCGTAAACTGGGCCCACGCCTCCGACGACTGGCATGCCCCTAAAGCCACCAATGACTTGCGTGTGGATGGACAATTTTCCACCACCATGGCTGCCAAAGATGGTAGTTTCAGTTTTGATTTCGGCGGTATTTACACGCAGGTAATCGAACATAAACTCATTGAGTACACGCTTGGAGATGGCAGAAACGTAAAAGTTGTTTTTACCAGCCAGGGCAATGAAACCAAAGTGGTGGAAACATTTGATGCAGAAGACCAAAATCCTGTTGAAATGCAAAGAGGCGGCTGGCAGGCTATCCTGGATAATTTTAAGAAGTATACTGAAGCATAAAGAGGTTGCAGGCATTTGCAATTAGCTATTGGGAGTTAGCCCTTGGTAATTAGCTGTCAGCAATTAGCTTATAGATTATAAATAAAAAAGAGAGGCAATTGTCCTCTCTTTTTTATTTATATCTGCTCACCGGGCATTCCGGCTTTATTTAAGGGAAAACATTGTTATTTGTTTAATTCCTGCTTTATCTGGGCCAGTTGTTCTTCATAGTCTCCTTCGGCATGGGCATCGGGATCATCCTCATCGAGATAACTGCTATTGACCTCCCTGGAAGCCTCATTGGCCTCTGTGAGTAATTGCAGCGCCATTTCCAGGTTTTTGGCAACACCTGTGCCTTCGTAATAGCAAAAAGCAAGATCACTTTTAGCGGCCGTGTATCCCAGTTCACTGGCTTTTTGGGTAAGTGAGAATGCGCGCGTGAGATCGGGCCCAATTCCATCAATACCTGTTCTATAGATAGCACCTTCCCTCCAATAAGCCCAGGCTGCATTGATATTGTATTGCTCCATCAGGTGCAGTTTTTCAAGCGCCAATTCTATTTTAGCTGGATATTCATCGATGATGAAATCGGCCAATTCTTTCAGGTCGGCTGTTTCACCGCCTTCGATGGCCAGGGTGCGCCATTTTATCACTTCATCCTTTTCGCTGGTATTAAAGTAATAATGGTTGGCCAGTTCATGACAAGCCCTTGCATCGCCTTTTTCAGCCAGGTCTTTAAACAATTGCTGGCTCACCTGATCGATCTCTTCCGAACCACGCTCATCATATACCGCAAGGGCCAGTTCAAGGGCTATCCAATAAAGACTGCCCGGGCAATTGCCGTATTGTTCAATAAGCGGTTGATAATCCTTTATTTTCCCTTCCCTCATTTTAGAGGTGATCTTATAGATATCTTTTTTGTTGAGGAGTTCGCACACAGAAAAGTTATTCAGCGCAGTACCTCTTTCGTCGATCAAAAAGATATGCGTATCGATCGTGAGCGGGTCATTGCTCAACCTATACAGGAATTGCTGATGGGCATTGGATGCCAGGGAAATAAATTGTTTTCCCAGTACCTCTTTTTCATGCTGCTGCGCCGGATCAAATGTCCAAACATCAATACCATCATCAACAGCGACCCCATTTCCCTCCTGTATTGTTGTAATTATTTCCTTCATTTTGGCCTGATCTACCATAAAGCGTTGTATAGAAGTTAAATATAGCAGCCTTATGGTAAAAAACCTGCGTTTATTATTTTTTTGGCGCCATTATCTTTTAAGGTTGCTGGCCCACAATATGCTGGCTGGCAGGGATGCCAAACACCCTTAAATCTGGCCATTTATATTGATTATTAAGGCAATTAAGCTGATAAGCGCCCCTTATATAGCTTGTATCTTTCAGGACTATTATTCCATATGAATATATATACAGCACTTACAATATGCTCCTTAACCGGCTTGTGTTTTTCGGCCAATGCCCGGCAAAAACCCGTGACCACCCCCTGCGCTATCGGCATCCGTGAGCACGCTCCCCATATTGCCTCCATAGGTCCTGAATCGATCATCCTGATCAATGGCAGCACCCACTCTTTTACCGTAGACACGCCGGAGGACCAGGGACTGGTATCCACTGCTCCGGAGCCTGCACAGTTACTGCAGGAAATAAGACCAAAAGGCAACAGCCTTCTAAAATATGAAGTGGTAACCAAAGACGGTGTAACAAAAAAGGAAGGCGCCATCGCCAACGGAGACCGGCTGGTGGTCACTACCCCGGATGGAAAACATACAAAAACTTATTCCCTGATCCTACAGGCTTTTGCCCTTAATGGCCGTCTGGTATTAGAACGAAACGCGTTAACACTGAACACGGCAACGAACCTCGTCTTGTACTATACAGCTGGACAACGAAGCCCCGACGCCAGTGTAAGCATCCAGGTACCTGCCGGTATCAACGTATCGATGGACAATACGACCGTGAATGTAATTGGTCGTGGTGATGTATTGCTAAAAGACCTCGCCACACAATCGATCGGCCGTGTAGGAACCAATTACTCCTATTCCAAAGTAGGCGAAGTAATGATCACCAGGGCTGCTGATGGAGGCACTGTGCTTCAATTCAGTCACCTGGACCTTCGTCCGGCCAATGGAGCTGACCTCCGGCTGGTGATCCGTGATGTGCTGCTGACAAAGGCCGGCACTTACCGGTTTAAGGCAAACTATACAACGGCCAGCCCTGCCGTACTAACAAGTGCAGGCACAGCCAGCGAAACTGCTACACTCACCACCAGCAATACGATCACCAGCTTTGAAAGAGTAATAGCGAAAGGCGCGGCTTTCTCAGATGCGCCTGGCACCTATACTTCCCTGCAATTTACCTGGCCTGCAGGTAACGCAGCCTCCGGCATTCAACTGATGGAATCGACTGACCAGGGGAAAAGCTGGAAGCCATCCAAAGCAACAATCGATACCCGGAAAGGCCAGGCTGCAGTTGCCGGCCTTACTGCCAACCAACTGTACAGCTTCCGCTTACAGGTGAAGGAGGGAGCACATAAAGGATTCTCCAACACTGTTCGGTTTTATTCCGGTAAAATGGACATCAAAAGTTTTGGCGTAACCGGTGAAGACAAACAGGACAACACAGAAACCATTAATAAAGCGATCGACTCCTTGTATAAACTGGGCGGAGGCGTGTTGCTTTTAAGCAAGGGTATTTATTAAGTAAGTAAAGTACACCTGAAAAGCAATGTATGGTTATACATCGACAAAGAGGCTACCTTAAAAGCCCTCAAAGGAACGGATGCGCCGGAAACCACCTGGTTCAGTGACCGGAAGTATCGCTCCGGCCTCTCTCCTACCGACCCTGGTCCTTATGCTGATCCGGAAAATTATATGACGAAGCAGGATGTAGGGCACCACTATTTCAGGAATGGGATGTTCTTTGCAGAAAGGGAAGACAATATCAAGATCATTGGAAACGGGCATATTACCGGTGATGGCAATTTGGTGACAGGCGATAAGGTGATGAGCAATGCTCCGGATAACCGGGGCGACAAGATGTTTGTGTTTAAACTATGCACCAATATTGAGATAGGCGGCTTACAACGTACCGAAGACCTTTGGTATGATGCGGAGAAAGACGAGCCATATTATATGAAGAAAGATGGCAGTAAGGATTTTGACATAGAGAATATGTTGCAGATTGACCGTGCCGGACATTTTGTGTTACTGGCCACGGGAACAGACGGCATTTATGTACACAACAGTTATTTCTCGAAAGCCCACCAGGGCAGTGTGCGCGACATCTATGATTTCATGGGCTGCAATAAGGTGACCGCCACGAATATTTATTGCAAGGTAAGTTCTGATGATATTATTAAACCCGGATCTGACTGCTCATTGGGCTTTACACGCCCTGCCAGTCATTATATGGTGCGTAATATTATTGGCGATACCAACTGCAACCTGTTTCAGATAGGATCTGAAACGGCAGATGATATCATGGATGTGCATGTAGACAATATTTATGTACTGGGCGCCAATAAAGCAGGATTTTCTATTTCCACCAACGACGGCGCGCATATCAAGGACATACACCTCAATTGCGGCCATACGGGACCGATCCATTCGCGCTCCAAAATGTACCGGGCCACTACCCCTTTCTTTATTTCTATTTCCAACCGGGGGCGTATTATAGGTGCTGCCGTGGGCAAATATGCTTTTACCGATCAGGGAGAAAAGCACAATGAACTGTTGGTAAAGAATGTAAACATCGGGCAGGTAGAAAATATCATCCTCAATGGCATCGACATTTATGAAGTATACAGTGGCAGCTCCTACAGTGGCAAACGCTGGAAACCCTATGATGGCAGCCAGAAAAAAGCCAGTCCCATTGTTGCTGGTTACAAATTACCGGATGCGGCTGAGGTGGAAGGCAAGCTTGACTTCACCTTACCCAACGGACAGCATACAGGCTATATAAATAATGTTTCATTCAATGATGTACATGTGCTGGTGAAAGGCGGACATCCGTTAACTGATACTGCACAGGCGCCGCCTGAACTGGGTGTGGGGCAGTACAATGTCTCCAACCTCAAAGTGCAGCCTTCGTATGGACTGTGGGCCCGCCATGCCAAAGGGCTTTCTGTAAAAGGATGCACTTTCAACTATGAGCAGGCAGATGGACGTTATGCCATTTACCTCGACGATGTGCTGGGTGCCCACATCTCCAACATTAAGATGGTGCGTGGAAAGGAAAACGAAGCAGTGATCAAACTGAAAGAGGCAAAAGATGTAACCGTTGAAGGGGCCGTCTTTTACGATGCCGTATGGGGTAATATGCCGGTGGAACTTCCTCGGATCAGTTATACATCCGGAAATAAAACGACGAGCTTTCCCGATAAAGGCAAATAATAGCAACATAAGAGCGTCAGGGCAAACCCCTTTGCACCCCCACCCTGCCTGGAAGGTTTTTCTGCCTGCTTTGGATTCCTATTAATATTCAGTGCAGTACAGATCTTTTTGATGGCAATGGCCATTTGTACGTCTACCGTATTGATGGAGATATTAAGAATTTCTGCTACTTCACGGTGTTTCAGGCCATCCTCCCGCACCAGTTTAAAAATGATCTTACAACGGGGTGGCAGGTTGTCTACAGCCTCCTGCATTTTTCTCATCATTTCCACCGTAATGAGTGCTGTATAAGGATCGGTCACTAAATGGCTGGTTTCTATATCCAGGTCATCAAAAGGAGCCTGAATGAGGGCGCGGGCCTTTTGAGAAACAGCATTGAGCGCCTGGTTTTTGGTCGCCACATACAGGTATACCGTAAGGTTTTCCACTTCCTGGATGCGGGCGCGGTTGGTCCACAACTTTACAAATACATCTTCTACTATTTCTTCTGCTATTTCGGGGGAACGTGTAATGACACGGGCAAAATGAAGGAGCCGTTTACTGAACAGCTTATACAGTTCGGTAAGGGCAGGTTCATGACCTTTACAGATGGCATCCTGTATGGGGCGCAGGCTGTTGGACATAAGCTTACAATCGTCCCGGCAAGAGTAGCGAGATTACCGGGAATAGTAAACAACAGACAGGTTTTTATTTACGCAAACGTTGCCGAAAGAGGGATTTCGGATATAGAATGCAGAATATAGGATTGTACCGCGCTTTGGATAGGCTCACTGCCTATAACTTTCTAAGTATTTCCGCTTAGATGATATTTACAACTTATCGATCCGGAACCAGTCTACATCTGCAAAACCTGCATCATTGATCTGGGTGTTGCGGGTGCAGAATATTCCCGCTTTGGCGCCTACCCAACGGCCTGGGGTAGCCTGGAAATCCGTTTCAATATCGATATACGACCTACCATCAGTACTATATCCAAAGCGGCATTTGGCACCTGTACGCACCTGTACCCGGAAGAAAACGGTGGCCGTAGAGTCGCCCAGCCTGGTAAGCGTCTTTTCAATTTCAGGATTGCCTTTGTACGCGTCTTTGCAGGTACCATATATCAGCCAGATGCCATCTTTCCTGCTTTTTAAAGCGATATTAGCATAGCTGAGGCCCATGATGACCAGACCCGCTTTTTCATTTTCCAGTTTAGGATTGGGCGTAAAAGAAAATTTAGTAGTGATGACAAATTCTTCTGCCGGCCATTTTTGTAACAGGATGTTCGGTACATCCCACAGGTTTTTGGCAGAGTCAGGCATCTTATCAGTAAACAGACGTAAAGCGCCTTTGGCAGGGTTTAGGAATAACCAGTGTGCTTTGGGATTGGCCTGCCATTGCCATTGCAAACCCAGTGTAGTGGTATTAAACTCATCGCTTTCTGCGGGTGTAGCGATGGGATAGTTTTTCCCTACATGCGGCTTTTTATATACCAGCACCGGCTCTCCTTTGCCGTCACCATCTTTGTCAATCCCGATCACCGGCCAGTTATTGACCCATTTCATTGGTTGCAGATGTACTACCCTGCCATAAGCTTCCTTGTCCTGGAAATGCAGGAACCAATCTTCTCCGGCAGGTGTTTGTACCCAGGCCCCCTGGTGCGGGCCATTGACGGGTGTACTCCCCTGGTCCATCACTACTTTTCGTTCGTATGGACCGTAAATATTTTTTGACCGGAGCACCAGTTGCCATCCTGTAGACACGCCGCCTGCGGGTGCGAAAATATAGTAGTAGCCATTGCGCTTATACAGCTTGGGGCCCTCAATCGTAGCATCCGTTTCATGTCCGTCATATACCAGTATACCTTCGCTGGTGACCCTTGTACCGGTACCATCCAGCTCTTTTATAACAAGAAGGCTTTTAATACCGGCACGGCTGCCTGCGTAGGCATGCGCCAGGTATACTTTGCCATTGTCATCCCACAAAGGACAGGGATCTATCAATCCTTTCCCGGCTTCTACCAGCACAGGATCGGTCCAGGGTCCCTTGATGTTTTTAGCCCTGGTAACGTAAATACCAAAATCCGGATCGGGATAATAGATATAAAACTCTCCATTGTGGTGGCGGATGACCGGCGCCCATACACCATTGCCATGCTGGGTTTTGGAAAAATGATCAAAAGGAGGCTGGCGTTTCAAAGCATGTGCAATGATCGTCCAGTTTACCAGATCTTTCGAATGCAGGATGGGTAAGCCGGGCACCGCATCAAAGCTCGACGCAACGAGGTAGTAATCATCACCCACACGTACCGCATCGGGATCAGAATAATCTGCGTCGATCACCGGATTTTTATAGGTGCCATTGCCATTATCTGCCACCCATACTTTTGAAACAGGAGCAGCAAGCTGGGAAAAAGCCGTAAGGCTGATATAAAGCAGGCAGGTAACGGTACAGGCAAGGGGCAATAGACGCATAAATATTTTTGTATGACTTCATTAATTGATCTCTACCATGGCTTTGATGACACCATTGGCGGGGTTGAGCCAACCGGCAAACTCATCCTTCGTTTGGTCAAAGTTTACCTTATGGGTAATAAAGGTGAGGGGATCGATCTGCTTGTTCTTTATGCAGCGGATCACGTGCTCAAAGTCCGCACGGGTAGCATTGCGGCTGCTCATTAAAGTAGCTTCGCGTTTGTGAAATTCCGGGTGACTAAAGCTGATCTCTCCTTTTTGTAATCCTACGAGTACATACCTGGCGCCGTGCGCCATATAGGAAAAGGCATTATTGATGGCTTTGAGGTTGCCCGTAGCATCGATGACCACCGTGGGCATGTCGCCATTGGTGATCTTTTGTAACCGGGCCATTACATCCTCCCTGGCGCCGTTGATGGTATGTTGAACACTGAGTTCATCCCTGCAAAAAGCCAGGCGGTTGTCGTTCACATCCAGGGCTATCACCTGAGCGCCTGCAATATTTGCCAGGGCGATGATGCCAAGACCAATAGGACCAGCTCCTACAACCAGTACAAATTCATCTTTTTGCACATCAGCCCTGCGCAGACCATGTGCGCCAATGGCCAGGGGCTCTACCAATGCCAGTGCATCATACGACAAGCCTTCGCCATGTAATAATGTATGAGCAGGCACAGCCAGGTATTCCACCATCCCGCCATCCACATGTACACCGCATACTTTTATATGGGTACAGCAGTTGGGCTTGCCATTGCGACAGGCAATGCACACACCGCAATTAAAGTAAGGAATAAAGGAAACTGTTTCCCCCTGCTGAAAGCCTTCGGCGCCACCTGTATCTATTAGTTCGCCCGACAATTCATGACCGAGAATACGGGGATAAGTAAAAAATGGCTGAGTACCTTCAAAGGCATGGAGGTCAGTACCACAAATACCTATACGACGGATACGGATGAGCGCATACCCAGCTTCAGGCACGGGTTGTTGTATCTCTTTATACTCAAACTGACCAGGGGACGTACATACTAATGACTTCATCATGGATACCATTTTATCAACTTATTTATTAAGCCAGCTGGGAGACCTGAAAGCATGCTTTCAGGGGAGGCCAAATTACAACATTTCCTCCGGCTTCTGTCCCGTACTATCCCATTAAAAAGGTTGTTCCGGACCGGGGGTCTGCATACATCCTACCCGGAACAACCTATGGAAGAATTCTTATTGTTTTACAAACTTCATTAATACTTTTTCACCCAGCAACCTGTATTCTACATAGTATACTCCTGCCGGCAAGGCGCTGATATCGATGGTTGTGCTGTTTTCCGATGTCCGGGTATAATCCACACTTACGGATGTTCCTTTCATATTATAGATATAGAGCTTACCAATGGTATATCTCTTCGGATGATACACGGTAAGCCAATGATGCGCCGGATTGGGATAGATCGTAAAACCAGGTCGTACAACACCTTCAAGTAGTACTGAAATAGCTGTGGCGCCATTGGTACCGATCGTCATAGTGCCGTTAAATGACCCCAGGGCCCCGGCATTCAGGCGCACCTGAATATTTTTAATAGCCAATGTACCTGTTGCAGGTGTCAGTATAACCGGGTTCGCTTTACCTGTCCAGGTAATGCCATCCAACGACAGTTCATAATTGTCGGGAGGTGTTACGGTAATATTTCCCGTTAGGTATTGACCCGAAATGTTGATCACCTGCATTGCCGAAGGCGACCCAAGGCTTTGGGAGAAATCATGCAGGTTTTTATTCACAATAACCGCAGGCGGATTGCTGGTAGTACCTGTTACTGCAATAGTAACAACAGCCGTACCCGTGGTTACCTGGGTTATATTACCACTGTAATTACCGGCAATGGCCGCATTCAATCTTACTGATACAACTGTATTGACCACCCCATTGGCAGGCGTAAGCACCAATGGTGTTGCCGTTCCCCACCAGGTGGTTCCATTGGCAGAGACCTCGAAGCCATCGGGCGGTGTAATCCTGATATTATCAGTCAGGTTGGTACCGTTGATGACATAGGTTTGAACAGCTGATGCGCTGCCCCTGGTTTGTGCAAATGCATTGAGTGTACCGGTAACACCGAGGGCAGGCGGTGGAACAACTGTGCCCGTAACCGGGATATTGATGGTATTGGAACCTGTACTGTTGTTAACAATATTGCCTGCATAGACGCCCGCAATGCCTGCATTCAACCTTACTGAAATGATGGTGATATTTAAGACACCTGCTGTTTGTGTCAATACCAGGGGCGCTGATTGGCTGAACCAGGTGGCGCCTCCATTGGCAGATACCTGGTAATTGTCGGGCGGTGTGATCGTAACAGCGCCGGTGAGACTGGTGCCCGCAATCGTATAGGTTTGTACAACCGAAGGGCTGCCGATGGTTTGCGCAAAAGCAGTGAGCGTACCGGTGACCACCAGGGTGGGGCCAGCCGCCGCATTGCCGTTTACCGGAATGTTCAGATCAGTTACACCTGTACTGGTAGCTTTTATATTGCCCGCATACGCGCCCATGACTGCTGCATTAAGACGTACCATAATGGAGGTAAGGGCCACTATGCCATTGCTCTGAGTTAACGTAATAGTAGTACTCCAGCTGGTTCCTCCATTGGATGAGAGCTCATAGCCTGTAGGAGCAGTAAGGAGCAGGTTATTGGTAAGTCCATTTCCCGAAACACTCAATGACTGAGCGACAGAGGGCGTACCGGTTATTTGTGAAAAGATAGTCAACGCTGCATTGGTAGCAATAGAGGGATAATTATTGATCACGCCAAAGGAACTGAGATCAGTAAACCCGGTAGCGCCAGCCAGAAAAGGATCGACCACAGTACCAGCCCCTGTAACAGTTGCTGCCGTATTTTCCCATACACTGCCGGTATAGCGCATCAGGCTCACAGGTTTGGAAACATCAAAGGCAGGAGCCTGGGCAGTTGTAAACCATCCCAGCTTAATATCGGCCACAGTACCTCCAGGGGTTTCTTCAGTAATGGTCCATTGTCCATTAACCACTTGCAAGGGAGATACGGGAGCGTGATCAAAATTGGTTTTAATCCCTACTGCAAAATTGTCTGCCGTACCAGTATTGGTAATGATAACCGGATTATAATTCACATCCGATGTTCCTACGGGAAACAGTACGGGCGTATTACCAACGGTACGTTTTAATGCCCCCGGGCCTTCCGTAATAAAGTAATTGGCGCCCAGGTTAAGATTAGTGGTTTTGGTAGCATCTACCATTCCACCGTTGGCAATGGAGAGTACCACTTTGCCATTGGCGGGACCGGGCACATTGTTCACCGTATTAAAACCTGCACCCAATTTCAACACACCGGCAGCTCCTACATTAATGGCTATCACGGATGCTGCATTGTTGGAAAAAGGAACAGCCTGCGAAGTGGTTGTAGTAACACTAAGATCCAGTGTGCCGTTGATATTGTAGGTATACTTTCCGCCGGGATTGGGTGTGGGATTGGGCGTAGCATTGAAAGAACCTGCCGGATTGGTGAGCTTAACGGTCTTTCCTTCATTGATGGTATAGGTGACGATCTCCGTACTGGTATTGGCCGCATTGTTGTAATAAGCGGTAAAACCGCCACTGTTGTAAGAGATACTCAGGTCCTGGTCGAAGATAACAGACAATGCATTGGGATTGGGATATAAGGGACGAAGCCGGGTAATTTTAGTGGTACCAGTTCCGGTAAGTAGTACCGAAGCACAATTGGCCGTAAACTCAAGGGTAATAAAATCATCCGGATTGGCATCGCCGCCCAGTATCCCATTGTTATTGATCACCACCGTAGCCGAAGCGCCTGCGCCCACACGCAATGTTTGAGAACCAGGGGTAGCGTAACCACCGTTACTCTTTAACACAGCCCCCGATTCAATGGTTAAATTATTACAGTTCTTCAAAGCATCTATGACCACAGTATGACCTGAGCGGATGGTAACATTTACTGCGTTGGGAGCAATACCCCTGTTTTGCAATACCCAGGTGGCTGAAGAAACCACATATTTTTCCCAAATAGAATTGGTATTCGCACCATTGCCACTGGCCGCATTTGTCCAGAAACCCGATCCGGCAGAACGGTATTCTCCATCCAGGGGTGTAAGGGTGTTGACTGAAGCGATATAACTATCATGTGGAGACAAACCCGGACGGGATGCTTTTACATAATAGTAATAAGTTGTGCCTGCTGCCGGTAGTGCATCGTTCACACTGAAAGCAACCACAGAGTCTGTAACAGACGATACTTCGTTGATCTTACTAAAGTTGATGCTGTCCGTGCTGCGGTACACTTCATATTTTACATCGGTGTAGGGCCAGCTCAGGTTCCAACTGATGGCCGATTGACTGGCGCCACGCTGTACTCGCAGATTGGATACTGCCAAAGCAGCAGGCTGGCTGCTGCAAAGAGAGGACGATAAAGTGCAGGGATCCCAGCTGCCAAAAATGGCTGGCAAGGTATAGGCTGCCGCTTCAGCATCGGTCAATTGTTTTGACCAGGGCACTCGCTGGCTGATATTAAGCAAGCTGCCATCCCATTTGGTAGTCTTGTATTCTGCATAGGTAATAAGACTGGTATTGGTACCAGCATCCCACGCAGACCATCCTTCGGGTTTGATAGAGGAAGGCATGGTGGCATTCAGGAATACTACTTTATTATTGGCTTTAGCCACATCCGCTGTGGTCGCATCGTTTTGCCAGGGCCGGCCAAGCGTATACAAAGTGATGCTCCTGTTCTTTGTTATTTTACAATCACGAAACACATAACCATATGCCTGGCCGGGCGGCGTATTGGCGGCTGTGATGTATCCACCATTGGCGCCATCTACACGATCGCGGGGAAAAATAACACAGGAATCAAATACAGCAATGGAAGAACCAAAAATGAAATCCGTGTTGCCATCGATATAGCAGTTCTTAAAATACTGGCGCTTACCATTGCCATTGGCCAGTACCGTATCCTGGCCGCCGATGAAACGGCATCCTTTGAAGGCGCAGCGGTCGCCGCTCACATTGATCGCCAGCGCCTGCGGACCATCGCCGGTATAACCAGTGGAGTTTTCAAACGTAATGTTGGCAGCCATACAATCTGCCGCACTGATCGTAATGGTGGCAGAAGTGCTGGTACCAATGGTAACACCATTCACCACTTTGCCACTGTAATCATCCCAGGTAACAATGGTATTGGCCACACTTTCACCTACCAGGTGAATGAACGGTTTATTGGAAGGGATATTGACCTTCTCCTTATACTTCCCATTCTTCACATAAATAACAAAAGGAGTTGTTCTTCCTGTAGGAGCAGCATCGATGGCCCCCTGCAGGGTGGTATAATTACCGCTGCCATCTTTTGCCACTACGAGATCGGCATTGATGGGGGCAGTGATCGTATTCGTAGTTCCTGCCACTGGCAAGTCAACTGCGGTCACACCCGCGCTGGCATGTGCAATGTTGCCAGCCCAGTTACCTGCAGCATTGGCATTCAGCCGCACAAATATTTTGGCATTCAAAGTACCTGCAACGGGTGTCAGCACCAGCGGCGTGGCGCTGTTGTTCCAGGTACTGCTATCGGCCGATACCTGGTAATTGACAGGTGCTGTGATCGTAACAGCACCGGTAAGATTGCTGCCTCCTGCTTTATAAGTTTGTACGGGTGAAGGTGAACCCAGCAGCTGGTTAAAACTATTGAAGGCCGCACTCACGCCCATCAAAGGTTCCGTACCGGCAGCGATTGAGTTGAGGTAATTCTCCAGGTTGGTATAGCCGGTAGCTGTAATAATGTTGCGGTCATTCTCATCATTTGGATTTGATCCATGCGCTGTTTCCCAGGCATCGGGCATACCATCGTGATCCGCATCGGGAGGAACAGCGCCGGCAATATACACAGGCCATCCACCCACGCCGGCGGGATTATCAATGATGCCATTGCCGATAGAACCGGTTCCCGTGGCAGTGCCGGTACGGGTTTCCTGCACCACGCGTGCATCAACCGCATCACGACGGGGCAGAATGGCGCCTGCATTGGCAAGCACGGCATCATACGCATCAGTAGCCGATTGTGCAGGCAGCGCAGGGTCAATGGGGAAAGGAGCAGCTGATTTGGCAAAGGCCCTGTCGGCATCGGAGGGCAATGCCGCGAGGTCAAGCCCCGCCAGGTTGTCGGTTGTCAGGGCCGTATTGCCATTCATGATATTGCCCGACAAATACCATTGACCAATACCTTTGGCCAGAGCGGCTGTATAACTGGCCTGTACAAACTTTAAGGTGCCGGAGAAGGCAGGACCGGGCTTGTAAAAATTATTGACCATGTTTACCTGTGACACTCCATTGGTAATTTCTACCTCACCACCATAACAGGCATTGGAACTGCGCCAATTGTAGATCACATTGTTGCGGTAATCTATAAGGGCGAGAGTATCATGTGCCCTCGCGCCATTGAAGCGCACAGTGCGGCTATTCTGATGGGCGATGAGGTTGTGGTGATAGGATGCATTTTGGCCACCCCATACACCTCCATAAGACCTCACCCCTTTTGCATGACCGGCATCATAAAGCCCTTCACTGATAATACTCCATTGTACCGTTACATTTTTAGTATGATACATGGCGGCACATTCTTCATTGGCCCAGCTAAAAGAGCAATGGTCAATGATGACATTGGAACAGTTCTCCATATCAAAGCCATAAACGCCTGTGGGCAGGAAGGTGCCCGGACGGGAACGGAGATAACGCACAATGATGTTCCCTTTGGGACCACCGGTTCCACCGCCATTGATAATAAATGAATTTCCTTTCAGACAGATGCCATCACCCGGCGCAGTTTGTCCGGCAATGGTAATATTCGACCGGTTCACTTTTAGTACAGAAGTAAGCTCGATGGTACCCGCTACACGGAATACGATGGTAATGGGATCTCCCGGGTATTCATTAAATGCCTGGCGAAAGCTGCCCGGTCCGTTATCGTTCAGATTGGTGACTTCTACTACCTTGCCACCACGACCGCCGGTAGCATATTTTCCAAAACCTTCCGCCCCGGGGAAGGCAGGCAACTGGCTTTGTGAAGGAGGAGGTGTATCCTGAATGGAATTGAGGTATACCTCCAGGTTGGTATAGCCTTCGGGTGTAATGCCTGCCCGGTCGGCAGCATCATTGGGATTAAGCCCTTTGGCTAATTCCCAGGCATTGGACATGCCATCATGGTCATCATCAGCCGGTGCTGTACCGGCAGCTAATGCAGGCCATGCATTCACCGTTAAGGCATAAGGAGTACCATGGGGAAAGCCTCCCTGTACATCGATCACCCTTCCTGTCCTGTTCTTTACATCATTGATGATACGCTGATCGAGTGTATCTCTTCCGGGTAATACAGCCCCTGCTTTTTCTAGTACTAGTTGATAGGCCTCTGTGGCCGTTTGCATATTAAGCGGAGCTATATCGAATGGCAGATCTGCTTTCGACAATCCTGTATCAGCCAATGTGCCACCGGCCATAGCAATGCCTTTCCAGTTATTGGCCGTGATATCGGAAGAACCATCTACATAGTTTCCGGCAAGGTATACTTTGGGATATGGCAGGGCCGATTTTGAGGGGTTCATGATCATGTAGCGGTTGGGTACACCACTGGTAGAGCCCGAATTGGTAGATGGCCCGGATTTATAATAATTATTGACCACATTATAATTTCCGCCATCGCCGCCGTTGGTGCTGTACGAGATCCAGTTATAGATCACATTGTTGCGAAAGTCGGCATTCTCAGTTCCTGCAGTGGACGGGCTATAAGTACTGCTGCCTGCAAAGCGGGGCGCCCTTCCTTTAACATGTGCAATGAGATTGTGATGGAACGAACCTCTTTTAGCTCCCCAGATGCCGCCATAACCATGTTCCTGGTAATCGCTGCCGCCGGCTTCAAAATGATAGGAGTAGTTGAGTGGTTCAGATACGATGCTCCACTGTATGGTTAAGCTATCGCCCCGGTAAATAGTAAGACACTCATCGGAGCTCCAGCTTACAGAGCAATGGTCGATGATAATATTTTTTCCTCCGAGATTGCCGAGCACATCATCGCCCCCGCTTCCATCCACCTGTCCTTTATCCTGGTTCTTATCACCCATTCGTATTCTCAGGTAACGCAGGATAACATTGTCGCCACTTATGACCACAGGATGGTCCGCGATGCAAATACCTCCACCCGGGGCCGTTTGCCCGGCAATGGTAGTATTGTTTCTTATATTGAGTTTGGAATTCAGGTGTATCGTCCCGGCAACCCTGAACACAATGGTACGGTGCGGATAGGTGGTTTGCGAAGCTTGTAAGGCATAGCGCAGGCTGCCCGGGTTGTTGTCATCATTGAGGTTGGTAACTTCAAAAACAGTCGTTGGCTGCGCGGGTGTGCCTCTTCCACCCGTAGTAAACCTGCCCGCTCCTTCAGCACCCGGAAAGGCAATGGTTTGGGCCTGGAGCAATAGGGCATTAAAGATTAACAAGACGCATATAAGGCCTGTTTTTTGGAGCAGGGGAAGGCGATACCTTGATAAGGTAGAAATAATGTGCATAGCAGTCGTTTATTATTCTGAAAAGGTAAATAGTATGTTTGACCAGGTACGCTCCGGAATGTATTATTGTTTTACTACGGGTTTAATGATCCTGTCGGCCAGGTCCAGTTTCAATGTTCTGATTTCGGCCAACACTATTTCGGCCATCATCCTTGCCCCCAGTTCATTAAAATGCGTATTGTCGTCTTTTCCATCAGGATAGTTGGGATGTTCACCGGGCTTGAGCTGGAGGAATAACAGTTTTGAATTATCCACGCCCATTGATTGCAGCAATGCCTGACTTTTTCTATCGAGGTCAATGAGCGGCACCTGTTGTTCGCGGGCTGTAGTGCGTACAATCTCCGAATACAATTCATGTGTGCTTTCCAGTTTGCCGCTGCTATCGAACTTCCTGCGTGCCACAGGCGTGATCAGGATCGGAATGGCTTTCCTGCTCCTGGTGTCGGTAACATATTTAACCAGGTTGGTCTTAAACTCCTCTTCTGTGGTATAACTGCCTTTTGTTTTTACTTCATCATTGTGCCCAAACTGTACAAATACATAATCTCCTTCCTGCAAGGCATTCACCACCGGTTGCCAGCGGTTCTCTGCCATGAAGGTGCGTGTACTTCTGCCGTTTTGTGCACGGTTGTCGACTGTTACAGAGGAATCGAAGAAATAGACAAAAGGCATTCCCCACCCCGTTTCCGGATATGCTTTTACCTGTTTGATGGACATGGTAGAATCACCGATCAGGTAAACCGTGACCTTCTTCCCCGGTGGCCATGAAAAAGCCATGAGCAGTACCGCATACAGCATGATGGTACCGGACTTTTGTCTATTTAACCAATTCATTCAGGTATATTTCTAAGTTCGTGTATAATTTGTTCAGCGTATAGAGACTGGCATCCCTACCATCGGCAGGATTGAGTTTATGCGTTTTTTCCCAGGCATCGGGCATTCCGTCTTTGTCTGCATCCGCTGGTGCCGGCAGTGTCTGCAAAACAGGCCATGCACCTGTAGTAAGTTCATAATCCGTACCATGCGGGAAACCGCCTTGCACGTCAATGAAACGACCTGTCCTGTTCTTCACGTTGTTGATAATGCGCTGATCCATCGTATCTCTTTTGGGGAGCGTGGCGCCCGCTTGCTGTAATACAAGCGCATAGGCTTCAGCTGCTGTTTGTGTATTGACGGGTACTATGGTAAATGGCGCTTCCATCTTTACCTGTCCTATATCATCTTTGCCTCCATTGCCCACTTTTACACCCAGCCAGTTATTACCACTGACTGCGGTGGCCTCATCCACATAATTGCCTGCAACATAGAATTTACCATAAGGGATATCAGCCCGGTTAAAAGGATTCAGCAACTGAAACTTCACCTGTTTGCCCGTGGAAGGGCCGTATTTGTAATAGTTATTAACTATGTTATAACGTCCTCCTTCGCCTGCATGCGTATTGTTGTGTCCCCAGTTGTAGATAACATTATTCCGGTAATCCACGTTTTCTTCCGGTGCGTTTCGAATACCATCAAAGCGCGGCGTGCGGCTATTACAATGAGCTATCAGGTTGTGGTGGGCCGAGAGATGCCTGCCACCCCATATCCCACCATAGCCATGGTGTTCATAATCTTTATCGCCCGTCTCAAAATGATAGCTATAGTTCAAGGGTTCTGCAATCAGGTTCCATTGAAGGGTGGAACTGTCACCCGCATATATGGACATGACCTCGTCCGTACTCCAGCTCAGGCTGCAATGATCAACCAGTATGTTTTTGCGCCGGGTGCCGCCAAAAGCGTCATCCCCGCCATTGCCATCTACCATACCACCACGCTGGTACTTATCGCCCATGCGAAAACGCAGGTAACGGATAATGATATTGTCACCACCAATACCCACCGACTGATCAGCCAGGCAAATACCATCACCCGGGGCCGACTGACCGGCAATGGTCACATTGGCTGCGATGGTCAGTTTGGTATGAAGGTGGATGGTGCCCGACACTGCAAATACAATGATCCGCGCCCCCTTAGCAGTTGCAGCCTCCCGGAAACTGCCAGGGCCTGCATCATCCAGGTTACTCACAACAAAAACTTTCCCTCCCCTACCTCCTGTTGCATACTGGCCAAAGCCTTCTGCACCGGGAAAAGCTATTGACTGGGCCCTCCCGGAGTTATTACAAACCAGGAGGAGGGACATTACTGCGATGGTACGGGTAAACGGATTCAAATGATCTTTTTTATCGTTCGTAAATAAAGTTTCTATTTCCTCCACCTGGGATCGCCTGCGGTAGATTTTCCAGGAAAGCTATTGTCTTTAAAGCTAAAGTCGCCATTTACCGGGTCGGTCCACAGTTCTGTAGATTTTTTACTGTAGGGTGCCAGGTTGGGTATCGGGTTGGAAGCAACGGCATAATCAGCTGTACTGTAATTATTAGAGGCATCAATGGAAGTAGCAGCCCCTGCCCTGATACCCCTGCCCGTAGTATTACCAGCATTACTTTTACCAATACCGATAATGCAGTTTCTCATGATGATGCCCGCAGTAACATTGGTAGAGCCATATTCAATGACATAGGTACCACCAAAAGGCGCTTCATTAATAGTACAATCTTCAATGATGGCCGAGTTGCCACCCGCCGCACAGGTGATGATCTTCTCAGCCTTATAAATGGTACTTCTCCTGATAGCTATGTTTTGGGCAACAGTGGCATTCTCAAGAGCCACTACAGAGTAACCCGAAATGCTGTCGATGATACAATCCGACACCGTGATACTACCAATCGTACTGCCATTCCTAAGACGAAAGATCCCTCTCAGCATTTCAATCCGGCAATTATCAAGATTGATCTTTCCAATATTGGCAACATTCGTAGCATTGATCAAATAGTGGTTGGAATAGCTATTGGAAGCCCCACCCTTAATGATCACATTCCTGAATACCAGCGAATCGACCGTACTGCCACCTTCAAAATTAAAATTGCTGGTGATCGCTATAGAAGCTTGTGCAGAAATAGCCAGGTCGTCGCCGCTTAAAATCGTTACCGTTTTACCCAGGTTTACCTGCTGATCGATGAGATAAGTCATACCACGTTGCAACAATACAATACTACCAGAGGGAATATCTGGCAAAGTATCCCTTAAAATGGTTGTTGCAGTTATATTACGCAGGTCTACAATGGCCCCTGCAAAGGGTTGCTTGGTGGCAAAATTGGCCCATCCCCGAACAGCCGTACCACTGTACAGGAATATGATGTATTGTGTATTAGACGCGAGTGCAGGGATAATTTTGGATCCCTTGGTAACATCATCAGCTGTCAGCGTTACATTTTTTACAACCGAGCTATCTGAATACAGTAATATCTTAATATCGGTTACTGCAGCGCCACTGGTAGCCCAGCTTACTTTTACAGCCTCATCCGTAACATCATTGTTACCGGGTGTATTCAAAATGGTAGGAAATTTAGGTGTTTTAATGCCGCCCAGCACCGACCACTTCGAATTGAACGCGGTATCTTTTGCATTGGCACGTACCTGAAACTGGTACGATCTTTCCCATTCCAGGTTTTCAAACAAGTGCATATTGGTATCAACCAATAAGATCTTTAAAGTGGTTTTAAATGTGTCTTTACTAATCGCTATGGAATAGGATTCAGCTCCTTTGATCGGCTGCCAATTGGCTTCCACCCAGTTGCCCTCCGACACCAGTTCTTTCACTACCGGCCGGAAAAGGCGTACAGGTTCCTGCAAATCGTCTTTATCACAGGCAGGCAGCAGCGCCAGGAAACATAAACAGGCAAAAATGATGCGTATATTAAAGTGTTTGTGCATGATGGTAGTTTTATTAATAACCATATCCGTCATTTTTTAAAGCGCCCTGGCTATTGGTGATGACGGATGAATGAAGGGGAAGAATATAGCGAACAGGGGCTGTACCGGCATTGTCCTTATATCCTCTCCAGGTTCTCAGGATAAAGTCTGCCGGCCCATTGGTAGTGGTATTGCGCAAGGAGCGTAACCAGGCTACACGGATATACCCATCCGGGTTGTCGCCTTTGGCAGGCACATCCACTACAGGAGGAGCCACGGTTGGTTTTGTATATTTGGTATAAAACACAGCCGCTTTGCTGTCCGTTTTTTTATAATAGAGATAATCAGGCAGGTTGGCATAGGTACCGGGGCCGGCAGCATAGGCATCGGCGCCCATATCCGTCATTACCTTGATGGCCTCTGTTATTTTCTGACCATAATTATTCCAGCGTATCAGGTCATATTTACGGATACACTCACCCCCAAATTCCCAGGCACGTTCATCAACAATGGCTTTAAAGAAGCCTTCTTTGCCAGCTAATGCTGCAATGTAGTTGTCCACCTTCTGGCCCCATTTATCGGAAGCAAACGCCCGGCGGCGCACTTGCGCTAATGCCTCTTTGGCAGCAGCCGTAGGACCATTACTGATCTCATTTTCTGTTTCGGCCAGCATCAGCAATACATCGCTGTAACGCATCAGGGGCCAGTTAATACCTGTTCCTTTGGCAGAAGCTGCACCCGGGGCTGTTTTCAACCACAAGCGGTTCCATTTTCCTGGCGCAATGGAGGTAACTGCCGCCGGTGTTTCCTGCAAAGAAGCATCATAATAATTAATAGCGCAGGTTACTTCCAGTCGTTTATCGAGCGTATCAAATGAATAATAGTAGCTGGGCGGCAGACTCAGGTAATTGGAACCTGATCCGTAAGGATGGCTTCCCGCATCCACCTTTACACCATTACACCAACCCACATCTCCAAATCCGGGGTGAAATGCTACTTCATACAATACGTCATCGTTCTGCGGCGTCACACCCTGGCACTCATTGTAGAATATCTTCTTAAAATCAGGATTGAGCGTATGAGGCTTCAACTCCATCAGTTTTTTACAGTAATCATTGGCGATCTTATAATAATCCAGGTAATCCGCTTTTCTTCTCATTTGCATATCGGGATACAGCCAATATCCGCCGCGCATCAAAGAGAGGCGGGCAATCATACCCAACACAAATTCACGGTTGATGCGCTCAATACCAAAATCGAGATCACTCGCCCATTGCATGCCTGTTTCTGCTTTCCTCAGATCGGCGATCAGGAAAGTAAGGATCGTATCACGGCCTGTACGTGACAGGTAAAAATTATCACCTGCCTTCGTAGAGGTGGTCTTAAAAGGTACATCACCCCAATGATTCATGAGCAGGTAATACCAGTAGGCGCGCAGGGTAGCTGCTTCACCCAACAACTGTTTCATGGTAGCATTACCCGCTTTATACAAGCCACTGTTAGATATCCCTTCTACACAATCATTGGCCCTGTTAATGGCACTGTAGGCATTGTTCCATACAGTCAACAGGTCGCCATTGGCATCCGTAGTTTCAAATGACCAGATATCACGGCGCGAGTTATCAGGTGATGCGCCAACCCCTCCTACTTCTATATCAGAGTTGCCCGTAAAATTATTCGACACGCGGGAGGTGAAAGCATCCTGGTTGAACAAGGCATACACAGCATTTACTGCTTTTTTGGCATCTTGTTCATTGCTATAAATATATTCCTGGGTAAATGAAGATTCGTATTCCTTGTTCAGGAATTTCTTACAGGAACCGGCTACCAGTGGAAGAACGGCTAAACTGTATATGGCAATTCGTTTCATACTAATAATTTTCAGTGTTGACAAATGCTATTAAAAAGTAACGTTTACACCCACCGTATAAGTACGGCTCTTGGGATAACCCGAATAGTCCACACCCGGTGTAAGCGCCTGGTAACCGGAGTTACGCGTAGCACTTACTTCAGGATCGTACCCGGTATAGCTTGTCCATAAGAAAGCATTGTAAATCGTGGCATACACCCGGAAGCGTTGCATCAAAGCCTTTGAGATTAACCGCTTGGGAAGCGAGTAACCTACTGTCACATTGTTCAGTCGAAGGAAAGACCCATCTTCCACCGCCCAGGAGTGGAACACTGGCGAAGCGGTTCCCATTGAGAAGGGAGACCATATCTTGGCATCCTTATTCAACTCCGCCAATTGCTGCAGATCAGTTACCAGCGCACCACTCTCATTGATATATTTATAGCGATCATTTGAATTGACCGTATTGAGCATATTGCCATAAGTATTTCTGTACAACATGTTCAACCCAATTCTACCGGTATTGTATACTTCGTTGCCATATACAAAATTCAGGAACACAGAAGCATCAAATCCTTTGTAGGCAGCATTGAGTCCAAAGCCCCCGCTGAACTTGGGCATGGCATTGCCGATCACCTGGCGATCCTTGTCGGCAGTAATCGTACCATCGCCATTCAGGTCTTTCAGTTTCAATAGACCCGGCCTCAGGCTAAGCCCTCCCATCAACGCACCTACATTGGCCACCTTATCTTTCAGTGTATAGGTATTGGTAGCGGGATTGTAAGATTGAAAATCATCGGAGGTATAAAAGCCATCGGTCACATAACCATACATCAGCCCTACTGTTTGTCCCACTATTACCCGGAAATCATCCTGTGTTTTCAGGTCCGTACCAGCCCAGTTGGAATTCAGGGTCAGCTGATTCGCTGCTCCAAGGGCATCTATCCTGGAAGTATTGGTACCGAAACTAAGGACAGCATTAAGTGTAAAATCATTCTTATCGACGATCGTTGCATTTAACCCCAGTTCAATACCCTTATTGGAAGTTTGCCCGATATTGATCATTTGCGTAGAAAAGCCAGTGAGTTGCGGGATAGGCTCCTGCACCAGCAATCCCTTGGTAGTGTTCCAGTAAACATCCAACGTACCATTGACCTTATTACCAAACAAAGTGAAATCAAGTCCCATATTGCGGGTAACGGTGGTTTCCCATTTCAGGGAAGGGTTGGGCAGTTGAGATGAAGCAAAGACATAGTAAGGATTGGCTACATCGCTAAACCCAATGGTACGCAGATCCGAGATCATATAGGTCTTTTTCCAACGGTCAATCTCTATACGGTTATTACCAGCCTCACCATAGCTGGCACGGATCTTCAGGTCATCGATGAAACCAAAGGGCCGCATAAACTCTTCTTCGGAAATGCGCCAGGCTGCAGATACCGAGGGGAAATAACCCCATTGGTTCTGCTCAGCAAACAGGCTGGATCCATCTGCACGGAAAGTAAGGGCCAGTAGGTATTTTCCTTTATACGAATAATTGGCGCGGCCAAAGAACGACATCATCGCCTGACCATACAGATCATTGGTAGACATCCTGTCAATGGTTCCCAGCGCCATATTGGAAAAGAGTTTATCAGGAGTAAGACTCTCTGCAAAATATTTGGCCCGCATAAATTTAGAGACGCCATTTCCATCGATCATTTCATGGCCGCCCATCACCGTAAAGGAATGATCCTTGCCGGCCTTAAACTGATAGGTAAGCGTACTGGACCAGCGATAGGCATCTCTCGACAGGTCGGTGATCTCACCCAATGGCAGGTTACCCCCCACATTGCGCGACTCACCGGTAAGCGGTCCATAATAACGGCGGGTTTCTTCCTGGATGCGGTCGATATTAAAATCAGAACGGAAAGAAAGGCCTTTAAAAATGTTCCAGGTAAGCGCAGCGCTCAGGGTAAGGGGAGTGTTGATCCTTCGTCTATAATCCTGCTCTGCGAGTTTAGGCGGACTTACCAGGCTTTTGAGGAATTGGTCATATTCATCACCCTGATCATTGGAAAGTTCATCTGGCACGATCTGATCGGCCAACCCATTCACCGGCCTGGTGGTGACCGCATCTGACACGCGTACACTGGAGCCACCGGCAGTACCAGCCCCCATAGTGGTGGCTTTGCTGTAGCGGGCTCCTATATCCAGTTTTAGTGCTTTGGAAATTTCATGGTTCAGTTTAAAACTCAGGTAATTCCTTTCATAGGAAGAACCGGTCATCAAACCTTCATCCATGTTATTGGTGAAACTTAAGTTCATTTTGGTTTTGTCGGTACCGCCTGAAACGCTGAGGTTGTGCTGTGTTGAAGTGGGTGGCTTACCAAACAATTCTTCCTGCCAGTCTGTTCCTTTCTGTGCTTTGTACAACTCAAGATCGCCGTATACACCAAAAAGTTTTTGAAAGGCATCTACTTCCGACTGACTTCTGAGTCGTGCATATTCATATTGTGCCAGTACAAATTCGTAGGGAGAAAGCACATCCAGTTTACGGGGGAAGGCTCTTTTTTGTGTAAATCCGTTATAGGAAATACTTGTTTTACCTGCCTTGGCTTTTTTGGTAGTAACGATCACCACCCCATTAGCGCCGCGGGCGCCATAAATAGCCGAAGAAGATGCATCTTTTAATACATCAAAACTTTCTATATCTGTGGGAGCTATATCGTTGATATTGTCAACCGGGAAACCATCCACGATAAACAGGGGTGAATTATCCTGGGTTACAGAACCACCGCCACGTACGCGGATCACTATTTCTGCGCCCGGCGCTCCATCGGTGGTGGTTACCTGAACGCCTGGTATACGTCCGGTTAGAGCTTCGGCAGCATTGGCAAGCGGCATCTTTTCCAGCTCTTTACCCGACAAAGAGCCTACTGCTCCGGTCAGGTCTTTTCGCTTGGAGGTACCATAACCAATCACTACTACATCATCGAGGCTGCTCAGGTTTTTCTTCAGCCGAATGTTGATGTTTTGGCCATTATTACTAACAGCTACCTCCTGCGAGGCATAGCCCAGGTAACTGATCGTAAGCTGGCGCCTCTTATCAGAAGCAGGCAAATTCAAGGTAAAAAGGCCGCGGGCATCGGTTTGTACACCGATGGTGCTACCGTTTAAAAGAATAGATACACCAGGCAAGGGAAGACCTGTACTATCGTCGAGTACAGCGCCTTTCACTGTTTGGGTCTGGGCAAGCAGGCTTTTTGATGCAACAAATAATAGCAATAGCATCAATAGTCTTTTCATACAGCAGTTTTTAATGTAAAATGTCGGAATTGTTAGTTGAGCAGGTGGAAGAATGGTCTAAAAGACTCATTCGATTTGATAAAGGTCAATATGATGATTAATCGTGTAAAGCTGACAGGATGAGGAGCACACAGGCACCTGCGCGTAGGTAGAATGGATGATCTGGGGCATAGCAAGCATTTTATCGTTAGTAATAGCACAACAAGTCTATACAGATTTTCAGGAATGCCGAAGAGTTTGAAACCTTTTATTTACGCAATCGTTCCCGGCAACGATGGCGTAGTGTCAAAATGACAAGTGAATGTTTTACAAGGCTCTGCGAGAAAAACTGTATCTTAGTGACCATCGTAAAAAAGGCATCTCCAATAATTCAACGGCCGGCATATGAAATTTGAAGCAGTTACCATTAAAGATATTGCCAAAGCACTCGGAATATCTACTTCCACTGTTTCAAGGGCCCTGCGTGATAGTTATGAAATAAGCCCGGAAACCAAACAGTTAGTACTCGATTGTGCCGAAAAGTTGAACTATCGACCCAATCCTATTGCCCTCAGTTTAAAGGAAAAACGCAGTCGATCCATCGGTGTGGTGGTATGCGAAATAGCCAATAGCTTCTTTTCACAGATCATTAATGGTATAGAATCTATATCATATGACCGTGGTTATAATGTAATTATCTCCCAAAGCCATGAATCTTATGAAAGAGAAGTGATGGACCTGCGCTACCTGGCCTCCCGGTCGGTAGATGGACTGCTGATCTCCGTTTCTACCGAAACCAATGATATCAGTCACCTCAAAGCGCTGCATGAAAAAGGACTGCCCATCGTTTTCTTTGACCGTATTACAGAAGAAATCAATACGCATAGTGTAATTGTAGATAATTTCAAAGGAGCCTATGAAGCCACAGAGCACCTGGTACACAATGGGTATAAGCGCATTGCAGCCATTGCCAACTCAGAATTCCTGTCTATTACCACCGAAAGGCTGGCCGGTTACCGGGAAGCCCTGCTCTCCAATGGCATAACACCCGATGATGCTTATATTAAACATTGTTTCTATGGGGGAATGATCTTTTCTGAGATAGAAGAGGCAGTGAACAGACTGTTTACGTTGAAACAAAAGCCCGATGCCATTGTAACCATGGCCGATAAACTGACCAGTGGCTGCCTCAAGACCCTTAAACGACGCGGCCTTACCGTGCCCGACGATATTGCCCTGGTAGGTTTTTCCAATTCAGATATTGCCGAGTTGATCAGCCCGCCCCTCACGGTAGTACGCCAACCGGCCTATGAGATAGGGCGCGATGCCACCGAATTGTTGCTGCAACTGATTGAAAGCAAACGCCCGGTCAAACAATTTGAGAAAAGGACCCTCACCCCTGAATTGCAAATACGCGAGTCTTCTCTTCCCCGGAAACAGTAGCTTTTATTCACTTGATCTCATTATATAAAACTACAGTGGTATCACAAATTGTGATACCACTGTAGTTTTATAACCTATTTATTTACAATAAGCTATAGTTGTAAATTTTCCAAAGTCATTACCATTTTGATATTAACATATTTCGTTATATTGCAATCCTTTTTACAAGTATTGATTTGTGATTACCCAACCGGAGCAGGCTTTGTTAAGTAGCAAAACAAGACATCACTTAATCAGTCGTAATGGCAAAATCTATATCGAAAACTGTCATCCCGGAAGAACGCATCATTAAGAAAATCGTTGTATTACGAGGAGAAAGAGTAATACTTGACTTTCATATAGCTGAAATTTTTGGTGTAGAAACAAGGGCACTAAAACAGGCAGTAAAACGTAATGCAGAACGCTTCCCCAAAGACTTTATGTTCAAACTTACCAAAAAGGAAATGGAAAGCCTGGTATCACAAAATGTGATACCACACATCAAATTTCTTGGTGGAGCCATTCCGCTGGCTTTCACAGAAACAGGTGTAGCCATGCTTTCCGGCGTTTTAAAAAGCGATACGGCCGTAAAGATGAATATCCTCATCATGCGTGCTTTTATTATGCTACGCAAGATCGCTACCAACTATAAAGAGATCATGACCTTGTTGGAGCAACTACGCTCACAATACGATAAACAATTTGGAGAAATTCATAAGGTGCTGGAATACCTACTCCATCCTCCACAACCTCCGCAACCTCCCCGCAGGAAAATTGGCTTCCGGAGAAATGATGAAAAAGATTAGCGCTGTTCGATCTGGCAATTCTTATAATATGTACAAGGTGGTATCACAAAATGTGATACCACCTTTGTCAAACCTTACTTCCTCTCTCAAAATGTAGTAGTTATAACTAATACATTTTCGCAGTGGTATCACAATTTGTGATACCACTGTTTTGTAAAAAACTGAACTGCTCACCATTTTACCTGAAACTGTCACCATAATGAACCGGCAGACAGTCCGGAAATTTGTGTTATCAATTAAAAAACAAGCGATGACACAACACAACAAAATTGCCCTGGTGACTGGCGGCAGCCGTGGACTTGGCAGAAATGCGGCCCTGATGCTATCTAAAAAAGGGATCGATGTTATTATTACTTACCGGCACAAAAAGCAGGAAGCAGAGGAAGTAGTAGCCGCTATCCAACAAAACGGGCAGCAGGCTGCAGCCCTGCAACTGGAAGTAGGTGACACCTCCTCTTTTGATGGTTTTATACAACAATTAAGCGCTACACTGATAGAAGGCTTTGGCAAAACCCAATTCGATTTCCTGATCAACAATGCAGGTATAGAAGGTTTCAACCCCATCGCAGAAACAGCAGAAGAATTGTTTGACAACCTGTACAACGTGCACCTGAAGGGCACTTATTTTCTTACACAGAAGGCCTTGCCGCTGCTGGCCAATGGCGGCCGGATCATCAACTTTTCCAGCGGCCTTGCCCGTTTTGCCGTCCCGGGTTATAGTGCTTATGCATCCATGAAGGGCGCCATAGAAGTATTTACCCGCTACCTGGCCAAAGAACTGGGATCAAAAGGTATCACGGCCAATACCATTGCTCCCGGACCGATTGAGACCGACTTTACCAGGAACTCCCTGGGCAATCCACAGATACGGAATTTCCTGGTAGGACAAACAGCGTTGGCACGTACCGGCTTACCCGAAGACATTGGCGGCGTGATCGCTTTCCTGTGTTCACCGGAAGCAGGTTGGGTCAATGCGCAAAGGATAGAAGTATCAGGCGGCATCTTCCTGTAGAGAAATGACTGAGGCAGGAATTCTATGAAATAAAAGCAACAAAAGGAAGTTATTGTTGGTCATGTAAGGAGCTACCCCCTAAAGTGGTTCCTTACATTATTAATGAAAAAAGTCATATTTCTATTATTGTTTCCCCTGATGGCAGAAGTGGCGATCTCCTGCTGCAATTGCATTGAGCCCGTTATCCGGCATTATACCAATAAGACCATCACGCTTAGCAACCTCGACAATAGTGCCCAGGCGCCTGTTGTGTCTTTATCAGATACCGTGATCAAAAAGGCATATGGTATCAGGTTGCAATTGATCCGGGAAAAGATGGCCTGTCTTGAAAAGAGGCGACCATCCCTGTTCATTTCTTCAGCATATGCCTTTAAATGCAGTTGTGCGCCTGCCCAGGAATACAGGCCCAAAGATAGTATCGTAGCTATTAAAATATTCACGCTACAGTCATTTGACAATAACCATGCAGCTGGCTCGGATCTATCTGCCTATTTCAAGGTGTACCGGTCCTACGCTTTCTCTACGATTGAGCAATTTGTAAAAAACTCGCCAACAGTATTATTTGACGACAAGCAATTGGAGCTGACCATTGATTTTCTCCTGATGAAGCCCCCGGCTATTAATGTAGAACATGCCTTCAAAGTGCAGTTCACCCTTTCTGACGGCCGGACCCTGGAAGGCGAAACATCCCCCGTAAAACTGATCTAATGCAAAAGAAACTCTTGCTTTTGTTCATCGCCTGTCTGTCTTCCCTGGCTTTATTGAGCCAGGTTAAAAAGGGGCCTTCATTGGAGTGGCAGCTAAAACCATCGGTGGGTTATAATATTGGATTGACAAAAGTATTGAATGGAGCGGCATCGGATCACTTAATCGAATACGACGATCGTTCTTTTTACTGGCAGGTTCTTTCACTGTCGCTATTTTTTCATAAGCATTGGGGCGTGGAATTTAATTACCAGGCAGCCACTTCCGGCAAGATCACTCATAACAGCGATCGGTTTATGGAAAGGATGCAAACCGAATACAATGACAATTATTTTGTAACGCCTCATTCCGGTGGTAGTTATGATAACTTCAGCATTATCGGAGGAGATATTGAGCGGGGATATTTAGGCCTTATCTATCGCCTGGAGTCCAATCGATTCTTTATATATTCCAAATTAGCAGTAGGTGTTACTTCTTTTGCTACTGACTATGGAATAACTTACCTGAAAGAAAGAAAGTCCAACAAAGTACTGCAAGTGGCTTATTCACCGGATAAGCGCCCTAAAGATCATTTGACATTGGGGGCTTCTACCGCTATTGGTTATAAGCTACTCAAATGGCTTTACTTCAATGTGGATATACAAACCTGTTATTACAAGACAAACTTCAGCTATGCCAAGACCATCATAGACCTTGAATCAGGCCAAAACACAGAGGAAACCATCAACTACAAGAAAAATGTGATCAACCTGGGCCTTGGCGCCGGTTTTATCATCAGCCTTAAAAAATAGTCATCAATAACCTGCTTTTTTACTGAGTGCTTCTATAGCCGCAGCCAGATAAACAGCCGGTGCATTCCAGTTGATAGCAATCTCATTGCTGGCATAAGAACAATCCTGGTCTGTAAAAGCAGTTTCCGGTTCTGTATGCACATAAGTACAACGGTCCTGCCTGCCGGGATTAGGCCCACCGGATAGAAGTCCCGGTACAGGGTCCACAATGCCATCTGCCACGGAAGGGCGATGGTGTGGATGCATTACCTTGTAACTCCCTATGCCGGTTATAAACGAATAGCCGGTCGCATTTCTGCCCAGCAGGTAATCCATATTGGTAAGTGCATGATCGAGGTACTTTTTGTTCCTGGTGAGCAGATAGGCATTGATGAGTACGATGCCCTGGTTGGCAGCTACCGAACTGGAGCCCCATACAAAATCCGACTTTTGACGCCCCATCACCGTATAGAATGCACTTTGCTGTACAGGAGGGAGAAACCCATCGGCGTACTGCAGCAGCTTTTTCTTCAAGGTTTCCGCTGCAGCTGTATTTCTTGCGCCCCATGATTTGCCTGCTCTTACCAGCGTATAGCAACCCAACATACGCACATTGGCCCAGGATGGAAGGGTAAGGTTGCTCACCAATTCTTTGGCAATGATGCTATCGTATGTCGCTGCACCGGTAGTGGCCATTAACTCCACTGCCGCCCAAAACCATTCATCTGTAAAACTTCTGTCTCCATAACCACCGGTACTGACCACTGGCGTAAACTTTTTATTCATGTTGTCCTGGTCATATACCAGTGCAGGGTATTGTAAGGCCCATTTCCAGGCTTGCTTGGCCGCAGTAATACAGGAATCGGATAAACCCGGTAATTGTTTATCAAATCTTTTACAGATGCGGGCCGCCTGCGCCATCACAGCTGCAAAGTCGAGGGTGGCAGCTGTACCTTTCTGCACCATATAGCGTGGTGCTTTGGTAATGCCCGGCATTACCATGCCATCAAAGCTGGCATTGGTGCATTTATTGTAAACACCGCCATCAGCAGGGTCCTGCATGGTAAACATCCACCGCAGGTTATACAACACTTCATCCAGCAAATCAGGAATGCGGTTCTTGCTCTCCGGGATGTTTGTAGGCAGGACATCAAAGTAAGCAGGGAAATCTTCATAAGCCGACAACAAAGTGCCCATGGTAATTCCACTGTTCACAATGTATTTGTTGTAATCGCCGGCATCATACCAGCCGCCGGGTGAAGCAATGCTGGTGCCGGCAGGACGTTTATCCGTTGCCGCCGAGGGATGGATGAGTACTTCCATATCGGAATGGCCCGCCGGGCGATGCCATTTACCGGCATACTTCGCTTCAAGCGGCATGGATACCCGCTGATAATAAAATCCTTTAATTAAGGCGATGGTAGCCGCCTGGTGTACCTGATCGGCAATCCTGAATACATACGAAGGCTGCAGGCCTGGCACCAACAACCTGAACTGACCCTTTCTTTGAAAAGCACTGAAGTCGGCCAGTTTGGTTTGCAGGGATGAATTGGAAGACTGTTTCTGTTCACTCAGCATGCCCCTGTACAATGTATCAGCAAGACCGGCGCCAACAATATAAAAATCCCTTGCAGGGATATTGCCTGCCACAGCAGCCAGTTTGGGTGCGTATACATAATAACCTTCCTGGTTGATGCGGATGGCATTCACCGGATTTTGGGCTTGCAAGCAAGTAACCAGCAGCAGATTAAACAGCAGGAGGATGCCTTGTTTCATAAGAGGTATTTATGCAGCGGACAGATTTATTGAACGATAATTTTTTTTGTAGTGATCCCTTTGTCCGTAATCACCTGCACGCAATACGCACCAGCTTTCAGGAACTGGTGTACAGGCAGTGTCTGAATACCGCGGACCTTTGTTGCGAACAATTGTTGCCCTGCTTTATTGACAATCCGGATGGCTATCTGATCGGCAGGAGAAAAACCATTGAAGCGCAGGATAAAGTTTCCATCGCCCGAGGGGTTGGGAAATACCTGTACCAGCTTATCCTGCGGGTCAATATCCACCATGCCCGTTACACTCCCTTTATCAACTATTGCAAAAGTAGCTGACCGGGGTGGTATGCTCAGCTTTACATCATTCTGAGAAAGGTCAGAATTAGCTTTCAGGTCCAGGTAATTGGCAGGACCTCCGGCCACACCCGCAGGGCCATTACCATTGACCAGCACTTTGCGGGAAAACTCTCCATTATCCGTATCACCGGTCAGCGTGTACCAGTAATAACGATCGCCTGCATAGAAGTTCTGAAAATTAAGTTTGACCAATTGGGTGCTTGTTCCTTTATTAACGATCACTACAGCCACTTGTCCCGAACTGAAAGTAGATGCATAACTAACAATATCATTGTTGCCGGATACTGAGGATGCTACCATTTGGTCACCAAAGTATTTCCGGAAATAATACATATGATAAAAGGATGGCCTCGGAGCCCAGTTGGTGGCGCCAGGTTCACCACCTGTACTAAACGTGCCATGATCATTGCCATTGTCCCATCCATTGGCCAGGTCCCAGCGGGAAGCCTGCCCGTATTTATTTTTGATCAGTTCGCCCAGCGTAAGTGTTGCATGAAGGCCATTAATATGAGAAACCATTTGTTTTGAGCCCACCGCAAAAATGTTCCACTCTGTTAAGGCAATGGGTTTTAGTGCTACCCCACCCTGCTGCGTAGTGGTTCGCATATAGTTCATCATGTTTTGCGTTTCCGTCGCCGCTGTACTCAGTATTACACTGGCTGTAGAATTTTCGTTGTAGGGTGTATAATAGGAATGTACGATGTAGAAATCGGCGGCATTGCCCGCTTTCGTAAAATACCCACTGTTCCAGGTCCTGTCTACCGGATTCCAGGAATTCACCGCATCGTATTGGATCAACTGTGCGCCAATATAGATGGTGGCGCCTTTTTCTGTTGCCGCCTTGCGCATGGAGTCGATAAATACTTTGATGTGCTGTCCATACAGTTCGCCACTGATGATCTCCGGCTGTCCATCTTTATTTTTAGTTACATCTATTTTATAGCCTGCCTGCCAGGGGCCGGCGTCTTCATTGCCTATTTCCCAAAACTTTGTACGGCCATTATCATACCGCACCCAGTCTGCTGCCAGATGAGCGGCCTGCTTCACCGGATCGGCGCTCGTACCATAACGGGCATAACTGTAATTAACGGTAATAATCCCCTTGCTACCCGTTTGCTGGAGCATGGCGTAATAATTGTCCAGCGAGAGCGTCCAGCCGGCTGTATTCTTTCCATACCAATAACCAGCCAACACTTTCTTGCCATCGGAATCATACAGCGAATCCGGCACATCTGCCGGCGGAATACCGGGTAGTCCATTCCAGAAATACACACTGCTGATATTTCCACCGGGCATACGGATAATACCGGGAGCAAGGTTCCTGATATGATCTATTAATACCGGTTCCGTTACCATTTGTGTCATATAGGGATTGGCATTGTTGCCAAAAAGATACCCGGGCACTTTGGTGATCACATTACTGGCATCTACCGTTATTGTTACTGCCGGCGTACCGGAGGGCTTACTCACATTATTGAAAGCAGGAGCAGTAATATTGATGGGTTGCCAATCATTAAGAAAAAAGCCGGGGTCCTGGGCAAATCCCAGGACCCGGCACAAAACTGCTAACACAGAAACAAATATTCTTTTTCTCACGTCGTTTAGTTAAAACCAACACCTTATTTTACGATCTTATATACGCGAACATTATCAATAGCCATATCCAATTTAGCAATGGGTGTTGCGGTATCATTCACAAACATAAATTTTGCGATCTCATCAATGCCGCCAATTACATCACTTACTTTTGCAGCCTGATCGCCTGCCCCATCGGTTCCGCTGGCAGATTTTTTCCTGAATTCATTCAAGGGCACAGTAACAGTTATCCAGCCATTTGTTTTGAATCCTGGCTGTGTCTTCCAGGGTTCATACCGATACATGTACACCCAGGTATCGTTAGGAGGCGGGCCGATAAGCAATACGCCGGTAGACCAGGGTTCTTTTACATAGATATCAAACTTCATAGCATAGTTAGCGGCAGGATTATTCAATTCTGAAGCCGGCAGCCAGTCTTTTGCATTGGTAATTACCCCTCTTTTTCCATTCCACCAATCCCAGTTATTGCCTGTAATGGCGTCTTGCTGCAAATGCGCATATTTACCATGGTTGCCCGGAAACAACCCTGCATCATCTTTGATGGTGCAACCCCATGAGAAATTATTGATATTATCAAAGTTGGAGATCATGCCCGTAGCATAATCATTGAACAGGAAAACAGAAGCGCCTGTCCCGAATTTCGTCACCACTTGCAATGGCCCGGCCTGTGTAATACCAGCTGGCACGGTTACGTCTATTGTAGTTCCGGTTGCCACTGTACCCAGGTTGGTAGTTACTGCTATGCCACCGGGAAAGATCACTTTCTCCACAAAAAAGAAGTTATTTCCCATGATGGTGATGCGCTCACCCGCCAGTGCATTCTCATTGCTGGCGGTCAGCAATACAGCAGGCGGCGGCACAATAGGAAAGTTGAATACCACTTCGCCGTTTTTGGTAACAACCTTCACAGTGTTCAATTGAGCCGGATCGAGACTGGCAAAGGGCATATCGGCCGGGATTGTCACTACGATATTGTTATCGGCCAGCAGGGCTGAATTAAAGGCAGTTGGATACCCATTGAAATAGATCTGCGAGGTCGAAGCAAAACCACTGCCCTGGATGACCACGGTTTGGCCTGGACCAGCCATGGTGAGGGTAGAATCGTTGGGGGCCGGACTAATAGCCCTCAGTTTCGTAATGACCGGCTTGCCCTCATTGTCCTTTTTACAGGACCAGAGACCTGCCAGCAAGACCAGCAGTAATATTGTTATAGGAAAATGAGTTGTACGCATATGGCGAATATTATGGTGTTGTAGGAATGTATTAATCAGGCAAAACACTGAAGTCAAATGCAACAGGTGGTTTCGCCAGGTTCGGCGCTTTTACCAGTTCTGCTTCCGGCAAAGGCAAATACATCGTTTGATCAGTAACCGGGTACTTAACCGTATTGTATACTGCTGTCCAGGTACGCGGATTGCTGGTACCCGTATTGTAGGTCAGGGTATAAGCTCCTTTATCCTGGTCATCAATAATCGCTTTGGCCTTTGTGGGATTGAAGTAGTATAAACGCATCAATTCATACCAATAGATCCCTTCAAACACCGTCTCAATTCTTTTTTCCAGGAAAATATCATCAAAGGTGATGGAAGCTTTGGCAGGCATACCAGCTCTTGTGCGTACAGCATTGTAATATTTTAAAGCTTCCGCATCGGCAGTACTGGCAGCATCGCCTAAAATAGATTCCGCATAGATGAGGTATACTTCTGCCAGGCGCAGCATATAGGTATTGATGTAAGCGCACATTTCACTGCCCTTGCCCCCATTATCTTTAACAGAACCAATAATGTACTTCTTGGTATTGGCAACATCGGTAGCCGTAAACCGGTACCCATTGAGGTCCTTGCGGATCTCCGGATAAAAATCACCCTGGAACATAAAGGTGGCTTTGCGCCGTACAGAGTCGGCCGGGTTGGCCAGATAATACTTCAGCAGATTGGCCGATGCGCCATGAGCTGCGCCCCATCCATCCCAGCTACCGGTAATATCCCCATTGCGGGCCATATAGGCCTGGAAGGAATTGTTGATACCCCAGGGATCTTTAATGGGCATCCATTGGATGGAAAACAAACTTTCTTTGTTGTTCTTTGAACTGTTGTGGTTTTCACCACGAAACAGGTCATAATAATTAGGCTCCAGCACAAATGGGCTATTGCGAATAACATCGCCTGCATAGTATTTGGCGCTGTCCAGGTCGGTCTTACGACGTGTGCCTGGGCTGCCTACACCAGCACGGGTGAGGTACATCCGGGCCAGCATGCCTTCGGCAGAATATTTGGTGATACGGCCTTCCGCAAAAGCAGTGACGGGCAAATTCTTAGCCGCATAGGTCATGTCTTTAATGATCATCTCCCAGATACTTTCAATGGTATTGCGCGATACATTGGGATCACCCATCTGCTTTACGTTGTCGTAGATGATGGGCACTGCACCCCAATTGCTCACCAGGAAGTAATAACCCATACCCCGCATGAAACGGCATTCTGCAATAGCGCCGCGCCGCACATCATCCGGTACAGTGGTAGCATTGCTGCGAATATTGGCCATGGTCTGGTTGCTCTGTGCAATGATCTTATAAAAAGACTTGTATGCAGGCAATAAGGTATTTACATCGGTGGCAGATATCGCAAACCGATAAAATGCATCGCGGTCGTTGGAGATCATGTTGCCGCCGCGGGCATCACCAAATGACAAAGCAGCTTTGTCATTGTAATCAAACCACACAATGTTGTAAAGTGGCGCTGTGCCGGCCCTTACTTCATCCGTTGTTTTATAAAAGATATCGGCTATCAGCTGGTCTTCAGGAGGCCTGTTGAGAAATTCTTTATTACAGGATTGGGCTACCACCAGCGTTAGCAGCATTAATATGATTAAAAGCTTATTCATATACAGCAATTTTAGGATGGTTAGAAATCAGCCGTGAGACTGAAAGAATACATTTTAGTAGAAGGATAACGACCATCATCCACACCTACGGTGAGTGAACCATAGTTGGGTGACATGCCAATTTCAGGATCGTATCCTTTATACTTGGTGAACGTATGAAGGTTTTGTACACCGGCAGAGATCTTCAGGTTGCGCATCGCTACTTTGGAAGCCCATTTGGCCGGCAGGAAATAAGACAGCGTCACATTCTTAATACGGATATAAGAGCCATCTTCTATGTACCATTGTGAAGCCCGGCTATTGCCGTTAGCTATATTGGTGGTAATGCGGGATATCTGGTAGCCAGGATTGGTAAGGGTCGTATTCTGATCCGCTGCATTTAAACTGCTGGGACGGGCAAAATTGGCTACTGATTTAAAGTAGTTGCTATAAACCGCTGTACCCTGGGGATTCTCATTGCGGTAACGGGTATAGTTGTATACATCATTACCCTGTACACCAATAATGAGCACGCTGAGGTCGAAGTTTTTATAAGAGAAGCTGTTGGTGAACCCAAAGGTAAATTTGGGCCAGGGGTTACCGATCACTACACGGTCGTTCTGATCGATTATACCATCAGCTTTGCCATTGGGGCCGCTGATATCCCTGAATTTGAGGTCACCAGGCCAGGTGCCCTGTGCTGGATCAACCAGCATTGTACCACTGGCCAGCTGGATAGCATGACCTTTGATCTCCGGAATATTCTGGAATATGCCATCTACAATATAACCAGTGAGCATGGCTGCAGGTTGGCCTACTTTGGAAGAACTAATGAGTGAGCTGGTGCCATACGTGCTGTTGATCGGCGTACTGTTGTACAATTCAGTGATCTTGTTGCGGTCTACTGAAAAGTTAAGGCCTGTTCTCCAGGTGAAGGGCTTTTCAATATTGACCGTATTGATGGTAATACCAAATCCTTTGTTCTCCATAGAACCCACATTGGAGGTAGGGAAACGGATATAACCGGAGGAATAGGACATATCGCCACCGGAATAGAAAGGATAATCATTGGTGGTGAGCAGGTCCGTAATCTTCTTAATATAGAAATCAGCAATGATCTCTACCCGGTTGTTAAACAGGCGGGCATCAAAACCAATATTGGTAGTGGTCGCATTTTCCCATTTGAGGTAGGGATTGGAGAAATTGGCCGACAGGTATCCTGTACCGGCAGCCGTAGGTACGCTGTACAAGGAAGCATAATATCCAGCACCGGAAGAGTTACCGCTGATGCCATACTCTACCCGCAATTTCAGGTCGTTCAGCACTTCAAAATTTTGCAGAAACTTTTCCTTCGACACCCTCCAGGCAGCGGAGAAGGAAGGGAAATAGCCCCAGCGATTCTCAGGTCCAAAGTTGGAAGAACCATCGGCACGCATGGTAGCCTGCAGGATATACTTGTCATTGTATACATAGTTGGCACGGCCAAACCAGGACTCCCTGGAATTGGAACCTTTTGAACTTCCATTGGTAGCCGTTAATGCATCACCACCTACCAATTCCTGTACAGCATTGGTCACAAAATTGCGGCGCAAGCCATTCAATCCTTCATAACCATTCTCAGTAGCTTCATGTCCTGCCATTACAGTGATAGCATGCTTGCCTATTTTAGTGTCATACTGCAGTCTTGACTGGAGGCCCCACCAATAACTGTTACCACTGGAGCGGCTTGACTCAGTAGTGGTATTTTCAAATCCATTGAATTTATAGGAGGGTTTGAAAATATAACCGTTCCTGTATTGGTAAAAAGTATTGAATTCATTGTGGAATACCAGCCCTTTCATCAATGAAATGTCGGCATAGAGGCCACCCACAAAGGTCATCGACTTATTACGGTTGTCATTGATGGCCGCCAGGGCTACCGGATTGGTATACTGGTATTGGGTGTTAACAGGTCCACCCCAGCTACCATCGGGATTGGTAACGGGTACAGAAGGATTCTGGCCGATGGCAATATTGAGCAGATCACCATTGCTGGTATTGACTACTTCTTTGGTTTGGTTAACGTTCAGGTTGGCGCCGATCTTCAACCAGCGGCGCGTTTGGTTATCGAGATTGAGCCGCAGGGAATAACGTTCAAAGCCCGATCCTTTTACCACCCCTTCCTGTTTGAAATACTCCACGCCGGTATAGAAAGTAGTACGTTCATTACCACCACTTACACCCAAACCGTATTTCTGCAGTAAGGTTCTGCGGAACAAGGCATTTTGCCAGTCCGAACCCTTACCCAATATAGAGGGATCGGCAAAAGCGGGTTCAAATTGAGCGCCTCCTGCCTTAGCAAATTCATTGCGGTAGGTAGCATATTCCTGTAAGTCCATCACGGGTACTTTCGCAGGCATATCCTGTATAGTTGCCAGGCTGCTAAAAGCTACTTTTGTTTCACCCGATTTACCTCTTTTGGTAGTGATGAGGATCACACCATTGGCGCCTACTGCTCCATAGATAGCTGTAGCGGAAGGGCCTTGTAAAACACTCATGGTCTCAATATCATCGGGGTTAATGCCCGACAGGATATTGGAGGAAGTGCTGGCGCCACTGGATGGATTTTCAGGTTTGATCTGTACCCCATCAATCACATACAAAGGTTGATTGGAATAGTTGATGGAGTTAACACCCCGGATCATGACTGAAGCCGCCGCACCGGGCTGGCCGCTGTTGGAAGTAACATACACGTTGGCTGCCCGTCCCTGCAAGCCTTGCTCCAGGGTGGTATTCACCGTACGTTGAATATCGGCCGCCGATACGGTAACCTGCGAACTACTAAGGTCTGTTTTCTTCATGCGACCGTATCCTACTACTACTACATCCTGCAGATCGTTGTAATCCTCTTCCAGCCTTATATCCATGTCGGATCGACTGGATATCTTTACCTCCTTACTGGCATAACCAATGGAACTTATCACCAGTATGTCACCGGTTTTAGCTTCAAGCGTAAATGCACCAGCCTGATTGGTGGAGACTGAAGTACTGGTTCCTTTGATGGTAACAGACGCAGCCATTACCGGTTCATCGGTGAGTTTAGCGGATACCTTACCGGTAATTTTCCTCTTAGCAGTTCCGTCTTGTGCATAGCCTTGTGAGATGGCCAGTATGCAAAATACCAGCGTCCATAATATGACAGCCGGCTTGTTGGCAGTTTTGGTTTTTTTCATATGTGATCGTTTACATTTTGCAAGAATCCTGTGAATATTTCTAATAACTATTTTATTTCATTTTTACTGTCACTTTCTTTCCATTGTACTTTATCACCTGGTCTGCTTTTCCATCAGGGTCGAAAGGCTTGGGATTGTTCTTACTGATAAATATTACCCGGAGGGTCCTTTGCTGCAGCATACCATTAAATGTGCCTGCCCTGTTGCCAATGGTCAGTGTTTTAGTGGCTTCCTCATAACTGAAAGGGATATTGGCAAAAGCTCCTTTCTCATAATTGTAATTGGTGTCTTCATCTTCATACAGGGCAAACTGTGCATCTTTACCAGTGTATACCAGCAGGGTGATGGGATCAGCAGGTTTCTCAGCCGTGTATTGTATTTCAGGACCGGCAGTCAGTATGGAACCTTCTTTAATATATAAAGGCATCCGTTGCAAGGGGGCTGTTGCCACTACCGTGGCGCCACCTGGCAGGTAAGTACCGGAATAGCTTTCATACCATCCCGTGCCTGCAGGCAGGTATACACTCCTGCTGGTAGCTTTGTATTCACATACCGGATTCACGAGGAGGGAAGGGCCAAACATGTATTGATCTCCAATATCCCTTACCAGCGGATCGTCGGGAAAATCCATGGCCAGTCCACGCATAATGGTGTAGTGGTCATGCCAGGTCTTGCCGGCCAGGGAATAGATATACGGCATCAACCGGTAACGCAGCTTATCATAGTAGAGCATACTTTGATAAGCAGGATGAGTTTCCGGCGCCACATTGAATATCTCCCGGTAAGGAAATTGACCATGCACGCGGAACAAAGGACAGAATGCGCCAAACTGGTACCAGCGCGTCATCAGTTCGCGCCACTCCTCCAGGTTTTCTCCCTGGGCATTTTCAAAACGTTTCTCCACGGCAAATCCTCCAATATCTACCGTCCAGTAAGGCAGGCCCGACATAGAGAAGTTGAGGCCGCCTGAAATTTGGTTTTTAAGATCATGCCAGCGGGCTGAGATATCTCCGCTCCAGGAGGCTGCAGCATAACGTTGCTGTCCGGCAAAGGCAGAACGCGTCAGAATGAATACACGCTGATCGGGGTTCACCCTCCGCTGCCCCTCATATACGCCTTTTGTATTTAACAAGGGAAAAGCATTGAAATAACGGCTAGCAGCACCCAATGCCGTAGGGTTCATGGTTTGCTTTCTTTCTTCCACCGACATATTGGAATGAATATCCGGTTCCGTAGCATCCAGCCACCAGGCATCAACACCTTTATTATATAGCTTATCGTTCAGCAGGTTCCAAAAAGCTGTACGTGCCTGCGGGTTGAAAGCATCGTAAAAAGTAGAGGTATACCCTTTACCGATCCAGTCGCGCCGCTGTTCCGCAACATTCCTTTTGAATAGCCAGCCATTTTTATTAAAAGTTTCATATACCGGCAGGCCTTCATAGAACTTAGGCCATACAGAGATCATGAACCGGGTATTGTATTGATCGTGCAGGGTTTTGATCATACCGGCAGGATCGGCAAAACGGCTGCTGTCAAATTCCTGGCTGCCCCAGTCATTTTCTTTCCAGTACGACCAGTCGAGCACAATATTATCCAGTGGTATTTTCCTTTTCCGGAACTCACTCACCGTATTGAGTATCTCATCCTGTGTCTTGTACCGCTCCCGGCTTTGCCATAACCCCATGGCCCATTTGGGCATGATCGTACTATTGCCTGTAATATCCCGGTAACCGCCTATCACTTCATCGAGGTTCTTCCCCTGGATAAAATAATAATCCAACTGGTTACCAGACTCTGCATTAAAAGCAAACTGTTGTTGAAGATCACCCTGCAGCGGGCTTAACCATTTGCAGGATATATAGGAAACATCCCCATCGGGGATCCATTCTATTTTAAAGCTGTATTTCCTGCCCTTTTCCATCTGCACAGGCAATACAGCAGTACCCGGCATCCAGGGTTGACGCCAGCGATCCGCCAGCAGTTTGCCATCAATCCATATTTTGCCATAACCGCCATAGCGGAACAAGAAATGGTGTACGCCGGTAAAGGCTGACTCAACAGCGCCTTCCCAGTTAACTACCGCAGCTCCCAGTTTCACTTCTGCCGGAAAATCTTTTTGGGACAACAGGAAGTCGTAAGCCAGGGCCGATTCGGGCCGCTGCACAATCACCTGTTTGGCATCGGACTTTTTAGCGTAAGTGGCCGTGAGCCATCCCTGGCTGCCATCCGCAGCATACAGTTTCAGGGTAGACAAGGGCTCATAATCGCGCGTGTCGCCTACTTTGGTGATGGAGTAATTGTCCCAGAGAATGCCATAATTCTTAGTGGACACCATAAAAGGGATCGCTATTTCTGTATTGTTTTGGGCCAGTTCTACCTGGTATCCTTTCTGGTCCATGAGCCCATTCTGGTGCTGCCCCAGTCCGTACAATGCTTCGCCGGGCTCACTCATAAATGCCTGGCTCAGTTTCCAGGAAGGCTGTCCTTCTTCGGTCACCGGGATAAAATACTTCCCCCCTTCTTTTGGCTCCCCCAGGATGGGCTTACCTGCCGGATCGGTAAAATTGATCTCTCCCGTGATCAGGGATATGATGACCCGCAGAGCTGGTGTAAAAAGGATAACCTGTTCTTTTTCTTCCTTCACCTCCCATTTCACAGGCGTTCTTTTCTTTGGCAGGGTAATGAGGCTGGGCGTATTGATAAAGGAGTCAACCGGGCTGGCCGTGACCCTAATGATGCGATCGGTAATGGCCTGAAGCCGCACAAGGCAAACGCCGTTGGGCATTTTACGCTTCACATGTACTATAATACCGTCTTCAACTTTGGAGTAATCACCGGGAGGGATATTGTGGGCAGTGAGGGTGGACACGGATAATAAGCACACCACAAGACAGGACAAAGATGTCAGTATCTTCCGCATAGCAATCGTTTCGTTTTGTTTCGCAATCAGGTATCAAACAGGTAAATATTCCCGGTCTGTACCAGCAGCATAAATGTAGAAAGCTATGCTTTAAGGTGGGGTATGCAGATGTTTATGAATGGGTATTCAAATGTTAACCTGGAGAAATAAGTAATTGATTGTCAATATTAATTATTAGCCATCCAATTACCGGGCGCCGCCCACACCCCACTGACTGGGCAGTACATGGAATTCCATTTTGAAGTATTTGGAAAAGTATTTGGGATTGTTGAAGCCCACTTCGTAGGCTATTTCGGCTACCGTCATTTCCGACTTTTCCAGCAACTGGGCAGCCCGCTTTAAACGTACTGACCGGATAAACTCGATGGGTGTTTTGCCCGTGAGGGCCAGTATCTTTTTGTACAGGGCTACCCGGCTCATAAATACCCCCTTGCTCATCTCCTCAACCGAAAAGTCGGGATTGGACATATTCTTTTCAATGATGTCCATTACCTGGTGCAGGAACTGTTCATCCGGCGATGTCGTTTGCACATCAGCCGGTCTGACTTCGATCCGCTTTTCAAAGGTTTTGCGGGCGATCGCTTGTTGAGACAGCAAGTTCCTGATCCTGGAAAGCAGTATCTCAAAATTAAACGGCTTGGTGAGGTAATCATTGGCGCCTGTTTCTAATCCCTTTAGCTGTTGCTCCTCGCCGGTCAGGGCCGTCAGGAGGATCACAGGGATATGGGAAGTACGCTGGTCTTTTTTGATCTTTTGACAAAGATCAATGCCATTCATTTGCGGCATGCTGATATCACTCACCACCAGGTCGGGGTGATGGCCCAACGCTTTTTGCCAGCCCTCTTTCCCATCGGCCGCCTCCAGGATGGTAAAGTGCTGCCGAAGGTTATCCTTGAGGTAAAAGCGAAAATCTTCATTGTCCTCTACCAGCAGCAACATCTTCTTTCTTCCATCATAGCCGTTTGCCGCCAGCGGCCCGGGCTGCCATTCTTCGGGCTGCGTGATAGAATTTCCCATCAGCTCATCCGGAATTTCGGGTTCTGTAGATATTGCCAGTGGAACACTGGCATCGATTATTTGCACCGGCAGCCATACGGTAAAGCAACTGCCTTTTTCCGGCTCGCTGTCTACTGTTATATAGCCATTGTGCAGTTTTACAAATTCTTTGGTGATGGATAAGCCGATGCCGCTTCCCTGGTTCACAATACTGCCGGGTATATCATGTTGGAAAAAGCGTTCGAAGATCTGTTCCTGCTTTTCTTTTGGAATGCCAATGCCGGTATCTTTTACCTGGATGGCCAGCCAGGGTTTGCCAGGCTCCTTTTCTTCGCTGTGCAGCGCCACAGTTACACTGCCATATTCAGGCGTGAACTTAAAGGCATTGGATACCAGGTTAAACAGGATACGTTCCAGTTTATCGTGGTCAAAACTGGTGATCAGGCTATCGGGTATAGTATAGAAATTAAACCGGATATTCTTTTTATCGGCAATGTCGGTAAAGGAATACGTGATGTCTTTGGTAAACTTAATGATATCTCCCTTTGCCGTATTCAGGCGCAATTCCTGTACTTCCATTTTACGGAAATCCAGTAACTGGTTCACGAGGTTCAATAAACGACGGGCATTGCGATGAATAAGCCTGTACTGTTTTTGCTGTCCCTCATCCTCAGATTGTTGTATCATCTTTTCCACCGGGGTAAGGATCAGCGACAGGGGAGTTCTGAACTCGTGGCTTACATTGGTAAAGAAACGGATCTTCATCATGTCCAGTTCATGCATGCGCTGTGCTTCCTTGCGCTGCTGTTCCATCTGGAAACGGATACGGGCACGCTGTACGATCATGTGGCGGCTGAACCACAATATGCCACCCAGCGCCAGCGCATACAATACATAGGCCCAGGGCGTTTTCCAGAAGGGGGGTAGTATCTTAATATGGAGGGAAAGCTCTTCTTTGTTCCAAACATCATTATTGGTGGCCGATTTTACACGAAATACGTAGTCGCCCGGATCAAGGTTGGTATACGTAGCCACCCGCATCCTCCCATCGGTAGTGGTCCAGTCTTCATTAAAGCCGTCTAGCTTGTAAGCGTATTTATTCTTTTCTGCATTGGAAAAACTCAGTGCAGCAAACTCAATAGACAGTACATTTTCATTGTAGCGCAGCGTAATGTTTTCAGTTTGCGCTATGGATTGCGGCAACACAACACGCCCGTCCAGCTTTTCACCAATACCAATGCTTTTGTTAAAGATGCGCAGGTCGGTAAACGCCATGGGAGAGGATTGCTTATCGGGCACGATAGCTGCCGGGTGAAAGATATTGAACCCATTGGCGCCGCCAAAGATCAGTTCGCCTTTACTGGTTTTGTAGGCAGCATTCTCGTTAAAAGCCGTTCCTTGTAAACCGTCCAATTCATCGTAGCGGTGACTTTGCAGAGTATACCTGTTTTTTGCTTCATCGTACTGCAGTGTAATATGTGCAATGCCATTGGGTGTACTTATCCATAAAGCGCCTTCATCATCTTCCAGCATCGTCTGCACGGTATTATCCGGCAGGCCATCCTCCCGGCGAAATACCTGGAAAGCATTTTTTCTGTGGTCAAACAGGTTCAGCCCATCTCTTGTACCAACCCAGATATTTTCTTTTTTATCCCGCAGGATGGTAATAACATTGTTATTGCTCAGGCTGGATGCATCGCCGGGAGCATTGAAATAATGCACAAAACTATCCGGCAGGTTGGAGCGGCGCAGCAACACATCCACCCCATTGGCAGTACCTATCCACAGCCTGCCGCTTTTATCTTCCACAAGTGCGGCGATGTAGTTGGCACTTATAGAGCCGGGCTGCCCAAATGTGTAATGATGGAATATATTTTTCTGCCGGTCGAACCTTTCCAGTCCACCATTTAACGTGCCTATCCACAGTTCTTTCCTGGAATCTTCAAATATCTCCCACACCCTGTTATCGGAAAGACTATTGGGATTATCCGTATGCCGGTAATGCGTAAACTTTTTACCATCGTAACAATCCAAACCTCCGAAATAGGTACCGATCCATAACCGCTGCTGGTGATCAATACAAAGGCTTACGATCACATTGTTGCTGATGCTATTGGCATCGCGTGGATTGTGCAGGAACTGCCGGAATGTTTTCCGGTTGCGGTCATAATAAATAAGGCCACCGCCATTGGTGCCAATCCATAGGTTACCGGAAACATCTTCGATAAACTTATTGACATCATTGTAGGGTAGGCTTTGCGGATCGGATGGCTGGTGCGTAAATAAAGGAAAGCTGACCGTACGTTCGCGATAATAGTTAACACCCTGTTTGTAAGTGCCTACCCATAATATACCTGCCTTATCCTTGTAGGCTGTGGTAGTACTGTTCTGACTCAGGCTTTTGGGGTCATCATCATTGGTCATCAGGTATCGCGTGGTATGGTTCTTTTTGTTCAGCACATTGATACCGCCATGATCGGTACACACCCATATATTGCCTTTATTATCCTGCAGCAGGCCCATCACCAGGTTATTATTTAGCCTGAAAGCTCCTGATTCTTCCTTATTATGTTGCAATATGCCCGAAGCCGGACTGAACTGAAATACCCCGTGCATAGAGTTTGGCACATAGAGCCACAATTCATTTTCCGCATCGATGAAGAGGGAGTAATTCAGCCGCTCATATTTCATGGCCTGTGCCAACGCTTCCGTTTTAAATACCACCGTACCATTGCGGCCATCTATCTTTTCTATATGGCCATCATTGAAAACTACCCACAGATCACCACGGGTATCTTCAGCAAGCGATACAGGAGTTACCTGTGTTGCACCTGCACCCGTAGCCTGGTACAACGTGCTGGTTTTGTGAGTAATCGGATCATACTTATACAACCCGGTGGCTTCCATGATGAACCAGAAATGTCCGCGGCTGTCGCGTAAAATATTGATCACCTTGGCGGGCGGCAGCGCATACCGGCCCAGCACAGCAGAGGCATTTCGGGTAAACTTCTCAGTGAGGGGATCGAAGATATTGAGGCCATTCCTGTTCTCCACCCAAATAGTATTATCGGGTCCTTCGAGGGTGCGGATGATGAAGTCGTCGGCCAGAGTGGAGGAGTCCGAGAGGTTGTGCCGGAAAACGGTGAAGGTATAGCCGTCGTAGCGGTTGAGGCCCGACATGGTGCCAAACCACATAAAACCTTTACTGTCCCTGAAAATAGTATTGATCTGGTTATGCGACAATCCCTGGCTGATATCAATCCGGGAGAACTGGTATTGCTGGGTTTGGGCACACAGGATGGATCCTGTGGTACAGAGTATAATTAAAATGACAAGCTTCCTCATAATGCGACCACAAAAAATTAAGCTTTTTTGGGCGAATGAGGAAAAATTGTATGGATGACACCATCCGGTTTAGGATGGACCTCCTTTTCTTGCGGCTTAAATATTTTCTATCCAGCAGCCTGCGGCGCCCATAATATGGGCATCTTCGCCCAGGCGGGCAATACGTATCGGAATATCAACAGATTGAGCCAGCAAGGCCTCTTCTACATACGAAAGGAACCATTCAGCGCTTTTAGCAATATTGCCGCCGATGACGATCACTTCAGGATTGTTGTCGCGTACAAAACTGGCCAAAAAAGCAGCCAGGTTAAGGCCGAAGTCCTTAAATATATCTTTGATGCGGGGATCTGAAGGTATCAGGGCTACCAATCCCTTCACGTGTTCGACAGTGTCGCCGCTAACCTGCCGGTAGGTATTGATGAGCCAGCGGGCTGAAATATAATCTTCTGCCATACCATCCAGGAAAGGCGCGCACCATAGGTTGGCATCCTTAGCCATGCCATGATGAAAAGTAGCCGTTCCCAATCCGGTTCCCAGCGTAACCCCAATAGCCGTCTTGAACCCGCGGGCAGCCCCGCCCATCACTTCTCCCTGCAAAAAACAACCGGCATCATTCATGAGGCGGATATGATCCGTACTTACCCCCAGGCGCTCGGCCATCATTTCCTTCACATTCAGGCCATATAGGGATTCATACTTATTCTGATCTTTTATAAAAGAAATGCCTTTTTCATAATCAAATGGCCCCGGCATGGCGATGCCCACCCGTATGGGCAGGTAGGGACGTGCTTCAAAAACGGCAGCAATGGTAGCACACCAAACGTCGATAATGCTGGCAGCATCTTCCTGGGCATTGATGTGTTTCCGGGCCGAAAATGCAGGTAATACACTCCGGACATCCAGGTCCACCAATGCAGCAGTGATGTGGGACCCCCCAATATCAACGCCAGCCACCAAAGGGTTATTCATGCAGAAATCAATTTTAAGCTCTTGCCTATAGTTTTGGTATCAAAAGACAGGTTATGTTTTTGTTACGCTGCGCAAATATACTCGCCGAATCGCTAACTATACCGTTTTAGCTATTATTATTCTGCCCAAAAAGGCAAAGACCCGGGGATGGCCGGCCTCCGGACAGGAAGCTCATGACCATGGCTGGCCATTTTAAGCACAGGGAGCAACCTCCCGGCGGCACAAACCGTATGGAGAATTGATCATCAATGCCATAACGCAATAGTCCGTCATTGAAACATATAATTAAAAAGAGTATTGCCATTCTCAGACCGGAAGAACGCCGACGGATGGGCGTGCTGGTGGTATTGGATCTTCTGATCAGCCTGGCCGATATCGCTTCCCTGGCCTGGCTACTGCTAATTATAAAGATCTATACCCAGCCTGCCCCCCTCACCACCGTGGCCTTTTTGCCCAATTGGCTGCAGAACAGGCATTCCCTGCTGCCCATTACCCTGTTCCTCCTGCTGTTCAGCGGCAAGAACCTGGCAGGCTTCCTGGTATACCGGAGTCAATGCCGTTTTATAGCCCAGGTAGCTACCCGCATCGCCCGCCATCGACTATTACATTACCTGGAAGGCGCTTATAGCAATTACATCAATGTTGACTCATCCGTTCACATCCGCAAGATCAGCTACCAGCCCATCGATTTCTGCCAGCATGTACTGGCAGGCATCCAGCAGGTCATTACCCAGGGGCTGCTGGTTGTACTTACCATTACAGCCATCCTCCTCTTCAATGCCCAGCTATTCCTGCTGTTGTTCATCCTCTTGCTGCCACCGGTCATTGGCATATCGTACCTGGTAAAAAGGAAACTAAGAAAAGTGCGCCATGATGCCCGCACCAGTAGTGAAAAAGCTTTGCAACACCTGCAGGAAGCATTGAATGGTTTTGTCGAGAGCAATATCTATGATAAGAATGCCGCCTTCCTGGAACGCTACATGAATTATCAACAGCAGTTCAATACGCACTTTGCCAATACGCTGATCGCCCAGGGCCTGCCTGCCCGTATGATGGAAATATTTGCGCTGCTGGGACTTTTCATCCTGGTGGCCCTGAGTCAATGGCAGGGTTATGCCGACAACAATGCCCTGATCACCATGGGTGCTTTTATGGCAGCAGCCTACAAGATCATACCAGGCATTGTCAAAATACTGAATACAGCAGGACAGGTACAAACCTATTCCTACACCGCCGATGAACTGGCGGAAGCCCCGGTTACGAAGCCTGCCGGCCATCCCGACGCCGTATTACCTGTTCTTCAATCCCTACAGTTCAGGGATGTGCACTTCCGGTTTGGTAATAAGACCATTCTGCAAAAGCTTAACTGGACATTGCAACCAGGCGATTTTATGGGCATATCCGGTCATTCAGGACAGGGGAAGACAACGATCCTGAATTTGTTACTGGGCTTCCTCAACCCTGCCGAAGGACAGATACTGATCAACGACAGACTGGCCGGCAATGATGAACGCCGTCAATACTGGCCGGTCATTGCCTATGTAAAGCAACAGCCATTTCTTATCCATGATACCGTGCTCCATAATATTACCCTGAATGGCGATCATTACCACGAAAAGAAATTCAAAAGGGCTGTGAGCCAGGCTGGATTGACACATCTGCTGGAGGGAACTGAAAACGCCAGCAAATTGATCACGGAAAATGGCCGTAATATCAGTGGCGGACAAAGACAGCGTATAGCCATCGCCAGGGCCTTGTACAAGGATGCGGACCTTATCATACTTGATGAACCGTTCAATGAGTTGGATGCTGATGCAGAAAACGAACTGCTGCAACATTTTAAGCAGCTGACCCAACAAGGTAAAATGGTTATATTGATCACACACAACAAGCAAAGCCTTAGCGCTTGTAATAAAATCCTTTCACTGGATGAAGAAGCCTGAAACACTGGTGGTCATATCGCCTGCCTTCCCGGAGGATGAGTCGGCTACCTGGTGGGTGCCCTCGCAGCAACTGATGGTCAAAGCACTGCAGGAAAATTTTCCCGGGATCAGGATCACTGTATTGACACTCAATTATCCCCATCACCAGGCATCTTATACCTGGCATGGCATCTCCGTACAAGCATTTGACGGCAGGCACCATCGCAAAGGAAAGCGTTTGCTGCTCTGGAAAAACCTGTGGGTATCCCTCAAAAAGATACAACGCCAATACCATATCATTGGCTTATTCAGTTTCTGGAATGGAGAGTGCGCCTTTATTGGCCAGTATTTCGGGAGAATGCATTCCATTAAACACATTAGCTGGATCTGTGGTCAGGACGCCAAAAAGGAAAACAAATGGGTGCGATTCATTCGTCCTCAGGGTCACCAGTTGGCAGCGATGGGCCACTCCCTGCGCGACCAATACCATCGCAGTCACGGCATTCAACCCCAGCACCTCGTACCCAATGCCATCGACCAACGTTTGTTCCCGGCAACACTGCCGGCTATCCGGGATATTGATATTATGGCAGCAGGTTCCTTTGAGCCGCTCAAACAATATGATATGTATGCTGCCATCGTTGGCCGGTTACGAATCGCCTTCCCTACCCTCAAAGCCATTCACTGCGGGCTGGGAAGGGAGCAGGAAAAAGTGGAAGGAGTGATCAATACATTGGGATTGCAGGATCATCTTTCTCTGTTGGGCGGCAGGCCCCATCTGGAAGTATTGGCATGGCTGCGGCGCAGCAAAGTATTCCTGCATACCTCCCGTTCAGAAGGTTGCAGTACTGTTTGTCTTGAAGCATTGTATGCCGGCGCCCATGTGATCAGCTTCTGTTATCCATTTGACCATCCCGTAAAGCATTGGCATGTGGTAAAAGATACGGCAGCCATGGAAAGCAAAGCGATTGAAATATTACAGGACCCGTCAACTGAATATGAGCGGGTATTGTATCACACAATGGACGAGAGCGCCAGGACCATCATGAAATTGTTTACACAAGAAAACAAATGAGGGTAGTCAATATATTTTATTATTACGATGATAAGGTAGCCAGCGCGGAAGACCTTATTCGTTATTATTATACCACCACCGGCTGGGCCGAAGCCCTGAACACCAGAGGTGTGGAAACGATCATCATGACGCGGTTCAGGCAAGAGCAGTCATTCCGGAAAAACGATATACAGCATTATTTTGTAAAGGATCGCCTCGGCAGCAGTTTCAGGGCCTGGCAAATACCCTGGAAGTTCCTCAAAAAAATAAGAGCGCTCGATGCAGACATTATACATGTACACAGCCTCAACCTCTCTTTGCAAACATTCGTGTTGAGATTATTGCTGAAGAAAAAAACAGCCATCATTGTTCAGCACCATGGCGGCCGCTCGCCGGGGCCATTCAAGAGAGCCATACACAACTTGCTGAATAGTGTAGCGGATGCCTTTTTTTTCACCACCGTAGCACAGGGCAGCAGCTGGTTCATGAAGAAGAAACCATTTCATAAAATACTGCCGGTAATAGAAGGTGCTACCTATTTCGATTATGAGAGCAGGGACGCCGGAAGAATTGCCAGTTACCAGCACAGGCCGATCGCAAGAAGCAAAACAGGCCTCAGCGGTGATCCGGTATTCCTGTGGGTAGGCAGGTTGGATGTCAACAAGGACCCGCTGACCATCCTGGACGGATTTGAGACAGTAGGCGGGAAATATCCCGGCGCCAGCTTGTACATGATCTATAGTGACGATCAATTACTGGCCCGGGTGCAGCAGCGCATCAGCAGTTCTGCCACCCTATCAAAGCAGGTTCATTTACTGGGCAAGATCGCACATGATCGTATGGAAGATTATTATAACAGTGCAGACTATTTTGTATTGGGCAGCCACTACGAAGGCTGTGGCTATGCTATGAGTGAGGCTTTACGATGTGGTTGTATACCGGTGGTCACGCATATCCCGAGTTTCTATAGGATGACCAGCGAGGGTCAATTGGGCGCCTTATGGGAACCTGGCCATTCCCAATCCTTTTCGGCAGCCGTAGAAACAGCCATACAGAAGCCATTATTACAGGAGGCCAACGATTGCATACGTTTCTACGAAGACCAACTCTCTTTTGAGGCCATCGCCCGGATAGCAGCCCTCCACTACCAGCAGGTGAGCCATGCGCGAACAGGCAAACCAACCGCAAAGGAAGTCGCACCGGCTGAGGCCGTCCAAAAAAGTATATAAAGCCGTAGCTTAAAACAGCTCAATGATGGCTTACCTGGTACAGGTAAAGATTGCCCCCTTTTTCGATGGCCCCTTCTATTTTATCTTTGAGCACCACCTGATAGTCTTTGAAAAAGCGGGTATCCACCTTTGCCAGGTCCTGGGGTGAACCTGAAGACAGCATCCAGAATTGGTGCACGCCCTGCCCTGCCAGTTGAGCAGCACCTTCCGTATAACGATAATCTGTTTTCATCAGGTGCGCCATATCGCTGTCCCATAATAAAAATGACACTTCTTTCTTCAGGTCCAGGCAATAGAAGGGCCTATCCATAAAGGCCGCAATGGCATTCAATCCCCAGTAGTCCGATACTACTTTTTCCTGGGCAGGCACTTTAGTCACCAGCTCCCCCACCCTGTTGAAATTAGAGAATGGCCTGTTACGATCTTTCCCGATGGCAATCGCCGCTGCGATCACCTGAAGGATCAATAAACTATTGACGATCCATTTATGCCAGGGCGCGGGCGTTTCCTCATAACAATACAACCACCAGGCAGCCAAGAACCCAATATAAATAAGCCCGGCATACCGTGCACAGCCCAAAGGAAAGACCACGATACTAATGAGGAAGGTAACCGCCAGGTTGCTAAAAAAGAGTATTGCACTCTTTTTGCTTTTACGCAACATATAAAATATAGCTACCACCATCGCCACCGGCAAAAAAGGCGTTATATACTTCATCCACCTGTATTGGCTTTGCCAGGCCATCAGGAATTGGGTGTTCCAGAAATGGTCCTCCCACCAGGCAGGTATGGGTATCAACGATCTTATGGGAGATTGAACGGTAATGATCAGGTTCGAAGCCTGCCATCGACCCATCCAGAAATGTACATTTAAAGCGCCCGATGAAGGGGGAAAAATAAAATAAAGGGATGGCAATAAAAAGAGCGCACCCAGTAGTACGTGCAACGACACCCGCTTCAGGACTTTGTACTGCTCATAATTCCACAGGAGAAAATATAGATGGAAGCTGCCTGCCAGGATCAACGCAAACAAATGACCATTCGACAGTACTAATAACAACAAATAATAGCACCCCATTTTATACCTGAATGTGCGCCGCATAATAAGGCAGATACAAAAGGCAGCCAATACACCAATGGCATAATTACGCGTGAGCACACTGAATTCAAATGCAAAATAATAGCCAAATGGGATCAGGAGCCGGGCGGTTAGTGGCAATGGCGAACGGAACAAGATGAGAAATACCGTCAGGGAGGCAATACAAAGATGTACTAACTGCACCCCGAAAAAATTGTGCGTGAATTTGGAGATCAGCCACATGATGGTATACCAGGTAGGGGGATGCCCTTCAAAACGGCTGTTACGAATTACATCCAGGTAACCGGCGCTTCCCTTGGCAATATTCCAGCTATGTATTTCATCGCCCCAGGCTTCATGGTGCAGCAGCGCGTAGACTGCCAGTAACAGGTATAGACAGAAAGTAATGCCGGGCAGCAAGCTTACCAGGGAAGCAGGACTGCTCTTTGTATGGGGAAAAACAGAGCTGGCATAATTATTCATAAAACTGGTTCCACTACTTTTTGATTGGCTTTGGCAGCCCGGTAATAAGGATTCTTTTCCCAGGTTATCTGCCAGAATGTTTTCAGTGCAGCACGTACCATATGCTTGTCGCGCATGCATATAAAGGTCAGGATATTGCCCGTTAAAGACCACAATAACCAGGGCTTGCTGGCCATCTTCAGGCTTTCCCTGGTCTTCATAAAATAATGCAGGGCCAGCATCCGGCGGTAATACTGCAGCGGACGTTTCAGACGGTTCTCTGGTTCCCGGTGGTGGTATACAAAGGCATTATTCAACACTTGTACGCCAACAGCCGGAAAGCCGATGTTGACACCATAGTTATCTCCCATGCCATGCCTGTCCAGCACTTCTTCATACGGCGAATGGAGCAGCCAATCTCTTTTCACCACAGAAGCGCCCAGTCCATAGATGGGCGTACTAAAATAGTCGTTCCCAAAATCAGTCACCACCGGCCAGCCCGCTTTGGTAATATGATTTCCCTTTCGCTGATAATAACGGGATATTTTCTTTACCAGGAAATTATTGTTACGGCACCTGATCTCACCCCACAAGCTCAATTGAAACACATAGCTCCATACCAATGCCACAGATGACTGTATAGCATAGTTGGCTTTCCATTCTTCCTCCACCCATTGCATCACCAGGCCCGATACTGCCCCGGCTTCCTGGTGCACAGCAACGTGATTAGCTATTTTCTGCAGGTAATCTGCCGGCATTTCAATATCATCATCACAAAGAAAGATCCACTCGCCACCCGCTACCCGTATCCCTTTATTACGCTGCACACATACCGACTTTTCAGAAGACAAGTAATGAATGGACAAACCGGAGAAGGGTGTAAGATCATCAGGAGTCATTCTGTCTTCTCCCGAATCAACGATGATCACTTCCCGTAATGGATGAATAGATCCGTGCAGGTTTTGCAATAACAGCAATACCCGCTGCTTTCTGTTGCAGGTGGGAATAACAACACTTATATCCATTGGAATATATGGCTGTGCCCAATGGCAGCCATAACAATATTATACAAATATTTTGCAACGCAATCCAATGGAAAACAATAAATTAAATAAGCATCTGGGCAGGCAACCATAATGAATAATCCTGCGTATAGACGGAGTTCACCCTGCATTGGTTTTATTTATCTCATAACCGGTAACATTAGTTATGTCAGCAGCGCAACCTATCTATACGAGCCAGGTACATCAACAGAATATTTCTTATTACGATGAAATAGCCGACCAGTATGATTTCCTGTTGACACAGGAAGCATCCAATAAGCTGGTAAGACAGCGGGTAAGGGAGCAATTATTAAAGGCAGTACCTTCGGGAACAGTGCTGGATTTTGGCGGAGGCACCGGGCTTGATATTGGCTGGCTCTCGGCCAATCATTACAACATCATCTTTTGTGAACCCTCTGCCGCCATGCGGGAAAAAGCCATTGCTTACCATCGGGATGGCTTGCATCATAACAACATCCAATTCCTGGATGATCCGCAAATCGACTTTCACCGCTGGCAGGAACAACGGCCTTTTACAGGATCGGTGGATGGTATACTCGCCAATTTTGGTGTGCTCAATGCCATCCCGGATATCAACCTCCTCTTTCAGCAGCTCTCGGGGGTAACAAGCATCGGTGGTCACTGCCTGGTAGCGGTCCTTGACCGCCCACTAAAAAAAATGTGGCAATGGCATCGCCGGAATACTATCAATACCCTCTTATTCCGGCAACCATTTGTGATGTATGTATGGCATAATGGCCACCGGCAAACAGTGTATGTACATACGCCCAAAGCCATACAACAAGCGGCGGCGCCTTATTTCACCTTACAGGATTGTGAGCCTATAACCGGTACCTCTTTTATCTTACTCCACCTAGTGAAAAAATGAAGAGCCTGATACGAAAGATGCTGATCGGCGATAATGTGATCACCGAATATGCTACGATAACAGTGCCGGATAGCATCCAGGAGAAAGTTTACCTGGAAGTGAATAGCCAACTGATCAATGTGTCTCACCTGCATTGGTTACTTTGTATTGAACCCGTGATATTTGGCATCTGGGTAGAAAACGAAGTACACAAAGCAGCCATCAATAACGCCACCACCTGCAAACTATACTTTAGTACGGGCAATAAGGAAAACAAAGATCCTGCGACCGGCCGGATGGAAGCGGAACTAAGTTTTACCAAGACCCAATCTATTGAAGAAACAACCGGCACCCTGTTCCTGCTGAAACTGGAAGAGAGTCATATCCATCAGCTCAATGCCGTAAAGCGCTACCTGATATACCGGAGGTATTACAAGAAGAACGGTCTCAACTTCCGGCAGTTCAAAGCCTTTGTAGCAGCCTACAGCTATCCAAGGCGCGTACGAGTGATCTCCTTCCGGCAGGATGATTATTTCAATATCTTTCCCATGGACCTGCTGGGCGATATCAGTACCAGCAATAGGTATGTATTTGGATTGAGGCACAGTAATATAGCATTGAACAAGATCATCGCCACTGGCAAACTGGTGGTGGCAGAAGCTCCCTTTGCACAAAAGGAAGCCATCTACCGGCTGGGCGCACATCACAGCACCAACCCTCCTGCGCTCGACACCCTACCCTTTAAGATCCTCGAGAGTAAAGACCACGGCTTCTATATTCCTGATTGGGCGCTGAGCTACCGTGAGATCAATATATTGAAAACCATCAACCTGGGCAGCCATATGCTGCTGTGGGGAGACACCTCCGGAGAACAGACCTTACAACAACCCACCAGAAATTTATACCTGGTGCATTTTCTTCACCACTTGTACCAGCAAAACAGGGAATGTGCTTATCCCATTGAGCTAATTGGTTGATTTCCCGCATGACTGAAAGTTTCCGAAAGGCTTGTTTACATACCGGCTTAGTTGCTATTAGAAAGCCATTACCACCTCATTAAGGCCATCCTATTTACATTAGTTTTCCATTGATCCTCCATTCATCCTCCATTCATCTTCCATTATGGAATGGAGGATGAATGGAGAATCAATGAATTATTATTGTATATACAATATACTTTATATGGCTTTATCAGGAATCCATCGACTATGATCTAACCAGCAAGTCTTCTTACCGGCCGCAGGCAACCTAATCAGTATACAGCCGTAATAAAATATAGGAGTTGTCTCAATCTGATTTGGGTAGCAAAGACGGTTTATGAAGAATATTTTGTTTTCGCATTCTTATTTTCTGCGGTTTGATCCTAAACAATGGAATACCGGCCAACCCTATGCACCATTGGGCACTTTGTATGCTGCGGCCCTGCTGCGGGAAAATGGCTATGCGGTATCCCTGTTTGATGCCATGTTTGCACAGCAGGCCGAAGAAGTGATCCCCTCCTTAGACAGCTTTAAGCCTGATCTTTTTGTAATCTATGATGACGGGTTCAACTACCTCACCAAAATGTGCCTCACCAATATGCGTGAAGCAGCTTTTCGCATGGCTAAACTGGCGAAGGAAAGAGGTTGCACGGTGATCGTTTCCAGTTCAGATTCCACCGATCATTATGAGCAGTACCTGCAGCAGGGAGCCGATTTTATCATATTGGGCGAAGGTGAAGTAACCCTCCTGGAGCTGGTGAAAGCCCTGGGCAATCCGGAAGCCGATCTTAGTTCCCTGCAGGGCATAGCCTACCGCCAGGGAGAAGCTATTGTGAAAACAGGTAAGCGCCCTGTGATCAAAGAATTAGATGCACTGCCCTTCCCTGCCTGGGACCTGGTCAACATAGCGCCTTACCGCGCCATGTGGCTAAAAAGTGCTGGTTATTTTTCCATGAACATGGGCACCACGCGGGGCTGCCCTTTCAAGTGTAATTGGTGTGCCAAACCGATCTATGGCAACCGCTACAACTCAAGATCACCGCAAAATGTAGTGCAGGAGCTAAAATGGCTGCAGGAACAATATCATTATGATCATATCTGGTTCTGTGACGACATATTTGGCCTGAAACCCGGATGGGTACAGGAGTTTGCTACGCTTACAGAGCAGACCAACCTGCGCATTCGCTTCAAAATACAATCCAGGGCCGACCTGCTGGTTCAGGAGAATTACGTGCGGTCGCTGGCAAAGGCCGGTTGCGATAACACCTGGATGGGCGCTGAAAGTGGTTCGCAGGATATACTGGACGCTATGGATAAAGGCACCACCATTGAACAGATCCATACAGCTACAAAGTTGTTAAAACAACATGGGATCCGCCCTGGTTTCTTTATACAGTTTGGCTATCCCGGCGAAACAAAAGAAGATATCCGCAAGACCATCCGCATGATCAGGGAACTGATGCCGGCCGAGCTGGGCATTTCAGTGTCTTATCCATTGCCGGGCACCCTGTTCTATGAACGTGTGAAAAATGAATTACAGAACAAGGCCAACTGGACTGACTCAGATGAGCTGCAATTGATGTTCAAAAACACATATCCACCTGCTTTTTATAAGAAACTACACCGCCATGTACACCACGTATTCCGTACGCAGCAGGGTTGGCTGCTCTTCAGAAAAGCGTTGAAGAACCCTTTTGCATTGAAGCTGGCTGATTACAAAAAAGTGATCGCCGCCTGCCTGTACTTGCCACAAACCTTTATTGGCCGGTTGCAACTCAAACAATTGTCCTATGACTGACCAGGCTGCCTTTGATGTATTGGCGGCTGATTATGATACTTCCTTCAGCCAAAGCCTTACCGGCCAGGCGCAACGCATGGCAAGCAGGGCATGGCTGCAATCATTCCTGGCAGGTAAGGGTATGCTGCGCATACTGGAGATCAACTGCGGTACCGGAGAAGACGCCATCTGGCTGGCCTCCCTGGGCCATACTGTCATAGCAACCGACCAAAGTGAGCACATGATCCGCGAGGCGCGGGCAAAGGTGTTACCGGATAGCTCCAATGCCAGTCCGGTCTTTATCACCTGCAGCTTTGATACGCTCAGCAGCCATTTCAATGATGACAGCTTTGACCTTGTATTTTCCAATTTTGCCGGCCTTAACTGTATATCACCCGCGCAGCTTACAACATTCAACCAGCAATTGCAGCAATTATTGACCGCTGATGGCCATATGGCCGCTGTGATCTTTGGTAAATACTGCTGGTGGGAAACCTGTTATTACTTATTGAAGGCAGATCGCCGCAATGCTTTCAGAAGATGGACCAATAAACCTGTGATGGCCAGGCTAACAGACTCGGTATCACAACCCGTTTTTTACTATTCTGTACGGAAGTTTATGAAAAGCATGCGCCCTTTTTACCTGCTGGAAAAAAAGCCTGTAGGATTGTTCATCCCGCCCTCCTATATGGAGTACAGCATGCAACGTAACAAACGCGTATTTGGTTTATTGGTAAAACTGGAACACCTGATCCAACGTGCTTCCTTTTGCAGCGCCCTGGCCGACCACACTTATTTATTGCTAAAAAAACAAACACGATGAATATCCTGCTTACCCATGGTTATTTTCTTGGAGAGGACCAAAAGGAACAGGCTATTATGCGTCCTTATATACCTCTGGGCATATTGTACATTTCAGCTTATCTGGAACAGCATGGGTACAATAACCGGTTATTTGACAGCACCTTTTCAACTTTCGATAAGCTTTGCAACACCCTGCTGGAAGAAAAGCCGCATGTAGTGGGCATCTACACCAACCTGATGACCAAACTCAACGTGCTGCGCATTGTACGTTTTATCAAAAGTCAGCCTACGCTCATTCATACGAAGATCGTATTGGGTGGGCCTGAAGTAAGGAATCACCTCAATAAATTTCTGGAACAGCAGGCCGACTACATTGTTTTGGGTGAAGGAGAGCAAACCATGCTGGAGTTGGTGCAATATACCGAAGGTACAGGCGCCAAAGACCTGAGCATGATCGATGGTATTGCTTATAAGGATGAACAGCAGGGCATTCGCCAAAACAGGGAAAGGGGTAAACTAAAGAACCTCGATGAGTTACCGCTTCCCAATCGCTCACAGGTGAATCTTCAATTGTATTTCGATGCCTGGAAGGAACGTCATGGTACCAATGCCATTTCAGTAAGCACCATGCGGGGATGTCCTTATTCCTGTAAATGGTGCAGCAGGGCTGTATATGGCCAAAGCTATAGGCGTCGCAGCCCTTCAGCAGTGGCCGATGAAATAGCCTGGATCAAAGCACATTATTCAGTAGATAGCATCTGGTTTGTTGATGATGTATTTACCGTGAGCCATAAATGGCTGGAAGAGTTTACGCAGGAGGTCACCAGCCGAAACATTGTCATGCCTTTTGAATGCATTACCCGTGCCGACCGGATGAATGAAGAAGTGATACTCAACCTCAAAGCGAGTGGCTGCTTCCGCGTGTGGATCGGCGCCGAAAGTGGTTCCCAAAAAGTAATTGACCTGATGGACCGCCGGGTAGAAGTAGGGCAAGTGAGGGATATGATCAAGCTGGCAAGGCATCATGGCTTACAGGCAGGCACCTTTATCATGGTAGGTTATCCCGGTGAGACCAAGGAAGATATTTTTGAAACGGTACACCACTTAAAAACTGCCGAGCCCGATCTGTTTACCATTACAGTTACCTATCCTATTAAAGGAACGCCGTTGTATGCGGAAGTAGAAGAACGGTTTCTAACCAGCCTGCCCTGGGAAAGCAGTACAGACAGGGATATAGATTTTAAACGGACCTATAACCGTCGCTATTATGATTATGCTATTGAGATGATCAACAATGAAATGTATTTCCACAAGGCCATCAAGAAGCCATTGGCCAACCTTTTCCGTATTCCTGTATTTAAGTTGAAGTCGGTATTGGCGCAACGGGGTATGAGGAAGGAAGAAAGAAGAGGCATTGATCAGTGAGCTGCGCGCATAGCATCAGCAGCTAATGAGACTTATTGTATTCCGGAACCTGCACCCTGAAATTCATACTGTGCAGTTTGGAGCTTTGCACGCCTGGCAAAGACAGCTTGCAGCTTTTGATGGTACTGTTCCAATATGCTTTTATGGAAAAAAGCAGGATTGGGTTTAGAATAATGTTTACCCGTATCCAGGCCCATTCTTCTACCCTGGATATTCAACCGGTATGTATCTTCTTTTTGCTTCCACCTTCGGCTGGTTAGTTTCAATAAGTAATCATCCAGGCGCTCACCTATCCGGTTATTGAACATACGCTCCAATAAACGCTTTACCAGGTACCCTTTACCTGTATCCTCCCATAGGGGTGTTTTTTCTGCATAGTGGGGAAAGTAATTGGCGGCCCAGTTATTTTCTCTAAAGAGTTGGCCAATGGCAGCATCACCACAAACCGGCATCAGGGTGATCAGTTCTATGGCTGTGAAAAAATTCTGTTCCCTGATCTCCAAGGTTTTATCGTCGATATAATAGTTCATACAAAACCAATGCTGTCTTCCGCATAGGTAGGTGAGCTTCTTAAATAAATGCATGACTGTCCTCGCGATCCACAAACGGTTTCCACGGGTTATGATAAACAAGTCTATATCAGATTTTTCATCAGCAAAGTTTTTCGACAAAGAACCTGAAATACAAATGCCACGCACAAAAGGGAAATGGTACAACAGCCTGGCAACCCGGTGAGCTGTTTTCAACATAGATCTGGCCCGTTCATTACCCCTGGTACGGCGAACAACGAGTTCTGGTTTATTCTCCAGCGCGTAATACCCCTGATGAAGAAAGATCATTTTATCATTGACAAGTTGTTGCAATGATCTCTTGAGTTCCTCAATGGATGCTTTACGATCCAGGAAAGACAGTATCTCCTCCTGTGGCAGCGGATAATGAAACAGGTCGAACCAGGCCAATACCTTCAGTATACTGTTTTCCAGTTCAACAGACGCGCTGGTTGGTGGCGGATCAATAGCATACATGCAGGCAACTATTTTTATGATAGTATCGTACTTTTTATGAAATACTGTTATTGGGAAAAAAAGGTTGCCTCTTGTATCAATATCTCTGACAACAGTTGCCTATTCTTTTAAAGCATATAAAAACGATCATGGCGGAAACACTTGTAAAGCATTCACCCGTGATGACCGGGGGAAGGAGAAGTTTGTCGTATAGAAGCTACGTAACCAATAAGCCTGCTTATTTCTTCACAAAACGGTTGATCGACCTTACTTTGTCGGCTATATTGATCATCACCGTCCTCAGTTGGGTGGTACCCCTCATCGCCCTGCTGTTGAAACTGGATTCCCGGGGTCCGGTAATATTCCTCCAAAAAAGAGTGGGAAAAGGGGGACGTTCCTTTACTTGTTACAAATTCCGTACGATGGTCATTAATGAGGAAGCCGATGAAAAGCAGGCGGAAGAAAATGACAGTCGTATCACCCGGGCTGGCAGGTGGCTGCGAAAGACCAATATTGACGAGTTGCCCCAGTTATTCAATGTATTCCTTGGGCAGATGAGTATCGTGGGCCCCCGGCCCCATATGTATGCTGATTGCCGGAAGTTTGCCTGCATGATACCCCGCTATAAATTGAGGAACCTCGTAAAACCGGGCATTACCGGGCTGGCCCAGGTAAATGGGTATCATGGCCCTGCGATGGATTATGACGCCGTTTGTATGCGTTATCAATGGGATATATTCTACCTCCGCAATGCTTCTACCTGGCTGGATATCAGAATCATGACCAGGACGCTTACCCAACGGGCAGGGATATTGGTACAGCACAGCAAACCCAGTCCGGAACAGATTTAGCAAGGGAAGTGACAGGACGATTGTTGCTGAAACGTTTGTGCAAACCTGTGGTATAAATAAGATACTCCTTTGTGAATTTCTAAAAAATGGGATATTATATAGCATAATAGTCAAAAAACCGGCGTTTTGATTAATATTTTTCAACTCACAGCCTGTTTGATCCCCATAAGCCTTAATGTCCCGGTGCTATATTTCACCAGGCGGATTTTGTAGTCTTGAATAATCATTGTAAACTTGTTCCTGAAAATAGTATTTCTCCTCCTCATTCTGGTAAAAGTAAGCTCTCAGGTAGCAATGTTTCATTAGTATAGTATCGATTGATACTACTATTGAATAATTCCTGTTTAGGTTAACGAGTTTTCGTTCAACAGTTGAATGTTCTTAAAAGAGCATCTACTTGTCCTTGTATTCCCATCAGTAAAGTAATTCAGCCATTAGCACTGGCATTATGCTATTCATTTTTTGGTAGTAATAGCCGCGCTATGCACTAAGGGTACGTTATTCTTTAAACCGTTTTAAAATCAGTTGCTGATGTATCAAGAGGCTACTTGTACAACCATGTTAACCGAACTGAAAGGCGAGAATCCCAAGGCCTTTGCATTTTTCTTCGACCTTCATTATAATCCGCTTTGTTTTTTTGCTGAGCGCCTGGTAAGGGATCAGCAGGTAGCGGAAGATATTGTGGAGGAAACTTTTATGAAGTTGTGGGACAAACGAACGGACTTTGAGAGTGAGCATGGCATTAAAGCATTCCTTTACATCACTACCCGTAATGCCTGCATTAATATCATCAAGCAATCACAACGTGATACCTTGTCGCAGGCGGAAATGCTTTACCTGGCAGAGAAAAAGGAGGGCTTTGTGCTGAATGAAATGATCAGGGCAGAAGTTTTGAGGGTCATTGGCCAGGAAGTGAACAGGCTCCCGGTCCAGTGCCGCACCATACTGAAGATGAGCTATGTAAAGGGGCTTAAAAACCATGAGATCGCAGACAAGCTCGATATATCCATCCATACGGTCAGGAATCAAAAGGCAAGAGGCCTTCAATTATTGCGTACAAAATTTGAAGGCAGCCATCTCCTGGGTTAGTACCCATACATTATCGCATACGTATAAGTACTTTTTTCGTGAAATAAAGCTTCGGATAATCCATCAGCACCCTTAACAGCAGGGGTTTGTGCCGGTTAGTATAGGCTCAATGCCCACCAACCGACACATAAGAAAAAATATATTTTGATTCTCTTTAGTACAAAATGCCCGATAAGTTGTTTTATATGTAGAAACGTTCCACACGGATAGAAGGTTGATCCCCGAGGTGTAAGAAAATAGCGGAACAGCAGGATCTGACAAGCGGAGCAAGTTCTTTCAACAATGATATTGACTAAAAAGCATACGGTATTCATGTAATGCTGCTCATGTAGAGCCCAAGGGCTTTATAATAGCAGTTAGTTTTGATCTCATGTGACTGTTTGGTTGGGTCACAACAAGGGAGTGTTTCTACTCTCCCTTTCATTTTTCTTTCAAGTAGCCGGTCCTAACCGGTAACCTATATACAAGCTTCAAAAAGAGATTATCCCTGAACAAATCAACGGGTCATTGGGCTAAGAACAAGTGAACAACGTTCACTTTGTTTCCTCATGTGCATCACGCCCTCTTCCGGGTACAGAAGAGGCGCAGGAATCCCCACAGCCGGGTACTCTTACCCGGCTTATTTTTTCCCTTCTTCCTCCTATCAAATCCACACCAGCCGGCAGCATAAACTGCTACATATAATCCGGGCGCTGGTTATGCTAAACCTCGTAATCACCCATTTGCTTCCCCTGCCAGGAGCGACAGAGCAGAAAAAGCGCTTCCATTCAATGGTATACCCCGCACGTTATGTTGACCCTCTAACCTAAACATAACCAAGGCCTTTTTTAACAATGAATGGAATTTACCGCATAACCAGCTACCCGGATTGTAAGAAGAGTTACTATCATACAACCGTTTTTCAAGGCAGGCTAAAAAGGAAGGCGATAATCCCCAAAAACCTGCCGGTTAACATACTATTCTTTCCCACCTAAATATCCAACCGATTCAGTCACCTTGTTTATGTTATTGGGATAAAAATTTCCATAATTGACTACTATGTCATATTTTTTATTATACCCTTTTAAGTGAAAACCATTAGACAAATTGTATCAATTAAAGTACAAACTGTAACTACACTCTACCTTATACGTTATTAACCAATACAATAAGCGGTGAAAATTATGTAAGCAGTACTTTTTAACCGGAATGCTCCGTTTAAATTTTAATAATAATTTTTCTATTTTCCTTTAGTACTAAATGCCTCTACAGTTGTTATAATTATAGTTACGTGAATTGTGTTACAGCTACGTAAGCTTCTATGTCTGACAAAACTTACTGGCAGTATCAGCTTATCGCTTCCTCTCCTACTCATCCTGGTTAAACCAGCCATCCTGTGGATTGGCCTGTACAACAAGCCACAGCAGAACCAGTATCTTATGTTTCAGCAGCATACAGATTAATAACTTTATCATCCCATGAAAGAAGAGCAAATCATTAAAGTATCATTTCTCGCAGGGCTCATAACCCGCACCTTGTGCACGGGCACCAACGATTCGGAAAAAGCTACCCTCCATGCCTGGACCATGGAGCATGCAGAAAACAAATTACTGGTAGATGAGCTATCCGATCCCGACAAACTACATCAGCAATTGATCAATTTCAGGAAATTTAAGACCGTCACAGGTTTAGAAAAGATCAATCGACGACTGTTTGGCACCCCACAGGACTGTAGCGCCTGCTAAATGTCCTCTCCCATTTTCTGTAATACAGCAGCCACGCAAACCGCGCATTACTGAGGTAAGTGGGTAGTATCGTTGCCCTGTACTTCACTAGGTAGTATGCCAAACTTCTTTTTAAAGGCCACTGTAAAACTGGATATGTTTTTATACCCCACGCTAATGGCTACGGCATGTACCGTCATAGTTGTTTCTTGCAACAGTCTCCGCGCCTTCTCCATGCGTGCCTCCAGGAGGAACTCAAATATGGTAACGCCATACAATTGTTTAAACCCCTTCTTCAATTTAAAGTCGTTGAGCCCAATGGTATGTGAAAGGTCGATCACAGTACCGGGATGCTCTATATGATGCAGCAAATACTCCCAGGCTTCCCGCAACTTGGATAATTCATAAGGTTGCAGTTTTATTTCATTCACAGGCACTTTGACAAGTGTAAGCCGGGTGAGCGCCTGTAATAACAACTTTGATAACAAGGCTTGCAAATAGGCCATCTTTACATCTCCATGGTAATAACAGTAATGCATATTCTGCAGTATAGTCATCATATCCGGTGTGATGTGTGCATGAGTTGGGCTCAGCTGACAAGAAAATCCCAGCTCCGCTTTCAACAAAAACTCGCCTACGAGTGAAAAATAGGGAGCCAGCTTTTCAAGATAAGTCCGGGAAAAATGAATATCATACACCATGTACTTTTTCCCCTTTTCAAACCAGGTTTGGGTTTGCACAGCCGGCGCATACAATATATTGAACTGCCCCTCCGGCAACCGCATCTTTCCCATACCATTTTGCTGAAAACGCAGGGTTCGATTGACCGAAAAACACAGTTGGAACAAGGGGCCATCGGCCACCGCATTCAAATAAGTGCTTTGCTTTATAAAATAGCTTTTATACCAAAGGCCAAAATCGGGGCCTGCCTGTTCATAAAAAAGCAATGAACCAAAATCACCGGTTGCATACAATTCCCTGGCGCCCGGTACGCTATAACGGGCTAAGGAAGGTGGAATAACCGGAGAATAAGCGACTGTTGTATTTTCCCGCGTCAATAAATTAAAATCCATAGTTGTTCTTTATCCTGCTTCAACAAGGTCCACAGCAAGCTCAAAGTAATATAGCAGTTATGGTTAACCTAATTATTTTGAGGTAAGTACTAACTATTAAAGAACACTAAGGCCTTAATTGTACCTTCCTCATTTTTTGATATAAGACAAGTCTTATGCCTGACCGCGATGGAATGGGCTTTGTTGGCCATCCTTTAATCTTTCGGCGAAAACCAGGGATCGCTACTGGCTCAATACTTTCCCGAAAAGACAAATTATTTTGGAATAGAATATTTTATTAGCTTGTACTCTATGTCTTCGGTAAGATCCAGGCCCTCCTTTGCTTATACAAGCCACAACACAGCAAAACTGGTGCGTGGTGGGAAGGCATATTTTTCCCTGCTCCTGTCGCTGATTCATAAAGCCCAGCATACCATTCATTTACAGGTATATATTTATGATGAAGATGAAACCGGGCTCGAAGTGGCAGATGCCCTGATAGCAGCGGCACAGCGTGGTGTGGCAGTTTACCTGTTGCCCGATGGCTATGCTTCGCAGGACCTTTCCGCATCCTTTATTAAGAGACTGGAAACAGCAGGCATTCGTTTCCGCTTCTTTCAGCCTGTACTTAAAAGCGATCACTTTTATTTTGGGCGGCGCCTGCATCATAAAATAGTAGTAGTGGATGCCCGCTACAGCCTGGTGGGCGGCATTAATATCAGCAATAAATACAATGATGGCTTTGGCGGGCCGGCCTGGCTCGATTGGGCTTTGTATGCAGAAGGAGAAATAGCACCAGAACTGGTACGGGTATGCCTGGAATTGTGGACCCGATCAAAAAGAGAACGCAAGAAATTGTTGTGGCAGACACATCCTCCTATAAAACAACCTAAGCAGGAATGCCTCATCCGGCTAAGGCGAAATGACTGGGTACAGAAACGAAACCAGGTTACCAATAGCTACCTGGGCATGTTTAAAGATGCCAGATCGCATATTTATATAATGTCCAGTTATTTTTTACCCGGTATGCTGCTCCGGAAAAAAATGGCCAGGGCAGCCAGGAGAGGTGTCAAAATCAAACTGATCCTCGCAGGGATCTCCGATGTAAAAGTAGCCAAACACGCTGAACGCTATATATACCGGTGGATATTCAGGAACAATATTGAAGTATATGAATACAACCATAGCGTATTACATGCAAAGATCGCCACTTACGATAACAAGTGGGCAACCGTCGGTTCCTACAATGTCAATAACATCAGTGCCTTTGCCAGCATAGAACTGAACCTGGATGTGAACGAAGAAACCTTTGCAAAGTCGATGCAACAGCATATTGAGGAGGTTATCCGCCATGATTGCGAACAGATCACAGAAGAAGATTACCGTACCCGGTATAATTTCATGAAACGTTTATTCCAACATAGCTGTTACCAGGTAGTGCGTGTGCTCTTTTTTCTTTTCACCTTCTATTTTAAGCAACGCTCATTTAAGACCGCGCATGCGCCTAAAGAGTAATAACACCGCTTCTTTATTCCAATTGGTAAACCGTCCACGCTGAATCACCAGTGAGTTTTCATCAGGCTTCTGCAGGAAATAATGAAAAACAAAACGGGCTTTGGGATCCTGCCAGCCAAGCATTTGCCCAAAGCGAAGATCGTTGAACACCAGAGTACTGTCGTATTTGTCAATGGTATAATAACCCTGAGAAAACCTGATAAGCCGGTGCAGGTCTTCCACATCCTTCACAGGTTCCAGGTAGTCCTCATGCCGCGGTTTATAATCCAACAGTGCCGTATCGGGCCCCTTATCCCATACAGAACGATGGCCGGTATAGAATCCTTTCTCATCCTCCAGTACCACAAACCAAAGCATATTGTTGAGCGGCGTGGGCGTACTGAAATAACGTTTCCAGGAAATACCCCGATGTTGGGCTTCTGCTTTCACTGCCCTGTCGACTGATGTTTTATTGATCACACTGATCCCGATATAGGCTGCACTCAATACAAAAGACGCGATGGCCCATTTGCGGCGGGCGGCATAACTGGTTCGCGAAAACAACAATACCATAAATGCAATGAAGGGCCATATAGAGAATAAAGGATCGGCAACAAACAGCAGGTGAAAGGATACGCGGTAATGCGAAAAAGGTTCAAACCATCCAGTGCCATACGCATTACAGGCATCCAGCACTACATGGACCAGCATTTCCAGCGCAAAGAACAAGGTCCATTTTCGCCAGGTATAATTGTGCGGCCGATGCCACCGGTCAGCAGCCAATGCCAGTAATGGCGCCACGAGTGCTATAAATAAAAATGAATGTGTAAAGCCACGGTGCGCCAGCAGGTCATTGGCCGGATTCATCCAGAAGGAAGCGATAAAATCAATATCCGGCAGACTTTGGGTGAGTATTCCCCAAAACATAGCTTTCTTCCCCAGTCGCTTGCCCGCAACGACCTCGCCAATACAGGCACCCAATACGATATGTGTAAGCGAATCCATATGAAACGGCAAGTTAGTAATAGCAAATCATTTACCAGGCTATAGCTTGGGATAAATGATTAAATTAGTCAGCAGGTAACCATTCTAAAGCTTCCTACATGACATTACTGATTGTTCTGCTGTGCATCCTTTTGTTGATCATACTGATTACCTGGGGAAAATGCAATCCTTTCCTGGCTTTTTTGATCGTTTCCATTATAGCCGGCTGGCAGCTGGGCATTCCATTGAACAAGATCAACCAATCGGTACAAAAAGGAATCGGCGATACACTCGGCTCTTTGACCATCATCATCATGCTGGGCGCCATGCTGGGAAAACTGGTAGTAGAAAGTGGTGCAGCACAAAAGATAACCTCGGTACTCATGAAGGCCTTTGGCGAAAAATATATTCAATGGGCCCTCATGATCACAGGCTTTGTGGCTGGCATTCCCTTGTTTTACAATGTGGGCTTTGTATTGATGGTGCCGCTGATCTTTTCGGTAGTATACCAATTCAAACTTCCAGCAGTATATATAGGTCTCCCCATGCTGGCCGCCTTGTCGGTAACCCATGGATTTTTACCTCCACACCCCTCGCCTACTGCACTCGCAGGTCAATTTAATGCCAACCTGGGGCTCACTCTCCTGTATGGCCTGGTGGTAGCCATTCCTGCTATTATTGTAGCAGGGCCGGTATTTGCCAGCACCCTGAAAAATATTCCCTCCAGGCCCTTGCAAACTTTTCAGCCAAAGTATATACCTGAAGACAAGCTACCCGGCACCTTCAATAGTTTCTTAACCTCCTTACTGCCCGTAATACTCCTGGCATTTACCACGGTACTGCCTTACCTGGCTACGACTGGTGAAAAGGGCAGTCAACTGCTGGCTTTTGTGGGTGAAGCCAATATTGTGATGCTGGCAGCACTCATCATTGCAGCTTTTTCACTCGGCATAGCGCAGGGCAAAAGCATGAAGGCTGTGATGGATATTTTTGGGGAGGCGGTTAAAGAAGTAGCCCTCATCGTATTGATCGTAGCCGGGGCGGGTATTTTGAAACAGGTTTTTGTAGACAGTGGTGTGAGCAATGAGATAGCCGGCCTGCTGAAAGGATGGGATATTCACCCCCTGGTGTTGGGATGGCTCATTGCAGCCATTATCAGGGTATGCATAGGTTCGGCCACCGTAGCCGGATTGACCACCGCAGGTATCATTGCGCCGGTGATGTCGCAGCTAAATGTCAACCCCAACCTCATGGTGCTGGCCATTGGCGCCGGCAGCCTCATGCTTTCACATGTGAATGATTCTGGCTTCTGGATGTACAAAGAATATTTCAACCTTAGCATTCGCGATACCATTCGCTCCTGGTCGGTAATGGAAACCATTGTAGGCATCATGGGATTGATCGGTGTATTGATCCTGGATCTGTTTGTTTGATATTGTCAGGTTGAGTATCCGCTTCAGGGTGGGTCGCCCTTGAAGGGCGGCTCACCCTGAGACAGACATTCCCTTCTTTTTAAAATTGGCTATCTTGCCAAAAAATACAGCATGGCACAACCAATCAGGGTAGGACTAGTAGGCTTTGGTATTTCAGCAACCGTATTTCATGCTCCCTTCCTTGAAACCATGCCAGAGTATGAGCTGGTGGCTGTACTGGAAAGAACCAAAAACGAATCGCAGAAAAAATACCCTTCTGTACGTGTTGTAAGAACCATAGAAGAACTGGTGGCCGATCCAACCATCGACCTCATCGTGATCACCACCCCCAATGATACACATTTCCCTTATTCCAAAGCCGCCCTGCTGGCCGGCAAACATGTGGTAGTAGAAAAGCCCTTTACCAATACTTCAGCCGAAGCACAGGAGTTGGTGAACCTGGCAGCGGCCAGCGGTAAAATACTGAGCGTATACCAGAACCGCCGCTATGTAAGCGATTTCTTCACCATCAGAGATGTGCTGGATAAGAAATTACTGGGCGAGGTACATGAATTTGAAGGACACTATGACCGCTACCGTGCCGAAGCAAGGCCCCAGGCCTGGCGTGAAGCGGCAAAGCCCGGCAGCGGCATCCTTTACGATCTGGGTGCCCACCTCATAGACCAGGCCTTGTACCTGTTTGGCTTACCCCAAAGCATTACGGCCGATATCAGGCAGCAACGCCCGCATGCCAAAGTAGATGACTATTTTGACCTGCGCCTTAATTACGGGTTTACCAAAGTAATACTGCATGCAGGTATGCTGGTGCGTGAACCGGGTCCCCGCTATATGATACATGGTACCGTTGGTTCTTTTATCAAAAATGGGGAAGACCCGCAGGAGGCCCTGTTGCGGGCCGGCGCTTTGCCCACCGGAGATAACTGGGGCCAGGAACCGGAAGCTATCCACGGCCTGCTGCACACGGAGATAGACGGAAAGCTGGTAAGAAAAACAATTCCTTCCCATGCCGGAGACTATGGCCTGTACTACAGGAATGTGTACAATACAATCGTACACCAGGCCCCTTTAAAAGAAAAACCTGAACATGGTTATAATACCGTGCGACTGATAGAACTGGCTTTGGAAAGCCACAGCCGGCAATGTACTGTTCCCTGTTCAGGCTTACTCGATGTTGAATACCGGTAATTTATTGGCAAGGCTGTTTGGAAACATCCTGCAGATCGTACTTCACTGCAGGCGGCGCATCAAACATCATACAGCTTACACAATCTGATGGCTGTGTAGGATGGATGGTGAAGTAGATGGTATCGCCAGCTTTAATATCAGCGGGAAGCTTACATTTATTGGACACATCAAAAACATTGTCATACACCCTGGTAGTATCCATCATGTTCTTCCAGCCATCTTCGCCTACAGTGTCTTTGTTAAGCGCCTGTACTACATAGCTGGCGCAGCTGATACGGATTATTGTTCCCTGTACGCAGTCCTTTGACGGTTGCTTTTTGTTCACACCACATTGAAAGGCAATTACAGACAATCCAACGAGGGCAATAATGGTTTGCTTCATAGCGATTTAAATTTGGTTATTGACAAATAGTGATCAGAAAACGTTGCGTTATAAACCTGCTACCATCAAACTGCAACCCCGTATATCACTGTTGTCCATTCTTCCCTGCACTTCAAAGCTCCCATCATCATATACACGCGCCACATCTTCGGTGGCAATAAATGAACAGGAATATATATTGGCGAGGTCTATTACATTCAGGATACCACTGCCCGCCTGCCGGATGGCAAAAGGATCATCTTCTTCCCTTACCAGGGCTTTCATCCAGGGTGGACAATGCAAAATACCGGCCCCGGTCGAATAAGCCTGTGACAACAATTCCGTCATGCCATATTCTGCATGGATGGCCGGCAGTCCAAATGCGGCTTTGAGGATATCGTGTACCTGTTGCCGGGTAATCTCTTCCCGGCGTCCTTTCATGCCTCCGGTCTCCATCACAATCGTATGCTTCAGGGGAAGGGGAAACTTTTCCGCGAAATCCAGCAGGGCGAAGGTTACCCCTATCAGTATGGTCTTTTGCCCCCTGGCCTCCAGCTCCTGCAACAAGCTGTGCAATTTCTCATGTTCATACAAATAGAAGCCGCTGGCAGCATGCCCGCTTTGGCGGATCAACTCGTCTACCATCACCACCAGCGAAGAATGCCGGCGTTCCAGGTAAGAAGGGAGCAACCCGATGATACACCAATCCTGTACAGGACCATAAAACTGCCCGAAAGCGGTCAGAAAGCTTTGTTTGTACAGATCAAGATGCTTCACATAATGTCGGCTATTGATCGTTTGGGTGGTGCCGCTGCTCTCAAATACCGCCTGGGGCTCAAAAGCCGTTGTTTTAATAGTATGCGTCTTAAAGCATTGGATGGGCAAAAAGGGGATCCGGGCCAGCGACCGGATCGTTCGCCCAACTATTGGCAGGCTGTTTACGTATTGATTATAAACGGGGTTATGGTCATACTGAAAGTGAAACAGGTCTACAGCCAGTTCTTCAAAATGAGCCTCATCCGTTGAAAATATTTTATCTTCATGTTCACAATTCATATCGTATTGTTAAACTGCAAGCGGTTAAATTTGTACACAATCATGAAAAATATGCGTTATATAACCATCTGTGCCGGTATATTGTTGGTGTTGGCTTGCGGCAAAGATAAGCCGGCAACCAAACCCTCTATAAAAATAATATCGGTCAGTGGGAACATCGTTCCGCCCAGTGGTGGCCTCCAGATTACCCTGGAGTTCAATGATAAAGAGGGAGATGTGAATGATTCGCTTTTCGTGAAAAAGTTACGCCTCAATACCATACCGCCAGTAAGCGGTATCACCATCAGGGATAGTTTCTGGCTCATGATCCCCGACTTTCCGGCCAAATCTACCGGCGAGATCATCCTGAACCTGGACTACCAAAATCACCTTATTTCAGCAGCACAAGCCCCTACCGATCCCACCGATCCTACCAAAAAGATATCCGATACGCTCATCTTTAGGTTTGCCCTGCAGGACAAAGGCGGCAACACCAGCGATACGGTTAATACGGAGAAGATCGTTATTATGCGCTAAAGGCTGTTTCTTTCACCTTTTCTCAACTCCGGCAAGGAGCTGATGCTGTGCTTTTGATCATTTGCAGGTAATCGACAGGCATCCTACGGCCTTTTCCTGCAGATTTATTTACTTTTGATACTTTAAAGAAAATATATGGCTAAAAAGGAGACTTCCGGATATAAGACTTTTACGACCAAGGCTTCCATGCAATTTCTGAAAAACTACATCAATACCGCCTCCCCGGTAGGTTTTGAAAGCAGTGGCCAGAAAGTATGGCTTGAATACCTGAAACCGTATGTTGATACCACCTTTGTTGATCCCTATGGCACAGCTGTAGGCGTAATCAATCCCAAATCTCCTTTTAAGATCGTGATCGAGGCGCATGCCGACGAAATAAGCTGGTTTGTAAATTATATTACCGCAGAAGGTCTATTGTACCTGAAGCGTAATGGCGGTGTAGATCACCAGATAGCCCCCGGACAAAGGGTATTTATTCATGGCAAGAAAGGTGCGGTAAAGGGTGTATTTGGATGGCCTGCTATCCATACCCGCCTGGGCAATCCTGATGTAAAAGACCCTCAGCCCAAAGTAGACAACCTTTTCCTTGATACAGGCGCCCGCAACCGCAAAGAAATAGAAGAACTGGGCATCCATATTGGCTCCGTAGTGACCTACCAGGATGGATTTGATGAACTGGCCCATGATTATTATATCGCCCGCGCTTTTGACAACCGCATTGGCGGGTTTATGATCGCTGAAGTAGCCCGTTTATTGAAAGAAAACAAGAAAACCCTGCCTTATGGACTCTATGTGGTAAATGCCGTGCAGGAAGAAATAGGACTACGGGGCGCCGAAATGATCGCCAGGCGTATTAAGCCCAATATTGCCATCATCACCGATGTTACTCATGATACCTATACTCCCATGGTCAACAAAATGATCGAAGGGGATGTAGCTTGTGGCAAAGGACCTTCTCTGGCCTATGGCCCGGCAGTGCACAACAAACTCTTAACCCTGGTACAGGATGTAGCAGAGAAAAAGAAGATACCTGTACAGTTAAGGACCGTATCACGTAGTACCGGCACCGATACCGATTCTTTTGCCTATGCCAACGATGGCTGCCCCTCCGTACTGATCTCTATCCCGCTCCGTTATATGCATACCACTGTAGAAATGCTGCATAAAAGCGATATTGAACAGACCATACACCTCATGTATGAGACTTTGTTAACTTTATCACCTAAAACAAATCTCAACTACCTATGACATTAACCACCATATTCTTATACCTTGATCCGGGTAGCGGCAGCTATCTTGTACAAGCTATCATTGCGGCTATTTTAGGAGCACTTTTCTATTTCAAAAACATATGGTGGCGTGTCAAGGCGTTTTTCTTTAAACCCAAAAAGGACGACAGGGCCGGGAACGATAATGTAAATGATTAACTACAACAGGCATCCGGCCTCCTTCAAAGACCCTTCGGGCTTTATTTTCCAGGCCGAAAACGTTATATACAGGCAAGTGAATAAATCATATGCTGCTGCTTATGACAAGCTCATGAGCGCTGGCCTGTACCAGCAACTGGTAAACAAAAAGCAGCTGATCAGTCACCAGGAAATACCCGATAACATAACCCAATCGCCGGAATGGTACAAGACCTTACAACCCGCCCTGGTGCCATTTATTTCCTATCCCTATGAATGGAGTTTTGACCAATTAAGGGATGCAGCCTTACTTACTTTAAGCATACAGAAAACAGCGCTTGATCATGGCATGACCCTGAAAGATGCCACACCCTTTAATATTCAATTCGTCGAAGGAAAGCCTGTTTTTATTGATACACTTTCTTTTGATATATATGACCATACAAAACCCTGGGTGGCTTATCGCCAGTTTTGCCAGTGTTTTCTTTTCCCCTTATACCTTGAACATTACCTGAAAAAAGATGTGCAGAAGATCCTCAGCGTTTATATTGAGGGAATTCCGGTTGATGTAACAGCCCGCCTGTTGCCCTGGAAAAGTAACCTCAGCCTGGGTGTATGGCTGCATGTATACCTGCAAAATACGGTTCAACGAAACAGGAAAGAAGGAGGCAATACCGTACAATTTCAAAAAAAGAAGCTGCTGGACCTTATCAGTCACCTTGAAAGCATTCTTCAACGATTCCCGGAAGAGCGGACCTATAAAACTACCTGGAATAACTATTATGAGGGTACTATCCTGAGCCAGGAATACCTGCAACAAAAAGAAAAGGTTGTTCGCCAATATTGTGAGGGGCTTACCATACACCGCGCACTGGATATCGGGGCCAATGATGGCTATTTTTCCAAAATCCTGGCCGCCTCCGGTGTGCAGGTAATAGCAACAGATATAGATGGACAGTGCATCAACCGCCTGTACCGCGAAGTAAGGAAAAAGAACATCCCCAATATCCTGCCATTGATATTGGATGTATCCAATCCTTCACCTGCCATTGGCTTCTACAACAAAGAAAGGACTGCTTTTTTTGACCGCACTCAAACCGACCTGGTGCTGGCGCTTGCACTGGTGCATCACCTGGTAATAGGAAAAAACATTCCCTTGCCAATGCTGGCTGCCTGGCTCAATGATATTGCGCCCCGGCTTATCATCGAATTTGTTCCCAAAGAAGATGAAAAAGTACAACAGATGCTCAGCAGCAGAAATGATGTATTTGACACCTATGACCAACAGCATTTTGAATTATACTTTTCAGCCTATTTCCATATCCTTGCAAAGGAAAAGATAGGAAATACCCATAGGGTACTTTATCACATGCAAAGGCATTGACACCCTTCTTTTAACCGAATTACTAACCTTCCATGATAACACGCATTAAAAGAATATTTGAACAATATCCCCTTTTTCTGTTCACCATTCCACTCTTCCTGGTTATTCATCTTGAACAACAGTATCATACCTTAATCAGGTACGATTTCGTTTACAAGGATATACTCGTCATCTTCTCCGCCCCCATCATTGCCATAGGCTTATCCTGGCTACTTCTCCGGAAAAGAGCAAAAGCAAGCATATTTGCTTTTGCCTTATTGGTAATCCACTACTTTTTTTCCGACCTGAAAGATATACTGCAGCAAAAAATGCCCAGGCACTTCCTTAGCAGTTATACCTTTTTATTGCCGCTGACCATCATCCTGTTGTTGCTGCTTTTCATTTACCTGAAAAAGAAACAATCGCCGTTCAGCAAACCCATGTATTTTATTAACCTGGTATTCCTCCTGTTTATCGTCTCCGATATTGTTTTAATGTTCACAGATTACTCTGCACGCAAAAAAGACTCAGGCGACCAGGAGAAAACGATTTCCCGGAACTATATTCCCTGTGACACCTGTACAAAACCCGATATTTATTACCTGCTGTTTGATGCTTACACCTCATCAGCCGAATTACGGTCAGAATTTCAATACAACAACAGCCTTGATTCTATATTGCTTAAACGAGGTTTTTTTGTGGCCAATAAATCCCGCAGCAATTACAGTCTCACCCCCTTCTCCATGAGCAGTTGCTTTAACATGAACTTTTTACCTGGAGTAAAGGTGCCAGGCGATATATACCTGAATGACTACCTGCCTTGCCTGATCAGCCTCTATAAATCAGAATTGGCGCCCATCATGGAAAAGCAGGGATATCAGTTTGTGAATTACTCCATCTTCGATATTGAGAACCACCCACCACGCATCACCCCTTTCAATATCTGGAATATTGATGATCTCTACGAACGGCATAACATCATTAACAAGGTCAATATGGATATCGGGTGGCTTATCCGGGAAAAGCTACACATCCAATTGAAACAAACAATAAACAGGGAATACCAGCAGCTCCGCAATGATCGCCTGCTGGAAACATTGGACTCTCTTAATAAGACCATCCGGACAATTAATACCCAGCCTCAATTTGTATACGCCCATTTTGTTTTGCCGCATCAGCCATATACTTTTGATTCCCTGGGCAATCAACATCTGCAAAAGACTTTTCTGCTGTCAAAAAAAGAAACAAAAGCGGGCTATGTTCAACAGGTAGCGTTTAGCAACAGGATTATTCAGGGCCTGGTAGATAGTATTTTCACCCATGCCAGCAGGCCGGTAGTTATTATTATCCAGGGCGACCATGGCTGCCGGATTGGGGATGCTCCACTACAACAACGCGAGTTTGCTAACCTGAGTGCCTTTTACTTTTATAATAAGGACTACCGGTTGTTATATGATTCCATCTCCAATGTGAATACCTTCAGGGTAATCAGTAATACTTTTTTTGGACAACACTACCCCTTATTGAAAGACACCTCATTATTTTTAGAAAGCCATTAATAAGCGGGCATAACTTATGGTAGTTACCAATATCATCCATCATGTAAAACAAAAAAAGCTGCTGTTGGCCTGGCTGGTCAATACATTATTGTTTGCTGCAATAATGCTTTTTGCCTGTCCGGTGTACCATTCAGGAGACGAATTGGGCATGGCTCAAATGTTAGGTGGCGGCCAGGGTATGCCGCCTACCGGGTGTTTGCCATTTCTCTATGGCATGCCGTTTTTTTTCAATATCCCCCTGAAGCAACTGTTCCTGCATTATCCCACTGTCAATTGGTTTTCTTTACTGCTCTTGCTGCCGCAATACCTTTCAGGCATTATCTTTTATTATTTACTGTTAAGCCGAAAAGCTTTTGTTACCGCTACCCTCGGGTATTTAATACTATTCACTGTTTTCAGCAGCTGGATGATATTGTACCTTAATATATCTTCCACCTCTATCATTTGTGCCATAGCCGGTCTTGCTTTGTCCTGGCATTATTTTCAGCAACCGGGCGCCCGGCCCATCTTACTCATCACCAGTTTACTGATCATCATTCTAGGAGCGCTGATCAGGCTACATACTCTGCTGCCGGTTTTTGTAGCAGCTGCGCCTTTCTTCCTGCTGTTGCCTGGCGTTCGTAAAAAGTTGATGGCTTTGGGTGTTCTTGCCTTAACGTTTGTGTTGATGATCCTGCTTTTTAAAGCACAGGACCAATATTATACAACACATTGTCCTGAATGGAAACAGGAAGAAGCCTATAGAAAAGCCAAGTATGACAACATCAATTATTACAGGGATACTTCCACGGCCCGTGTCGCCCCTTATGAACAGGAGACAGCGATGTTGTCTGCATTAATGCTATTTGATACCACTTATCCCAGCACACAAACACTCTATGCTATCGCCCAACGGTCTGTTTCATCCATGCCAGCACCTGTCTTTTTTAGCAAATCCACCTGGTACTGGAGCTTTGTCAACAACCGTATCTTTCTGCTTGCCCTGGCGCTGGCATTTACGTTTTTTTACTCCGGCAAAAAAGAGCGTTATGCCGCGATGGCTGCTATACTCACCGGCGCACTCAGTATTGGTTACTTAATGATGTTCAGAAAATTACCTGAATTTATTATCCCGGGTATTACATTTACCATTACCTATTTTATAGTGCTTACCAACAAGCCTGCTTTTAACAAAAACATCTATTGGAAAGCAGCCGCCGCCATACTATTCACGATCCTTTTAGCCTGGGCATCACTCCGTGTTTATAAGGTCAATCGACACAATGCGACCTCCTTTCAGCAATTCCAGCTGGTGTATCAGGAACTCAGCAATCATCCTGATAAGCTTTTTATAAATGTGGGTGATGGAGATTCCTTTGGGTATTTCTATTGTTTTGCCACGCCCGCCAGTTATTCTTTTAAGAACATCCTGTTTCTTGATCATCCTGTTACAGCCCGGCAGCCCGCCCTTTTGTCCGATTTTGGCGTTTCGGATATAAAAAAAGCCCCCCTGTATGATAACATTTATTTCCGGGGACCGGTCAAACCAGTGTTAACCGCCTATTTTAGCAAAATGCTGCAACGGCCAGTCAGTTATTCCGATTCTATCCCAGGATTTAAGCATTCCGCCATTCGCAAACTAATTGTACGTTAATGACTGTTATCCACAAATGCTTAAAAAATACGGCCTGGATTCCGAAAACCAATTCAGGGAAACTTGGTAATATTGCCGGAGCATTCAGGTAAAGCAGTAACCTAAAATATTATATTCGCCGCTAAGGTGTTAAAAAAATAGCTATGATAAAATCCGACTGGACATTATCCGAGATAAAAGATATCTACAATATGCCCTTGCTGGAACTTGTTTACCGGGCAGCTACCGTGCATCGTACCTACAACGAAAGCAATGAGGTACAGGTTTGTACCCTTTTATCCATAAAAACCGGGGGGTGCTCAGAAGACTGTTCCTATTGCCCCCAGGCAGCCCGTTACCACACAGGTGTGGATGTGCAGGCATTAATGAAAAAAGACGAAGTATTGGAATATGCCCAAAAGGCCAAAGAAGCTGGCTCTACCCGCTTTTGCATGGGCGCCGCCTGGCGCGAAGTGCGCAATAACCGCGACTTTGACCGCGTACTCGACATGGTAAAAGGGGTAAATGAGCTGGGAATGGAAGTTTGCTGTACCCTGGGCATGCTTACCGAAGACCAGGCACAGAAATTAGCAGAAGCAGGATTGTATGCCTACAACCACAACCTCGATACTTCTTCCGAATATTATGGAGAGGTCATCACTACCCGTACCTATGATGATCGCCTGCAAACGCTCGACAATGTGCGTAAAGCCGGCGTATCTGTTTGCTGCGGTGGTATTGTAGGACTGGGCGAAACACATGAAGACAGGGTTAAAATGCTGTTTACCCTGGCCACCATGCCCGAGCATCCTGAAAGCGTACCCGTGAATGCCCTGGTTCCTGTAAAAGGCACCCCGCTTGAACACAATGCCAAAGTGAATGTATGGGACATGGTGCGCATGATCGCTACAGCCCGTATTTTGATGCCCAAAGCGATGGTACGCTTAAGTGCCGGCCGGGCAACCATGAGCATCTCCGATCAAACCCTGTGTTTTATGGCCGGCGCCAATTCCATTTTTGCAGGTGAGAAATTGCTCACTACGCCCAATCCCTCCTTTGATGAGGATATGGCCATGTTTGATGTGCTTGGACTAAAGCCAAGAGAAGCTTTTAAAGCTGAGCAGGAAAATGGTACTCACCACCATCACCACACACTGGAAGCCACTACTGCCTAGGCAGTTTTGAATAAAAGATAGAGCCTGAAGGATGTTCATTCTTCAGGCTTTTTTATTGAATGCTGATCCCTGGATCAGGCATGACGATCTATCAATTAATAATATCTGATATCTCTTTGCAGAAGTATTGCTGTCCCTCCATCACCAGCATAATAGCGCCGATCATTTCTTCCCCGGATGAGTTTTTTGTTACATATCCATTGCCCCCGGCCTGCATCAGTGCATGGATATAAGAAAGATCTGTATGTACAGAGATGCCAATGATTTTGATATCCTGTGAAAATTCACGGATCGCCTTTGTGGCTTCTATCCCATTCATCGGATCCATATTGATATCCATCAATACTACATCTGGCTGCAGGCTCCGGCAGGCTTCTACAGCCCGGAAACCATTTTCGCAAATCGCAGCAACCGACAACCTTTTATCCCGGTTCAATACCAGTTTCCACGCTTCCCGCACCAGGCGGTGATCATCAACAATAACCACTTTGATCATTAATGGATTCGTTTTGATATAGACACTTTAAAATCTCCTGCCACCAGTAAGTATTTTGATAATTATCAACGCCAGTAGCTGCTTTTTTCGCTCATCCCAGGTAGTTACGAACAATTCATCTTTTACAGGGCATACCTACTAAAGTAATTGAATCTCTTTCAAATAAAGAAATTTGGTCGTTAATTTTAATAAAGTCAAAGGAAGTGGTTAACAATTTCTAAGGGTAAACAATTAATTACCAGTTGGCTACCTGGCCCTTTACTTGCCCTTGCCAAAATAATCATGGAGTGTGAGCGAAAGGCCAAACTGGTTATAGGCTGTATTGTTCTGATAATAACTCCGGGCATAGCGCACCTGGATCTTTTTGAACAGGGCACCCACACCCAATGAGAAACCATTGAGCCCATTGCCCGTATTACCTACACCCAACTCCCTGCGTCGCAGGTGATTATAGCCGGCACTAATTTCTATCTTATCTGTTATATACAATTGCATCGACAATACGATATGGCGAAATAACTTATCGAACGTAAACTTTTTATCACCCATATTCTGATCAAAGCCGTTCTCATTGTTGAATGCCGTATCCCGGTAACTGATATCAAACTGGTGGAGGTGATGAGCGGTGAGCGTAAATTGTAAGGGTGCTTTGGCCAGTCTTTTGGAGATCCCAAACTGCAAGTCGAAAGGTAGATCGCCGGCAGCAGTTCCTGTATACGCTTTCAGCTGGGCTCCCATATTCTTGATGACCAGCGACGCCTGTAAAAGCTTTGCCGTATCGGCATAGCTTATACCAATATCCATCGCCAGGCCCGAAGAACGGTATTGCCCGTAATTGGAATGAATAAACTTAAGGGAAGCCCCATAATACCAGCGTTCCAAATATTGACGACTGGCCGATACCTGCATTACATAGTCCGAGGGCCTGAAATCACCGAGACGGGTACCCAGCATATCTGTTTCCGGTATAGAACCATAGTTGAAGTAATTAACTCCTGCCGCAAAAGTAGTTCCGGAGGCTTTGTGCCTGAACCCCGTAAACAGGTGATAATTCCGGATATCGCCATAAAAAGCATTGAATACAAAATTGGCCTGTGTATGCATTGAAGGCCTTAATAAAGCAGGGTTTTGCCAGGCCAGACCAATATCAGCCGATTGATTGGAAACATTGATACCACCCAGTCCGGTCAATTGAGGGGTGTTGGACAATTTGAGAAAATTGTAAACGCTGTTGCCTCCCAGGGTTTGGCCAATTCCATAAACCTGTATCAGCAGCAAAACCGGTATCAACAGTACTTTCCGCATGCAGTAGTGCAAACGAAAGTAGGTGATAATTCTCAAGGTTTTGTTAAAAAAAAATTCCTCCATGGATATGGAGGAATTCCTTTAACCCTTAAAACAACCAACATGAAAAATTTATAATGATCTTGAATTTGCTTCGTAATGACCACTATACTAATATAACAAGGTCACGATTTCTTTGTTCACTTCGCGGAAGACAATTTTATTAAAATTCCATTAAAGCAAAAGTGGTAACCCTTATAAAGCAGAAGAGGTGACAACTTTCCGCTGCAAAGCAAACAAAGCTGTCACCTCTTTAATAACTTATCCGATTCTTATACGAGTGCGAGGTCCAACACCTGCTGCATCGTTTTTACGTAATGGAATTTCAATCCTTTGATAAATGTTGAATCTATATCCTGGATGTCTTTCTCATTCTGCCAGCAAAGGATGATCTCTTTCAATCCCGCTCTTCTGGCAGCGAGTACTTTTTCCTTGATCCCACCTACCGGCAATACCTGCCCCCGTAAAGTGATCTCACCCGTCATGGCCACATAAGGTTTTATCCGTCTGCCTGTTAAAGCCGAACATATTGCCGACATCATGGTGACACCGGCACTCGGGCCATCCTTAGGTGTTGCGCCCTCAGGTACGTGCACGTGAATGGTTTTCTTTTCAAAAATGGTAGGGTCGATATCAACCTTTTTAGCGTTGGACTGCAACCAGGTCAATGCCGTCGTAGCACTTTCCTTCATCACATTGCCCAGGTTGCCCGTAAGCTTCAGGTCGCCCTTGCCGTCACTAAGACTGGTTTCCACAAAAAGAATATCTCCACCTACATAGGTCCAGGCAAGCCCCACCGCTACACCGGGCATATTAGCCACCTTGTACATTTCATTGCTGAAACGCGGTTTACCCAATATCTTCTCTACATCATTGGCAGTAACCGTACTTTTCACCTTATTCTTTATTGCATATTCCTTTGCTTCATAACGCATTACTGATGCCAGGTACCTGTCCAGTTCTCTTACTCCACTCTCACGCGTATAATCCTGGATGATCTTTTCCAGTACTTTGTCGCCTATCTTAAAATTGATATCCTTCAAGCCATGCGCTTCTTTTTGCTTGGGCAGCAAGTGACGCTTGGCGATCTCAACTTTCTCTTCCACTGCATAACCACTCAGGTCAATGATCTCCAGCCTGTCGCGCAGTGCCGGTTGAATATTATTGATATCATTGGCCGTGGCTATGAACAATACTTTACTGAGATCATATTCAAGTTCCAGGTAATTATCATAGAAAGTATGATTCTGCTCAGGATCCAATACCTCCAGTAAAGCCGAAGAAGGATCGCCACGAAAATCAGTACCTACTTTATCGATCTCATCCAGTATCACTACCGGGTTGGATGATTTAATTTTACGGAGCGACTGCACTATACGACCGGGCATCGCGCCAATATAAGTTTTACGGTGCCCGCGTATCTCACTTTCATCATGCAGGCCACCCAGGCTGATCCGTACATATTTGCGCTCAATGGCGCTCGCGATACTACGTCCCAACGAAGTTTTACCAATACCGGGAGGGCCTATAAAGCAAAGAATAGGGCTCTTCATATCACCTTTCAGCTTCAACACAGCCAGGTATTCCAGGATACGCTCCTTCACCTTATTCATACCATAATGATCACGGTCCAGGATCTTCCGCGCCTTCTTCAGGTCATACAGGTCCTTCGTATAGATACCCCAGGGCAGGTCAAGCATCAGGTCGAGGTGATTATACACCACCGAATAATCGGGCGTGCTCGGATGCATCCGTTCCAGCTTTTCGATCCCCTTTTTGAACATCTCCTTGGCAGCTTCCGACCATTTGGTGGTTTCTGCCTTATTTTTCATCTCCTTGATCTCGCGGTCGTTCGTATCGCCACCCAACTCTTCCTTAATGCTCTTCATCTGCTGCTGCAGGAAGTACTCCCGCTGCTGCTTGTCCAGCTCCGTCTTCGTTTTCGTTGTCACCTTGTTCTTAAGCTCGGCAAACTGAAGCTCCCTTTGCAACAACTGCATGAGCAAGTCAGCTCTTGCTTCTATATTGCTCATTTCCAGCAATTTCTGCTTCTCTACCAGTTCCGTATTGAGGTTACTCGAAATAAAGTGGATGAGGAAGGAGGGATTCTCGATATTCTTCAAAATGATAGCTGCATCAGAAGGAATATTGGGCGAAAGCTGGATGATCTGTGCGGCCAGGTCTTTAATATTGGCTACATAAGCCTCAAAATCATCTGGTTTTGCCGCATCATCCTCTTCCAGCAACGTAATTGCAGCCTTAAAATAAGGATCATCTGTAAGGATACTGGCTATTTTAAAGCGCTTTTTACCCTGAATGATCACCGTGGTGCCGCCATCCGGCATCTTGATCAGCTTAATAATTTTGGCAACAGTACCAATATCTTCCAAATCGCTGACAGTAGGGTCTTCTACATTACTGTCTTTTTGTGCAACCACACCTACCAATTTGTCAGCCTTATAAGCGTCGTTGATTGCCTTGATGCTTTTATCGCGTCCCACCGTAATGGGCAATACTACACCTGGAAATAATACCGTATTTCTCAACGGCAGTAGGGGCAATTCGCCCGGTATCACAATCTCAGGGCCATTATCACCTTCATTTTCATTAAGGGGGATTATAGGGATAAAGTCCATATCGTCGTCCGGTTGAAACAAAATTGAGGGTTCTTTTATACTACTCATACTACAGTTTATCTGTGACAAAATAACACGTCGTATCTTAAAATCCTGGGATTTTGAAGAGAAGGGTATATAGGTCAAGTTTAGTGCCAACCGGAAAACGGCGTGGAATCCTTCCGGCTAAACAGACAAGTAATTAATTACTTCAGGACCATACGGATAAGCCAAATATACAACCTAATGGATCGATACAACCCGCTGGCTATTGAACGGGCGCAATAACGCCGGTTTGCAGGGAAAATATCTTTCCCTCCTGAATGTGCAGGTGAACGGCCATGCGGCCAGTGGAGGTCGATTCAGAGGAATGAGCATGGATTATAACCATCTCCTCTTTCTTAATCATCGCTATATCATACAGATAGCACGCGAGCGCCCCGGCAGCCGAGGCATGATGCCCTTTTGCCGGCTCATCCGGCAGGGCGGTAAGAATACGAACAACCGCATCAGCCTGGTTTCCGGTATGCCGGTAAAAAATACAGTAACCCGACAGGCTGTACTGTTCCGATAGAAGGCGGATATTGTCCAGAGCAGGATGCAACGACTGCAATATCTCCCGGTTCCTCACTTCGAGCAACAGAAATGCTGCTCCCGTATGAACGATCATCGGCAGTGCGGCAATATGATCAGCCGTAATGCCTAAGGACAACAAGACCTGTTCATTTTCCTTGACAGGGGCATACTCAGGTGCCGGCAAATCGCCAGGTTCCTGACCAGGGAGGTCTACATTGTTTGTCGCCATATTTCTATCTTTACCTTATGTATGATCTCATCCTCAAAAACATTGCCCGCTTCATACAATTGACCCCGGAAGAAACAGACCGTTTTACCTCGGTTCTAAAACCCCGCACCCTCCGCAAGCGCCAATACCTGGTGCAGGCTGGAGATGTTTTCCGGTACGAATGCTTTGTGAACAAGGGTTCCCTGCGAACCTACCATATAGATAACAACGGACAGGAACACATTGTTATGTTTGCTTTTGAGGATTGGTGGACCGGAGATATGTATAGTTTTCTCAGTGGACAGCCAGCTTTATACAATGTAGACGCCCTGGAAGATGCCGAATTACTCCTGATCGAGAAAAGTCAACTGGAACAGTTGTACATAGATATACCCAAATTTGATCGCTTCTTCCGCATTTTGTTGCAAAACGCATATATCTCCATGCAGCGCCGTATCAGTGATAACATGAGCCTTACCGCCGAGGAGCGTTACCTCGATTATATCAACCGCTATCCGCATTTTGAACAACGCCTATCTCAAAAACAGATTGCTTCCTACCTCGGTATCACTCCGGAATCTTTGAGCCGCATCCGCCGGCAAATGGCCGGAAAACCCTAAAACCAGCAACTGCACTTATCCTATGTTAACGCTTTTTCTTGTCAAACATCATTGGAAACAGGCCCCTCATTGACGGACTTTTGCTAAAAGATCAGTCATGCAACAAAGATTATTAGCAACAGGCAACAATTACAACTGGCTTATATTACGCGTAGCGCTTGGGGTAGTCATGCTCGGTCATGGATTACAAAAAACGCTCGGATGGTTTGGCGGCTTTGGATGGACCAATACCATGGGGTATTTCACTGGCACAGTAGGCCTTCCTTCCTGGCTTAGCGCATTCGTAATACTTATTGAATCAGTAAGCGCCGTATTACTCATCATTGGTTTTGCCGGCAGGATCAATGCAGCCCTCATGGGCATCGTAATGGCAGGCGCCTTCTTTGTTGACCACCTGCCCAATGGATTTTTTATGAATTGGTTTGGCACCAACAAGGGAGAAGGATATGAATTTGATATCCTGTTCTGGGCCATCTCCATTATCCTTGTCATCAATGGCAGTGGCAAATGGTCGATAGACAGATGGATACTCTCCCGCACCGGTTCTCTTTCAGCCAATAATACCTTGAACAGACCGGCCATGTTATAGCCATGAAAAAGCAAAAAGCCTTGCAGTCCGGAAGGTCTGCAAGGCTTTTTAATTTACCCTGATCGAAACTAATTACAATATTGCAAATCCAAGGTACAGTTGAAAACCCTGGTTCTTCCATTTTTCTTTGTTGTCAATATCATTGATATTGGTGAGCCCTACCACATAGCGGCCACCCACACGCAGTGCACCGAGGTTCAGTTGCGCGCCTCCCAGCATGGAGAAGTCACCGCTCTTAAAAGCTTCTTTGGTTTCACCCAGCAAGTCTTTATCCTGGCTGGTCATGATACCAAATTGAGGACCGAGCTGCAAAGAAAGCAATTTTACCGGCCGGTAAGTTAGCAGGATAGGGATACTGATATAGTTCAGTTTTCCTTCCACATCACTTTTTCCGTTTGGATACAGGTCATCAAAATTATCGGCTGTACGGTAATTCGTTTGGTTCCACAAAAGCTCAGGCTGAATACCCCATTTTTGATTGATGTTGATCTCAGCAAAAGCGCCCAGGTGATAACCAAATTGGAATTCATCACTAAAGGATTTGCCATCCACTTTTAAAATATTGGCGCCGGCTTTGAAGCCAAGGTGGAAACCCTGGGCAAAAGAGAAGGTAGTAAGGGCCAAAGCAACTGCCAGTAAGGCCAGTGATTTCTTTTTCATAAATCAATTGATGTTTAGTTCAACAGTGTATTTTCAACTTATATGCCAAGGAAACAAAATTGGTTGTTAATTCATTACAACGATCGTGAAGAAAGATATAAAAATCTTCTTTGCATATTAATTCTACGTAATGTATCCGCTTCCGGGTTTTAATGATCGACCAAAGCCTGATCTAACCCTTATTACGGTAACTACTAATCTTATCTTCCTTTACAGGCACCAAAAACAGCTATCAATGGTTCGCATACATGCCCGTAACCGGTCATACATTCCGGTAATGGGTGAACTTCCTGGGATTAAAAAATTGCTAATGGCCCGATCATTGCCATATTTTTCATACCTTAAACTTAACATATCCATTTACCAAAGCTTGTTTCCTCTGAAAAAAATGAGATGCCTCATAGTCGATGATAACGATATGGCCAGGCTTATGCTCAGTCAACTGGTTACGCAAACAGGCCTGCTGGAAGTTATCGGTGAATGCCGGGATGCTATGGAAGCTCACCAACAGATTACCCGACATGCCCCCGATCTTGTGTTCCTCGATATTGAAATGCCAGGCATGAGCGGCATTGAACTGCTGAGGTCCCTGCCCAAAAAACCGCTGATTATTTTCACCACCTCCAATAAGGATTACGCCCTCGAAGCATTTGAACTGAATGTAGCAGATTACCTGCTGAAACCAGTTACGCTTCCCCGCCTATTGATGGCCATCGACAAAGCAAGGGAGGTTTTGCAGCGCGACAACTCCGAAGTGAACAATATAGACGAAGATTACATCTTTATCCGCGATAATGGCGCCCTGAAAAAAGTGAAACTGGAAGATATATTGTGGATAGAGGCCATGGGCGATTATATTAAGATCTATACCCCCGGTAAATGGCATATCGTACATACCACCCTCAAAGCCGTAGAAGAAAAAATACGCTCCCCCAAACTGATGCGTATACACCGTAGTTACATTGTGGCGCTTGACAAAATTGATAGCATTGAAGATGGTGTACTCAATATTATGAGCACACCAATACCTGTAGCTGAAAGCTATCGAAGCCAGCTCATGAAGAAGTTGAAATTATTGTAATACGTAGGGGGTAAGCCAATTGATTTAAGTACATTTTAATCTTGACTTTCGGTAAGGGGCACTTAGTTTTAATAGTGTCTGGGAACCTTTATATGAAAATGAAGCTACAACCCAATTATCTTATTGCACTTATTGTCCTGCTCTTTGTGGCATTTATAGCCACCGGCCTTATTCTTCAGGTAAGACTGGAAAATATCCTGGCGCCCGGTGACCATAGAGCGGCATCCGTGCTTACCATCAGCCGCATCCTCACCTCGCTGTCCATCATTGCTATTCTTTTTTTAAGCGTAGTCATCATACGCCGCCTGCAACAGCAACAGGCACTGATAAAAGAACTGGAACTGGCCCACAACAATGAACGGCAGTTTCGCCAAAACCTGGAAAAGGTTTCCGCCGAGATACACGATCTTTACAACAATGCCCCCTGCGGTTACCATTCCCTCGATAAAGACGGCTACTTCCAGGCCATAAACCAAACAGAGCTCAACTGGATAGGATACAGGCGCGAAGAAGTGATCGGTAAACTCCGGTTTATAGATGTACTCGATGATGCCAGTGCTGCAACAATAAAAAGGCGCTTCCCTCAATTCATAAAAAATGGAGAATTAAGAGAGATCCGCCTTAGCATGATGAGCAAAAAAGGATTTATCATTCCCGTATCACTCCATGCTATTGCGATTTATAATGAACAGGATGAATTCATATCCAGCCGCTCCACTGTTTTTGATGTATCAGAACAGGAAAAAATAGAAGAGGAGCTGAAAGACGCCAAACGCCAGGCCGACGAATCGGCCCATGTAAAAGAACAATTCCTGGCCAATATGAGCCATGAAATAAGAACACCCATCAACGCAGTGATTGGGTTTACCAACCTGCTTCAAAAAACTTCCCTTACCCAGGATCAGGAACAATTTGTGCACCTGGTGCAATCGGCCAGCGAAAGCCTGCTCACCATTATCAATGATATACTCGATATATCCAAGATAGAAGCCGGTATGCTGCGCATGGAAAAAAGCCCTTTCAGTCTCCGCGGACTCTGCAGCTCCCTCGAAACCATGTTCCAGCATAAGGTGCAGGAGAAAAACCTGTCACTCAGCATCTATATCCAGGAAAAGATCCCCGACACATTGACGGGCGACGCCGTTCGCCTTACCCAGATATTGGTCAACCTCATCAGCAATGCTATTAAATTCACCCAGGAGGGAGGCATCAGTATCGTCATCATACCCATTCAGGAAACAGATTCCAGTATACGACTCCGGTTTTCAGTAAAAGACAGCGGCATCGGCATACCAGTTGATAAGATCGATTCCATTTTTGAACGGTTTGAACAGGGTGAAACCAATACCACGCGCAAGTATGGCGGTACTGGTCTTGGTCTATCTATTGTGAAGAACCTTATCCATCTGCAGGAAGGTAATATTTCAGTGAAAAGCGAAGCCGGCAATGGCACAGAATTTTTATTCGAACTCGAATACGAAATATTACCTATGACCGACAGCGAAAAAAACAGGCACCACCTGGAAGTAGCAGAATCAGGCAATGGCTTATTCGAAGGCGTCAAAATACTGGCGGTAGAAGATAACCATATGAACCAGCTGCTCATGCATCATACTTTCCATAGCTGGAACCTCCACTTTGAGCTGGCAGAAAACGGACAGCAGGCCATCGACAAACTGCAAAAGGATAAATATGATCTTGTACTGCTCGATATCCAGATGCCCATCATGGATGGATACCTCGCTGCCAAAACCATTCGCCATGAACTCAAAAGCAATATTCCCATCATTGCCATGACAGCCCATGCCATGGCAGGTGAGCGGGAGAAATGCCTAAGCCATGGCATGAACGATTATATCTCCAAACCCATACAGGAAAAAGAACTCCTCCATCTCCTGAAGAAATACCTGGCCAGGCAAAAACATTCTTTCGAATTGCTCAAAGCCAGCCTGCACCATATCAACCTCGATTTCCTGTACGACCTCGTGATGGGCAACAGCGCCTTCCTAAATAATATAATCCGCCAGTTTCTCAACCAGTTTCCCGGTGAAATGGACGCGTTGAAAGAAGCAGTGGAAAAGAAGAATAGTAAGCAAATTGGTACCCTGGCCCACCATATCCAGTCCACAGTATCCGTCTTTGGCAGGAATACCCCCTTCTTCCGCGATTTGGAAAAAATAGAGCAACTGGCCAATTCCCGGTCAAACCCCGCTCAGCTATACGCCGAATGCAATAAACTGGATAATTACAAGCAGCTCTTATTAAAAGAAATCAACCAACTCCTGAACCACAATATACTGTAAGCTTTCATAGTCAATTATTTATGCAGCTATTTCAAAGATCAGTTACCCATTCCCTATTCACAATTCACTACACCCCTCCACCGGCTATTTGAAGTACTCCGGCTACAGATTCACGGGTCTCACCGATTCCGGCCCCTTACCCCCTCCGGCCCGGTGTATATTTGTGATGTAATTACAACATGAGGGTTAATAAAATAGGGAAAGATTTTTTTAACCTATGCCCCTTGCCCTAAACCAAAACTTACGTTTTAATATTTCGTTCGCCTGTTTGAAAACCCATGCCCTGCCCCGGCATTTGGAGAAATTGTTGCGAGTCACATGAGATAATTCTTTTTTAGCAACTCTCCTTATTCTTTTTGTGACTAAACAATGTTAGGAAGAAAGCAATTTCTTTCAGACCCTGGGTGCTCGTTTTTATTGCCGTACCATTGAAGGTTTCAGTGCTTACGCTGTACCAGTTCAACAAGTTAAAAGCGTATTGTGACCCAACCCAACAAGTATGCTGTTAAGGTTCATGGCTATTTGATTAGGATCTTATTCAAGACTTGGTACAATGGTTAATGTTAACTGGTTTTGTCTCTGCAATTAGTAGCATCTTATTTTTGTTCGGAAAACAGAAAAGGGCAGCTTACGGTAAGTAAACTGCCCTTTTGCTATTATTGCTCCAATAAACAGCAATTATTAATTAATCATTACTGTTTAGTATGTACCTGCACCCAATCCGGTTTTATGAAAGTTCAAGAACCGTAATCTCCGGCATGATCCCTACCCTGCCCGGATAACCAATAAACCCAAAACCACGGTTTACATACAGTTTCTGTTTTTCTGCCTCGTACAAACCTGCCCACTGTTTATACATATATTGCACAGGGCTCCATTTAAAACCGGGTATCTCCAATCCAAATTGCATACCATGCGTGTGCCCGGCCAACATCAGGTCTACATCTTTGTATTTATTCAATACCTCTGCTTCCCAATGACTGGGATCATGGCTCATCAATATTTTGAAAGGAATTTCTTCTGTACCCGGATGCGCTTCATGCATCTTACCATATTTAGGGAAATTGCCACGGGCGCTCCAATTCTCGATACCCAATAAGGCAATCTGCTCACCACCCTTTTCCAATACCACGTGTTCATTCATCAGCAAACGCCATCCCATATCACCATGTACCGATTTCAGGCTTTCCAGGTTAGCTGCCTTCACCTGCTCACTTTCCCAATGAACATAGTCGCCATAATCATGATTGCCCAGGGTAGAATACACACCCAGTGGCGCTTTCAATTTGTTGAATACATGCTTGTATTCTTCCATTTCCGTAGCACGGTCATTCACCAGGTCGCCGGTAAATAAGATAAGATCGGGTTTTTGCTCCATGATCTTTTCAATACCCTTTTCCACCGCCTGCCTGTCAGTAAAACTGCCGGAATGGATATCTGAAATGTGAACGATCTTCAACCCTTTAAACGCAGCAGGCAGGTTGGCAAAAGACAAGCGCAGCTTGTTAACCTGGTAGCGGTATTTGTTATTAAACCCATACAGCAGCGTACCAAATAAGCCACCCCCTACCGCCAGACTGAACCAGCTAAGAAAGGCCGACCTCGTAATACCGCCCGGTTGACCATCTGCAACAGCCGTATTGCTGGAAAATTTGCTGATCACCCAGGTACCCGCCCGGCGGATATCATCTACCGCAATGAACAAGGAAGCCAACAGTTTACTCAGAAACAATCCGATCACAATAGCAAATACATAACTACGGATCCACTTGGGCCAGGCTGCCGAATTGCTGTAAGGCAGCGATAGGATCATGGCCACAGAAACCACCGACAGGAACCAATAAACAGACATGACGATAAGACGCATTCTGGGCGATGCCGGTGCAATCACCTTCACCGCCTGGTACACATAAATATCCAACAGGATCATAAAACCGATCAGGATCCAGGAAAAACCTGCATTACGCATGAGAAGAAAATTTTAGTAATTGTTAAAATGTAATAGTCATCCCGCCACTAAAAACCAGGAAGGCTTTAGTAGCCAACATTCAGATCCGGGACCATTGCATTTTTTTTGTTCTATACCTTGTAGACGTTTGGGAAGGGGCGATATTTTAAAAGAGATTACTTTTATTTTAGCCTTTACTTCCGGACTTTACTGTCTTCCGGACTTCCAGACTTTATCGACTTACGGACTTCTCTTAAAACGCTATAAACTCATCTAACTGGTTATTTATGGCATCCAGGGTACCTTTATCATGAATAACACCCGTTCCGTTCAGTAATTTATCCACAGAAGAAATGGGCAGTTTGTTGTGGTGCACCATTACTTTCAGGTAGTGCAGGATACCCGTTAAATGGTCCATTCCACGTTGATTGCCCGAGCGGCCAAGCGCCACCCCGGTCAGCAATGCCTTCTTGCCCCACCATACCTTTTTGTAATCCGAAATATCCAGCATTACTTTCAAAACCCCTGGAATGCTCCCATTGTATTCTGGTGCTACAAAAATGAACTTCTTCGTTGGGATCAATATTTCGTTCTCCAATTGTACGTACTCAGGGGTCTTTTCTACCGACTTCCAGCCTTCCAGCGATACCAGTCGGGTTTCAATCCCCCTGGCTTCCAGCAGATCACGGTATAGTTGGGCTACTTTCATCGTGTTACTTCCTACCCTGTTCGTACCGGAAATAATAGTATAAAAATCACTCATGTTAAAGCATTAACAGCATAGAAGGTTTTTGGTTGTTATTTCTTATACCGAAAACGTATTTTTGCCGTCCTGTAAAAGTTTTTATGAAATTAACCTATTACGGCCATTCCTGTTTCTCTGTAATCGTCAAAGGTAAGAAACTGTTGTTCGATCCCTTTATTACGTATAACGAACTGGCTAATAATATTATAGATGTAGACCAGATAGCAGCCGATTATATCCTGCTTTCCCATGGCCATGCCGATCATATTGCCGATTGCGTACGGATTGCCACCCGTACCGGCGCCCTGGTGATCGCCAATTGGGAAATTGGCGAATGGCTCCAGAAACAGGGCGTTGCCAATGTACACCAGATGAATACAGGCGGCAAATGGAATTATGGCGATTTCACCGTAAAATGCGTGGTAGCCCAGCACTCTTCCGGCTTGCCCGATGGCAGCTATGGCGGTAATCCAATGGGATTCATCATATATACAGATGAAGGAAATTTTTATTATAGTGGCGATACTGCCCTTACCACCGACATGCAATTGATACCCCGTTGGGCAAAACTAAATTTTGCCATCTTACCGATTGGTGACAACTTTACCATGGATGCTGCCGATGCAGCTGAATGCGCGCGCATGGTAGATTGCCGGACAATTGTGGGCGTTCATTATGACACTTTCGGTTACATTAAAATTGACCACCAGCAAGCCATCAAAACGTTTGCTGATACCGGCGCTGAACTGAAGCTGGTGAATATCGGAGATACTATTGAACTATCATAAGCGTTCAAAGCAGGGGCAATAATCAGTCATTATTCATTAATAATAATTGATTATAATGGTGCCCGAAACAGGCAGGAAAAGCAAATAGAGCAGCAACTATTGCACGATTGACGTAAATAAACAACCTTATTTAAAACAAATGGCGCGAGTAATTGGAGTAGCCAATCAAAAGGGCGGTGTAGGTAAAACCACCTCAGCTATCAATGTGGCTGCCAGCCTGGCCGTACTGGAATTCAGGACCCTGCTGGTAGATGCAGATCCGCAGGCCAACAGTACCACCGGCGTGGGGTTTGACCTGCACAACATTCAGCAAAGCCTGTACGATTGCATGGTAAACGGTACCCTGGCAAAAGATGTGATCTTAAAGTCAGATGTACCCAACCTCGATGTGATCCCTTCTCATATTGACCTTGTAGGGGCCGAAATTGAAATGATCAATTATCCCAATCGCGAAGGCGTATTAAAAGGTATACTTGAGCCCGTAAAGAATGATTACGATTTTGTCATCATTGACTGCTCCCCTTCACTTGGTCTCATCACAGTGAATGCCCTGGTAGCCGCCGATTCAGTGATCGTTCCCGTACAAACAGAATTCTTCGCCCTGGAAGGGTTGGGTAAATTACTCAATACCATCAAAATAGTACAAAGCAGGCTCAATACCGAGCTCATGATCGAAGGTATCCTGATGACCATGTATGATGGCCGCCTCCGTCTTTGCAACCAGGTGGTCAATGAAGTGCGCAAACATTTCGATGAAATGGTTTTCAACACCATCATTCACCGCAACAGCCGCATCAGCGAGGCCCCCAGTGTAGGTAAGCCGGTGATCCTGTACGATGGCCAGAGCAAAGGGGCAATGAACTACCTCAACCTGGCCAAAGAGATTCTGCAGAAGAATGATATGACGAAAATTAAACAGGAAGAAAGAATATTGGAATAGCAACAAGCCGCGAGCTACGGGCCGCGAGTCTTTTGCTCGAAGCTCGCAGCTCATCGCTCGCAGCCAAAAAATAAACAATGTCAAAAGAAAAGGGTAATAAAGAGTTATTGGGCAAAGGTATCCGCTCCCTCTTGCAGAGTATTGATTCCGATCTGAAAAATACAGCTGGCAGCAGCCTTAAAACCCAGGTAGTAGAACAGGTCACTACCATTCAGCGTATACCTGTCGAAAATATTGAACCCAACCCCAAACAGCCTCGCCGCGACTTTGATGAAACGGCCCTGAATGAACTGGCTGCATCTATCAAAATGCACGACCTAGTGCAACCCATTACAGTTTCAGCCCTTCCCAATGGTAAATACAGGCTTATATCCGGCGAACGCCGCTGGAGAGCTTCCAAACTCGCCGACCTTAAAGATGTACCTGCGTATATCCGTCAGGCCAATGACCAGCAATTGCTTGAACTCGCCTTGTTGGAGAACTTACAACGCGAAGACCTCAACGCCATGGAAATTGCCCTCAGCTACAAGCGCATGATGGAAGAACTGAGCCAAACACAGGAACAGGTAGCAGAGCGCATGGGCAAAGAAAGAAGTACCGTAGCCAATTACATCCGCCTCCTCAAATTACCACCCGATATTCAGGTAGCTGTACGCACCGGTGTGATCAGCATGGGACATGCCCGCGCTATTATCAACGTAGATACAGTAGACAAACAGCTCTTTATTTTCAATGAGATCAAAGGCAAAGGTCTTTCTGTAAGACAAACAGAAGAGTTGGTACGCAGACTGTACAAAACACCACTCGCTGTTAAAAATTCGGTAAAAGCCTCTCTGCCTCCTGCCTACAAGAAAATTGAAGATAATTTAGCGTCGCATTTTAGCACCAAAGTAAAACTCAATCACAACAAAACAGGGCACGGTAGTATTTCTATTGAGTATTACTCCATCCAGGATCTAAATAAAATATTGGATGCCATTGGTGTTACTGCCAACTAAGTATCTATTGCATGTTCAGAGTAATTCTTGCTTTTACAGTCGTCATCATCATGCCCCTGTTGGTCCCCGCACAACGGCGTAATGATTCTATTACTGTTTCCCGGCCTGTCCTGGCTATCAATGATACTACCGGCAAAATAAAAGAAGAACGGCCCTCGAAAATCGATACCACAAAGATCAAAGACTCCATCGTAAAACCTAAGCACAGCCCACGTAAAGCTGCCATCCGTTCGGCCATCATACCTGGCTGGGGACAGGTATACAACAAAAAGTACTGGAAACTGCCCCTTGTTGCCGCTGGTATAGGCATACCCGCCTACCTGGTGTATTATAACCAGGAATGGTACAATAGAACCCGCTACGCTGTAAAAGTGGCAGCTTCAGGTAGTACCCTGCCCCAATTCCTCGATCAGGTGGATCCCCAGCTATTGCCACTCGTAAAATCGGGTAGCGTTAACTCACTCATTAATTACCGCAATGAATTTCGCCGCAACCGCGATTATGCCATCCTCTTTGGCTTACTCCTTTGGGGACTTAATGTAGTAGATGCCACTGTAGATGCCCACCTCAAAGACTTTGATGTAAGCGATGATCTTTCCCTGCGCGTACAACCCGCCCTCCTGCCCGGCAATGCTGCAGGCCTCAGCCTGGTATTCACCATCGGCAATAATCGCCCAAAAACAATATCTTCGCTGCGCTAAAAAAACAAAAGTCAGAAGGTTGAGATCTAAAACACTGTTTAAGTGTCCAGTCTCCATTTGGAAATATACCCTGTATTTCTTCTGTATTCTGAATTCTGTATGCTAAATTCTTTTCAAATGAAAATTGCACTCATCGGTTACGGGAAAATGGGAAAAGCTATTGAAGAAATAGCCCTTCAGCGCGGACATGAAATTGTGCTCAAAGTGGGTATTGAGAACCTGGAAGACAATACCATCAACAATATCCGCAAGGCAGATGTAGCCATTGAGTTTACCGGTCCCGAAAGCGCTTTTGAAAATATTGTACGCTGCATAGAAGCTGGCGTGCCGGTTGTTTGCGGTTCCACTGGCTGGCTGGCCCGCTATGAAGAAGCCAAAAACTTTTGCCTCGTTAATAAAGGCGCCTTTTTATACGCCAGCAATTTTAGCGTAGGCGTAAACATCTTTTTCGCCCTCAATCAGCGCCTGGCCGAACTCATGGCTCCGCACAAGGAATACAACGTATCACTGACAGAAATACACCATACGGCGAAAAGAGACGCCCCCAGTGGTACCGCTATCACCCTGGCCGAACAAATACTCGACAGGAATGAACAGAAAAAGCAATGGGTAAATGAGCTAAGCGCACAACCAGGAGACCTGTCCATCCTCAGCCAACGAATAGATCCGGCTCCGGGCACGCACATCATTTCCTATACTTCGCCTATAGACGATATTGAGATCAAACACACCGCCCACAACCGTACAGGGTTTGCTACCGGTGCCGTATTGGCCGCAGAATTCCTCCATGATAAGAAAGGTATTTTTAGCATGAGTGATGTACTCGGAATTTGATCTGGCGCAAGTAATTTGAGCAAGTTTTTTTTCGGGCTGTTGAACAATTGATGTAATTTTTCGGGGATTAACCAAATTGTGCTGCATGAAGTTTTGTTTCATGGCTGAGACCATTTTAGCCCTTACCCGATCCTGTTCTTCCATTTTATGGACTAATCCTGTTCTGCTACCAACCCCTTATCCGGGAAAAAAGAACCAGCTTCCTTTTGTTGTGCCCCTACAGGCAACCTTACTGTAATAATTGTCATCTTACTATATAACATATATCCGGTATTTATACCGGTTGGCCATTAACCTTTGTCACCTTGAAAATTAACCTGATTGTATGAAAAAGCAACTAGAAGGTACCGCGGAACGTTCCCCGCTTACCTTTCGTGAACTGGAAGTCATCCGCCTTATCGAACGGGAATTCAACAACAAACAAATAGCAGGTCAGCTGGGCATCAGTGAAAGGACCGTCGAAACACACCGCAAGAACATCCTTCGCAAAACCAGAACCAACAACGTTATCGGCCTCATTAAATACATCTATGAACATAAACTGGTATAACTTCTTGGTCATTCAAAAAATTATTCTAACTTCTCGCCGCCAAATCAATATGTCACATGCTTTCTAAAAAGGCCCAATATGCTTTTAAAGCATTGATGTACATGGCTGAAAAAAAAGATAATCAGCCCGTACTCATTGCAGAAATCGCCAAAAAGAAGAAGATCCCGTTAAAATTCCTGGAGAATATCCTGCTGGAATTAAAAAAAGCAGGCATACTCGAAAGTAAAAAAGGGAAAGGAGGTGGTTACTTTTTTAAAGTAGCCCCCAAAGAGGTATCCATGGCCAAGATCATGCGGCTGATAGACGGCCCCATTGCCATGTTACCCTGCGTAAGTCTCTATTTCTATGAGCGTTGCAAGAATTGTGATGAAAAACAATGCGGCCTGCACGATTCCATGATCCAGGTTCGCGATGCCACCCTCAAACTATTGGAAAAGAAAACAGTAGCCGATATTGCCAAACATTGACCTAATGCCGTACTGCCAGCTTCCTGATCATCGCTTCGCTGGCAGTATCGGAACTGGGGCCAAAACCATCCACCAGGATGCCTTTTTCCCCCTGTTTCGATTCAATAGCATAGATCACCGCTTCATCCGCAGGATCAGAATTACCTTCAAACCGGTATACTTCGGTAATCTCAAATTCATTGGGCTGGAGCGCCAATAAGGGCGCCTGGCAGGTAAGGCAATCATACTCCCGGTTAAAATCAATGCTATAGCCCCTTTTTTTTAGGCCATTCACAGCTTCAGTTACCGTATCGTAAGTGTACATGAGATAGATATTTGATAAATAATGCCCCCAAATGTAGTAAGATTTGGGCGCCATTCTCCTCCCGCCTCTTGTACAGATCATGGCTTTCATTGGCCATTTCCCGTTTACCTGCCCTCCATAACCCCTTAACCCCTCCCGCCTTCCCCCGTTCCCCCCATTGCCTCCCGAAATTCGTAACCCAAAGCTCATGGCGGCTTCCTTGGCTATTACAAGCCTAAATTGTAGCTTTGCCGCCTGAAATAATAAAAATATATGTCAACTATCTCAAAAAACATTGATTTCTCCTTACCCTATAAGGTAAAAGATATCAGCTTAGCTGAATGGGGCCGTAAAGAAATTCGCCTGGCTGAAGCAGAAATGCCCGGCTTAATGTCCCTTCGTGCTGAATATGGACCTTCTCAGCCCCTGAAAGGTGCCCGCGTAGCTGGTTGTTTACACATGACCATCCAAACCGCTGTACTCATTGAAACCCTGATCGCCCTCGGCGCTGAGGTAAAATGGAGCTCCTGCAATATCTTCTCTACCCAGGACCATGCCGCCGCTGCTATCGCCGCTGCAGGTATCGGTGTTTATGCCTGGAAGGGCCAAACCCTCGAAGAGGCTGATTGGTGTATTGAGCAAACCCTGTTTTTTGGTGCAGCCGACCGTCCCCTCAACATGATCCTCGATGATGGTGGCGATCTTACCAACATCGTATTCGACAAATACCCAGAGCTGGTACAACACATCAAAGGTCTCAGCGAAGAAACCACTACCGGTGTTCACCGCCTCTATGAAAGAATGGCGAAAGGCACCCTGCCAATCCCCGCTTTCAACGTAAACGACTCCGTAACCAAGAGCAAATTCGATAACAAATACGGCTGTAAAGAATCACTCGTGGATTCTATCCGCCGCGCTACCGATGTAATGCTGGCTGGTAAAATAGCCGTTGTAGGTAGCTACGGCGACGTAGGTAAAGGTTCTGCCGCTTCACTGGCTGGCGCCGGTTGCCGCGTAATCGTAACAGAGATCGATCCTATCTGCGCTTTACAGGCTGCTATGGACGGCTTTGAAGTAAAGAAAATGATCGATGCAGTTAAAGAAGCCGACATCGTAGTCACTGCTTCCGGCTGCCGCGACCTGATCACAGAAAAGCACTTCCGTGCAATGAAAGATAAAACCATCGTTTGTAACATCGGCCACTTCGATATCGAAATCGATATGGCATGGATGAATACCAACTATGGTCACACCAAAGACACCATCAAGCCACAGGTTGATATCTACAATGTAGATGGTAAAGACATCATCATCCTCGCTGAAGGCCGTCTCGTTAACCTCGGTTGCGGTACTGGTCACCCCAGCTTCGTAATGAGTAACTCTTTCACCAACCAAACACTGGCTCAACTGGAACTTTGGACCAACACAGACAAATACGAGAACAAAGTATATGTACTGCCTAAGATCCTTGATGAGAAAGTTGCCCGCTTACACCTGAAAAAGATCGGTGTAGAACTGGATGAACTGACCACCGCTCAAGCGGATTACCTCGGTATTCCTCAGGCTGGTCCATTCAAACCAGAGCATTACAGGTACTAGTAGCCATCCGGCTGATCGATATACCCCCATCCGGCTAATGCAGGATGGGGGTTATTTTTACCCGCCGCCTAAACGGAATTTAATACGTACCTTTGACCGCATTCACCTATATCCACCGTAGAAACAACTACCCCCTCGACTTTACCTTAACCTGTTAGATTCATTAGCCAGGCACTAACGGCTAAAAGCTAATACAGAAAAGCTAAAAGCTTTTGCTCCTGTGCAAAACTTTTTCAGTTATTAAGAAGGTTTTGACAAAGTGTAGCATGAGAATTGATAACTCAAAACAGTAATAGAAGCATATGCGCATCCAATTTGTTAAAAATATTCAGTTCACCAAACTGTTGAAAGTAGAAGGCCGCCTCAGAGAGTTTAATTTCAGAAAACTGGGCGGTGTCAATGAAGGTATTTTTACCGTTGATGTGGTGGACGACCGCGGCAACCGTATTCTGTTTCGCATGCAAAAAGAAGAGGGCGCCTGGAAGATCATGCCCCAATCACTCCCTCGCTGGATCATCGACACAGAAGCCCAGTTCCACGACCAGATCGAAGAAGAACTCCGTAACATTTAATACCTACCTACTGGCCTGCCAGCCACCGCTACAGGCCAGTACGTTTTCTAGCCTTTCATCAGTATATTGCACCAACGGCAACCCATTGACCATTGCCAATTCATGATTCACGTTATGGTGCAATTCACTACAACCATACTTCAATTTGCTGAGCAGGCCGAAAAAACAGGGTGGACCTACATCCTCATACCACCCGATATAGCCGAACAATTAAAACCAGGTTGGAAAAAAAGCTTTCGCGTAAAAGGAAAACTCGATAGCCACCCTATCAAAGCCATAGCTTTATTGCCACATGGCGGTGGCAGCTTTATCATGCCCATCAATGCCGACATGCGCAAGGGCATCAAAAAACGCAAAGGAGCCATGCTCCAAGTGCAACTGCAGGAAGACAAAATGCCTTTGCAACTATCACCCGAATTAATGGAATGCCTGACCGATGAACCCCAGGCCCTCGCTTTTTTCAATTCGCTGGCCAAATCGCACCAGGGCTATTTCAGTAAATGGATTGAAAGTGCTAAAACAGAAGCCACCAAAACCAAACGCATTGCCCAAACCGTTAATGGCTTATCTCATAAAATGAACTTTGGCGAATTGATCCGCAGCCTTAAGAAAGAGGAATAGAACCTACCACAAAGCACCATACCCCGCAGGTTAATAGCTAAAGGCTATCCTGACACCTAACCGCTAACGCCTAAAAGCCAACACCTAATACCTCTCTTATGCACGGGTACGAAGAAAACATTCAGAAAGAACTTAAAAAATGGCGGCATCAAATGCTCCGCAAGCCAGGCCTGTTCAACCGCCTGACCAGGCGTGTACAAACAAAGGTCAACAGCCTCATACCCGAAAAGATACACCAGCTCATTACCACTACCATCAAACAAATGATCCGGGCTGTATTATTTGGCGCTAAGATCACAACCGCGCAACCTTTGAAAGAAACTTCCCTGGCTAACCGCGAAACCCTCGTAGAAGAAAAGATCAATTTTTACCGCACTACAGCGGCAGCAGAAGGCGGCATCACCGGAGCCGGTGGGCTATTATTGGGGCTTGCCGATTTCCCACTCCTGATAGGCATCAAACTTAAACTCTTATTTGAAATTGCAGCTCTCTATGGCTACCCCGTTGAAGATTATAAAGAACGGTTGTATATCCTGCACATTTTTCAACTGGCCTTTTCCAGCCAGCAGCAAAGAAGGGAAGTATACCTGAAAATGGATCATTGGGACGATCGCCTGCATGAATTGCCCGCAGATATCCATGAATTTGACTGGCGAATTTTTCAGCAGGAATACCGCGACTATATTGACCTCGCCAAAATGGCCCAACTCATCCCCGTTATCGGCGCTCCCGTTGGTATTGTTGTCAATTACCGGCTTATACGCAAACTGGGCCACACCGCCATGATGGCCTATCGCATGCGCTGGTTTGAAAAAAGCAAAGCCAGCCGCTAACGCCTGAAAGCTAATTCCTGCCCCCACAAAGCAAAAGTGTATTTATTCTGTATTCTTAATGCTGTATCCTGTATTCTTAATTACTTCTCCGCATCACCCGTTTTCTGTGCTGTACACCCCAGGCATGCAATTCATCAATCACTTTTTTCAGGCTGTTGCCATAAGGTGTTCGGGTATATTCCACCGCCACAGGGATCGTATCATACACCGTGCGCTGTACCAGTTCATTGATCTCAAGATCCTTCAACTCCTTGGAAAGCATTTTAGCCGTGATCCCTTCCACCTGCCTTTGTATTTCCTTAAACCGCATAGGGCCGGTAGACAACGACATCAGGATGAGCAATTTCCATTTGCCATGCAAAATATCCAGCGCATCCTGCACCGGCATCATCTGCTGCTTGCATTCCGGACTGCTAAGTCTATGCTTTTCAGTAACCTCAGTAATAATAGCCATAAGAATAATGATTTGGTAGCCTAAAGTAACCCGGTTTCCAATAGTTAACCGGTTACGAAAAGATACCAAACAACTACTGGCGAAAAAAGTTTACAAAACCCTGGCATAATTCTTTTATCAAAAGTTAAGATGAACATAATATACCTTGATACTTAACAACGTAACTTCATTACCAAACGCATCAGCATATTACTGCACAAACCCCTATTGCACGAAATCCTAAATATTCTATAATCACCATTTTCCACACCTTGTTAATAAGTAACTTTGTATGGAAGCCATTACAAAAATTATATTTGGAATAGCTGCATGGGTTAGCAGTATCGACACTTATCGGTACACTATTGTGAACTTAAACTGAAGTGAATTGACAGAAACTATCATCAGCCTGGAAGCCGTAAACCCTATTGAGTTTTTCGGTGTTAACAACGGTAAGTTAGATATCCTCAAAAAGAGATTCCCGCTATTAAAAATTCTCTCCCGCGGTACACAACTTAAATTAAGCGGCTCACCCGAACAAGTCGACAATGCAAAAGAGAAGATTGATCTCATCGTTCAATACCTCCAGCGCAATGGTCACATGAGCCAGAATTATTTTGAGCAGATACTCGGTGGAGATGATGCGGAAACCGTTGATAATTTTATTGAACGCAACCCCAACGATGTGCTCGTTTTCGGCCCCAATGGAAAAACCGTTCGCGCCCGAACGGTCAACCAGAAACGGATGGTGCACGAAGCAGAAAAAAACGATGTCGTATTCGCCATCGGACCAGCCGGTACCGGTAAAACCTATACCGCCGTGGCCCTCGCAGTACGGGCATTGAAAAACAAGTTGGTTAAAAAGATCATTCTTACCCGCCCTGCTGTGGAAGCCGGCGAAAGCCTGGGCTTTCTGCCAGGCGATCTCAAAGAGAAGATCGACCCCTACCTGCGTCCTTTATACGATGCATTGGACGATATGATCCCTGCCGACAAACTTGGCTATTACATGAGCACCCGTGTTATTGAGATCGCGCCCCTCGCCTATATGCGTGGTCGTACCCTCGATAATGCCTTCATTATCCTGGATGAGGCCCAGAATGCTACCGATCTGCAGATCAAAATGTTCCTCACCCGGATAGGCGCCAATGCAAAAGCCATCATCACAGGCGATTTGACACAGGTCGACCTACCAAAGAACCAACGCAGCGGTCTCGAAAAAGCCGTACGCATCCTGCGCAATATCGATGGCATTGCCCATATTGAACTCGATGAGGAAGATGTGGTTCGTCACCGTCTCGTAAAAGCCATCATCAGGGCCTACGACCGTGACCAGAAAGAAAACCCGCCGCCGGAATATACCCCCGGCAACTGGAGAGGTAACCGCAACAATAAATTCGATGAAAAGCCCAATACCGAAGGGTAATTCATGACAAATAATTTTTAACGCAGCCCGGGCCCTATAGCCTGGGCTTTTTCGTATCTTTAATAGCAGTACATCATCCTCACCGCCGGGGCCGGAATATACGTCCGCAAGCGGTTAAAGCGCCCGCCGCTACCCCATCCGGTTCGCCTTTCTGGCAGCCAGGCATCAACCCAATAGCGTCATTACAGAGACGTTTTACCGACCATTCAGCGACCTTTCAGCGACGTTATAGCGACCTTATAGCGATATACCTCCATAGATTATTCATAGATAGACCGTTGCACAGCCGTGTAACCTCCGTGTACCCAGTAAATAAGGCCCAATTCTGTCTTGAATGCCCCCTAAATGGGTAAATACCGCCAAAACATTCAAAAAAAGCGCCCAGCTCCCCATACCCAATCTCCCAGTATAGTTTTCATCCTGAATCCTTTACTTTTGCTCTATGATTAAATATGTTACAATAATCGTTCTGACCGTAGCATTGGCAGGCTGCTCTGGTAGCAGCGGTTATCAGAAAGCAGAGGACGCCCAGGATGCAGGCCGCCAGTTTATACAAGCCTCCCTGGAAGGTGATTATGACAAAGCTAAATTCTACCTCCTGAAGGACGACGACAACCTTACCCTGCTCAAAAAACAACAATCCAATTACCAGAAAATGAGCAGCGAGGACAAACGCTCCTTTGCAGGTGCCAGCATCCTTCCCCTGGAAATTAAGGCCCTTAATGATTCAGTCACCAACTACAAATACAACAATTCTTTCCATCCAACAGATACGACCACCATCCGCGTAGTGCGTATCAACAACGAATGGTTGGTAGACCTCAAATCAGTGATCAAAATGTAGTCCTTTCCTGCCACCAGCCACAACGATTGACATTGCCTGATTAACATCCATTAATACTTTGTACAACATTTAATAGTAATCAGCATGACCACAACCATTTCTCATCCCTGGCACGGAGTGCCGTATGGCGCAAATGCCCCCCGTATTGTTAATGCAGTGATCGAAATTCCGCAGGGCTCCAGAGCCAAGTATGAAATTGACAAGGAAAGCGGTTTGCTCAAACTCGACCGCGTAATATATTCATCCTTCTATTATCCCTGCAACTATGGTTTCATTCCACAAACCTATGGCGATGACAAGGATCCCCTGGATATACTTGTCATCACTACCCTGCCCGTTCAGGCACTCTGCCTCATGGAAGCAAAAGTAGTAGGCGTAATGCAGATGGTAGACAGTGGCGATGCCGATGATAAGATCATTGCCGTAGCTGCCAACGATCCCGGTGTCAACCATTACAACAACATTGAAGAACTTCCCCGCCACTTCTTTGAAGAATTACGTCACTTCTTTGAAGAATACAAGAAACTGGAAAATAAAACAGTAGTAGTAGAAGAGTTTGGCGACAAATCAATGGCCCTGAAAGTAGTGCAGGATGCCATCGAAACCTATAAAGAACATTTCAGCCCCAAGCTGCTTACAAAATAAGGCGCATTAAAAAACTAAAAGGGCCCGCGGTATTGATCCCCGGGCCCTTTTGTATGCATTACCTTGTCATTTCTGATCTTCCTCTTTTATTTCGATTTCTCTTTTTTGTCATCGAACGCAGCGCAGCGGAGTGAGAGACCCGCTATCGAAGCAAACGCCTCGAAGCAAACACATCCTACCTATCCCAAAAATCTAACCAATCCCAGTTCAGACATACCGCTTAATGATCCTCAACTGATGCGTACGCAATCCCGTATCCGTATTTACGATCCCCGCATTATCTATTTTATCGATCCGCACCTTACCCGACGCATGGATGATCTCATATTCATTGAGCAGGATGCCCACATGCGTGATCCGCCCTTCCGCATTGTCAAAAAATGCCAGGTCGCCACAACGGGCCTCCTGCAAAAAACCAATACTTTCTCCCTGCGTAGCCTGCAGGTAAGCATCACGCAACAATGGAATATTGAAAAACCGGTACACCATCTGGCAATAACCGCTGCAATCAATGCCAAAAATGGAACGGCCTCCCCACAAATAAGGCGTATTCAAAAATCGTTCAGCCCTTGCTTTAATAGCCTCTGCAGTGGGTACCGCACCCGCTACATTCCAGGCGCTTCCCGTAGTGTATTGGAGCTTGTAGGGTCCTGCCTGTATTACCTCCTGTGTAGGCGCCAACACCGGTGTACCCATCGGCACCCAGGCAGCCACCCCATTGATCAGCACCTTATCTGTCCAGTCACCCACATACAATCCATTGTCTCTATAACCAGGCATTGATTCCACAATAGCCACCTGGCTGCGCTGGCACCAGCCTTCATATCCATCATGCAGGCCACGCAACTTCACGAAATACTCCGCCTCCTCCAACAACTCGCCCCCTTCGCCCAGCAACAGCTGACTGATCATTTCGCTTTTATGGCTCGATTCAGCCCGCATCGGACTTACAGGAACACAGCATACTACAAAAGACATAACAATTCTAAATTTTAACAAAGAAACAAAAAACCATACGAAATAATGGATACAAACGTTTATCCCTTCGAAAGCAGCTCAGTTACCAGTCTTATCCTGACCATTCACTACCGGGCTTGGTCACAGCATTAACTAAACAACGATCAACAGAAAAGGATTTATGAAAATTACGCTCTCTTGCATCTTACTAAAAGAAAATAGTTAATTTTCGCCCGGTGAAACATGACCAATATGCACATATAACCGACCAGCAACTGTTGGAACGCTTTTATGCCGACCACAATAACCATTGGTTAGGGATCCTTTTACAACGGTATACCCTCCTACTATTGGGTGTGTGCATGAAATACCTGAAAAATGAAGAAGAGGCCAAAGACAGTGTTCAGCAGATCTTCCTCAAAGCCATTACCGAACTGCATAAATATCGCGTAGACTACTTCAAATCCTGGCTCTACATGGTGGCAAAAAACCATTGCCTCATGAAATTGCGGGATAAACCCGGCCGCCAAACCGAGATCAAAGAACAAATGGCCGTTACACCAGAAGAAGATGAAGGGATAAGGGCACACCTGGAGAAAGACCGGCAACTGGAATTAATGGACGAAAGCCTGCGTGAACTCAACAACGAGCAGAAACTGTGCGTAACTTTGTTTTACCTGGAAAAGCGTTCCTACCAGGAAATAGCCGAACATACAGGCTATTCCATGATGCAGGTTAAAAGTTATATCCAGAATGGTAAAAGGAACCTGAAAATATTATTGGACAAAAAACTCAATCGTTGATCAAATAATGCAGTACACCGCATCAATGCCATGAACAATGACTTGTTAAACATATTATCAAACAGTAACAAGGACATCGACAACCAGAAGCTGATGGACTACCTGGCAGGCAAACTGTCTGAACAGGAAAAAAATGAAGTTGAGCGCTGGATGGCTGATAATGACTTTGCCAATGAAGCTGTAGAAGGCTTGCAGGACTTTTCCGCAAAGAAAGACCTCAATATCTATGTCGATCAGTTGAACAAAGAACTGAACCAATACATCAAGCATAAAAAACAACGCCGCGAACGCCGCAAGTTCCAGGAACAACCCTGGACCTACCTCGCCATCTTTATCATCTTACTACTCATCATCCTGGGCTATATCGTTATTAAAAAACTCCAGCAATAGATCCGGCACAAGTGGCCGCGCATGCGCATCTCACGAAGGCATTCACTCACTACCCACTTTTCTCGTCTCACCCCCTCGTTGCCTTGATGCCACGTTGCCTTCCCTCAATACTTCACCTTATCCGGCTTCCGTATCCACTCCTCAAATAATTTCACTG
>CBIHOV010000005.1:0-332500 GCA_966211765.1 uncultured Paraflavitalea sp.
TTAACTCCTAACAAGGCCCGGCTCAGACAGGTATCGGACCCTTGTAAACTACCTGGGCCAATATCGTTGAATAGCTGGCCAACTCCTGTAGCACAGCCTGTGTATCTATACCATTTATTTGCTGATCATATAATTAACCCATTATGTATATCAGGCTTGTCTTCGCACTCCTTTTTTCCTGCCTTACCGGCCATTCAATTGCCCAATCCAAACAGATCCTGATCGAAACCAGTCACTCGGCCCTGGTGCTGACTGTAGGAGGCAATCAGCGGGTGATGCAATCTTATCTCGGTAAAAAGCTAACGCCTGCCGCGTACCCTTCCGGGGGACGGGAGGCCTACCTCACTGCCGGCATGGAAAACCAGTTTGAGCCGGCCATCCGCATGGTGCACAATGATGGCAACGCCTCCCTGGAACTTAAATATGTTGCTCATAAAACAACACAGGCTGCCGATGTAGTGCAAACAGATATCCTGATGAAGGACCCGGTATACCCGGTGGAAGTAACGCTTCACTACACGGCTTATTACAACAGCGATGTGATCAAAAGCTGGGCGGAAATACTGCACCGTGAAAAGCAACCCGCCATGCTTACAGAATATGCTTCTTCCCTCCTCCACTTCAATGGGGAGGAATACTGGCTTACGCAATTTCATGGCGACTGGGCACGTGAGGTCAATATCATTGAAGAAAAACTGACCAATGGCATCAAGACCCTCGAAAGCAAGTTGGGCACCCGCACCAATTTTTACCAGACACAGGCTTTCTTCCTTTCCCTGAATGAAAAGTCGACCGAAACCACGGGCGAACTGATCGCAGGCACCCTGGCCTGGACCGGCAATTACCGGTATACTTTTGAGGTGGATCAGCGGAATGGCCTTCGCGTGCGGGCAGGTATCAACTCTTTTGCATCAGAATATTATACAGCACCCGGCCAGCCATTCATTACACCCGCATTTATTTTCACCTGGACGGATCAAGGCAAGGGACAAGCCAGCCGCAACCTGCACAACTGGGCGCGCAACTATGGTGTACTGGATGGTAATAAAGAACGGCTTACTTTACTCAATAACTGGGAAGCAACCCATACCAGTTTCGATGAGAAGCGCCTGGTAGAACTCTTCGATGAAGGCAAAAAACTGGGCATCGACCTCTTCCTGCTGGATGATGGCTGGTTTGGCAATACGTTTCCGAGAAATGATGACAAGGCAGGTCTGGGCGATTGGCAGGAAGACAAAAAGAAACTGCCTTCCGGGCTTGGTTACCTGGTAAAAGAAGCGGCCAATAAGGGCATCAAATTTGGCATCTGGCTGGAACCAGAAATGGTGAACCCCAAAAGTGACCTGTACCTGCAGCATCCGGATTGGATATTGAAACTACCCAACCGCGAAGAAAATTATGGCCGCAACCAACTGGTGCTTGACCTGGTGAATCCGCAGGTGCAGGATTTTGTATTCAGGGTGGTAGATGATATGATGACCAAAAATCCCGGTATCGCCTTTATCAAATGGGATTGCAACCGCAGCATGACCAATGCTTACTCTCCTTACCTCAAAGAAAAACAATCGCACCTTTATATAGAATACACCAATGGCCTGTACAAAGTGATGGAGCGCATCCGCACAAAGTATCCGCACCTGCCCATTATGTTGTGTGCCGGAGGCGGTGGCCGCACTGACTATGGCGCGCTGAAATACTTCACCGAATTTTGGCCCAGCGACAATACGGATGGATTGGAACGTGTATATATTCAGTGGGGATATTCTTATTTCTTCCCTTCCAATACCATTTCGGCCCATGTAACCAGTATGGGTAAACTCCAATCGCTGAAGTTCAGGACGGATGTGGCCATGATGGGGAAAATGGGCTATGATATACGGGTCAACAATTTTACCCCCCAGGAATTACAATTCAGCCAGGATGCGGTAAAAACCTACAAGCGCATCAGCGAGACCGTTTGGTTTGGCAACCTGTACCGGATCATATCTCCCTATGAAGAAAGCAGGGCGGTACTGATGTATGTGGCAGCCAATAAAAGCAAGGCCATTCTCTTCAATTATCAATTACAAACCAGGCGCAAGGATATTTTTTCCCGGGTAAAGCTGCAGGGCCTTGATCCGCAGAAGAAATACCGTTTCCGGGAGATCAACCTTTTTCCCGACACCAAAGCAGCCAATCCGGACAATGACAAAGTGCTCACCGGCGAATACCTGATGAACATCGGGCTCAACCTGGCCCCGGGCAGGATCGCCCCGCTGAGCAGCAATATATTCGAGTTGACAGAAGAGTAAAAGAAGGGCAACGAGGCATTGAGGCAACGAGGGGGAGTTGACAAGTTAATAGGTTTGACAGGGTCTGAAATTCTGTCTTCAGTATTCTGATTTCTGTATATCTTACAAGGGTTAACAGCAAACCAACCAAACATGAAAAAAACCTTAGCCTCCTTACTAACGATCATCGCTATCAGCGCCCAAGCGCAAACACATTCCCTGGTTAAAATATGGGAAACGGATTCCGTAGTGGCTGTACCTGAATCGGTACTGTACTTCGATCAAAAAGATACCTCCAGAAATATCCTCCTCGTATCGCTCATCGATGGCCAACCCTGGGAGGCCGATGGCAAGGGGGGCATTGCCGCCCTCAGCCCCAATGGAAAATTCTACGACTCTACCTGGGTTACCGGGCTCCACTGCCCCAAAGGAATGGGCATCTATAAGAACCGCCTGTATGTGGCCGACTTCAACTCGGTAGTGATCGTAGATATGAAGAATGCCAAAGTGGAAAAAAAGATCACCCACGACAGCGCCCGTTCATTTAATGATATTACTGTTTCTGAAAAGGGCGATGTATATGTATCCGACTCCAAAACATTCAAGATATGGAAACTGGAAAATGACCAGCTCACCCTGTACCTGGAAAACATGACGGGGGTCAACGGCCTGAAAGCCGTAGGCAATGACCTCATCATAGGATCGGGCAAATCATTTTTAAAAGCAGATGCCCAAAAGCAGGTCACTAAAATAGCCGACCTGCCACAAGGCGCAGATGGTATTGAGCCTGTAGGCAATGGCGATTATATTGTGACGGCCTGGGCAGGATACATCTTCTACGTACAAGCCGATGGTAAAGTAGAGACCCTGCTCGATACGCACCTTCAAAAAAGAAATACCGCCGATATTGGTTATGATCCGGTAAAGAAGATCGTCTATGTGCCTACTTTCTTTGCCAAAACTGTAGCTGCTTACCAGCTTAAATAAGAACTATGAAACGTTTGCTTTGTGCCCTTGTATTGCCTTTTGTTTGTTTAAGATCTACGGCCCAGTTGCCGGAAGTATTGCTACTCGATGCGCAAAACCTGCACCGGGTAAAACAATCCGTACAGGCAAAAGACAAAGCGGTGGAACAACACCTGCTCAGGTTATTGCAGGAGGCCGACAAACTGATGGAGATGAAACCAGTCTCTGTTATGGACAAAGGCCTTATCCCCGTAAGTGGCAACAAACATGATTATATGAGCCAGGCCCCCTATTTCTGGTACGACAGTTCAAAGCCCAATGGACTGCCCTACCTGCGCCGGGATGGTGAACGCAATCCGGAGATTAATAAGATCACCGACCGGAGCAATTTGGGTAAGCTGGAGAATGCCACCCGCGTGCTCTCCCTGGCCTGGTACTTCACGGACAAGGAACAATATGCCGCCAAAGCTGCCGAGCTGCTGCGCAGCTGGTTTCTGGAAGCCGCTACTAGAATGAACCCACATCTGAATTATGCCCAGGCCATTCCCGGCATCAATGATGGCAGGGGCATAGGGATCATTGAGACCATCGCGCTGACCGGTATTGCAGATGCTGCCGGATTGCTCAAAGGATCAAAAGCATGGCCGCTTAAAGACCACAAGGCCCTACAACAATGGTATAAGGAATACCTGCAGTGGATGCTCACCAGCAAAAATGGAATGGATGAACATGCCGCTAAAAATAACCACGGCACCTGGTTTTATGTGCAGGCGGTAGACTTTGCGCTGTTCTGTGGCAATAAAGCAAAAGCCCGTGAACTGGCTGAAGAAAGTAAAAAAAGGCTCGACAGTCAGCTTACAGCCGAAGGGCAAATGCCGCTGGAACTGGAAAGGACCGCTGCCCTTGGCTACAGCACCTTTAACCTGCGCGCCTGGTTTATGCTGGCCAACCTGGCCAGCAAGGTGAACATTGATCTTTGGAATTATACCAATTCAAAGGGAGCCGGCCTTCGTACAGCACTCGACTGGTTAAGTCCCTACGCCTTTGGAGAAAAGCCCTGGACCTACCAACAGATCAACAAATACAACAAAGACGATATGTTCCCGCTGATAACGCAGGCGGCCGTTATATGGAAAGCGCCCGCCTATGCAGCAAGGGCAGAACAATTGGCTAAAACGGTGAAAGACCCGGCCGATGTACTGCTCTACGGGCGATAATAGCTTCATGACGCAGCCACGTGGAGGATTGCCTCCCGCTTGTGGCGAGACAAGCTCTAAAGGGGCAAGAATAACCTTCAACCAGATCAGGGTGAGCCGCCCCTGAAGGGCGACCCACCCTTCGATACTCCTTCGATAGCACTTCGACAGGATGACAGCTTAATTCAACGGCATGGGCAAATAGCACTTATTTCTTAGCTTTGGCCAGGCTTGCTTTGAAAGCATCTACAATAAGCTGGGTATCGCGGGAAAGCAGGGTCTCGTTGACCATGATCTTCACCGGATCGTTGTCCCTTCTGCCGCCCATGTAGATATTGTATTCCTTTCTTAATGAATCCCTGAATTTGGCCAGGTCGATCTCTTTGGTCACTTGTAGATCGAAGATATTGGTTCCCCCTTTTAAAGTATTGATCTGCAGACCAGGTAACTTGTTTAACTGCGTAAAAAGTTCAGTTGACTTTTTGACCACTCCTTTCAAGCGGTCATCCAAACCTTCCAGGTGATGCAGGGCCATGGCAGCATTGATCCAGAACTGGTACATAGTACCGCCATGCACTTTGATCAGGTGACGCATTTTGTCAATCACTACTTTATCTCCGCACAACATGGCACCGCCCGGAGCTCCTAAGTATTTATACAGGGAAATATATACCGTATCGAAATGCCGGGCATATTCAATCACCGGGATTCCTGTAAAGGCCGATGCCAGGTGTATGCGGGCGCCGTCGAGGTGTAGTTTATAGCCTTTCTCCCGGCACCAGGCCGATATCTTTTTGATCTCTTCTATGTCTACTGTTTTGCCATCACACCGGCGCACGGGATTCTCAATAGATATTGCGCCAATGCCGCTTTTAAATACCTCTCCTTCATCAAGCGACCTGATGGATGCCTGCAGGTCGGCCAGGGTAAAAGCTGCTTCATTGGGGGCCAGGGGTATCAGTCTTTTGCTGTGTATGGATTGCGCAGCATCTGCCTCATCGCGGTATACATGGCTGGTTTCCTGAACAAATACCTTGGTATTGTCGCCGCTCAGCACAGCAATGGCCAATTGATTCGCCATGGTGCCCGTGGGCATGAAAATAGCCGCCTGCTTGCCGGTCATGGCCATGAACTTCTTTTCCAGGGCCTCCACCACCCCACCTTCCCCATAAAAATCAGACTGGATAGCTGCTGCCTGGTTCACCTGCTGCAGTTTGGCAATGAACTCCTGAGGATTGTAATTGGGACCATCAAAAAAGAAATAGATAGGGGATGGCTGGTCAGCCAGGCCGGTCTGGCCAGTCTCACGGGCCAAAGCGCCAAAAGGGATGGCGGCGCCCAGGGATGGCAAAGCAGCGATACCGGATGTTTTTAGGAAATTCCTTCTGTGCATATAAGGTTGGGTTTAAACAGCATACAATTTTTAAAACTACGGATTAGCCGCCGGATTCCCAATGAAGGCAATATTGTTTTATCCTTTGGTTAGTTAATTGCAAAAAAAATAAACAAAGATGACCCTGGCATTAAAAAAAGATCCTCAGTAAATACCGGGGACTTTTTGTTCTTAATCAGAACTATTCATGACACATGAGAATCTTAATAAGACACACTACCCTCCGTAATTTATTTCATTCCTGGCAGTTCCTGAAACAGGATAACGATCCAATAACCAACGGATAACATTTATAAAAGCGATCACTTCACTTAAGGGTTTGGGTTACCGTAACCGCTATAACGGATTAGCAAAAATGTACAAAAAACTCCCCAACGAACAAGAACTAATAACATCATGATAACTTTCAAATAACACATGCAAATTATAAGTTATGAACTTATCATGTTAAGCAGCAACACCGCCGGGCATTCTGTCCATAGGCAATAGGGGTTACTAACTAACGGCCACCACAGGTGCCTGGCCGTTAGTTGGTCATTGCCTGCATAAACAAATTCTACCATCAAATTTAAAGACATGAGAAAAGTTCTATTACTACCCGTAGTATTACTATGGTGTATTATGGTACTAGCCCAAAACAAAGTTCTTACCGGGAGGGTTACCGACGAAAAAGGTGATCCCATCCCCTTCGCTTCAGTAAAGATCAACGGTACTACAACAGGGGTTGCTGCCGATGACAATGGTTTCTTCAGAATTTCTGCCCCCGATAACGCCGTACTGGAAGTCAGCGCTTCCGGTTATTCCACCAGGGTATTCAATTCAGCCGGCCAAGGCGCCACCCTCACCATTAGTCTAACCAAGTCCAACGAGGAATTGGCCGCTGTAATTGTCACTACCGGATTAGGTATTAAACGGCAAGCCAAGGAGTTAGGTTATGCCGCTACGTCACTCACCAACCGTACTATTGTTCAAGGTAAGGCCGTAAACGTGGCGCAAGCATTAAACGGAAAAGTATCCGGCGTTTCAGTAGCTACCACCAACAGTGGGGTGTTTGAAAATGCCAAGATCAATATTCGTGGTATCCGTTCACTTACTGGTAATAACCAGCCCATGCTTGTTATTGATGGAGCACCCACTCCATTGGGCTATCTCTCCTCCATACCACCAGATGATATTCAAGATCTTACTGTCTTAAAAAGTGCCGCCTCTGCCGCCATCTATGGACCCGATGCGGTGAACGGGGTTATCCTCGTTACCACTAAAAAAGGCGCCAGTAAGAAAATGAGTGTTTCGATCAGCACCTCTGTTCAGGCAGCCCGGGTGGCCTACTTCCCCAAGTTGCAGGACCAGTTTGGCGCCGGCGCCGGTGAAATAGTTGACCAGTATGGCAACTATGGGTATGTGCCTTACGAAAACCAACAATATGGTCCCCGTTTCGACGGCACCATGCAGGATATAGGTATTGCTATTGAAGATGGTTCTATACAAAGAGGCCCTTATTCCAATCTCTATGCCAAGGACAAAAAGAAATTCTGGAATACAGGTATCACCTACCAGAATTCAGTTTCCATTGCAGGAGAAGACTTCTTTGTAAGTATACAGGATGCCAAAGTAAAGGGCCTGATGCCTGAAGATGAGAACAGAAGGACCAGTATCCGCTTCAACGGAGGCAAGAAATACGGTAACCTCTCTGTAAACTATGGACTGAACTATGTGCTGCAGAATTATAATGTAGTGAATGAAGCAGGCATGGCCAATTTATTCCCTGCTTATAATGGTAGTATCTTTTTCACGGTATTACAAACACCGGCCAATGTACCACTTACCTCTTATAAGAACTGGCGCGATGATAAATTTGCCCAGTATTCCAATTATTATAATGAATACGCAGTGAACCCTTATTGGATCATCGGTAACCTGCGCCAAAAGGGCCGGGAAGATGACCTGATTGGTAACCTCGATGTAAGCTACCAGTTCTGGCCCTGGCTCAAAGGAACCGCCCGCGTGAGCACCAACCTCGCCTTTACCAATTTCAAGAATACCACCGCACCCGTAGTAGTTTCTGACTGGGCTGTAGCCCACCGCAACGCTACTCAATACACCAACCGGCCAGGTAGTGTATTTGATGATCAGGCACAGACCAGCACCATCAACCTGGATTACTTTTTGAATGGTGACAAAGACATCAATAAGGACTTCAACATCAGGTACCTCGCCGGTGGCATGGTGCGCAACAACCGCTCAAAAGATGTATCCATCGGGGGTAATAACCTGGTGGTGCCATATCTCTATAATGTAGCTGTACGCAGTGGTGATGCCGCTGTGCCGCTTTATCCCAGTAATGCCAATACCGAAAGCAGGCTGCTCTCTGCTTATGGAAGTATTGGTCTTAACTTCAGGGATTGGGCCTTCCTGGAACTGACCGGAAGAAATGACTGGGACAGCCGTTTGCTGCAAACCAACCGTTCTTTCTTTTATCCCGGCGCCAATGCAGCCATCATCCTGTCGGATGCCGTACCCGGTATCAAGAACAGTGAGTTCATCTCTTTCGCCAAAGTAAGGGCTGCTTACTCCAAATCAGGTAACGTAAACGTGGGCGTGTATTCCCTGCAGGCTACCTATTCACAACCTGGTGGATTTCCTTATGGCAATACGGCCGGTTTTACCGCCAATCAAACCATTCCTAATCCCGATCTGAAACCCGAGTTTGTAAAGACCCTGGAGATCGGTGCAGAACTGGGCTTCTTAAAGAACAGGATCAACCTGGAAGCAACCTACTTCAACCAGAAATCAGACAACCAGATATTACAGGTATCACAGTCTTCCACAACCGGCTATACCATCGGCCTGGCCAATGCCGCCAGTTTTAAGAACTATGGTGTGGAACTGGACCTGGGCCTCAACCCCGTGGTGAATATCGGCAAAGGCCGTATTGACCTCAAGGTGAATGCTACCTATAATGACAACGAGGTACTGAGTACACTCAACAATATACCTGTTGTGATCGGTGGTAATGCAGGCTTCTTTCAAAATTCAGTAAGCTCTCCTACTGCCAACAATATCGCCGTAGTAGGCAAACCTGCTTTTGGCTTTCAACTGACCGATTATGTAAGGGATTCATTGGGAAGAGTGATCGTAGATGCCACAACAGGCTATCCTTCACAGGCATCTGAACTGGTAGTAAGAGGCCGTTCATTGCCCCTTTGGGTAGTGGGTATTTCTCCTTCCTATACCCTGGGCAATTTCTCTGTAAGCATGACCTGGGAGTACAAAGGTGGCCATAATTTCTACTCAGGCCTGGGCAGTGATGAGGACTTTGCCGGCATTTCTGCACGCAGTGCAGATTATGGCCGTGAGCGTTTTGTATTTCCCAACTCTTCAATATGGGATGGTTCTAAATATGTACCCAATACCAATATTCAGGTACAGGATGGTAATTATGCCTTCTGGACAGGCGCCGCTCTCAATACGGCTATTGCCACCAACTACTTTGCCAGTGCAGCCGCCTGGCGCTTAAGGGAATTGAATATTTCCTATGTACTGCCGCTGAAGTGGTTTGGCAATCAAAACATACTCAAGAAAGTAACCGTTAGTGCAGTGGGCAGAAACCTGCTTTTATTTGTACCTAAATCCAATCAATGGGGCGATCCGGAATTCAACTATCAATCCACCGGCAACACATTTGGTTTGAGCAGTTCTTTCCAATCACCTGCTTCCAGGCTGTTTGGTGGATCTATAGCTGTACAATTCTAATCATTCTAAACTGATTATAATGAAAACAATAAACAATAGACTTTTCATAATCATACTTTTCGCTGCCGCGGTATTCGCTGGCTGCAAAAAGGGGTACCTGGATGTGAACCAGGATCCCAACCGGGTAACGGATGACAACATTACGGCGCAACTCATTTTCCCGCAGGCAGCACATGCCACCGGAGCAAGGTCGGCCAGCGGCAATTTTCAATTCATTGAAAACTGGATGGGCTACTGGGCAGCAGCAGGCGACTATGCCATTCAGCAGGATGAGACCAGCTACAATATAGATTTCAGTTTTGCCGACGCTTTATGGCAAAATCAATACAATGTATTGTTCGACCTTAACCGGGTTAAAACAAAAGCACAACCCAAGGGTGACTCCCTGCTGGCAGGCGCCGCCATGGTCTTATCGGCCAAGTTGTTCCAGGACCTGGTAGACCTTTATGGTAATATTCCTTATACCCAGGCTTTCCAGAACGACAAGTTCACACAACCAACCTACGACAATGCTAAGGACGTGTATACCGCCCTGCAAACAAGTCTTGATTCGGCTATCCTATATTTCAAACAGTCGCCCAGGGCTTCTTTTACCAGTGCCGACATCGTAAATGGTGGCAATATCACTTTGTGGGTCAAATTTGCCAATACGCTCAAATTGAGGATGCTGATCAGGCAGTCGCAGGTTAGTGGTTTTAATCCGGCAGCTGAAATAGCGAAGATCGTAGCCAATGGAGGTGTATTGCATGCTGGTGAAACGATCGATGTAAATCCTGGCTATGTCAATTCACTCAATAAGCAATCGCCCTTTTATACCAACTATGGCCTTACGCCTACCAACGCAGATGCCAGCCCCAGTACCAGGGCCAATACTTATTTTGTAACCCTGCTCAATTCCACCTCCGATCCAAGACTATCCCGTTTTTTCAAAGCTCCAGCTAATGGCGGGGCTATAACAGGGAATGTATACGGCCTGGCTGCCGGCAATCCCCCCGGCGCAGCTACTTCAGCGATGGGCCCCGGACTGGCAAGGGACGCCACCCAAAACCAATGGATACTTACCTCTGTTGAAAGTTTGTTCCTTGAAGCTGAGGCCATCGCCCGCGGCTGGCTGCCCGGCAATGCGCAAACAGCTTATGAAGCTGCAGTTAGAGAATCCTTCACCTGGCTGGGTGTACCTAATGCTACTACAGCCGCCAATACCTATTTGACCACGCAGGCCATCGCCGACTGGGACAATGCAGGTGCTACGGCGCTGTCAAAAGCTAAGTTCATCACCTACCAGAAATACATTGCATTAAGTGGTATTGATCCGTTGGAAACATGGAGTGATCTGCGCAGACTGGATATGATCCCCAATAAGGGATATATTTCAGTAAACCCCGCCAGGTTGGCCAATACACTTCCTTTACGGGTGCTTTATCCGCAAAGTGAATATACCACCAACAGTACCAATGTGAACGCGCAGGGCAAGGTGGATCAATTCACTTCTAAATTGTTCTGGCAGCCATAAACATCATTTACCACAAAATTTCAGCGTTATGAAACTATCCATAAGATTAATATACATACTGGCACTCTTCCTGTCGCTGGGCATGGGCATGGTGAGCTGCTTAAAAGATAAAGACTATGACGATGGGTTGATACAATCCACGCATGGCAGTACCCCCCGGATGATTGAGGTGAAAGTAACAGCCAGTTCGGCCACCAATTACCTGGCTCTGACCTTCGACAACAGTAATATAGACACTACACTCAATGTGATCCCAGTGAACCTGGCTACCAATGATGCTGCCTCAGAAAACATCAATGTGACCCTGGTGCAGAAGAATTCATTGATCACCGACTACAATGCTGCACACAATACAAATTTCCAGGTGCCCACTGCCAATATGTTTACCCTGGTCAACCAGGGTGGCGTAGTCACCATTCCCCAGGGATCGCATACAGCTTATCTTCAGCTGAAGTTCAAACCATCCTCTTTCCTGGGTGGCAGCTGGGCCATTGGTTATGAGATCAGCACCGTTGATAAGTCGGGTTATACCATCAGTGGCAACCTCAAATCAGGCATCATTGCTATCATTGTTAAAAACCAATACGATGGCAATTACCTGGCTGTAGGCCATTTTGAGCACCCTACAGTACCACGCGATTTCGAAGAAGAGGTAGCCCTTGCTACCACCGGCGCCAATAGCGTGTCCAAAAACCTGGGAGATCTTGGCAACGCTACCAAGGTCATCCTAACCATCAATGCCAACAACACCGTAACTGTTACTCCCGGGCCCGGCACTTCCGGCACTACAGCTTCAGTAGCTAATATCGCCGGAGACCCTATATACAACAATACGTACGATCCTGCCACCCATACATTTTGGTTGAAATATGGTTATCCTAATCCAGGACCAACCAGGATCATTACTGAAAAAGTGACATTAGAATAGTAAGAACAGGAAAAGGGCTACTATAGGCAAATAAGAAAGAGGCCGTCTCTGTTTTGCGAAACAGGGGCGGCCTTTTTTCTATCTGAAAGTTTGTCGACAAGTTATGTTTCGTTTTTTTTGTATCTTCCATTTATATGAACAGCAGCAGCTTATATCTTCTTTTTACTTCTCCAAAAGGGACGACCATTCAAGACCCTTTGAACGAATTCCCGCGTCCAGACTGCATTTGAGCCTCTTCGTCTTACTAATGGCTTACTATTAGCTTATTACTGGCTTGCTACGGGCTTATCAGTTCCGTTCCTGCAAGTGGCATGGTCCTGGCTATGACTTCCCTTCCTCTTAACCTCCGGCCAGGCATTTATAATATTTTAACGGTTGAGGCCAATCGTAGTGCTACGACAGATCAAAATAGAACAGTGAACGGCCCGCATTCACTCCAAAACAAGGCCCATTAAGTCTTTTTCGACAGACCATTTCGGACAAATATGCACTTTTCGGACAAAAGTGCCATTTCCGGACAGAGGTGATTTGGAAATTGAAAAACAAGGGACGAGATTTGGGAAAGACGATGTGCAACAAGGCACAAAATAATTTCCAATCCCTATTAATAACTATTAAGATCTATCTCTTATGGCAAAGTATGAAAGCATTGTAACGATACGCGGTACGATCGATGACCTGACATTCCGTGATACCCCAGAAGGCAAAATTGTGGGGAAAAAGACGGGGCCCAGCCGCGAAAAGGTCTTGACACATGAAAATTTTGAATTTACGCGTAATAATGCCAGTGAATTTAAGCAGGCAATCCATGATGCCAGGCTATTGCGCCGTGCCCTGGGCAGTATTCTGGATGGTGTTCAATGTACAACGTTGAACGGTCATGTGAACGGATTGGTCCACAGGGTGTGCAAATCAGATAAGGAACATGGCTATGGCTTTCGCTGTGCTGCAGAGGGAGATGTAAGTTTGTTGACGGGTTTTGATCTCAACAAAAAACTTCCGCTGGATACAGTTTTGCGTGTGCAGCCTGCACATAGCCTGGACGCGGCCACAGGGGTTATGAAGGTGTGTATTGCTTCCTTTATTGCTTATAAGCGGAAGGGATATCCCAAAGAAGCTACGCATTTCCGGATCCTGAGCAATGGCAGTCTGCTGAATTTCAGGAACAACAGTTATTCCTATAACATTCAATCAAGTGACCTGCTGCCGCTTAGCCGGAAAACGCCCGGCGATATTTGTCTGGAACATCAGTTGAATGGAAAGCCGGGTGATGTGTTGGTACAAGCGGTGGGCATCCAACTTTATAAGCTGGTGAGTGGAGAAGAAGTATTGATAAAGGGCGGGGCTGTACGGATACTGGAGGCGAAGAAGAAAGGCAACGAGGCAACCAGGCATCAAGGCAACAAAGGGGAAGGAGTTGAGGAAAAGGGCAAGGAGGTGCTGAAGAAAGGCATCAAGGTAATGAAGGGGCTTGCGCATATTAAAGCTTTGGCAGACCAGGAAGCAACCAGGCATCGAGGGAAAGAGGCATCGAAGGAATACAGGTTTGCTTCGTTGGCACAAGTACGCCAGCACAGGGTTGCTGAACCGGATACTTGCGCCAGGGACGGTTTGAACCGGGATATATAGGATGATGGGGTTGATGGATGGAAGCGTTGCCCTGTGGTGCATATGATAAAAGGCCCGGAGGCCTTTTTATATGCTACATAAGAAATGCCGGGCAACGCCTGGGCAGCTGCCGTAACCATGAGCATGCGACCTGCATACTCCTTTTCAAAAGCCGCCCGCAAGGACCTTCCCACAATGAAACCACGGCACTGCTCAATGCCCACCATAGCACAGGTGGTACGCGCAACGAGATAATACTTCATACTAAAAAATTTAAAAATGAAAAAATAACAGCAAAAGCTGCGGTACAGCGGTATGGCGGCATGGGCGCAAGGCCAAGCGGCACGCGGAATAAATGCGCGTAATTCATCAGTTGCTATACCGGCAGGAGCTGGTGCGGGATGTGTGGTTGAAAGTTTGCACTAAAGCTTTATGCCGAACCGCTTGGCGGCCTTTTGGGGAAGGCAACGAGGCAACGGAGGCAGTAAGGCAACGAGGGAAAGAAGTAGCAGATAGCTTGGGGGTTACTGAATGGTGTGGAAGTGTTTTCAATGAATGAGTGGGCGGGCAGTGCGTGGATGTGGGTGGGCATGGGCTGGCTTGCCGCCATAACTTTGTGTAGCAGCTTTTTACTGTTTTTTAGTAGGAGGTATAGGCGCGGATGCCTGGAAGGGGGGCATTGCAGTGCTGGTATTGGAGGCAGGTGGGATGAGGGATGAATCAAGAGGTATGCTGCGAAGTGGCATATGAGAAAGAGGCCGCCTCAATTACTTTTGAGACGGCCTCTTTTTTATTTGAATCGGATATCTTTGTCATTCTTATTTATGTACTGCTCTTGGGCCTACGTATAGTATCAAGGCTAAACTTCCTGCAAAAACAATAACCACAATTGCAATTACAAATACGGAAGGCATCTTCATGCGATAGTACTCTAAGAATTTTTCTTTTCGAAAAACTAACAAATAATTTAATATTCCTGCGAGCACTATAATTGAATAACGGATGTATGAGCTACCAAATATGTACGGAGTCTTGAATAACAAAAAGACAAGACTATCGATTCCGTATATTAATAATACGAATAGAAACAATGTTGCGAGGAACGTCATAATTGTAGGCACATCCGAATTGACTTTACTTTGCAAGTAATATAATCCACAGCAAAATTTCTTATAGAATCGAAGCATACATCGCTAATTTTATTCGTTCCACCACCATTTTTCAGTAAGGCCGTAGGCAATGCTTATGGCAGCACCATAAGGCCCTAAAAAAATACCTACTCCATTCATAATTAAGTTAACTGTTAGGTGAGCTCCTGATATTTCTCCATGGTTGTACTTGTCTATATCATTTAACGCGCCCACTACAGCTGCTGCACCACCCAATACCTGCAACCCTACGGCTACCGGCTTAACAATATTACGTGCAATTTGCATGGTCCTCCCTGTTGCAGGAATTGGGATATTTATAGGACGCGTTCTAAGGTATGGATTATTTTTCAACATCCAGGCTTCATTACGCCCCCATATCTGGTCAAGTTCATTGAATTTCCAAAAGAATTTGCGCTTGTTTAGATAAGCTTTTATTGAAAAGGTAATTCAGTTGATTTTCTTAATTTTGTTCAATGAATAAGCAATCGAGGCAGGCAGAATCTACATTTAGCACCGACGTAAAACTCAAAGGTTTTAAAGTGTATAAAGTGGATGCGGACGCAACAAATGGGCACAGGTATAACCGTAAGGATTTCTATAAAATCAGCATGAATACTGGCAAGTATCTTTTCCATTATGCTGACCGGAGCTTTGAAACAGACCATACCATCTTGTTTTTCGGTAATCCTCATATTCCTTACTCCTGCGATGTTATTTCCCAAACGGATGGCTATGCCTGTCTTTTTACGGAGGATTTTATAAAATTTAATGATCGCACGGAAAGCCTGTTGCAATCTCCGCTCTTCAAGATTGGCGGAACGCCAATTCTGCCATTGAACAAAAGCCAAAAAAAAACTATTGCCGGTATATTTGAAAAGATGATCGACGAGCAGGAGGCTGACTATGTCTATAAGGACGAACTGATCCGTAACTATATCAGTTTAATAGTGCATGAAGCCTTGAAGTTACAGCCTTCCGAAAATATTATCCCACAAAAAAATGCTGCCGGGCGTATTGCTTCCGTCTTCCTTGAACTCTTAGAGCGGCAGTTTCCAATAGAAAGTACCGATCATCCATTAGAGCTAAAAACCGCCCAGGACTTCGCCAAGGAATTGTCGGTGCATGTTAATTACCTGAATAGTGCGGTAAAAGAAGTTACGGGCAAACCCACAACCACACATATCGCCGACAGGATTATCATTGAAGCAAAAGCTCTTCTGCAACATACCGATTGGGGTATTTCAGACATAGCCTATGCTCTCGGCTTTGAATACCCAACCTACTTCAACAATTTCTTTAAAAAGAAAACCGGCCAGATACCAAAGGCTGTCAGAGCCTCGCACCTTTGATTTTCATACTTTTTCATGTGTTTTTCATTATTTCCTGGTCTTACCAAAGTCGACCTTTGTGTTATGAAATGGAAGCAAGCACTGAAAGGGGATTTGACGCGGGAAAATAGTTACGATATAAGTCGCCGAGACTTTCTCACAATGGCGGCTTTTGTGAGCGGCGGTCTGGCAATCGCGCCTGTATCATGGGCTGCTTCTCCCATTTATTCCAACAACATTAAAGCAAAAACTAAGATGAAAACAAGAAAACTGGGTAACCTGGAAGTCTCTGAAATTGGACTTGGATGTATGAATATGGCAGGAAATTATAATCCACCAGCTGATCACAAGCAGTCTATTGGAACCATTCGTAAAGCATTTGAAAGTGGTGTAACTTTTTTTGATACTGCTGAAGTTTATGGACCGTATACAGACGAAGAATTGGTTGGTGAAGCACTACAGCCTTTCCGTGATCAAGTAAAAATTGCCACCAAATTTGGATTTGCCATCGATGGTACAGTGGGATTAGATAGCCATCCCAAGCGTATTAAAAGAGTTGTTGAGGAATCTTTAAAACGGCTCCGAACCAACCATATCGATCTATATTACCAACACCGTGTTGATCCCAATGTACCGATTGAAGATGTGGCTGGTACTATTAAAGAACTTATTCAAGCAGGGAAAGTCCTGCATTTTGGACTATCGGAAGCTAGTGCCAAAACTATTCGCCGTGCGCATGCTGTTCAACCAGTATCAGCTGTGCAATCTGAATATTCTCTATGGACCCGAAATGTAGAATTAAACGGTGTCCTAAAAACCTGTGAAGAACTGGGCATTGGTTTTGTACCGTGGTCTCCTGTTGGTGCAGGGTTTCTTACGGGTAAGTATGATACAACTACAAAGTTTGACGAAAAATCAGATTTCAGAGCTGGATTCCCTCGTTTCTCAAAAGAATTTTTGCCGTTGAACATGCCTATCGTCGAATGGCTTAAAGATTATGCTGCAAAAAAGAATGCTGCACCAGCGCAAATTGCACTTGCATGGCTACTTGCTAAAAGTCCAATTATTGTTCCCATTCCTGGCACCCGTACTCAAACACATTTGCTGGAAAATCTTGGCGCACAGGACATTCACCTTAGCGCAGAAGATGTTCAAGAAATAGAAACTTGCCTATCAAAGTTTCCTGTCTACGGTGATCGTATGGGGGAAGCGCATATGAGTTCAATCGATTATACATTTTAATGGTAAGACTTAAAGACGGAATAGAATCATTAAATTAAATCAAAACATTCGTCATTTACTCATCTAGAACCATTCATCGAAGGGTGTCACCTCTTTAGTTCAAATTACCATAATTTCTCCGGGCACCTGTCGTTGTATTTGTTGCCCAATATAAATCCTATCAACAACTCATGCGATCCCTTACTCACCGTCTTTAATCCGGAAGTGGTTACATCATAGGAATAACCGAGGTTCACGGTATTACTGATATTAATACCCACCATGCCTGCATAGCCATCCTTGTACCGGTAACTCCCTCCTATCCACACCAGGTCATGGTATTGAAATTTGGTATTCATTTCTGCTCCCAGTGGCAAATGCTGTATGTACCTAAGCATAACAGAAGGCAGGCAACTGATATCATCCGTAAGAAAGAAACGGTAACCAGCCGTGATGAAAGTGTGGGGCAACAGTTTATTGCCTGAAGGTTGTACGATATTGTCTGTAAAGGTCAATTGCGCAGGTACGATCTGTTGAATAGCGATGCCGGCAAAATAATCACGGCTGTACAACCACAAACCAGCGCTTACATCTGGCTTTAGCTGGCCCGACTGATTGGCACTCACGGCAGGATCGATTTGCGCCGGGTTGCCGAAGTTGAGCTTATCCGCCTGCAGGCTCATGCTGGCAATACCCGCACTGAAACCCATTGATAAAGTAGCAGTGGTGGTAAGTGGTAAGTGATAAGCATAAGTACCATAAGCTGCAAAACGATTTAATGGACCTGTGCGGTCATTGAGTAGGGTAAGCCCTATACCACTGTGCCCGGGAGACGCCTGGTAATCGCGCCAATAAGCCCTCCCCCGCGGGTTCTCGCCATCGGGCGTAAAGCCCGTAGCAGTCTCCCGGCCATAATCATCTTTCTTCCATGGTGCATGAATGGTGAGGTATGTGGTTACCGGTGCATCTTCCAGGCCTGCCCATTGGTGGCGGTGACTCACTTTCACATCCGTATAGTTTTCAATACCGGCAATAGCCGGATTGATAATATAGTTGTTGAGGATGTATTGCGTATAATAAGGCCTTTGCTGTGCGTGCAAGGGCAATACATGCCAGCACAACAGGACGATCAATAATAGTTTCACATAGCCGGTATGGGAAGCAACCGGCGATGCCTGTACCCGGTGTATTTTGAGAGGATAGCTGATTTTATGCATATACAGAGGTTTACCTGATGATAGTGATCGAACCCGATAATTTTTCATGACCATTCTTCAGGTCAATGATATAATAGTAAGTTCCCATGGGCAAGGGTTGTCCCTTGAACCTGCCATCCCATCCATTACCGGGCTGATGGCTTGTTGCTGCATACATGGGCTGACCATAGCGGTTGAAGACCTGCACGGTTGCCTGGGGGAATTTATCGAGGTACTTAATTTCCCAGCGATCATTAATACCATCACCATTGGGAGAGAACGCATTGGGTATATCCTGCTTTTCCATCACCGTCACCATTATCTCGCCAGTAGCCATACAACCATATTGGGTAGTGGCCTTCACCTGGTATAAGGTGGTAGCGGAAGGCTGCGCCAGCGGGGCCATGATGGTATCATTGCTGAGGCCAGCGCCGGGCGACCATTTAATATGCTGTACCGCACCGGGGATGCCGGCATTGAGCAGCAGGTGATCGCCTTTGAATATGGCCAACCGGTCGGCGGAGGGCAATACCATCGGCAGCGGATGCACCGTCATGGCAATAGTGCCCGATGGCAGCATGGCCGGTGAAGCACAGACTGCCTGACTCTGCAGTACACAGCTTACGACATCGCCGTTTTTCAGCACACTACTCTTCCAGGTATTTGAGTTGGACCCCGCAGGCTGGTTATTCAACATCCATTGATAACCGGGGGATATGCCGCCATTCACCGTTTGTGCATTGAAGGTAACTTCATCGCCATCACAGATCTCCTGATCAGAGACGGTGATCTGAATGCCGGTGGGAAGTGTCGGTAACACGGTGAGCCCAATATCAGCACTATCAGCACAGCCGGTGTTGTTAATACCCATTGCCACATAACGTACCGTAGTATTACCGGCGGCAATACCTTTTACCTGTCCGGCTGTATTGATGGTAGCCACTGCACTATTCAGCACTTTCCAATAACTGGTGACAGCATTGGTTTGATTGCTTAATGCAAGCGTGGCCTGCTCGCACAGTTTAAAATCATTAGTAGCAGAAAGAATGGGTTGCAGGGCAGGCAGGTTGTGTACGGTAATAACTGTCTCCACACTGTCTGTACAACCTGCAGCATTGGTAGCTATATAACGGATGGTGGTTTGGCCACCGGCCACACCGCTTACCCTCCCGGTATTGGCATTTACCGTAGCAACAGCCGGGTTGGTACTCTTCCAGTAACCCGTTGCACCGGTAGTGGCATTGCCCAATTGCATACTGCTGTTGGCACAAAGCAATTGTACACCGGTAATGGGTTGCACAACAGGCAGTGGATTAACGGTAATATTAACGGCCGCACTGTCAACACATCCGGCTGTCGTTGTAGCAATAAACCGTACAACAGTATTACCGGCATTGAGGGCCTGCACCTGGCCGCTGGCATTGACAGCGACAACAGCAGCATTCAGGCTCTTCCATGCCATGCCGGCGGCAATCGTTGTATTGGACAACAGCATCGTCTTTCCCACACACAATGGCTGATTACCGGTGATGGGTTGTACAGCGGGCAATGCATGTACTGTGAGCGACACTGCTGCCGAAGTATCTGCAGCAAACGGGCATTGTTTGATGTACACCCTGTACAGCCAGCCATTTTGGCCAGTGCCGGGCTGGGTGATGCGCAACACGGCACCCGTGGCGCCTGCACTGTCCCTAAACCCGTTGCCATCATTTTTATTGATCTGCCATTGGTAAGTTAAAGGAGAGGTGCTGCTGGCCTGTATGGAGAAGGAAGTATCTACCGGTGTACATACCACAGCGGGTGTTGGCTGCCGCGATATGGAGATTAGGCCGCCAGCCGATTCATAAGCTCCCTGGTCGATCAGCACTTGCTGTATGCGTATATTGCCTGCCAGGTCCTTGTTGCCTGCAGCCTGATTAGCATAGCTGGTATTGTCGCCCGCATTGATGGCGGGTGCACAATTGGTGAGCTGCAGGTAAGCCGCATCGGCAGGTAATACAGACAGGAACCACCAGGCCTCATTGGCCGGCGTAAGTGCGGGCAAGGCTGTATACTGTTGAGCGAAAGCAGGTCCGCTGACAATGGCAGTCCCCGCTTCCATCACAATACTATTGTTCAAGACAGTATTGCCGGTAGTATGGTAAATGGCCATACCACTGCCAGCTGTATTCTTATAAAATGTACAGTTGGTGATAAAGCTGGTAGCAGCCCCGTTATCAGCTTGCAGGTGCAAGGCCCCGCCATTGAGCGTAGCAGCATTGTTGGAAAATAGGGTGTTTACATACGAAGCACTGATCCTGTTTGCTGTATGCGTAGCGCCTCCTGATCCCTGCGCCGTATTATTAAAGAATTTACAGGCGGTATAACGAATGGTGGATGCAATAGCCGCATTGCTGTTCTCCTGCGCAGCAGCGCCACCATTGGCAGTGGACAGGTTGCCGGAGAAGGAACAATGATCATACTGTACTGCTGTCGTATTGGAATGGTAGACGCCTCCACCCGTTGTTGCCCGGTTATTGGTAATAGAGGTCCAGGCTATAGTGGCGCTGCCACCATTGATGAGCATGGCTCCTCCCAGGCCATCTGTGCCGGCACCGTTGGCGAGGCCGTTGCGGATCACCAGGCCATTGAGCAAAGTGCCGGCCGTTGTATTGTTGAGACTTACGACATGGTAAACCTTGCCGGCCGGGAGGGCGCCATCGAGGTAACTGGAATCAGTAGCGGCGATGGCATAATTACCGGCATGTATGGTATTCACGTCAGCAGGCGAGGCAGCACTAAAGCCTGTATGCAGACCGCCATAGATGAGCAGACCGGCAGGCACATCCAATGTTGCCCACCGCGGATCGGCAGGCGTATTGCCCGTTGCATCATATTGAGGATGGTAAACGCCACCTGCTATCCAGATCTCCTTGATGGTATTGCAGGCACGTGCGATCAACAAAGCATCCGACAGTTCAGTGATGGCATTGTTCCAGCCCAGGCCGGTCTGCATACCGCCGCTTACATTTTTATTCACATAGAGGATCGTGTCGTTAGTAGTATACACCACCGGCACAATGGCATTGCTGGTAACGGCATTGGAAGCAGGGCAACCAGTGGTACCTGTTAGTATACAAGTGATAACATCTCCATTATTGAGTGCTGCCGGTGAGAAGCCTGCACTGTTGCCCCCTGCATTGATACCATTCACCTGCCATTGGTAAGCAGGCGTAGCCAAACCGCTGGCAGTAGCAGTAAATGAAGGGGTAGCGCCGGGACATACCGGCCCGGTATTGTCAGCAGCAATGGAGACCTGCATGGTAGCGTTCACTGTCATAGTGATCGTGTTACTCATGACCGTATTGGAAGTTACGCAGCCTGCATCGGCATCTACGGTGAGCTCACAACTGATCTGATCCCCATTGGCCAGTGGCGCAAAAGGTGTATACCTATCTCCGGTAGCCACATCGGTACCATTCAGTTTCCATTGGTATACAGGCGCGGTACCAGCATTGGTGGAAGTGGCCGTAAAGGTAGCCGGTGTGCCGGCACAAATGGTAGTAACGGGTGTACTGATGTTGACGGTAGGTGTATTGTTGGCATGGATGACCACATCATTGGTGGTAGCGGGACAGCCGCCCATGCTGGTAGCCACGGCTTTCCAGGTACCTGCAACAGCGGGTGTATAATCGGTTATTACTTCCGGCATGATCTTCAGTACCCGGTTATTCAATCCGTCGCTAACATACACATACTCATCTGCATCAACATACACGCACCAGGCATACGAAAGTTGTTCCATACTATTACCGGAGCCACGGCCTCCGGCCACAATAGTTCCGCCGGGGGCCCCGGGGAGCCATTTGAGTACACGGTGGCCGCTCCAGTCACAGATATAGATTGTACCGGCAGCATCTACGTAAATATCATTGATGGCGCCAAACTGGTTGAGTCCGGTACCGTAACCGTTACTGCCTGCTATCAGTACGCCGGTAGTGGCGCCGGGCGCCCATTTTACCACACGCCCACCCAATATTGAAGTGCCATCTCCCACATATACATTACCGGCTGCATCCACATGCATGCTGTAATTATAGTCCAGTTGATTCAGCCCACCTCCCTGGCCATTACCTCCGGCCACCACTACACCCATGGTGCCAGCGGTTGAACCAGGCGGAAATTTCAAGACCCGCCGGTTCCCCCAATCCAACACATAGAGATAACCTGCTGCATCTACCTGCAGGTCGCAGGGTCTGTAGAGTTCATTCAGTGCCGAACCATAGTTACCGGTACCAGCCACAATGGTCCCGTTCGTGGCACTGGTAGATCCCGGCGGAAATCTCAGCACTCTTTGCCCATGCCCATCGGCCACCCACAGGTTGCCGCCTGCATCTATCCACAGCCCCTGGGGATCGTATAATTGATTTAATGCTGTACCCTGGCCATTCCCACCGGCTACTACCACACCATTGGTGGCTGAAGTGGAGTTGGGCGGGAACTTCAATACGCGAAAATTCGTATTGTCTATCACATACAGGTTACCTGCAACATCCTTTGTGATGGCCCTCGGACTATTCAATTGATTGGCTTGCGATCCCGCCCCGTTGCCGCCGGCGATCACGATGCCATTTAACTTGTTGGGGGCATCTTCCACATAGGCGCCATCGCGGTACCAGGCCATTTGCCGGAGTGGCAGCGGACTATTGACCGATATAGTGGCGCCCACACAAGCAGCCGGCGCCGTTAATACAGGCGCTGCACTGGACGACATGGTAATGGCATTACTGGTAACAGTAGCCGGCGAAGCACAGGGGGCGTTGCTGGTCATTACACAGGTAAAGACATCGCCATTACTGAGGGTGGTAGTGGTATAAGTGCTGCCGGTACCCACGGTCGCCCCATTCTTCTTCCATTGGTAGGCAGGCGCCGGTCCGCCATTGACGGGTGTAGGGGTAAAGGTGACGGGAATACCGGGACAAAAATACCGCACCGTATTGGCTGTGATGACAACGGAAGGTACGGGCTGCGCCACGGTGACGACCACGGTATCAGGCGCCGACACACAGCCGCCGGGTTCTCTTAATGTAACAATGTAATTACCGCTGTGCGCCATGGTAACTGCCCCAATGGAAGGATTGGCGCCTGACGCACTATATCCCAGCGGGCCGATCCATTGGTAGGTAGCACCGGCCACCGGGCTGGTGGCCTGGAGGGTAAGGGTATTACCCGGACAGACCAGGGCACTACCGGTTGCTACAGGGGCGGCCGGGGTAAGTTGTACGTTTACCGCATTGGATGTTCTCACGGTACCATCTTTATAATAGATCCTGGCGGTATAGGTGCCCGGAGTGACGGGTATAAATACATTGGAGGGTGGTAATAAGGTTAGCCTTTTTACACAATGGTTGTCTGCTACAAAGACCTGGTTGTTATTAAGGGCGTGAATACCCAATGCACTCAGATCAGAAACCTTGCGCGGAGTTTGCCCGGCCTCTATCATGTAGATCCCGGTCTGCGTGGTGACAAAAATAGTTCCGTAAGCATCTACTGAAAGCGAATGGGGATAGGTAAATCCCAGACCGCTGGCTATTACTGTACCACTAGCACCTCTCGTACTATTGGAGGGGAAACGTATTATGCGGTCGTTACTGCCATCCAGTACATATATCTGCCCATTGGCATCCACCTGCACATCTATTGGATAATTGAGTTCATTGGATGCATTGCCTGCATTGGTGGTGCCTGCTACGATGGTACCAGTGGCCGGCGGTAAAGGATTGGCGGGAAACCGGTATATTCTATGGCCGACATACTCGGCAACGTATAACCTGCCGGAAGCATCCATACAGATCCCATCCGCACCACCACTTATGGCGGCCACTGTAATATTACCCGGCCACCGGCTGATCCGCTGCCCCCAGTGTTCTGATACCAATACGGTATTGCCGCTTTCCACCTGCACATCTTCTACCCAGTTCAAACCGCTTGCTATGGTGGTGCCGGTTGTATAAGGAGGTGACCATTTTTGCACCCTGCTATTACCGTAATCTGCTATATAAATTTCCCCGGCCGGTGTTACGAAGATCTTTTTCGGTATTGCCAAATGATCATTATCGGATCCGTATATCCCTTCCTTTCCTGCCACTACCACGGGGTTACCCAATTCAACATAATTGGTCTTCTCTACGGTAACGCCATCTCTCACCCACTCAATCTTATTGGCGTTTGTGTTGGGGGTAACACTCAATTGCTTACCGGTACAGGTACCGGTCAACACAGGGTTCTGTGCAAACACGCGTGGGTACGTGAACAACAAAAAGCCAAGGATCAAGGTAAGGGGTAATGATCGTTTCATACAGGATATTTGAGAAAAAACTTACAGAACTGAACGGTTCCCGGCACGCGAATATTACTACCGGGCGGCACTTGACCAGTTTAATGTATGTGAAAGGGGGTGTTTTTGTATGTGAGTGGAGAGGAATAGAGGCAACGAGGAAAGGGTTCTTACAACTCGTTGCCTCAATGCCTTGCTGCCTTGTTGCCTTTTTATATATTTACACCAAGCAACCAATGCCCCCTAATGCCCAATAAGTTCTCCACCAGCATAATGACCGGCTGTATTTGCCTGCTATTATTGTCCTGCGGCCGTACCAAACAGTCTGCACCACCTGCTGCCAGGCCCATAGCGCCGCCAGCGGATTCCCTGGAAGCAAGGGCCAAAAAATTTGTAAATGGTTCTGTTGATTCTTTACTGGCAGCAGCCAACGCCATGGAGGAACGGGCAGTGGCGCAAAACGATTCTCCCCTGCTGGTGAAGGCCCGCTTGTACCAGGCACATTACGCCTGGCGATCCAGCCATTATGAGCAGGCCATGGCCAATGCATTAGCGACCCTAAAGATCGCAGAACGCCTGCAGCTGCTGAAAAGCATGGCGGCCTTGTATGCACTGATGGGCAACCTTCACAAGGAGAAACAGAATTATGCGATGGCATTCACGGCAGCCGATAAAGGCATGGCGGCAGCCCTGGCACTGCGCGATACCGGTGAGATCATTTACCAGAAGCGGCTCAAAGCCATGTTTACCCAGGGCTATGGGTCCTTATACGGCGATGAAACCATCCGGGCCAAATCACTGGCCCTGCACCTGGAAGGATTACAACTGGCCGAATCCAGCGCCAAATATGAAAGGGAAAGGATCGCTTATTATAGCAATATTTCGCAATACTACGTTTACGCCAAAGCTTATGATAAGACCATTTACTATGGAGAAAAAGGTATTGCCCTGGCAAAGAAGTATAACCAGCTGCGCTCGATCACCTATTCCGGCAACTGGGTAGGTATGGCCTGGTTCATGAAAGGCGCCAGATCAAAAGGACTACAGTATTTGCAGCAGGCCGTTGATATAACCCATGATCTAAAATGGCCATTCCGGGAAATGGAGATCTATGATACCTACTCCGAGGTCTATAACTGGGTGGGAGATTACAAGCAGGCGCTCAAGTATTATACGCGGCACAAGGTAATGCAGGATTCGATCAAGCTGTTGGACAATGTACAGCAGATCGGCAAGCTGGAAGTAGAATACCAAAGTAAAAAGAAAGACGATGCCATTGCCTCACTGAATATCATCAATACCGCGAAAACGACCCAGGTAAAATGGATGTGGTTCAGCCTGGTATTAATGGCCTTGTTGTTGATCATCTTTGGATGGCTGTACCGCACTATACGTACAAAGAACCGGCAGATACAGGACCAATCCCAAAAGCTCACGCTGCTGATGCGGGAATTGCACCACCGGGTAAAGAACAACCTGCAGATCGTTACCAACCTCCTGAGCCTGCAGGCCAGCCGCCTCACCGATCCGGAATCTATCCAAACGATCAAAATAGGGCAACAACGAATTGAGGCCATGGCACTCATCCACCGCAGCCTGTATGAAGGGTCCAACCTCAAGTCGGTGAACATGCAAAGCTATGTGGCCGACCTGGTGGAGAGCATCAAACAAACTTTTGGCGTGGACGCCGAGCGCGTCACTACCCGCCTCGATGTGGAAGTAAAGGAACTGGATGTTGATATTGCCATGCCCCTTGGCCTGCTGATCAATGAATGGGTGACCAATGCGTTCAAGCATGCCTGGCAGCAGGTGCCACAGCCACTGCTTGACATGTCGATCAAATCCGGGGAAAAAGAATTGATCCTGGAGATCAAAGACAATGGACCCGGCATACCGGACAGCTTGTGGCAAAAACCACAACGATCCTTCGGGCTGAAGCTGGTGAAAGTATTGGTGAAACAACTGGATGCCGTAGCCAACCTCAGCTCCGCCAAAGGCGCTGTCTTTACCGTACATATTCCCCTACCAACCCTTAACAATATACTATAATATGGCCGAACAGGTAAGCATATTGATCGTAGAAGACGAAGGCATTGTAGCCATCGGACTGGAAGAATTCCTGCTGGAAGAAAACTACAGCATTGCCGGCGTGGCCGACAATGGACAGGAAGCTTTGGACATCGTTAAGACAAAGCCGGTAGACCTGGTGTTATTGGACATACACCTTAAAGGTAACTGGGATGGCATAGAGACCGCCCGGCAGATCAACAGCCTGGTTGATATACCGATCATTTACCTCACGGCCTTCAGCGATCGTGAGATCACGGAAAGGGCCAAACAAACATTACCGGCCGCCTACCTCACCAAGCCTTACCAGCCGGCCAACCTGCGGATAGCCATTGAACTGGCGCTGCAACAGTTTTCCCTCCGCAAAGCACCACCGGCAAAAAAGGAAACAGAGAGCGCCAAAGCAGGAACGCCGGAGTCCATCCTGTCTTTCAATGATGCCATATTTGTAAAGCAGCAATACAAGTTCATCAAGGTAGGTCTTGCCAATATTTGCTACCTGGAAGCCAATAACAACCACACGCATATATTTACCGCCGATAAAAAATACACCTTACGCAATACCCTGCAGCAGGTGCTGGAGCGGCTCAACAATACACAGTTCATCAGGGTGCACCGGTCCTATGCTGTCAACATTAACCAGGTAACCAGTTTTAATGAAACCCTGGTGGTAGTGGGCGAAGAAGAAGTGCCGGTAAGCAAGAATTACAAGGATGATTTCCTGAAAAACTTTGGTACGTTATAAGGAAAGACCTGACAGTTTTTTTGCCGGGCTGCGAGGCTGGGCTAAACCTGTCAGGTCTAAACATAATCAAATATATCAGATGGTGATGCGCTGGGTAGCGCCTTCTTTAACTGTATACTTCTTAGACCGTCCATCTTTGGAGATCAGGATATCCAGTTTACCACCGGCAGCCCGTACTACTTCTATATCAAACAAAGCACCAAATGCACGCACCCCACGCAGGGCCATCTTATTCCATGCGGCCGGCAGGTGCGGTGTACAATCAAAACTGTTTAAACCAGTAGGGCGCATACCAAACATGCCTTCGGTATAGATTCGGCAGTAGAGACCACTTTCTGCAGAAAGGTGACGCTGGTTGCCTTCCGGATAGGCTTCTACCGCATAGGGCACATGCTCACCGAGCAACCGGCGGCGTGAATAATATTGCAGGTAATCAAATGCTTTCTGGGTTTCACCCGCGGCAAATACACCGCGCAGGGCATAGAGTGTAGAACGGTCCCAGAAGGTTTTATTGCCTGCCAGTGATGCCAGACCATCTTCAGTCCACAGGCGTGGAGAGAACAAAGCCGCCACCGTACCTTCCTTACGGTCAAATATATCAACGATCAGCGGAGAACAGATCCAGGCACGGAGGGTATCATTACCTTCGTAATAACGATAGGTATTGAACCCTTCTACCGTAGCACCGAAATACTTGTCAATACTGCTGCGCATCGTTTTGGCTTCCTGCTCATACTTAGTGAGCTGTGCTTTGGGCATGGACAATTGTTTGCCCAGCATTGCAGCAGAGCGCAAGGCATCATAATACAAAATACTGGTATTGAGGTTGGCCTTGCCAGCCGGGAAACGGCCTTCCAGTTCATCACTATTTGACTTCACCACGCCCTGCTCATTGAGTTGACGGTGGCAGTATTCCAGGCACCATTCAATTAAAGGCCACAATACACGGGCTGAATCTGCATTGCCATTGGCCAATGCATAACGGCCGGCGCCGTAAGCGATCATTGCCATATCGCCCCTGTCTTTGGCGCCATGCCACACACCATCGCCTTCTGCGATAATGGAGCTGGGGATCGGTTTATAATCCGGGTTCATATAATGGGCAAACCAGCGATAAGCATTCATAGCTGACTTATTACCTACATCATCACCCAGGAATGCGAAGAAGGGATTGATGTATTCCGCCTGGTCATTGGCCCAGATAGCAGCATAGTAGCGCAAACCACCGGGACCATGCAGGTAACCACCTTTGGTAAGGTAAATACTTTCTGTAGCCCTTATTTTAGCAAAGGCAAAAGCGGTATTCAACATTTCATCGGGTGTCTCCAGTTGCAGTAAGGATAAAATACCAGCTACTCTTTGACGCCTCCCCTGCTCTTCGGCCAATAGGTTGGCAACAGCAGGTTGTGCAGCTGCGCGTACAGCCTGGTAACTGAGACCAAATACCACAGAATCGCCGGGCGCTACGGTCTTCAACCCTTCACCGATGGTAGATACCACAAAGCTGTGCTGCGCAGGCGTAGTACGTTCTGCCGCAGGCTTCACAAAACGCTGCAGGTACTCCATTTCAATTTTCACGGGCTGCTTGCCTGTATTCACAAACACCCATTTCTCCAATGCGATCGGCTTATTGACAGAAGGGAATAAGGTCCTTTTAAGCAATAGGTCCTTATTCTTTCCGATCAGGCTCTGCACTTCCATGATGCCTTTATGACGTATGCTGGTCACCTGTTCGGCCATATCTTCGGCCACCGCCGCATTGTATACACCCGCTTTGAATAATTTATCATTGATCAGGAAACGTGGCAGGTCGTGGTCCGTCACATTATAGGTCATACTGGCGATGGTACGCTGGGGCAATAACCGGAAGCCGGGGAATACCATGGTTCTGTTCAATGACAGCTTGCCACTGGCCTCTACCTCGTATTGTACCCAATAGGAAACCTGCTCTCCACTCATCTCAATATGATCCTGGTGTGGCAGTCTTCCATTGACCGTCCACAATATGCTGCCGTCGGGCTGGATCGCCCAACGATCCTGTTGAGGCGTATTTTGCGCTATCAATGCCTGAGATAGTAACAGGCCGGCGCCTGCTAAAAAATAATATCCAAAAGAAAGTTTCCTGTTCATATAGCAGTAATAAAATTTTGGAGGTTTAATTGGTGAAATTCGTATCCTCCTTTTGCGGAATTCGTATTCCTATTGGCAAAGCATTCACCTATTCTGGCAAAGGCTTCCCGGTGATAGAATTTTGTACTTACTTTCATTCTACAATCTATCGCCCTATGCCTCTATTCATACAAAACAAGCACCTTCCGCTGATAGCCATTACCGCCGTGTCGGTAATGGCTTTTACCGTTGTCCGTTCCGTACAATGGGAATCAAAATTTGTGCAGGCCGACAAAAAAGGCAATCTTACTTATACAGCAGACGAGCAAGGTAATATTATTCCCGATTTTAGTCGCGTAGGCTATTACCAGGGCGATAAGACCATTCCCGACCTGCCCGTCGTCGTCGCCATCTCACCCTCCGAAGATGCAGCCCAAAAAATACAGGCAGCCATCAATGAACTGGCGGCCAAAGCAGCTGATAAAAACGGCTTCCGGGGCGCCATCCTGTTGAAAAAAGGCACCTATACTATTCCTGCAACCCTGCAAGTGAGTGCCAGTGGCATTGTATTACGTGGGGAAGGTGATACTGAAAACGGCACCAAACTGGTAGCCACTGCTGCCACACAAAAACCTTTGATCGCCTTCACCGGCAGCGGCAGTCCCAGGCCCATTGGCGCCCGGATAAAGATCACTGACAACTACGTGCCCGTTGGCAGCTTCTCCTTCACTGTAAGCGACGCCAAAGGCCTGCAGGTGGGTGATGCCATCATCGTAAACAGACCGGGTACAGACAAATGGATAACTGATACCAAAATGGACCAGATAGCCGGACGCAATGGTACCAAACAATGGAAAGCCAATGAGTACAACCTCGAATTTGAAAGAGTGATCACCCAAATACAAGGCAATAAGGTTTTTATTGACAACCCCATAGTACAGGCACTCGATGCACAATTTGGTGGTGGTGAAATATACAAGTACAGCTTTGATGGCCGTATCCGGGAAATAGGCGTAGAAAATCTCTACATGGAATCTGTTTATACCAGCGATACAGCAGAGAACCATGCCTGGGATGCCATTGCCCTCAACAAAGCAGAACAGGGTTGGGTGAGAAACGTTACCTCCCGCTACTTTGCTTATGCCTGCGTGAACCTGGGTGATGATGCACGGTATATTACCGTGAAAGACAGCAAATGCTTCGACCCTAAATCAGTGATCACCGGCGGACGGCGTTATTCATTCAACAACAATGGACAGTGCAACCTCTTCATGAACTGCCATACTACCGAGGGCAGGCACGATTATGTGACTGGCTCCAAAACCCTTGGTCCCAATGTATTTTACAATTGTACTGCAAAAAAGACCCATGCAGATATTGGCCCCCACCATCGCTGGGCTGTAGGCACTTTATATGACAACATTATTACCGATGGCGAGATCAACGTACAGGACAGGGGCAACTATGGCAGCGGCCATGGCTGGGCCGGCGTGACGCAGGTATTGTGGAATTGCACGGTGAAAAGAGCGGCTGTACAAAGCCCCTGGGCCAGTGGCAAGAATTACAATATTGGTATGAAGGGTGATAAATACCCCGGCCGCTTTAAGGACCGCCCCGATGGAGAATGGGAAGGACAAAACAAGGAAGGCTTACAGCCCGCTTCGCTCTACCTGGCACAGTTAAAAGCAAGACAGCAGAAATAGCTTCGAGCCACGAGCTTCGAGCTACGAGCCCTGAGCCTTTGCCTCGAAGCAATGCGTAGCAAACGTTGTATTTCGCTCGCAGCTCGAAGCTCGTGGCTCGTAGCTCTTAAAACATTCTATATGAAAAAGATCTTCTCAGTTTTATTGGTACTTTCTTCGCTATACGCCTCCGCTATCGATGTCAACGTAAAAGACTATGGCGCTAAGGGTGATGGCACTACCCTTGATTCAAAGTCCATCCAGCAGGCTATTGACGCCTGTGCCCAAAAAGGTGGTGGTAAGGTGATATTCCCGGCCGGCAAATACCTTTCGGGCACCATCGTCATCAAAGACAATATCACCCTCCTGTTGCAAAAAGACGCGCTCATACTGGGCAGCACCGATATTGAAGCCTATGATAATATTGATCCTTTTACGGATGGACTGGGCATTGATGTAGGCTGGGCCTTGCTGGTGGCTGTAGATGCCAAAAATATCGGCATCGAAGGCGAAGGCGCTATTGACGGACAAGGTTCTGCCCTGAAAGCCAAACATGTATTGGCAGATACCAGAGGGGAAGGCAAAATATGGGGTCGCCGCCCCTTCCTGTTGCGCATTGTGCGTTGCACCGGTGTTACGGTAAAGGGTGTATCCCTCTTTTATGCAGCCGCCTGGACCTCCCATTATTTCCAGAGCAAACAGATACTGATCGAAAATGTAAAGATTGTGAGTGTAGGTGTTGCACACAACGATGGGATGGACATCGACGGATGCCAGCAGGTGCAGATCCGCGATTGTGATGTGGTGAGTGGCGATGATGCGCTTTGTTTTAAGACCACTTCCAGCACCATGGGCTGCAAGGATATTACCGTTACCCGCATGAAGCTGAAAAGCAATCAGGCTGCTATTAAGATGGGTACGGAATCTATGGCCCCCTTTGAAAATATCGATATTTCTCATTGCGAAATTTATGATACCCGCAATGGCGGGATCAAACTGCTGACAGTAGATGGTGCTCACCTGCGCAATGTAACCATCTCAGATATTACTATGAAGAACGTGCGCACGCCTATGTTGCTGCGCCTGGGCTCGCGGCTCAATGTATTCCGCAAAGGAAAGGATACACAGCAGCCTACCGGCACTTTCGAGAACGTTGTTATTCGGAATGTGAAAGCCGAAGCAGCAGCCGATGCACAACTAAAGCCACCTTCCGGTATCCTCATCACGGGTGTACCGGGTCACTACATCAGCAACGTAACATTGGAGAATATTGAGATCAGTCTGGCTGGTGGCGGTACGGCAGAAAATGCCCGTCATGCAGTGCCTGAGGCCGTTGACCAATACCCTGAAGTTAAGACATTCGGCCCCCTCATCCCTGCCTGGGGCATCTGGGCGCGTCATGTAAAAGGGCTCACTTTAAAAAATATCCGGTTCAACCTCACCAGCCCCGATCTTCGCCCGGTCTTTATTGCAGAAGATGCACAGGATCTTGAGCTGACCGACTGGAAGCTGCCCGCCGCAGCAGGAGCAGAATCTGTCATACGCCTGGAAAATGTACAGGGAGCCAATATCAACGGCTTCACCATCACAGGCAAGGCTGCTTCTTTTGTGAAGGTAGAGGGGAAGGACAGTAAGGGAGTGAAAGAAGGGAAGGTGAAATACAACTGATCATTCACACCTTCGTCGAGTTCCTTGGGATCAACGAAGAGTTCAGCACTACCGTTTCCGTCAGGTAGCCCGGCTTGTTTTTCTCCAGCATTCGGAAGAGTACCGAAGCTGCTTTCTTGCCGATATCAAATGCAGGTTGGGTAATGGTGGTTAGGGATGGATTCAACAGGGAAGCTGTTTCAAGATTTGAAAAACTGATCACCTTCACATCCTGGGGAATGCGGATCTTCAACTCCTCACATACATGATAGCTGGCAATGGCCAGTTTCTCCACTGAAGCGAAAATACCATCCGGCCGCTTTTTGCCAGCCAATAATTTACGCAAAACGGGGTAACTCAACCCATTGTCGCTGCTGCATTGTATAATAAGTTTGCGGCCGGGTTTGATATTATAATGCTCCAGCGCTTCCAGGTAACCGCGCATCCGCTTATTGGTAATGGACAAGTGTTGGGAAAATGACAGGTAAGCAATGTGTTTACAACCACTCTGTAATAAATGCTCAGTGGCCTTAAATCCACTGTCATAATCATCGGTGGTGATCCTGGACGTATCAATGGCATCACATACCCGGTCGAAGAAGATGATGGGTATTCCTTTGTTGTGCAGCTCTACAATATGGCTAGTGTCTTCTGTGGTAGCCGATACAGACATCAGGATGCCATCTACCCGCCCACTCTGCAGGTGGCGTGTAATAGACACTTCCTTCTGATAATCTTCGTGGGTGAGGTAGATCAATACATGGTATCCTTTTTCCTGGGCAATCGACTCTATTCCATTGATGGCTAAAGAGAAAAAGTTATTGGCTACTTCGGGGATCACCACGGCGATCGTCCTGCTTTTTTGTTTGCGCAAACTACTGGCATAAGGATTGGGCTCATAATTCAGCTTTTGCGCCAGCTCAAATACCCGTTTTTTAGTCTCGGGACTGATATCATAGCTGTCACGAAGGGCGCGGGAGACGGTGGAAATGGCAAGATTCAGTTCTTTGGCAAGCCTTTTCAGGTTAACAGGTTCCATATTACTAGGGTGAAATGATAAAACTGGTAGCCTGAAAGGTACGCAAATGTTTCCGGAAATGGTTCCGCAAAAAGGCTTCCATCCCCCTCCGGTTTCCGGAAATTTTCGCTGACAGCAAACGCTCCTTACACTTTTACGCCTTGTTGCTTTATCCTCTACAACCCGAAAAACAGCCCGATGGCCGCCGGTAATGAGGGATATTTGACGGGAACATGTACGTGGATAACATAAAAGAAACTAATATAGACTTTGATGAGTAACAGCGCAAACATCAGCAACATCAGCAGCATTTTGTGGCTCACTGTGCTACCGAATACCTTCCAGGCATGTATTAACATGATCAATACCCCTAGCGCGCCAAGTATGTCATTAAGCAGCTCGGTATGGTGGATCAGCCAAAAGCGGATAGGCGTTAATACGATGAGCACAACATTCACAAAACCGGTACAATAAAGCCAGAATACAATACATTCTGCCAGGTTACGCCGCCGGAAGAACAACAGGTAACTCAACAATGCCTGGAAAGGCAGCCAGGTAAGCGCTATATACTTTAGCTGCAGGTGATACCGTCGGTTATAATCATTGTACTTGTGTACAATATAATCTTCATAATCGAATACCTTTTGGTCCAGGAAAATATAAATACCAAAAGAGAGCAGGAAAAAGACAACCGGACTGAAATAGGTTTTGCGCACCCCACTGAAATAAGCATTGTACACCCGCGCGGGCCTCAGGGTAAGGTCCTTGATCAACTTCAATAGCCCTTTGTCCGTATGCGTAAATCCATGCCATAATTCATGTACCAGGGAATGCATATTTAATCTCCCTACATGAGCATCCTGACCGCATTGGGGACAATAAGCACTTGTAATGGCTGTTTCGCAGTTACGGCATACCTTTTCCATCTGACAAAAATAGCCGTCATCGCTATAATTTCCTGAAACCTCGTGTAATCTTTTTGTGCTGCCCGGATATCCCCAGGTAATAAATTCCCGCGGGTAAATGCCACACAGGGAGGCTCCACCATTTGTTGACTGTTGCAAAAGACTGCAATAACACCCCATTAACATTATAAAGAGATATTAAGTGCCGGCCTTCAGGAAGACCTTTTAAAAAGACCCTGTCATACGTAGGGTTGGGATATACAAGAAGCTCTGTGACAAGCCCACGCACCTCCTCTTTGCTGTTAAAAAAAGTATAGATGGTATTATTTTCACAGCTGACTACCAGGTCCGGATAACCATCCTGGTCAATATCTGCCAGTTGGGTATAAAGCACATTTGCAGGCAGCGGAATAGCAACAGGATCATGAAACGCGCCATTGGCCTTTCCCTTCATATAAAAGACAGTATCGTCATATCCTCCGTCCAGATCCAGCTGATTGACCACCATGTCCTGGAAGCCATCCCGGTTGATATCTGCCAGCCGCAGCTGGGTAGGACGTATCTTATGGCTGTTAAACTGAGGAACGCGGAAGGGCGCCGAAAAAGCGGTATCGCCTGTATTCAACAAGATCAACATACTATCAGAACCCGGCATATTATCAAAAGAAGAATACAGCAGGATCAGGTCTTCCCGGTTATCCTGGTTCACATCACTGAAACCTACCCTTGCCGTGGTATAGGTAGGCAGGTATTTTTCTTTAAATGTACCGTCGGGCTGCTGGTAATACAAAACCAACCAGGGAAAGGCGCTGCTGACCACTACATCCATCAATCCGTCATTGTTCTTATCGGTAAAGAATATCTCCGTACCGGAGTCCAGCACAGAAGGATAAACCTGCCGGGGATGGAAACTGCCATCGCCTTTATTGATGAATACATGGAGCGAGATGGTCCTGCCCGATCCACTGGTGGTGGTGATGATATCTATATATCCGTCCTTATTGATATCTGTACAGCGTATTTCCCGCCCATGTATCCCGGTACCAAAGTAAATACTGTTGGTAAAATCGCCCGCAGCATTACCATAATATAGCCGGAAGCCATTCTCCCAATAACTAGATATCACCAGATCGGGGAAGCCATCCTTATTGAGATCGGCAATATCATTGCGGAAATAGTTGTAGGGTTTGGCATGTAGTTGCTCGTTTCCAAAACTACCATTGCCTTTACCCATCAAGATGCCAAACTCGTACATGTAGGCAGGATACATGGTGGTAATATCCAATACCCCATCGCCCGTAATGTCCTTTACCTGGAACATATTTACTTTATCCTTAAGAGGATAGGCTACCATGGAATCAAACAAGGTTGGTTGGGCCATGGACAAGGCGCTGCACAGGACGATGCCTGGCAATAATAGTATTTTCATACTTCGTATTATGGCTGAAGATTGGGTACCAACCGGGTACCTGGCAGGAGGGTGTGTAGTGTATTGACAGTATGTATATATTTTCCGTTGCATAGGAAAACGCCAATTCAAACAGCAATCCCTGCAATTCATGCAACCTGCTTGGGTATACCGGCCACTACCCAGTATTTTAGCCAGCCTTCCAGCATTATGAAATTGGCATATTATACCAAAAAGGATTGGTTGATCATCGGACTGCTTTTGCCTCCGGTCATCATACTGGTCAACTATTGTATCTTCGGAAAACGCTATTTTTCCGGGGCAGCCATCTTTTGCTGGTCTACCTTCCTATCCGGCGGCTTTGGCCTTTTATCCTGGTACCTGCAGATCATTATCGCCCTCATCATGAATGCCCGTTACCCCCGTTACAATCAAACCATCAGGCGGGTATTGACCTCCATGGCGCTGTATGTGCTGGTGACGATTGTAACCGTGGTGATGATCTTCCTGTTGTACGACCGGGTACGTTTCTTTCAATATGAATTGAATGTATGGCATATGTTCCTGGCGGCCATGTCGAGCGCCGGCGCTTCGATCCTGGCGGCCAGCTTTCATGAAGGGGTGGCTTTTTATGAGAAATGGAAGAAGGTGACCGATGAAGCAGAGCAACTCAAAAAAGAGAACCTGCAAACGCAACTGGAAAGCCTCAAAGCACAGGTCAACCCCCACTTCCTGTTCAATAGCCTCAATTCCCTGTCCTCCCTTATCAGCGAAGACCCGGCCAAAGCAGAAAAGTTCCTGGATGAAATGTGCAAGGTATACCGCTACCTGCTTCGTAATAATGAGGACGACCTGGCTCCGTTGTGGGTAGAAATGCAGTTTATTCAATCCTATTACCACCTGCTTAAAACACGCTATGGCGAAAGTTTATTCCTGGAAGTAGACATTCCTGATGAGCTGGTATGGTACCGCATCCCTTCTCTTACCCTCCAGATGCTGGTAGAAAATGCGGTGAAACACAATATGATGCTGAAAGACCGGCCCCTTCAGATTGTTATCACTACAGTAACCGGCCCGCGCCTCGTCGTATCCAACAACCTGCAGCGCAAGAAACGCATATCTTCCAATAAAGTGGGCCTTAATAATATTGTAAAGAAGTATAAACTGTTGAAGCAGGATGATATTATTGTGCAGGAAGATGAAAAGACCTTTGCCGTGGTAGTGCCTCTCATAAAAATAGAAGAGGCAGTACCTCTTTAGTACGGCATTGCTGACTTATACCAATTGCTGTAATTGGGCATATTGCAGCAACATAATCGTTTTGGCATCTTTGATCTCTCCGGTAGTGATCATCTCAAGCGCTTTGGTAAAAGGCAGTTCCAGCACCTCAATATTCTCCTGCTCATGTTCAATACCACCACCATCATGCACCTTCATCGCTTTTGTGTAAGCAGCTACAAAGAAATACAGGATCTCTGTTACCGATCCGGGCGACATATATGCTTCAAACACTTTACGTACCTCCGAAACCTTGTAACCGGTTTCCTCTTCCGTTTCGCGCCGGATGCAATCTTCCGGGTTGTCTTTATCCAGCAAACCGGCACAGGCCTCGATCAACATGCCTGTTTCGTTGCCGTTCAGGAAAGTAGGCATGCGGAACTGGCGGGTTAATATAACAGTACCCGATTCTTTATTGTATAATAAAATGGTGGCGCCATTGCCACGGTCATAGGCTTCCCGGCTTTGGGTTTCCCGGCTACCATCCGGCTTCAGGTATTCATAAGTGATCTTTCTTAAAGTGTACCAATTGGCAGAAAGTACTTCCGTTTGCAGTATACTGATCTTATCATTCATCTTTGCTTCATTTATATATTCAGACCGCAATATTACAATAATCGGTTAGGCTGGCAGCTACCGGAAAAGTTAAAAGGTAAACAGGATATTATCGTTTGGGAATAATGGCGGTAGCCTCTACCTCCACCAGCAGGTCATCCCTGATCAGTTTACTCACCTGTACCAGTGTACTGGCAGGCGGATTTTGGGTATTGATAAATTTGTTGCGGGCGTCCCGGAAGGCCTGTACCTGGCTTACATCGACAAGGTAAACACCTATTTTCACCACATGGTCCATGGTACCACCGGCAGCTTCCACAATCGTTTTGATATTCCGGAATACCTGGTCAGTTTGTTTGCCAAGGTCGCCCTTGCCCGTTACCTCTCCTTTATTGTCAAGTGCTATCTGACCCGACAGGAGTAGCATATAGCAGGTGCCCAGGTCTACCTTTACCGCATGAGAATAGCCCTTGGACACAGGCAAGCCCGCGGGGTTTATAAACTTGCTCAATGAGGTATCAGTTTGTGAAAAACCCAGGATGGGCAGTAAGAATAAAAGCAGGGAAATAATTTTGTTCATGGCATGAGTTTGTATAGCATGCCAATATACTAAAAGAAAAAAGTCCGGCCATGCCAGACTTCTATTTCTATGCTATAATGCGATTGGATGAACTATGTTTATCCTTCTTTTTTAACGTTGATAGCGCTTGGCCCTTTAGGTCCCATTTCCACTTCAAAACTCACTTTATCCTTTTCTTTCAGCGGACCGGAGAGTTGGTTGATGTGCACGAAAACACTTTCCTGGGTTACGATGTCATTAATGAATCCAAAACCTTTGGCGTCATTGAAGAATTTCACCACGCCTTTTCTGATCCGTTCGCTTTCCGGCATCGGCTCATGTTTGGCAACACCAATTTGAATGTCTTCTACATTGATAATGCGCTTCTTTTTGGGATCGATGGGCGTAGAGCTGAAATTACCGTTTTCATCTACATACGCGATCATATCTTCAAAGCTCTTGCCTTTGCTGTTGTTGGCTTTTCGCTCTTGCTTGCGTTGTAATTTATCCTGTCTTTCTCTTGCTTTCTTCTTCTCTTTTTCCTTTTTTCCAATTGTTTCCTGTGATTTACCCATATTTGACTGTCCGTATTGATTTCGCTAAAGGTCAGCTTTTTATCCGACAAATAGCTTTAATCCTGTAGTGTGTTGGGTATCAACCTTTCATCAAGGCCAAAACTTCTGCCAAACGAAAAACCGGAAGGAGTCTAATCGGTAGTTTTTACATCAGCTTGCCAGAGACCTCTATTCTTTTCCCTTGCCTCCTGTTGTAGCTTTAAAAACAATGATGCATACTTTACATTTGGGGGAACCGTCATAACCATTGCATAACCCTGCTTTACCAATTCAGCATTGACAAAAGTGCCATTTTCCAAATATACATAAACAAGTGCCCTTCCGTATTGATCTTCACGATCAATATCATACTCTACTTTTACTTGTTGCCCTATCAGTAAAGTTTTCAAATATGATTTTGCCTCTTTCCCATAATATCCCTCCCGCTTCTTAAAGACTGCCCTTGATTCAGGGGCGTCTACACCAATCAGCCGGGCTTTTTCACCCTTTGCATTCCCATTGTCAAAATAAAACGTATCGCCATCAACAACTTTAGTCACTAATACATATCCCCTGGAGTCATTTTTTAATCTACTTCGTGAATCACATGCCACAGGAAATAAACACACTATAAAGAACAAACAAAATAACAGTCTCTTATACATCATATCCAATTCAAAAGTGATGGTGCCGTTCCATAAAGAGAAACATATTGCTGCTGTCTCCTGCCATGGAATGTAGAATAATTCAAAAAATACAATTTACTGAAAAAGCAACCTGGCGCCAACAAAAACGAATTAAGAGCCGCATTATCCATTCTTATAAGCCCCGGAAAGACAAAGGGTGAGGCGCTAAAAGCGCCTCACCCTTATGGAGGACTGGAAACCAGTGAGTATTTACTCACTGTCGCTGTTATTGTTGTTGTCTTTGTTGTTGTCGTTGCTGTTGTTATTACTATTGTTGGAGGGCCTGTTCTTCCCTGACCGTTTGTAATAGTAATCCTTTTGCGCCTGCACAACTGCTTTGTCGCGGTCATCTCTTAACTGGCGGATTGTCTGCCTTTTTTCCCGGCCTGTCAGGTCATCCTGCATCCGTACGGATTTGATCCGGTCATTATAATCGGATTTTATATCCTGGATCGTGAGGTCCAGCCTTGATGGCCTTGAGGAACCATAATTATAGGCATAAGGAGAATACATCCAGGGCGAGTAAAAGCCATATCCCCAGGGAGAATAGAACGGAGAATATCCCCATCCCAGGCCAACAGATACACGGGGCCTTCCTACATGATAGCCACCGCCACGACCAACAACTTTCTGAGCTGAAACACCTAAAGCCAGTCCTATTGCTATTGTAATCATCAGTAACTTTTTCATAACTATCTATTTGCTTATATAGACAGCAAATGATGGGCAAAAGTTAATTCTGTCATAGTGAAATAACGATTCAATAACGAAGGGCAGCCATTGACGGCTGCCCTTCGTTAAATTCATTAACATTCGCAGTTCTAGCGCAGCAGCGCCGTAGCGCACCACAATACGGGCGCCTGGCCATGCATATCACCAGTCATACGCTCCCGGTCGAGGTAATATTGGCGGTCATTCTTTTTATTGGTGCCCTGGCATACTTCACGGATATCACCCTTGTCATCAATATAGGTGATCAGTCCAAGCCAGGCTTTACGGGCAGCCGGCTCATAGGTCTTTTTGTCCAGCCAGCCTTCTTTTACACCGGTGATCATCGCAAAAGTGAACATCCCTGTGCAGGATGTCTCCGGCCATGATCCGGCATCATCGATCAGTTGGCGCCACATGCCGGTTTCCGCCTGGTATTTTAGCAAAGAAGTCATCATGAGTTTATAACCTTGCATGATGCGCTCCCTGTTGGGATTGTCTTTAGGCAAAGAGCGCAGCAACTCAGCCATACCTACCGCCATCCAGCCATCACCCCGGCCCCAGAAGAAAGGCACATCAGGTGCATGGTAGAAAAGACCATTGGGCTTTTGCAACGAATCGAGGTACACCACCATTTCTTTGGCAGCCCGCTCAATGTATTTTTTATCACCGGTAGCACGGTATGCCTGTGCCTGTACTGCGGTGATCATAAACATGTCATCGATCCACATACGGGTCATCCAGGTAAGTCCCCTGTTGTAATAATCCTGGCTCTCTGGTTGTTTTACGCGTGGGCCTTCTGGCGGTCCCCATTGCTTATCAGCGATGGTCTTACCCATATCGAGGTAGCGCTGATCCCTGGTTTGCATGTACAGCTCTAACGGAACGGATCCAAATACGCAATAATCCACGTGGTCAGGTACCGGCACCATACTGGCCTCTGTAGTGAACAGTGGTTCAAATCGGTTAACCAGTTGCTTCACCAAGCCTTTGTCCTTACTCTCTTTCGCAAAAGTGAGGGCGCCATACCAGGCACACACTTCCGGATAGGTAATGGTTTTGGGCGGCGTGGGCCTTCCATAATTCTGGTGGGGCACTTCCACAAAACGGGCCGCTACCTTTTTACCTACTTCCAGGGGAGAAGTTCCTTTGGGCCAGTTCTTCAGCCCGCCCGCATCGTTTTTTGATTGCGCATAACCAGCATAGCCGGTAAGAGAAACAATACCTGTTGCCAGCAACAGACATTTAAACGTTGTATTCATAGACATCAATTGTTTGTATATCCGATATTCACCATCGCCTGTTTTAATAAGATAAGCCACCCCTGCTTCGCGGAGGTGACTTACCACTACTTATTAAGTGTAAGTATAGTGAGCTTAACTGATAAAAATTGCTTGCTCATGCTATTTGTAAACCTTGCTATATTCTGCGCTCACTCTACTTAACACCTGCAATTGACGGATAAAATTCCAATATACATACCTCACTGTTTACTTCCTATTCAGCTATTTTAGCAAGGCCGTATTGATTACCTTATCGGCTCCAGCCGTATGCTTTTCAGCTTAAACAGCTCCTTACCCTGTTGCAAGGGTTTCACCGTAATGGTATACAAACCAGGTTTGTCAACGGCAGTGATCGCCACAGCATGCTGAATGAACATCAAGGGGTTGCTCTTGTCAAATTCCGAGCTGCGCAGCGTACGGAAAAGATATGCTGCCCCATTGACTAATACACTGCCTTCCTGCCGGGCGCTTTCGGCATTGCAGGCATATTCCAGGATCACCTTATAATCGGCAGCATCCGTAATGCGGATATTAAAGCTCGCCTCATCCCCGGGCCCCATCATATTGGTTACACATACGGCATGTTTCCAATCGCCGAAATAGTGGCTGTACGTAAGGCTTTTTACCCTGGCGCTATCGCTCGTTTTTGCATGCACGGCCTCAATGGTATTTACGGCAAATTGTGCGGATACCGTAACCGGCGCCGTAGTGTCATAAACAGGTGCATTGCCCTTGTATTCCACTACCAACACCGTGTTGGGACTATGGGCGTCAATGCCGGCAGCGTTCACCACCACATCCGTTCCCTTTTTGGTAAAGCTCAATACACGTTTGCCCACCAATGTATATACTTTGTTTATCGTAAATGCACAAGCGGGTAATAATAATTTGCCATCCGCCGGCCTGTTCAATACATGCAGGTACAATTTACCAGGCTTAGCCGTCGTAACGCCCCAGGGCTGCGCCGGAATAAAACCATAGGTAGTGCCATAGATGCTCTCCCCATTTTGTTGCAACCATTTCCCGGTGGCCTTTAAATATTGAACAGAATAATATGGGATATTGCCCTTATCATCAGGCCCTACATTCAACATCAGGTTACCTCCTTTGGATGCTACATTGGCCAGCAGGCGAATAATTTCATGGGGTGATTTAAAATTCATATCATGCTCTATATACCCCCATGAATCATTGTGTGTATAAATAGATTCCCATACTTCATTGATGGGCGCTGGCGGCACTTCCGAATCACCAAAGTCGCGGTAATCGCCCAACCCCTGTCCTACCCGGCTGCTGAATAAACTGGCTGGCTGCAGTACACGCAGACTGTCTACCAGTTGTTGCGTTTGTTGTTTGGTAAGTCCGCCCGGCATATCAAACCATACAATACCCAATGGTCCATAACCGGTTAGGAGTTCTTTTAACTGGGGAATGGATTTCTCCCGGTAATAGCGCTGATAATCCTTTTTGGATTCGTCGAAATCCCAGCGATTGCCTCCCCCGTTGGGTTCGTGCCAGTCCAGGAACTGCGAATAATAAAAGCCGAATTGAATACCCCGCTTGCGCGTGGCTTCGGCCAGCGCCTTCATGGGATCCTTTTTATAGGGAGTGGATCTTACAATGGTGAAGTCGCTAACTTTCGAATCATACATGGCAAAACCTTCATGGTGCTTGGCTGTGATGACCATATAGCGTATGCCCGCTTCCTGGGCCAGGGAAGCCCATTCGTCTGCATTGAAGTTGACAGGATTAAAACCGGCAGCTTCCGCAGCATATACATCTGCCGGCACCTTGGCCTGGTTCATCAACCATTCCCCGCTGCCATAATAACGCTTATTTTTCCATACACCGCCTAGTTTGGAATACAGGCCCCAGTGGATGAACATGCCAAACCTGGCTTCTTTAAACCATTGGATATTGGGATGCTGCCGGCCTGAAGCCGATTTATCCCACATTTCATCCTGGGCATTGGCTGCCAATACAGCCCCTAATAAACTGACAAGCATTAACCGTTTCAAGATCATACGATTCCTATTAGGCAAAAGTGATTATTTTTTACGCAATAGAACCATTATGTCCGGATGACTGCAGCCAGTGATTTACTAGTTATTAAGCTATTTTGGCAACCCCATGCGGCAAAACAGCCATAAGCATGTAAATACAAGGGTATTAACGTTGCAGTTCCCCCTTCTCATCCTTTCCTTTTTCATCGAGTAGCTGGATACAGGAAGAAGGGCCCAGGTCCGGATCTTTCCATTGATGCAGTGCCCATACTACTTTTTTATCCGGTGTCACTTCAATGACCTGCACCACCTTATCCCAATCTTCTTTGCGCAGGAAACCACCCCAGTTGCAGATCACCGTATTGCCATTGGACAGGCGCACAACCTGGTGCACCGTATACAGAGGGAAGCCAGGAAGATCATCTTTGTTTACCTCCCACACAATCTCACCTTTGGTGTTGACTTCGCGTACATAACCATGTTGGTTGCCGCTGATGAGGGTATTGCCGTTTTTCAGGCGCACGGCTGCCCAGGCCGATGGTGCATCTACCGTCCAGATGGGTTGCCAGTTTTTATCGTATTCGATCACCTTACCCATATTGAGGTGTGGCAAGAGATAAGTACCTGCGTTGGTCATGCGCATCTGGCGAAACTGACCATGCACGCTTTTGGGATCATCCGGGCGGGCAGTAGGCACCACCTGGTCCATCTCTACCTGGCCGGTCTTTTTATTAATGAGCATTACTTTGGCGGGCGTACCATTCTGACAAAGCAATACTTTGTCAAGCCCGATCGGCTGGGCCGAATGACATTCGCTGCCTGCCGGGCATTCATAACTCCATACGATCTTTTTGTCGACTGTTATTTCTGCTGCGCCGGTTTTACAGGCATACAGTGTATGACCATTGGAGAGCCGGTGAATATCACTGAACTCACTCAATACATTATTGCGGTCTTTATTAGGTATGGCATATTGCCACACTACTTTCCCTTTCCGAATGAGTGACAGGGTTTGAGAATCCTTGCGGGTATCCCACTGGCCGGTGTACAGGAAATCATGCTGTAACAATCCTTTACCAGGCAACACATCAGGCACAGGGGCACGGGCTGCCGGCCGGGGAGCAGGCGGCGGTTTTACGGTGGCAGGATCTTCGTTTATTTCTATCTTCCGATAGTATATCTCTGCTCCTTCCGATTGTATCAGTATCTTACCACTGCGCAAGCTGGCTTCTGATCCTTCATTCACCACTACCCCATTCATGATATGTACACAACGCCCATCGCGGGCAATGATCTCCAGCCGGTTCCATTCGCCCGTTGGCTTTTCATTGTCCTTTTTCTTGATGGCGCGTGTATTTTTGGTAGAGGCAGTTCTTTCTCCGTCAATCATGACTGTCACACTATCAATAAGCCAGAAATCACCACAATCTCCTTCCTGCACCTGGCATTCAATAGAGCGGGGCCATACTTTATCATCCTGCACCACATAATACAGGATACCATTATCACGTACCCTGTTTTCCCGGGGCGGGTATTTCTTTTCTCCCCACTTGAACTCCACCACCAAGTGAAAAGTGCCAAAAGAACGCTCAGTAACGATGTAACCAAATTCTTTTCCGCTGATCCGTAATAACCCATTGTCTACCGAAAAGACGGTATCCGGATCAACATCTTTCCCTTTGGTTTTAAGGAAGGAGTGCCAGCCTTCCAGGTCACAGCCATTGAACAAGGGCTTGAAGTCTTGTCCTATCACAACACCGGCCAGCAGCAGCAAGCTGACCAAATAACAAAGACGCTGTACGATCATAAGTATGCAATTTCAGGATAAAGATCAGACTGGCCTTATCGACATAGTTAGACAGCCCCTTTTAGACCAAGGTGAGCCGCCCTCAGCCGGCGACCCACCTTTTAGCCGTCCTCGACAGGCTGACCAGTCAATACGTTAATTCCACGCCGGGAAATAAAGATCAGTCTTATAAGGGTCGCCGGTAGTTGTCCTATTGATCTGGTCCAATGGGATCGGCCGCAGGATATGTTTGTCCTGAATATTGGATTTGGCGTCTCCGTTATACAGCTTCACTCTTTCCAGCAGTTTGCCTGTCCGTACCAGGTCCCACCAACGAAGGTTTTCGCCCAGCAGTTCCCTGGTACGCTCATCCAGGATATAGTCGATGCCTTTGGCATTGAGCACATCGGCTGTAATGCGCATATTGGCTACATTACCCGTAGAGGCTGCTCTTTCACGTACTGCATTGATATAGGTTACCGCCTCACTTACGCGATTGGTCTTGAGGGCAGCTTCAGCCGCAATCAGGTAGGTTTCTGCAAACCGGTAAACAATTACCGGGCGTATGGAAGGATCATTCACAGAAGCCTTTTTGCTGTCAAAATATTTGGTCACCGTGGGGGCTATCCTGGAATCATACAATCTGGGCGGTATCAGCAGGTAGGGAGCCACCGCGATCTGCGCATCGGTCCTGTCCGTTCCGGGCATGTAGATAGCCGTGTCGCCAATGGCTTTGATCCTGGGTTGACCGGCAACAGCCCCGGCAGGAGCACCGGGAGGCAATGGGTCGGGCCATTTTACCGCCTCAATATCAGCCTTGGCGGTAGAATTGGCAATCCAAAGCGTTTGGAAGGTTTTGGCATACCGGGTATCATTCACCCGGTCCTTAAAGGCAGAATCCAATACCCAGGCCGTTGGTACACACCTGATATAAGGACGGCCATACTCTTTACTTCTTTTCAATCCCATTTTATCGTACTGACCAATATACATATGGTTGAGAACATTGTCGGCACCACCACTGTTATTGGGACCATTATAGGCGATATTGGTAGTATGCTGTATCGTCCAGATCACTTCCGAATTGTTTTCATTCCCTTCTTTATAAACGTCTTTAAAATCAGGGAGCAGGCTCAATCCGTAAGTGCTCTTTTTATCAATGAGGTCTTTGGCCAGTTTGTAGGCCTCTTCGAAATCATTGGCTTCTTTTACCGGTGATCCGGCCTTGGCCAGGTATACCTTGGCCAGTAAATGCCTGGCAGCAGCTGCATTGGCCCTTCCCAGCTGCACATTACTGCTTCTGGGGCCTGCAGGGAGGTCAATGATGGCCTCATTCAGGTCTGCAATGATCAGCTTATAGGCATCCGCCAGCGGATCACGTTTGGCACTTGTCAATGGTTGATCCACAAACGCTGTATAGAGCGTCACATCCCGGAAGAACTGCACCAGCACAAAATAATACTGTGCCCGGAGAAACTTAGCCTCTGCAATTAACCGCTTCTTGGCAGCTGCGTCCATTTCAGTCTTTGGTGCATACGTCAATACTCCATTGCAGGCATTCAGATAACGATAGGCATTGGTCCAGATATTCCTTACCTGCCCGTTGTTATTGGTATAATTGCTGGCGTAGTTATTAATATCCGTATTGCCATCTATACCCCTTTGAAACTCATCGGTGCCGATCACCGTCAAGGTAAACAGATCCTGGTTACCCCAAAAATTTCGCATACCTGCATACGCAGCTTCCAGGCCTGCATTCAATCCTTTTTCAGTACCCAGGAACTCCGGTGTTAAAATAGATTTGGGCTCTTCTTCCAGTAGTTTGTTGCAGCTGGCTGTTGCCATCGCCAGGATCATACTACCATATATGAATATCTTTTTCATAATTAGCTATTTTGTTGTTAAGTTGACATTCAGACGCATTTCTTTACGATCCCGCTATTTAGAAGGATACGTTAATGCCAAACAGCATTGACCAGGTGGGCGGCGTATCTACACCCAGGCCGGTACCTGTAGTGGGACTTGAGGCACTGCCACCCGATTCAGGATCCAGTCCTCCAAATGCATTGTTGCGGAAAGGAGAGAACAAAATGAAAGGGTCCTTTACCGTAGCATAGAACCTGATACTCCGGGCTCCTGTTTTCTTCAGGATCGCAGGAGGTACTGCATATCCAAGACTGATCGTCCTGATCTTCAAAAAACTACCATCGAAGAAACCAAGCAGGTTGAGGTTGGTGGGATTTTGACGGCCGTAATTGGGCTTGGGATATTCATTCTCCCCATTGGTAGGCGTCCAATAACGGGTTTTGATATTGTTATAAGTTCCCTGGAAAGTATTGACAAATCCCCCACCATGCAGGGAACTGCTCATCAAATAACCCCATCTTGCAAAAGCTACTACTGTGAGATCAAATCCACCATAGGTGAAACGGTTGGTCATGCCACCGGTCCAGTCGGGCTGTGTAGTACCGATGATCTTTCTGTCCAGGTCATTGATCGTTCCACTGTTGTCGAGATCGGATACGCGGATATCACCAATCACACTGCCTGAGCCCGTGGTGGTGAGGCCCAAACGCACAGCTTCCAGCGAATCTGATTTAGTGTTTTGCCAGATACCTTGTTTCTGATAGGTATAAAATACACCAATGGGCTGACCAACAAACCAGCTATTGCCGATGTCCTGCAAAATGCCATCTGCCAGTTGAGTGATCTTACCCCGGTTGATTGAAAAGTTGAGGTCAGTACTCCAGCCAAAACTATTCCTGCTTTTGGGAATAATATTGTTGGAACTTATTTGCAGTTCAATACCCTGGTTCTCTGTTTTGCCAACATTGGTCAACACTGAATTCTGAATGCCATTGGTGGGTGGAAGGTCCTTGGGCAGGAGCAATTTATCGGTAAAGGCTTTATAAAAGTTCAGGTTACCGGAAATGCGGTTATTGAGCACACCAAAGTCAATACCTACTTCGGCAGTAGAAGTATATTCCCAGGTAAGTGTATTGTTACCTACATTGGTCTGATAATAGCCCCTGCTCAATACATCACCGAAATTATACACTACACTGCCCAGACGTGGAATGGTACCATAAGGGCTAATAGATGCATTACCTACTTTACCATAACTGGCCCGCAGGCGTAGGCTGGAGATAGCATCAATCTTGAAAAACTTTTCGTTATGAATATTCCAGGCTACTGCTGCAGAAGGGAATACCTGCCATTTTTCACCTTGTGCCAACCTGGATGATCCATCCGAACGTACGGTGAACGTGACCAGGTAACGGTCATCAAAACCATAGTTCAACCGGCCCATGTAGGAAACCAATCCCCACTGCGAATAACCACCAGAACCAGTAAGATTGAAACCAAATTCAGGGTTATAATATTCCAGGTAATCGGCTGTGATATCCCGGTTCTCAAATTCATTGTTGTTTGACCTTTCCTGCTGCGTACTGAAAAGACCTGTAAAGTTTACCTTATGCTTGTCGAAAAAGGTATTATCATAGGTCAACAGGTTTTCCAGTGTCCAACTCGTCAGGTTGCTCGTTCTGTTGTTGGAGATGGAAGGAGTTCCCATCTGGTTGGTTGTTTTGCTGGCATAGAAGCTGCCATATACATCCGTTCTGATCTCCGTACCGGCATTCAATCGATACTTTAAACCTTTTAACAGGCCGCCCAGGTTTACATCCAGGTAGGCTGAAGTAAAGGTTCCCAATCTTTTTCTTTTCTCCGATTTGGCGCCATCCAGGAAATCGGCCAATGGATTCCATACCTGGCTTTGGCTGCCGGGCAGGAAATCATTGCGCAGCTTTCCATCGCTGTCATAGGGACCTACCAATGGCGAAGCGCGCAAGGCCTGCGACATGGGGTTAAATCCTTCGCCCAGGGTGGTGGAATAACTGTTCAATGAATTCAATCCTACCCTGAATATTTTACCCAACTGTTGATCAAGACTCAGCTTCACGGTAAAGCGTTCAAATTCCTGGCCGGGGAAAATACCTGTCTCCTTGTAATAACCACCGGAAATGGCATATTGTGTAACATCTGTTCCACCATATACACTCAACTGGTGATCTGTTTGCATCCCATTTTTATACACCAGGTCCTGCCAGTCGGTACCTACGCCTTTTAAACCTTCCAGCTCATCATTGGTAAATGCTTCAGAAATAAGCAACGGATCGTTAGGGCCTGAGTATTTTTTTACAGGATCATTGCCCGTGGTCCATACACCAAAATAGCGCGCCCACTTTTTCAATTCGGCAAATTCCTGCGCACCCATCAGGTGATATTGACCAATAGGTTTCACCACACCGGCATATCCACTATAGGAAACAATAGGCTTACCGTTTTTGCCACGACGGGTGCTGATCAGTATTACACCATTGGCGCCCCGAGATCCGTAAATCGCCGTTGATGAAGCATCTTTTAATATTTCTACGGACGTAATATCATCCTGGTTCAGATCATTGAAACTACCACTGAATGGGATACCATCCACTACGATCAGGGGCGCATTGCTGGCACGCACAGAGCGTGCGCCACGGATCAGGATCGACACCCCTGCACCAGGCTTGCTGTTGCCACCCACTTTCTGGATGTCAATACCTGCTGCACGCCCCTGCAAGGCCTGCGCCACACTTTGCGTGGGAATATCTTTGATGGATTGCTCATTGACCGAAACTACCGAACCTGTAATTTCAGATTTACGGCGCGTGCCATAACCTACCACCACTACCTCATCCATTGCACCTTTACCAGGAGTAAGCGATACCGCTACATTCATCAGGTCTTTATCCGTTGTGGTGATCTCCTGCTCAGCAAACCCCACATGTGATATTAAAAGCGTAGTATTGACAGGCACAGTTAAAGTGAAAGAACCATCAGCCAGCGTTACCGTGGCTTTATCATGGCCTTTGGACACAATACTCACGCCGCCCAATGGCGCGCCTTTCGGTCCTGTAACAAAACCTTTCACAATGATTAATTTACCTGCGCCCGTTTGGGCAGCAACAGGTTTCCATAACAATAGCACACACACCAGCATACATACCAGCCTGGTATATATACCCGTGTGAACAGATCTTATCCGCCAACCGGATAATAGCTTAGAAATGCAAGCAAATTTCATAACGGCAGTTTTATTAATGAATAGAAAAACAAGCAATCATTTATCCCCTTTTGGACATAGCAAGGCCTATACGCTACACCAGGCAGCATATCCTAGCAAGTAATTGGTACCGATTGGTCAGGCAAAGGGATCCCTGTACGCTGCACCAGGCAGCATACCACACGCACGTGATCGGTACAGACTGTAGGGGGGATCAGTTCTTAGGAGCAATAGTTTGCTCAGCTGCCAACCGGATTCTTAATGGCGCTTCAACATCGACCCGGCTGGTGTGTATCAGTATATATAGTCCGGCAATACTTGTGTAGTGCCGGACTTTTTGCAGTATTATAATCGACCTGTAATGGTGTTACAGGCTGCCTTTCAGCACCACTTTGATCACCGATGCAATGGGATCAGTGGCTGCTGCGGGCAATGTCAGGCTCAGTACATCACCAGCACTGCTGGTCTTTACTGCTTTCTCATTACTCAACAATTTCGCACTAACCACTTTGTTCTTTATGCCTGGTATATCCAGCTTGCCATTGGCAGGCCACTCAAATACAGAGAAGTACAATACGGTATTGCCACCTTCTACCTTTTGAGTACAACGACCCCAGTTAAGCGGCTTCAACGGACTGCCCTTGGTACCATAGATGGCCTCCCCATTTACCTTCATCCAGTCACCCACTTGTTTCAGGCGTTCGAGACTTTCCGCAGGAATGGTTCCATCGGCTTTGGGTCCGATATTCAGGAGATAGTTACCTCCTTTGGAGGCGATGTCGATCAGGTTCTGGATTAGTGTAGTAGTTGGCTTCCAGGCATTGTCATAACTCTTATAGCCCCAGGAACCGTTCATCGTCATACAGGTTTCCCAGTCCTTGCCATCCATCTCCCCTACTTTTGGAATACGTTGCTCCGGGGTGGTATAGTCACCGGCAAAATTGGGACGCTTCAGACGGTCATTGGTTATGATATTAGGCTGCAGCTTCAGTTGAGCATTGAGCTTTTCAGCAAATTCATCAGTCATGCCCGTAGGTGTATCCCACCACAAAACAGCTACATCACCATAGTTCGTCAATAATTCCTTTACCTGAGGTACAGCTACCTCATCCATGTACTGGGCCATGGTTTTGGTAGTTTGTGCCGGGTCCCAGTGACCGCTATTGGCAGCTGTATAAGCATCGATGCGGGCAGAATCAGGATTGGCCCATCCTTCAGAAGTTACTTTGCGGGCTGCAGCGCCACCGGGATTGTTCCAGTCTTGTGCATGTGAATAGTAGAACCCTAACTTAATGCCGTATTTACGACAGGCTTCAGCCAAGGGCTTCAGCAAGTCTTTACCATAAGGAGAAGCATCTACAATATCCCATTTACTGGCCTTGCTGTCGAACATAGCAAAACCATCATGGTGCTTGGCAGTAATGACAATGTACTTCATGCCGGCTTCCTTTGCGGTACGTACCCATGCATCAGCATCATATTTGACCGGATTGAAGTCCTGGGCAAACTTTTGGTATTCCGCTACCGGTATCTTTCCCCGGTTCATGATCCACTCGCCAATGCGGTTGATCTTTTGTCCGTTATAAGTGCCGGCCGGAACCGCATATACACCCCAGTGGATAAACATACCAAACCGGGCTTCACGCCACCACTCCATACGTTGTTCTTTGGTAGAGGCAGCGGAGGGCTGTGCCATGCTGGTATGCATCAGGATACAGGAAGCGGCGGCAAGGCAAAAAAAGCGTCTCATCATTAGTGCAATTATTTAAAAGGATATAGCAATCGTAATAAACAGCAAATTAGCCAGATATATTTTATCCCATTTTAGTCTTTTGGCATACTATTCAATCTTTTTAGCAATTAAACAGGACAGTTCAGGATGGCCGCCAACCTTCGCAGGCAACTCATTCTTATGCAGTTAAACTAAGAAGGCAGCAAAAAGCCCCGCTACTGCGGGGCCCTATAAATGATTACCATTAACATTGAGGTCACTTCTCAAAACCAATCCCCCTACACAATTGCCGTTCATTATTCGTTAGCATTTTCAAATGGTCATTCACCATTGACAATTCACTTTTTCGCCTCCCAATCATCTGTTCTGAACGGCGCAGCTGGTAATCCGTCCGTATTGAACAACTCACCTTCCGGCCAATCTTTAAAGGCATACCGCACAGCCACCGGTCCTTTTACCTGTGGACTGAACAGGAACAGACCATCATTGGTGATCTTTGCTTTGGCAGCATAAAACACTTTATCGCTGCCGGCTATTTCAAAATTCACCAGGTCTTTGCCATAAGTGGTCAATCCAAGAGGTGCATTGTTGAATGCAACTTTTGCCGTATCAGCAACGATCGTCAGGGATTTATAGACCGGCCCCTGGTATACAATACCTTCCCGCCCATAGGTTTTGGCCAGGGCCCAGTAAGCAAGCCGTTTGCTTACGATCATTTTATTGGCTGGATGGATCGTACGCTGGTCACCGGCATCCATACATACGGCCATGCCGCTGTTGGGAATTAGTGTCTGTGCTTTATCCTGTGCTTCCCTCAGGTAGGGCACCAGTTCCCGTACATTCGGATATTGGTAGGGTGCTATCTGTACAAAATAAAAAGGCCAGTTACCTTTATTCCACAACGCACGCCATTCACCCACCATGGCTTGCATCAGCTTTGCATAGATCTCCGGCTGCAACCTGTTAGATTCACCCTGGTACCACAGCACTCCTTTCATTTCATAACCCACCAGTGGAGCGATCATGGCATTGAACAATACAGAAGGATCATTCCTGGTCATAGCTGCATTGGCAGCCGGGTATTTCACTCCTTCCACCTGTTTCAAACTGGCTGTATCCATCCATGCTTCTATGGGCGTGCCGCCCCAGGTAGTTTGAATAATACCAATGGGTACTTTCAGACGCTGCCGCAATATCCTGGCAAAATTATATCCCACCGCGCTGAACTCCTTTGCCGACTGAGGAGAAACCATTTCCCATTTTGCTTTCACATCCGTTTGAGGAGTTTTCGTGAAAGCCCTCTCCAGCCGGAACAGATGGATGGCTGTATCATCTGCTTCCAGCAACATATCATCGGCCCCTATGATGGGTTGGTTCTTAAACCCCTTTACCGGCATTTCCATATTGGATTGGCCCGAACAAATCCACACCTCTCCTACCAATACGTTGGACAATTTTAGTATTTCACCATCGCTGAGGGTGATGTCGTATGGGCCACCTGCTTTGGGTGTGCGTACGGTTGTTTTCCAATTGCCTGCTGCATTGGCCCGAATGGTATACTTCTTCTTGTCCCAGGAAGTAAGGATAGTAATGGTAGCATTCGCTTTGGCAGTACCCCAGATAGCTGCATCCGCCTGTTGCTGCAGCACCATATTGTTGCCAAACAAGGCAGGTAAGGTAATAGTAGCCTGGGCAGTATAGCCCATAAAAGCCAGTAAAATGGTCAGCGCCTTTTTAATCATATTGCAAACTTTTTGATTAGGGCTTCTAAAATAGGTATTAGTTCTTTATTAATAAAGAATGGTGAGCTACTCCGGAGAGCAATTCACCATTAAATATTTAACAATAGGGCTCAGCAGGTAAACAGGCCCTTTGTTTTTAGTATTACTATACAAAGTTTACTATAACCTGACTTTCTGTTCACCCCTATTCCATCCGGGCAAAATACATGTACCAGTTCCATTCCCAGGTCTCCCCCTGGTCGGCTGAAAAAGCCTGGCTCCATACTGGTTGATCCGGATTGGTGGCATCCCAGTTGAACCGGACCAGTATCTCCTGGCCGTTGAAAATATCTTTTGTAAGAAAATGTCCCACGCCATCCTGGAAGGAACCTTGTACCGGCGGGTCCATTGTCACGGCATTGCTGTCGGCCCAATAGATGCTCCACAGGCGGGTGGCCGGATTGAAGAGCCGGAGGGTCATGCCTTCAAAAGGTTTTCCTTCAAAATCAGTAATAAAATTATCTGTATTGCCCATGCCCTGTAATATCTTACGCAATTCCTGCGTGGCGGGAAACTCGTACCATTCCGTGCAATTGTTCAGCCTGGTCTTCAACTTTCGGTTATGAACATGCCAACGGCCTTGCAGGAAATCAAAATCATGTTGGGAAGAAGAAGCAGAAGGCTTGATGATCAGGTCGCCTTCTGCATTGAACTGTATGGACTTCATGGCTATATTTCTGTATTTAATGATGTGGGAATGCTGTGCCCGCAACCGGGTTTAATCGCCGGTTGAGGTACAAAGTAAAGCAGGGCCACTGACAACCCTATGGCAGTCTGTTTTACTGGTGAGAAAAAAATTTGAGGTAGTTGGTGGCCTCGAAAGCATGTTCCCGGCGAAAGGGTTTGCCGGTATTGGTAAGCCGTACGATCGTCTTTACCTTAAAATCGCGGTATTCATTCCGGAGCCAGCACCAGGCAATGAGGTGCCATTGATAGGTATAGAACACCAGCCCAACTGCTTCAATATCGCGTTCTGTATGGGTGCCTTTGTTATCTGTGTATTTGATATTTAATATCTGTTTCTGCGCAATGGCTTGCTGCAGGGTGGCCAGGTGGGCGGTGGTGACCTTTTCCTCCTCCGGCACATAGATATTGACCTGAGCGCTCATCTGATCGGCCAGGTCCTTGTCATAAGATCTTAGCACCGCTTTAATTTTGTTCAGTGCCGAAGTGCTGTGTTTGGCTATGGATTGGTCGGTAAACCGGTTGGCCAGGGTTTGTAACAGGATGAGCGCATTGGCTTCTTCGGCAGTAAACGACAAGGGAGGCAAGAAGAACCCCTTTGCAATATGATAGCCCTTATTGGGTTCAAAGCTTACCGGCACACCGATCTCATTGAGGGCTTTCACATCCCTGTATACTGTACGTACACTCAATCCAAAGCGCTCCGCCAGTTTCTCCGGCAGCACGTACTTTTTGGATTGCAGTACGGTAATAAGTCCCATCAGTCGGTCAATACGGTTCAATGGATAATTTGATTATTGTTTTATACTGACCAGTTCTACATATTAGTTATTCATAACCCAAAGCAGCCTGCGCTATCAGTTCCCCGAATATCTCTGCAGCAGTGCCAGTTTTCGCTTTGGAAGCTGCCTGCCCTGCCCATAGGGGTACAAACTCTTTATAATTGTTGGAGATACCAAACGCTCTGAAGGGTGATGCGAGACTGGCTTGTACGGGGTACACCGGAATCGGGATGCCCGAACCTTCTACTGCCGAGATCAGTTTATTACGCAGCCCCCTGGCCCAGCGACCGGAAAAGGCCCGGGTGAGAATGATATCAGTTTCGCTGGCTTGTTGTATCGCCGTTTTGTAGGCCGGAATGGCCATGCTTTCTGTACAAGCAATAAAAGCACTGCCCAGTTGAACACCGGCAGCACCCATGGTCAATGCTGCCTTAATGGACTTTCCATCCATAATACCACCGGCAGCCAGCACCGGTTGTTTGACCTCAGCGGTGATCAATGAGAGTAAGGATAGCAATCCAATAGCAGGCAAAGTATCATTGTCTACAAAGGTGCCCCGGTGCCCACCGGCTTCAATGCCCTGCGCCGTGATGGCATCTATGCCCTTGCCTGATAATATCAAGGCTTCCAGCAGACAGGTAGCGGTCCCGATCAGGATAACACCTTTATCATGAAATGCGTTAATGGCAGGATCACTCAATATGCCAAAGGTGAAGCTAACCACTGGCACCTTTTCCTCCAACAGTACGGGCACCTGGTCAGTATAGGAATAGAATTGGAAAGTTTCGGGGGATGAAGCCGGTAGCGCCACCTTGTGATCAGCCGCCAGCTTTTCCAGGAATGCCTGCATGGGCTTGATGGCGTTGAGGTTTACGTTCGGTATATTGTAAACGAAGAGATTTACAGCAAAAGGCTTATCCGTTAATGCCTTTGTTTGGCGGATCAGCTCCCGGGTAACTTCCGGTGACAAACCACCTACAGGAAGGGAACCCAGTCCACCCGCATTGGATATGGCGGCCACCATCGCCGGCGTGGTAACGCCCAGCATAGGAGCCTGGACAATTGGGTATTTTATCTTAAGCAGCTGCGTGAGGGCATTGCTCCACTCCATATATTCTTTTAACCGAATGTAAGAAGGAATATTAAGAGCTGGGAATTATTTCCGACGAGCAGCATCCTGATCACTATTGTGGCCTCTTCCTGAACTGCAATACCTCTTCTTCATCAGGGTCACCTACATAGCGGGACAGGGTAAGCATAGAGTCCTTGACTACGATATCAAAATCTGTAAAGGTTCTGTATCTGAACAGGCGGCCTTTTTCAAAAGCCATACCCAGTTTCCAGTCGTCACCGTTCTTATGTAGCCGCCAGCCACCGATGGCTTCCCATACCAATCCGCCCTTGCTGGCTGCATCCATACAATCCGGTAAACGCACTTTAAAAGAAGAATCAGAGTTGAGCTTGACATAAACAGAATCGCGGGCATATTTCTTTTTTGTCAGCATATCATGGGTCTCTTTAGTAGCATACCAGGTGCCCGCTATATCATTCAATAGCTGCTGATCCGTTACCGGCAGACCAATGCTGCTATTACCGGCTCCTTTGGAATGACAGCCAGCCAAAACAATCCCCGTAACAACAGCCAATAACCATGTGCGCATAGAATTCATTGAGGCTGTAAATGTCGCTGATAGTTGGCAATAAAAGAAAAGCACCAATCCAAAACCAAACATTAATAAAAAACGTATACTGTTATCATAACAAGCAAGAACATGGCCTTAAATATAAAAGTTAGCCTTGAAAATCGGTACGCATTACTATCCATAGACGACGATTTAAGATATAGCGTTTTTGAAAGCATCTTAACGAACGGCATGGTTTCCCGATTAGGTATTAAAATAAGCACAGAAGCACATCCTTATATGCCCGATGTTTATAACCTTGCCTTTGGCCCTGTAAACGATAAAAATGAAATAGATGATTGCATTAAACTTACCCACCAAGATCATTCAAAAGTATTTTCAACCATTGTGTTCGCAGCATTAACTTTTTTGACTCAGCATAAAAACAAATATCTGGGCATTGATGGATCTGATACCCGGAGGGCCTATATGTACTACCGCTGCATTCAGAATAATTTCGAATACCTTAATTCTTTGTTTAACATCCATGGAGTGAACTATTACTTACGGATATTGAGAGATGGATCATCTGACTATGACCTGGAAGACTTTTTGGCTATTCCTATTATAATACAAAAAGACGAGCCAATTTTACCAGCCAAACTTTATAACTATTTCATTTTCAATTCAAAATAATCTATCCGAAAGAAGCATACGTATTACAAAAAATAATGTAATTTTAAGCCATGGATGAAAAGATATTAAAAGAGGTTGAAGAGCACATAAAGAAAGCAAAAGCTATTGCAAAACCGGATTTTAAAGTCACAGTAAAATCTGGAGAAACTTCTTCATTGGGTAAAATCATCACAACCCAAAAGCAGGCAGACCTTTTTATGAAAATGTTGAAAGCATTAGAGTAGACCAATAAAGCGCATTTAACAGAAAAGCCTCCCGCGAAGGAGGCTTTTGTTATTTATCATACTATCATATTCTTTTACTTCTTCTTCCCCCTCAGCAACGCCTCCAGGTAATAATAATCTGCATAGTTCAGCGGCACATCCACTTCACTGTCGGAAGGTTTGGAACCCGTACTGTGCAGCAGGATAAAACCATAATTCTTTCCAATGGGTGAACGGTAAGCATTGGTAAGATTGGTTACGATCTTATCAGCCGTTTTGTTATACAGCTTTGCGTTCTTGGTATAGGCACTTAATTCATACAAACCAGATGCTATAACAGCTGCAGCAGAAGCATCCCGTGGAGCATTGGGTATCTCGGGTGCATCGAAATCATAATAAGGCACCAGGTCCTTCGGCAAACGCGGATGATTCAGGATAAAAGAGGCAATATGTTCCGCCTGCTGTAAATAAACGGGGTTCTTTGTATACCGGTAACACATGGTATATCCATACAAAGCCCAGGCCTGCCCTCTTGACCAGGCCGATTCATGACTATACCCCTGATGCGTATTTTTCTTTACAACCGCACCAGTTGTGGTATCATAGTCAACAACGTGGTAAGAACTATAATCCGGACGGAAATGGTTCTTCATGGTCGTATTCGCATGGGCTACCGCTATCTTATAAAATGAGGAATCACCAGTGAGCTTCGTAGCTTCAAACAGCAACTCCAGGTTCATCATATTATCAATGATCACCGGAAAGCCCCATACCTCTTTATGATGATCCCAGCTACGGATACAGCCTACTGTAGGATTAAATCGGGTGGACAGGGTCCTGGCCGATTGGATTATGACGTCTTTATAAGCGGCATCCCTGGTAAGGCGATAGCCGCTGCCAAAACTGCAATAAACCTTAAAGCCCATATCATGGGTGCCCGCATTGGTTTTCTCTTTCTCAATATTGGCCGTATAGGCTTTGGCCTGCTTAACCCACTCCCGTTTGCCGGTATACTCATAGAGAAACCACAATACGCCGGGGAAAAAGCCGCTGGTCCAATCGCGTGAAGCTACCAGCTTCAACTTTCCACTGTCAATGGTGCGGGGAGATACCAGGTCCGGCCTATCGCCTTTGGCTACAGGCACTGCTTTTAACATCAGCTTCGTTTGCTTTTCTGCATCTGCTATTACAGCCGGCAGTTTTACCTGCGCTTGCAGGGAACCTTGCAATAAAACACCAATCACTAAACCAGCAATTAACCTCATGCTTTGCATTTATGGGATTTGAATCAATTGTATTTCCAATAGTTTCATCAATTCCTGGCCACTTACCGCCACCGGCTTGATCGTCAAACGATGAACGCCCGGTTTGATAGTAAGCTCTCCCAGTTCTTTCACTTGTACATCCGCCTCTTTCTTTGCCTTGCTCACTGTTTCTTCGCGGGCTGTGCCATCCAGGTCAAGACTATAGGTGCCACCAGCTTCAGGGCCCGCAAGATATTTAATAATCACCTTGTATTGTACAGCAGCATTCGTACGGAAACCCCAATGCAACCATTGATTGGGAGCTTTCCAGCCTGCCACATAATACTTATCTGTTTTACCATCGCCAAATTGTAATCCTTTCCCGGTTTGTACTGCGTCAAAGGCCAATAACCTCGTCACTGGAATATTGGAAGCTATATAGGGAATATTGTCAAAATTACCCGTTCCATCAAGCTCCAGCACCACCACGGTATTGGCCGTATCGACTGCTTTGGCCGGTAATTGTGCAGTAAGCCCGCGTAAACCCGAACTGGTTAATGTTTGATTGATGAGCAGTGGTTTCCTGCTGGCATCTGTCAACAGGTAAGCTTTTTTTACAGCGGCGGACAACCCGCTTACCTGTAGCTTACCATCTGTGGGCCATTCAAACACATGGAGGTACAGCTTATTGTCTTTCCGGGTTGATACGCCCCAGTTATGCCAGGGCAGCCCGGAAATACCAGCTTTGCTGATGCTTTCACTGTTCTTGTCCACCCATTCGCCAATGCCCTTCAGGATGGCAATATCCCTTGCATCAAAATGTCCATCTCCTTTAGGCCCAATATTCATGAGCAGGTTTCCTCCGCGGGAAGCCGATTTGGCCATCAGCTGAATGAAGAATGCCACAGATTTATGACTGCTGTCAAACTTACTGTATCCGTAAGATTCGTTGGTGGTAGGAATGGCTTCCCAATCACCGGTCACAGGGAAGAACTCAGCCGGACGGTCGGCCGTATTCAAATAATCACCAAAGCTAATGGCAGCACTTCTGGCCAAACGGCCATTCACCACCACATTGGGATCTGTTTCCCGGATAGCTTTCAGTATCCGGATATTTTCCGATAAGGGTAATTTATGCGGGGTATCAAACCACAATATATCGGGATGATACTTATTGATCAGTTCTTTGATCTGTGGAATAGATTTTTCCGTTACATATTTTTGTGCCTTTGGCAATAATTCCGGATGTTCATCGTACCAACGGGCGCCGCCATGCAACAGTTTATCTCCACCAGGGTTGTTGTACTCCCAGTCATTGCCCGGCGCATCCGGATGCTCCCAGTCAAAAGCATGCGAATAATAAAAGCCAAAACGCATACCATGCTTCTTGCAGGCAGCGGCCAGTTCAGCCATCGGATCACGTTTAAAGGGCGTTTGATCGATGATATCGAAATCAGATACACCGGAATTGTACATAGCAAAGCCGTCGTGGTGTTTGGCCGTAATGATGAAATAATTCATTCCGGCCTCCCTGGCTTGCAGTATCCACTGTTCTGCATTAAAATTCACCGGGTTAAAATGATGAGCCAGCTCCAGGTATTCCTGACGGCTGATCTTTTCCTTTCGCATCAGGTGCTCGGCATATCCACCTACTTTTTTTCCTTTCCATTCACCACCGGGCAAAGAATAAACGCCCCAATGCACAAACATCCCAAAGCGGGCATCACGCCACCATTGGATACGTTGCTCATGTGTTTTCATGGAAGCCGTCCACCATCCTTTTACTGCTTCATCGATCATCTTTTGATCACGTTCTTTCGAGCGGTTGAACATTTCCTTGTCCTCATCACCCGGGTTCTGTGCATAAGCACCCATGTTTAGCATAAACCCTATTCCAGCTGTAAAAAGGATTTTCTTATAAATAGTCATAAATACATTTCAAATTTATCTCTTACCAGATCAACGGATTCCTCACCGGCAGGTTACGGATCACTTCTTCCACTACCGGCGCATGGTCCAGTTTTGTCCAGGTGGCCAGCCATATTTTATTGCCATAAGCTTCGGCACCAAATACCAAAAAGGGATGCGCTACCGGCCAGTTGTCCCAATACATCACATCCTTTTTAAATGGCCACTTGCTTTTATCGGCTACATAAGGATGCAGGAATTCTATCCCTTTCTTTATAGCCCTCCCGTCGGCTGTTTGAAATGCCCACAGGTTATTTTCCTTAGTCGAAAGTATCTGGCAAACGGTTGTCATCGCATCCAGGTTAAAGAGGGAATAACCATAAGGTTTTGTTCTTTTTAACTCTTGTGGGAAACTGCCATCCGCCGCCATCTGGTTGGGCAGCAGCACGGTCTTATAACGATTGCTGCAAAAATCCAGCAGGGCCTGGTTGCCGGTAAACTTTGCAAACGCAGCTACCTGCATTACCCAGCAGGTGCCATGGTTATTGGTAGCATTCATTTCATCCTTTCCATACTGATGTGTGGTTAACCAGGTAAGGTATTGAGCAAACCAATCCTTGATAGCTGTCAGCTCCACTTTATCCATATTGGCGGCATCCTGCATGGACATCAATGCCTGTACCACCTCCATGAAGTGGATCGTATCAATGATGCCAATGCCCCGGCCGGTGGCCCTCCCTTTGATAGCCTGTGCATACAGAAGATGGGGATGCATCAGCGTAGCTGTATCGGTAAACCAGGCCTGGCAATGCTTCAATCCCCGTACTACATATTTTTGATCCCCCGTTATTTTATAGGCCGATGCCAGGGCGCCCATGATTCGGCTGAATCGGATCATGGCCAGCCGGTGCGCCACAAAATTGTCCGGGTTCGTCATCCCGTCTTTCTGGATATAGGGACTGTCTACTGACAGAGGATTCGGCCACCAGTAGTCCCCTTCTGAATAGAAATCATGTTTGCCGCCTGCACTGCGGGGAGATTGGCTGGCAGTAACCGTTACCGGCTCCTGCTGCAGTGCCCAGGCTGCGTCTTTCAAAACCTGCTTGCGCAAGGTTTTGCTGATGGATTTGCTATAATCAGCCTGTTCTTGTGCCCGTGTAGCTACTACAGCCAGCAATAGGCATGTCAAGAACCCATATGATAGGATATACCGCATGTTCAGGATATTAATTGGTCATTTTCTTATACGTCACCTTTCCGATCGTATTCGGTTTTCCCGTAGCAGGTGCTGTGATTGTTCCTTTTAATTGTCCGGCAGCATCTTTCGAAACACTGATGGTGCGCCAGCTGTAAGCTCCTTTTTCGTAATTGAAAGTTTCGCCGTCATCATCATACAAGGTGTAGGTACCTGGTTTTTCACCATAATAACGGACTTCCAGGTCTACTACCGCGCCCGCTTTGGGCGCGTGCAGCATGGCTGGCATCATGGGTATTATTCCGCCATCTTTTACATACACAGGTATCTTATCCAATCCCGGTGTTACCGTGATCACCTCACCATCACCGGCAAAAGCACCGGTGTAGAAATCAAACCATTTGCCTTTGGGCAGGATCACCTTGCGGGTAGTTTGCCCGGTAAACAATGGCGCCACCAACAAGTATTCACCTGCCATATATTGATCTTTGATCTCTTTGGAAGCTGCTTCTGCATAAGGATTCTGCTCCAGGTTCTCATTGATCACTTCTTTTTTAATCTCCTGCTTAAAACCTGGTTCCAGGTTCATAGCACGGAATGGCGGGATGCCCTGGTAATGGTATTTGGCAAATTCAGTATACCAGTAGGGCATCATCTGCATACGCAACAAAGCCAGTTGCTTTACCTGCTCTGCCACTTCCGGGTAGCTCCAGGGCTTGGTACCACTGGACCAGGCATTGATCATGGCCATGGGAGAAAAGATCACGGTTTGAAAACGGCGCAGCCACTCCTCGCCTGTTTTGGAAGCCCTTACTTCCGGCGTCCACAATACCCCGGCAAAACCGCTGTTGATGAGGGCCGTAATAAAGTCTTCATGGTTATAATAATCATTGTAGATCACATAGGGGAAAGAAGAGGCCCCGCCGTTGGAAGCGCGCACCAATCCAAAGGTGCGGGAGTTTTGCTGGCGGTATATATCCGTGCTGTAGCGTTGTGCCAGTACGCCATAGGTCTGGCGCAATTGTTCGGCACTGTTGCCCGAAGGGAAAGTGGCGACATCAGGCCACAGGTAATGGTCATAGCCATCCACTTCATCGATCTTATAGCCGCTCACTCCGATACCTACCTGATCTTTCTTAAGTTGTCCAAAGAAGATATTGCGTGCCTGCGGCTGGGTAAAGTCGGGCACAGCGCCCACCCATACGGTATGTGAACCAGTATAAGGTAAAATAGATTTATAGATGGAAGCATCCGGCGACACATAGGGATTCAGCCAGAGGTTGAGGCGGATACCTTTATCCAGCATTGCTTTTACAAATGCCTGCGGCTGGGGAAAACGGGTCTTATCCCACTCAAAAGTGCAGGGATAGGATTTGGTTTGCCAGCCAGGTTCCAGGCCGATATAATCTAGCGGGTAACCTTTTTGCTCAAAATCGTTGGCTTCTTTTTCTACATCAGCCGCATTGTACAGGCGCTGTACGCGTTGGGTAAATCCCAGTCCCCAGCGTGGTGGTAAACAACCACCGCCATTGAATAAGTTGAAACGACGTACCGCATCGAGCGCGGTAGGGCCTGCAAATACATATACTTCCACACCAGCTGCCGGCACCAGCATTTCTACCGCATCGGAATAAGGACGGGAAGCCCATGACTTATCGGTATTACGATCTTTGGCAACTGGTGGGTTCTTGCTGTCCTTGCGCACACCGGCCCCTGCATATACATTGATATACCGGGCAGCATTGATAAACACACCGTATCCCAATGAGGATACATAGAATGGTGTAGGAGAATGCGTACGGCCATTGTCTTTGCCTCCAAAATGGTCTACGTGCAGTTGTAATATCTTACCACGCTGGTGGATGGTTTGAAAGTTGAGGCCAAAACCATATACCTGTTCTTCTTTTTGCAAAGGGAATCGCAGGTAGGTCTTGCCATCTTGTACACGGGCGGCAATCTCGGCTTTTGCAAAAGGGAAACCAGCTTTGGTGATAGTGGCCAATGCTTCTTTATTGGGTGTAGCCCCTGCTGCTTTCAACAGGTCGAAGGCTTCCGGCTTTCCCACTATGGCTTTCCACACGCCGGGCGCCACCTCCGTCCATACCGGTTGCTGCGACATTGCACACAGGAAGAACAAACTGGACAAAAAAGAAGACAGAATATATTTATAACACTTCATATGCCTGGTATGGTTTATTATTGATTTACTACCGTATACGACTTCCCCTTCACAGTTGGAAACTCAATTACATATTCCCCTTCCTTACCAATCTCCACCAGCTTCGCCTGTGGGCTCTTCTCGTACACTATTTTTCCATATGCAATATTCAACGGATTGGCGTTGTTACCTTCCACAGGATTGGCTTTTACTTCCACTATTTTGACAGGGGTGGTGGTTTTAATGCGGCAAATGCCTCCTGAACCGGAAACGATCTTTGCGGTGGCTAACTTCCCTTCCTTCCACTGGATATCTACCATGAAATTGCCCCTGGCTTTAATGCCTTTGATGCTACCTGCTGCCCAGGCCGATGGTAGTGCTGGCAATATGCTCAGGTAACCGGCATGACTTTGCAGCAACATTTCCGTGATGCCTGCTGTGGCGCCAAAATTGCCATCGATCTGGAAGGGAGGATGTGCATCGAAGAGATTGGGATAGGTACCGCCGCCGCCCATGGTCTCACGGGTTTGGTTGGGATCAATATAGGTGAAGGCATCACTTAATATTTTATAGGCATGGTCTCCATCCTGCAGTCGCGCCCACCAGTTGATCTTCCAGGCCATTGACCAGCCGGTGCTTACATCACCGCGGTGGATAAGCGACTGTTTGGCCGCTGCTGCCAACTCCGGTGTTTGTTGCACCGTGATCTGGCTACCGGGATACAGGCCAAACAAATGCGACAGGTGGCGGTGTTTATCTTTGGGATCATCCCAGTCACCATACCATTCCTGCAACTGGCCATACTGGCCAATATGATAAGGATAGAGTTGATCATAGGCTTCCTGCACCTGCTTGCGAAAGGCAGCATCTGTATTCAGGAGAGTGCTCGTTTTGATCACTGCTGCAAATAATTCCCGCAGCAAAGACATATCCATCGTACTGGCCAGGGCTACCTGGTATTCCTTTCCGTTTAGCTTAATAGTATTTTCGGGTGAGGTAGATGGATTGGTCACCAACCAGGGAGTGCTACTGTCTTTGATCAGCCAGTGCAACATAAATTGTGTGGCGCCCTTCATCAATGGATAGCCGGTTGACTGCAGCCACTTTTTGTCACCAGTATACAGGTAATGCTCCCACAGGTGCGTGCTGAACCATACACCTGCCATGGGCCAGCAGCTCCAGCGTGGCATGCCACGGGGATCCCATTCATAACCGCCAGGCGGTGAGGTTTTTGCCCACAGGTCGGAATTATGGTGCGTTACCCATCCTTCATTGATATTGTAATTCACTTTGGCTGTCACAGCTCCGTTGACTGCCAATTCTTTCATGAAGTCGAATAGTGGTTGGTGACATTCGGAGAGATTGGTATTCTCTGCCAGCCAATAGTTCATTTCTGTATTGATATTGGTGGTATAGTTGCTACCCCAGGGCGGTTGTACGTGATCATTCCAGATGCCTTGTAAATTGGCGGGTCTGGAACCGGGGCGTGAGCTGGCGATGAGCAGGTAACGCCCAAACTGGTAATACAAGGTTTGTAACTGGTTATCGTTCTTCGTATCGGCAAAACGACGCAACCTGTCATCAGTAGGTAGCTTAACCGCTTCCTCGTTGGTACCCAGGTTCAACTTTACGCGATTGAACAATGACTGGTAATCACTCACATGGCGCTGCTTCAATTGTGCCCAGGACAAGATTCGAACTTTACCTAGATTGGCCTTTGCCTCTACGCCAGGGTCCTTGCCCTCTTTGCCCGGTGATTTATTAAACCCATTGAAGCTGGTAGCTTCTGTGAGGTAGATCGTCACAGCGTCAGCACCTGTTACGGTCAACTGATCGCCGGATTGTTTTATCGTGCCGCCTTCTGTTTTAATATAGAGATCAATCTCAAAGTTCATTCCCTCCCCTTTCGCATCTTCATCATACACTACCTGTTGGGGTTCCGATTCACGGTTGGCAACAAACTTAGGCGCCTTACCGGTTAATACCAGTTGGTTATTGGCCGTTGCTTTCACACTATAATGCAGCTTGCTGGTAAGTGCAGCTGTAAAGCTTACTTTTTTCCCTTTATTGGCTGTAAGCCTTACCATCATTACTTTATCGGGAAAACTGGTAAATGTTTCCCGTTGGTATTGCACACCGCCCGTGGTATAGCGCACTGTAGCAATGGCATTGTTCAGATCAAGGTCGCGGTAGTAACCAGTGCCCAGGGTATCTTCAACAGGAAATTCCAGCAACAGGTTGCCCAGGGGCAGATAACGGGCAGAATAAGGTCCCTGCATCTTTTTCCACAGCTCGGCAGCTTTGATATAATCGCCTTCAAATACAGCCTTACGTACCTGTGGCAATACAGTTGGTCCATTGGGGTTATTGCCCGGGTCGGGAAAGCCACTCCAGAGCGTATTGTCATTGAGTTGGTAGCGCTCCTTTTTCACCCCGCCAAACACCATAGCGCCGGTCTTCCCATTGCCCAAGGGCAGGGCTTCCTCCCAGGCCTTGGCTGGCTTTGCATACCATAATTTCAGGTGGGGATCAGTTTGTGCGCTTACGGCAATTGAGCCCAGAGATACAGCAAACAGAAAAGCAATACGTTTCAATGGTTGATATTTTATAAATTATTTCAATGGCAGTATTGGCAACAAGCATCAATATGAACAGCAGTATTCTCATCGTTTTATAAGGGAAGGGTGACAGTTATAATCCCTGTGCTCTGTGCACTTACTACATTAACGCCTTTATTTGTTTGAATTTTTATAGTAGCCCGGCCATTGTACATTTGTACATACCGGCTGCCAGAGGATGTGCCCTGGTTGTCGATCAGCTTGCCGTCGCCAGCCAGGCCAAAACGCACCCAGTTTACGGCATCCAGGCAAGGGATGCTTTTATCATCCAGCAGTCGCACTTCTACAGTGGCTATACCGTTCTCCTCTTTGATTTTTGCGATGTCCAGCTTGGCTGGCTTACCCCAGGTTTCCGTTTGGTATTGGAAGCTGATGGCATCCCGTACAAACTCTTTCCCTTTGCGGGCTATTACATTGATAGAATTGAGGCCTTTGGCAAATTGCAGGTTCCAGCGAAGACCGGCTGCAGGGAAATCCTGCGTACTGCGTTTTTTAACGCCATAACTTTTGCCATTGAGGAACAGCTCCGCTTCATCACAGTTGGAATATACTTTTACCATTTTCTCTTCGGCTGCTGTACCCCAGCGCACCGGCCAGCTATGCCCATAAACATGCACCATTGGCCGGGTGGTCCAATAGGATTGAAATACGAAGTAAGCTTCTTTCTTAGTCAGGTCCCGTTCCACCACACCCTTCTGATTCATATAAGGCACCGGGTTGTCGGGCCTTACCGGTGTAGAAAAATCTTTAAATGGCCACTGCGCAGTACCTGTAAGCCAGGGCATGGTTTCCTGTTCTTTCAGGTGCCAGTCTACCAGGTTACAGATATAGGATTCACTCCAGTCTCCATCCTTGGAAGCACGTGCAGCGCCGCCAAACAAAGAGGCATCGCCCGCACGCTCGTCAGCAGCACCAGCAGCTTTCAAGGACTGTAATGCTTTATCGGGACTTTCTGAATGACGGCCGGCATGACTATCGCCACCCCATTCCACATGCAGAAAATGTTTTACTTTTTTGAATTCTTCTTCAGTTACTGATTTGTATTCAGTATAGATACCCCTGTACCAGCCCGCCCAGATAGAAGGAGAATAGACATCTACAATGTCTTTGCAAAAATCGCAACGGCGGATAGCTGTCTTACGGGTTGGGTCTAATTGATGCGACAGGTCATTCAACTCCTTCATGAATGTTCTGATCTTTTCTTTGTCAAATTCCGGGAAATCGCCGGGCCAGTCATTCTCATTGCCCAGGCCCCAGATGATCACCGATGCATGGTTATAATGCTGCTCGATCATATTGCGCAGCATACGTCTCGCTTGTTCTTTGTACACCTCTCCACCAAGGCCACCGCGGCACCAGGGAATCTCTTCCCATACCATAATGCCCAGGCTATCACACAAATTCAGGATGGTGCGCGACTGCTGGTAATGCCCCAGCCGAATAAAGTTTACCCCCATCTCCTTCATCATGATCATTTCCTGGCGCATTTGCACATCGGTCATGGCAGCCGCAACACCCGCATGATCCTCATGGCGATGTGTGCCACGCAACAACAGGCGTTTGCTATTCAGTTTAAAAGGACCATTGTCCACAAACTCAAAATGCCGGAAGCCGATCTTTTCCCGTTGCGTATAACTTCCTTCCGGTCTTTTCAATGTTACTTCAACGGTATAGAGTGCGGGTGCATCTGTTGACCATAACTGGGGTTTCTTTATGGTAAAACTGGCCAGGTTCACCTCCCCTTCTCCCGTAAGCATTTCTTTGGAAAGGTTTTGTACCAGCTTGCCGGCAGGATCAAACAGCTTTACCAACAAAGAAGTATTGCTGATGCCTTGTGGATTATAAAAACGGGACCTGATGCTGAGCTTACCGGTTTTACCCGTATTATCTGTTTCGGCCAGTGCAAATAACTTATCAATGGATAAGGCTGGCGTGTATACAAGATTCAGGTAACGGTATAGACCGCCATATAAATTAAAATCTGAAAGATCAGAGGGGATCATTTCCAGGTCACGGGAATTATCTGTCCGGATGGATACCGGTACTTTTCCCTTGAACTGCTTTTGATAAACTTCCGTTTGCATAAAGGCATTGACTGCTTCCGTAATATCAATCGTAAATTCATCGTACCCGCCTATATGGCTGCCCACTTTAATGGTGTACACGTACACTTCTGTTTTTTGTCCGGCACCTTCAAAGTGCAACAGGGTCCTTCCATTGGCATACGGGTTTTTAATATCCAGTTGGGTACGGTACCAGGCTGGCCCCTGGTAATAATTGACATCCGGATCTACAGCATCAGTGGCATTCACACAATGCGGCAACACAACAGCATTCCATAGGGGTACACTTTCCGGGTTGCCCTTGCCTACCGGCCTTACGGATTCCCAAATACCGCCTAGGTCCTGTTTCAGGAATTCCCAGTTGGCGGTAAGCCTGGTACTTACCTGGGCCTGTGCCGGCAAAAGACTGCCAACCATCAAAATACAAGCAATTAATATCCTGTTCATGCTACGAATATCTGCAAACATTGTCTTCAACAGGTAACGGGTACATTAAAATAAAACCGAAAACGTTGACGCTCCTGAAAAAGCCAGGTGACACCTTATAATGAGGTGTCACCTGATCTATATTTTTCTTTAAGCAATAAATGGTCGTCGCTTTTAAAACCAGCTATACCTGTAAGGAGGAATACTGGTAATAGGTGCACCGCCACCAGTGGCGAGAAATACATGTGCGCGTCCATTGGTAAAATAAAATCCCCCAGTACGACTCCAGGCCCTGTCATTCATAATGATAGGCGACACATCATTATTGCCAATCCGCAGGTTCATCTTCCCTTCCGGGTCAAATCCCGATCCACCAGTGTTGCTAAAAGTGGTACTGAGAAGGAGGGTGGGATCAGGATTAGGCTCCGTTTTGGTAACAGCCCAGCCCAATTTTGTTTCCGTTGGATCAGCCTTGGTATTGGCTCCTAAAAGGGTGGGTACTGCCTGATTTGTAATTGTGAGGTTATCGTAACCATATTCACCCTGAACAATCAGGTATAGCAATAAATTCTTTACGGTTTCTTTAGAATATTCCTCCCAGGCAACAGCAGGCCGGGTTGAATCAAATGCCGGATTCGAAAGGGACTTGATGGGCACGCCTGCATTATCCTTTACCACCACTGGATAATCAAAGAAAAAGCCGGCTGTCACCTTGTTACTGGTAAGCCTTCTCACCGCATCTGTGTGTAGTAAAATAAACGTTCTGCCAGGTTTTTCATATTCAGCCAGATCAATGCCCGAATATTCAATGGCCTTTTGCATCCATTTAAAAATAGTATCGTTGTTGGGTGCAGCGGTCCCCCTCGAAAGGATGTAATCTTTGACGGATATATTATAGTGTGGATCGATCTCCGATTTCTTATAATCATAGTCTGTTTGCACCTTATAGCAGCCTGTAAGGAAAAAGGCCGACAAAGACAGAAAACAGAAGCTATACAATATTGTTTTTTTCATATACTGATCATTATTTCGTTTTGTTCAACGCCGCATGCCGCGATTTATAGGAAGCAGGGTTTGTTGTACCAAATTGATTAATCTGAATAGGGTTTATTCTGCTCAAGGTTGGGATTAGCATTCAACACATTCCGGTGTAAAGGCCACATATACCTTCTTTCATCCGTGCCCCAGCCTGATTCAGTGGCGCCTTCAGCCAATTGTCTGGCCTTAACAAGCGGATCCATGATCTGAATAACATGATCCGTACGCACCAGATCAAACCAACGCTTGCCTTCTGCAAACAATTCCCAGCGTCTTTCCACCAGGATCGCATCCTCCATCTCTGTTTCAGTAGTCAGTTGTGTGGCTGTATAAGCGGGCAGCGTAGCCCTTACATGCACAAGGTTCAGGTACTTGCGGGCATTGTTCCTGTCGCCGATCTTATTCAGGGCTTCAGCGTACAGCAGAAACATATCTGCCATCCGGTATACCGGAAAATAAACATTCTTATCTGCGCCCACATTGAAAGCAGCCTGGGCACTGGTAAGATAAGTGTTGGTAGCTACGGTAAATCCACTCGGACCATACCATTTCAACACCCGGTCCCAGTTATCTGTTTTGAGCGGATCAATGGTTTGTTTACCACGAATATCTGTTGTGCTTTTAGCCCAGGTAGTAAATACTTCATTCGCAGTACGCATGGGAATATTATTCCTGGCTGTAGATATGCCCGCCATACAGGGACATCCGTTGGAAGCAACATTCCAGTGAATATTCCAGATCGTTTCCTGGCTACCTGCCGGATTGGTAAATATGTTCTTCCAATTGGCAGTAGTTTCCAGGTCAGCAGTAGTGCCACCACTTCCCGTAACAGATGTTCCGGAGGCGTTGTATACCCTGCCATTGGGAGCTTTGGCCTTAAAGAGGTTCTTAAACCATACAATAGCATTTTCATACTCAGGCGTAATCTCATCATCATGACTTCTCCACATATACACATCAGCCATAATAGCGGCGATAGCGCCTTCGCCAATATACCATACCGTGGGGGAAGCGTTTTTAACAGTGAGGTCATAGGCCTTTTGCAGGTCCTCAATGATCTGCTGCTTTACTTTCGTTTTTGATTCCCGGGGAGCTTTTGGGTTATCATCCAAGCTCAGGAACGGTGTGGTACGGATGGGCGCAGCACCCCACACCCGCAGGATATAGAAATAACACATCGCACGCATAGCATAACACTGTGCCAGGTAACTTTTCAGCGTGGCATCAGGTATCACCGCATCGGGAGTGGCAAACTTATTGATCTCGGGAAATTTGGCAATATTCAGGTTAGCCCTTCCTATTACAGAATACAAAGGAGACCAATCAGCATAGGTATTATTGGGCGTTAAACTATTGAAATGAAGCTCTGTAGTTGAGTTGTTGGTATAGGTCTTAAACCTTTCCATATTGTCTGAACGCGCGTCTCCCCACCAGGTGATCCGGTTGTTGAATTGCGTTTCACCGATCATACATTGCTGAAAGCCTCCATACATACCGGCCATAGCCGCATCGGCTTCATACACGCTTTTGAAAAATTCATCCAATGTACCATCAGACAAGGGCTTCTCATCAGCAAATTTCTTACAGCCACTGAAGGCAAGTGCAATAAACAAGGTTATATAGAAGAATATCTTTTTCATTACCTGTAATTTTAGAATTGAATATTTATACCCACGCCCAATTCTCTTCTTTTGGGGTACTTACCATTATCATCACCGGGTTGCAGTGCATTGCTGGAGCTGAACTCAGGATCATAACCAGAATAGTCCGTCCAGGTAAGCAGGTTAGTACCGTACACATACAGGCTGGCATTGTTCAGGAAAGCTTTCCTCGCCAGGTTTTGGTTAAACCGGTAAGCCAGACGGGCGCTGGATAACCTGATGAATGAGGCATCCTCCAGGAAATAGCTATTGCCGCTGCCACGTTGGCTGCCACGGGTATCTTTATCGGGAAAATAAGGAAAGAGCGCGCCTTCCTGTCCCTGCCTTACCCATGCTCCATAAATAGCTTCGGGTAATGCCGGGCCATTTGATGAGCTGTTATTGGTTAGCGCTTGTTTGAAGCTATTGTAAACCTGCCCGCCAATGGTGGCATTAACAATAATATTTAAAGACCACCCTTTATAGGTGAAATTATTGATCACACCCAGATAAAAATCAGGTTGCGCATTGCCAAGGATCTGCCTGTCCTGGTCGTCTATTTCACCATCCTTATTCAGGTCTTCCCATTCAGCATCTCCACCCAGCAGTGGTAATCCACTACCTTTCTTTTTGACCACTACCCCAGTATATGGCTTCCCGCCGAGTGTATAGCCATCGGCAGTAACAGTAGAACTCCTGGGCGTATTTCCTTCTACGATCTGTACATTCACCGGTGTTAATTTATTGCCTGCCTCATCGTAGGCATTGTGCACATCAGATGCATAAATGCCCAGTCTTTTCCAACCATAGAAATTGCCCAGCTTTCCACCTTCCTGTATGTACCATTTACCAGTAATGAATGGCTCACCACCCTGGAGACTTTTAATAGTCCCGCGTTCAAAAGTGATGTTACCGCTCAGGTTCCAGGAAAAATTCTTGGTAGTGATGGGTATTGTGCTCATCTGGAATTCAAATCCTCTTGTTTCAATTTCACCCACATTCACTTTAACGGAGCTAAAACCGTTTTGACCCGGCAATGGTTCCGGATATAAAAGGTCATGGGTGGTCTTGATATAATAATCAGCAGATAAAGTCACTTTCCCATTCAGGAAAGAAAGGTCCAAACCTGCATTTTTTTGTTCCGTGGCTTCCCAGGTAAGATCCTTGTTACCGAAGCTGGAGCTTAAAGAAGCACCGGGTATGCCGTTATAACTGGTGCTGCCCTGGCTGATCAGTTGCAGGTATTCATAGTTACCTACACGGTCATTGCCTGTTTGTCCCCAGCTGATCCTGAATTTACCATCAGATAATACACTGGAAGTCCAGTCCATGAATTTTTCATCAGAAAAACGCCAGGCCACAGAACCGGCAAAGAAATCACCTACACGCTTATCAGGAGCAAACCTGGAAGAAGCATCCCTTCTGTAAGTACCCTGAAAAATATACCTGTCTTTAAAGCCATAACCCATACGGGCAAAAGCAGAAGCTGTTGAGACCGCGCTTCCGGATGAGTATTGATTGGTCAGGTTATCCATAAAAGCACCCTTCACATAATGGGTCGATTCTATCACAAAGTTCTTTCCTTCCATATGCGTCCGGTCTTCTTTTTCCCGGTCTTTCTGAACACCTATCAAACCCATGAAATTATGATCGCCAATCTTTTTGGAGTAATTCAAAAAGCCCTGGGCCAGCCAGTTGAATGATCTGTTATTATCGTTGCGGGCAAAGTTCTCATTGCCATTGTCATCCAGGAATCGTGGCTGAAAGTAAAAACCCAATAAGCTGGTTACCTGGGCATTGAAGCTCGCCGTAAACCGCAGGTCCTTAGTAATTTCATAATCTATCTGATGGTTCATTTGCGCCCGCAGGTTCTCACGCGTATTGTCTTCCAGCAAAGCATTCGCCACCGGGTTCCTCTTCGAACCAAGATAGCTTGTAAGGGTGCCATCGGGATTATAGATGCGCAAATAAGAGGGACGGTCAAAAACAGGACGCAGGGAGTTATTGATACTTGTAAAGTTCCCGTACGACCAGAAGAACGATAAATTATTGGAATACTTGAATTTGGAAGAGAACCGGAATTCAGTATTGATGCGGGATTGAATGGATTTGTACCAGGTATTCAAGGCAATACCTTTATCATCAATATAGTTCAGACTACCGTAGTACGTCAGGTTCTTTTGACCACCACTGGCGCTCAGCTTGAGGTCATTGCGGTTGCCCATATTACCCAACAGCAGTTCTTGCAGGTCATTATCGGTATTAAAAGAAGGATTCAAAGAATCCGTCAGGTTACCGTTGTTACCATTCAGGTTACCGTTCTGTATTTTTCTATAAAGACGAAGTTCGGAGGCATTGGCCACCTGGATCTTGTGGGCCAGCCAACCATATATCTTGGAATATTGGAGATCTAACCTGGGCTTGCCATCCTTACCTTTTTTGGTAGTGATCAATATTACCCCGGCAGCGGAACGGGCGCCATAGATAGAAGCAGAAGCAGCATCTTTCAGCACTTCTACCCGTTCGATATCATTCGGGTTAATGGCAGAAGCATTGTCGGTGATCACACCGTCCACCACATATAAAGGAGAATTACCCTCAGCCGCAAAAGTGTTAGCACCCCGCACCTGGATAGTTCCCTGTGCGCCTGGCTCACCATTGTCGTTCATGATCAATACACCGGCAGCCTGGCCTTGCAAGGCATCGAAGAGATTAATGGGTTGGCGCTCGGCGATCTGCTTGGCATTGACCGAGGAAATGGCCGCACCCACATCCTTTTTACGCATGGACTGACCGTAACCGATCACGACCACTTCGTCAAGGTTGGCGTTACCTTCATTCATGGTAATACTGATACTGGTGCGGGTACCCACCTTTTCTTCCAGGGTTTGGTGACCAACATAGGTAAACTCCAGCACAGGGTTGGCACCCGTAACGGCAATGGTATATTTACCGTCGGCACTCGTTGTAACGCTCACCCGTGTGCCCTTAAGGCTTACCGTAACGCCCAGCAACGGATTGCCCTTGGCATCAGCTACACTACCTGTAATTTGCCGGGAGGGGGCTTGCGCTTGCGCAGATGAGTAAAAAAATAAGGAGAATAAAACAAAAAGTGGGAGACACCACCAGGGCCTGGTCCTGTATAGAACCCGGGGGGCAAGAAAGAGCTTCTTTTCCATAAAGCATGCAATTTTCAATTGTTTAACAACCAACCGCAAATAGCCAAAGCGGTCATTGTTCGGAACGTTTTTGTAATGGGGTTTATGAAACCCTGCGACCCCGACAGGTCAGTATCGGGGAGGATATAGCAATTAAATGGATCCTTTTGCTTAATTGCAGGTTTTAGCAGGTTACGCATGCAATTAAGGCACAAATTGTCAGGCAAGATTTCCGGTTATTGCCATTGTAATAAACTATTTTGGCAATGCATGCTTATTTTGAGGAACATTAATGAATATTGAGGTTAGAAACACGGGATGGCACAGGATGGCCTGCTCCACCATTGACTTACTTTCGACAACATAGTTTAATTGAATGATTACCAATAAACGATATTGCCTGGCGCTTGACCTGAAGAACGATCCGGTTCTGATTGCAGAATATGAAACCTACCATAAGGCCGCCTGGCCTGAGATACTGCAATCCATCCGCGAGAGTGGTATTGTATTGCTGGAGATCTACCGGGTAGAGAACCGCCTGTTCATGATCATGGAAGTGAATGCTGATTTTTCCTTCGATAAAAAAAGTATCGCCGATGCCGCCAATCCTACCGTACAACGTTGGGAAGAACTGATGTGGCAATACCAACAGGCCCTGCCCTCTGCCAAACCAGGCGAAAAATGGCTTCTAATGGACAAGATATTTGACTTAAATAGTAATAGCTAAACACGCACCTATAAATAACAACTATGCCAGGTATTGCTTCGCCATCACTTCCTAAACAAACCACCAGCACCGGGAAAACATTGTTACTTCCCTTTATACTGGTCACCAGCTTATTCTTTTTCTGGGGATTTATTCACAACATCGACCCTATATTATTAGCCCACTTGCGCAAGACATTCCAGTTGAACGTGGTGCAATCATCCTTCGTGGACTTCTCGGTCTTTATTGCTTATTTCGCGATGGCCTTGCCTGCCGGTTATATTATGCGTAAGTATGGCTATAAAGCCGGGATACTCCTGGGCTTGTTATTATTTGCCGGCGGATGTTTCTTATTCCTTCCTGCCGCATCTACGCGTTCCTATGCTTTCTTCCTGGGAGCTTTGTTTATCATTGCGAGCGGACTTACCTTCCTCGAAACTGCCGCCAACCCTTATGCTACTGTTTTGGGACCACCCGAGTCGGCTACCCAACGCCTCAACCTGGCCCAATCGTTCAACGGATTGGCTACAGTAGTAGCTCCTCTGATAGGCGGCAAGCTCATTCTCTCCGGGAAGAACCATACCGATCAGGAATTGGCAGCCATGACCGCCACTGTGCGGGAAGCATATTTCCAATCGGAGGCAGACAGTGTAAAAATGCCCTACCTGATCCTGGGGCTCATCATACTATTGGTTGCCCTCATCTTCGTATTTGCTAAAATGCCCGATACAAAAGAAGCCAATGATGGGACCACCAAAGGTATCCTGCATGCATTCCGATACAAGCACCTGACTGGCGCCGTAATAGCCCAATTCTTTTATGTTGGCGCACAGGTATGCGTTACCAGCTTTTTCATTGTAGTGGTCACCAAAGCAGCGGGGATCAATGAAAAACGCGCAGCTGAATACCTTGGCTATGGTTATGGCATTGCGTTTATGGCCGGACGGTTTATTGGAACTTTTATCATGCGCTATATACAACCTCAAAAACTATTGACCTTATATGCCATCATCAATATATTGCTTTCAATAGTCGTCATGTTTGCCGAAGGTATGGTCATCGTGTACGCATTGATCGGTATCGGGTTTTTCATGAGTATTATGTTCCCTACCATCTTCTCCCTGGGCATTCATAAACTCGGAAATGATACCAAATTGGGTTCATCCCTGATCATTATGTCCATCGTTGGAGGAGCGGCAGTACCTTTCCTGCTGGGAGCGATCTCTGATGCTACGGGAAATATCCAATACGGTTACCTGGCCCCCTTGTTGTGTTTTGTGGTGGTATGCTGGTATGGCTGGAAAGGATATAAGGTGAAGGAAGTAGCTGGTTAGGTATTAGCCGACAAGAGCAGGACAGTTACATACAGTTAACCCTATAATTTTACACGTTTTAATTCATAGACAAGATGTTTTCATTAGCCGGTAAAAAAGCAGTAGTAACAGGAGGCGGCAGCGGAATAGGCAGGGCCATTTCCGTCTTGTTTGCCCAACAGGGAGCTGAAGTGCATATTATTGAACTGAGTGAGGAAAATGCCGCCGCCACTGTAGCGGAGATCACCGCTGCCGGGGGTAAAGCCACTGCCCATAGTTGTAATGTGGCCATCCAGGCCGATGTACTGGAAACATTCAATACGATCGGCGCCCTGAACATCCTCGTCAACAATGCCGGCATTGCCCATATTGGCAAAGCCGACACTACTTCAGAAGAGGATTTTGACCGCGTAATAAAGGTGAACGTGAAAGGTGTGTACAACTGCCTGTATGCAGCCATCCCCCAGTTGCGGGCAGCGCAAGGTGGCGTGATCGTCAATATGGCATCCATTGCAGCACTGGTAGGGTTGTCGGACCGCTTTGTGTACTCTACCGCCAAAGGGGCCGTAATGGCCATGACGCTGTCGGTAGCCAAAGACTATATTCATGAGAACATACGGTGCAATTCCGTTTCCCCGGCCAGGGTTCATACGCCCTTTGTAGATGGTTTTTTAAAGAACAACTACCCCGGACGTGAAGCAGAGATGTTTGAAAAGTTATCCAAATCCCAACCCATCGGCCGTATGGCCAACCCTGCAGAAATAGCAGGCCTCATACTGTACCTATGCAGCGATGAAGCATCCTTTATTACAGGTTGTGATTATCCCATCGATGGCGGGTTTATTAAATTGAATAGCTAATAATCAAGAGATGCGTGTTGCCCTTTTCATTCCGTGCTATGTAGACCAGTTCTATCCAAAAGTGGCTATTGCTACTTTACGGTTGTTGCAACACCTGGGCCTGGATGTGCACTACCCTATGCAACAAACCTGCTGCGGTCAGCCCATGGCGAATGGAGGTTTTGAGCATTTGACCGGCTCCTGCAACAGCAATTTCATCAAAGCTTTTGCAGGGTACGATTATATTGTATCCCCTTCAGGCAGTTGTGTATTGCATATAAAAGATCACTTGCACGATGACAAGCAGGAGGCGGCAGCCACTACCATCCGCCATAAAGTGTATGAGCTTTGTGAGTTCCTGACAGATATAGTTCAGGTAAAATCCATCAAGGCTTCCTTTCCCAAAAAAGTAGCACTGCACCAGGGTTGTCATGGACAAAGAGGATTGAAGCTGGCTTCTTCCACAGAAACAGTGGTTCCCTTCTTTTCCAAACCTCTGCAATTATTAAAGATGGTAGAAGGATTGGAATTGGTAGACCTGGACAGGCCCGATGAATGCTGCGGTTTTGGCGGCACCTTCTGTGTTACCGAAGAAGCCGTATCATCGGCCATGGGACTTTCCCGGATCGATGATTATACCAAACACCAGGCCACGGTGATCACCGGCACAGATATGAGTTGCCTGATGCACCAGGAAGGATTGATCAAAAGAAAAAAACTGCCTTTTGAAGTAATGCATATATCGGAGGTACTAATAGCAGGATTATGAGTACACACAATATTCCCCATCCCGAAGCAGCCACGGCCTTCCTGAAGGACAAAGAGCGCGTACAGTGGCATGATGAGACCTTGTGGTTTGTGCGCTACAAAAGGGATAAGGTGGTCAATGAAATTCCTGAATGGGAACAGTTGCGCGAACTCGCTTCACAGATCAAGGACCATACCCTTTCCCGCCTCGATGAATACCTGCAGGAATTTGAAGCAGCTGCGATCAGCAATGGCGTTACCGTACACTGGGCTGCCGATGCCGCCGAGCACAACAGGATCGTTCATGGCATTATGGCCCGGCATGGTGCGCAGAAGATCGTGAAAAGCAAGTCCATGCTTACCGAAGAATGCCACCTCAATGAATACCTGGAAGCACAGGGCATTGAAGTAGTGGATACCGATCTGGGGGAGCGCATCGTGCAGTTGAACAAGGAAATGCCCAGCCATATTGTACTGCCCGCCATTCACATTAAGAAAGAAGAAGTAGGCGAAATATTTCACCAGCACCTGGGCACAGAAAAAGGTGCATCCGATCCTTTGTACCTGGCCCTCGCCGCCCGGGAACACCTGCGGCAAAAATTCCTGGCGGCCGACATCGCTATTACCGGTGTCAACTTTGCCATAGCAGAAACAGGCGCCATAGTGGTGTGTACCAATGAAGGCAATGCCGACCTTGGCGCTCACCTGGCCAAAGTACATATTGCCTGTATGGGCATTGAAAAGCTGATCCCCCGCACAGAACACCTCAGCGTATTCCTGCGCATGCTGGCCAGGAATGCGACCGGACAAAATATCACCGCTTATTCCAGTCATTTCAGGAAGCCTGCAGCGGGATCAGAAATGCACATCGTTATAGTCGACAATGGTCGTACCACCCAATTGGGCAGAGAAGCCTTTCGTAATTCATTAAAGTGCATTCGTTGTGGCGCCTGTCTCAATACCTGCCCGGTATACCGGCGCAGTGGCGGTCATAGTTACCACAATGCCACCGCAGGACCTATAGGTGCGATACTGGCGCCCAACCTCGACATGCGCAAGAATGCCGATCTGCCCTTTGCCTCTACCCTCTGTGGCTCCTGTACGGATGTATGTCCGGTTAAGATTGATATTCACAACCAGTTATACCAATGGCGACAGGTGTTGACCCAGGAAGGTTATACACCCGCGGCCAAGACAGCCAGCATGAAAGTAATGGCCGGTGTACTTTCCTCCCCTGCCCGCTATACTTTTGCAGGGAAGTGGGCGCGTAAATTCCTGCGTTGGTTCCCTTCACTGGCCATGAACAAAAAACTGAATCCCTGGGCCAGGCAAAGAGACCTGCCGGAACCACCCAAAGAAAGCTTCCGGGAATGGTATAAGAAGAATGGCAAAAACCAATAAATAATAGAATCATTGAGTAGGGAAAGAATATTAGCCGCCGCCAAACAAAACAAACCAGCCCTGGTGCCTTTACCGGAAATGGCGACTTTTGCTGCTGCGGCCAATGACCTGGTAGCAGCTTTTACGACCTCCATCACAAAGGCTGGCGGAGCAGCTACTGTGCTGGGCAACCTGCAGGAACTGCCAGTGAAAATAAAAGAAGGTTGGCCCGATGCAAAGCGGGTGGCCAATTTCATCCATGGCGACAGCAATACCAATGAATCGCTGCTGAAAGAAGTAGCCCTGCTGGACCTGGTCGTTCTCAAAGGGCAACTGGGGGTAGCGGAGAATGGCGCCATCTGGCTCACCGATAAGGATTGCGTGGAGCGGGTATTGCCCTTTATCACCCAACACCTGGTACTGGTGATCGATAAGCAAACATTGGTCGGCAATATGCACCAGGCTTATGGAGTAATGGGGCAACAAAACCCCGACTATGGCGTATTCATTGCAGGCCCGTCCAAAACCGCTGATATCGAACAATCGCTGGTGATCGGCGCCCACGGGCCACGTAGTTTACAGGTGTTTATAATTGAATAGAACAGCAGCAGATATTTCGTTCCTTTGGGCAACGATCTTATTTTAGAAAAACTATAATTACAGTATATGAAACTGATCCGATTTGGAGAACCCGGCCATGAGAAGCCCGGTATTTTACTGGATGGAAAAAGATACGATACATCGGCCATTACCCGTGATTACGATGAAACCTTCTTTATGGAAGATGGCATTGCCAAACTGAAAGCAGCCCTCGATCAAAAACCTTCTTTACCGGAAGTGCCTGCCGCTACCCGTTGGGCAGCGCCCCAGGTGAGGCCTTCCAAGATCATCTGCATTGGCCTCAACTATGCTGACCATGCCGCAGAAAGCAATATGGCGATCCCGAAGGAACCCATCGTATTCTTCAAATCGACCACCGCGCTGGTAGGTCCCAATGACGACCTGGTAATTCCTAAGAACAGTGTGAAGACCGACTGGGAAGTAGAACTAGCCGTGATCATCGGCAAAAAAGCAACTTATGTAGAAGAAAAAGATGCCGCTGGTTATATTGCGGGCTATGCCCTGCACAACGATTACAGTGAGCGCGAGTTCCAGCTGGAACGTGGTGGCCAATGGGTAAAGGGCAAAAGCTGCGACACCTTTGCGCCCCTCGGACCATGGATAGCTACAGCCGATGAAATAAAAGATGTCAATAACCTGCGCCTGTGGCTGACCGTTAACGGTAAGACCATGCAGGATGGTAATACCAGCAACTTTATTTTCAATGTGAACTATGTAGTAGCCTACCTCAGCCAGTTCATGACCTTGCTGCCGGGCGATATCATCTCTACTGGTACACCAGCCGGCGTGGGTCTCGGGCAAAAACCCACCCCCATTTATATCAAAGCAGGTGATATAATGGAATTAGGCATCGACGGACTGGGCGCCAGCAAACAGGTAGCCAAAGCATATCAACCATAAAATTATTGCCAGATGGATCTTCAATTAAAAGATAAGGTCATTATTGTAACAGGTGGTGCTAAAGGTATTGGAGAGGGCATCTCGAAAGTACTGGCAGCAGAAGGCGCTATTCCCGTGATCATGGGGCGCAATGAAGAAGACAACCTCAAAACGGTAGCGGAGATCAAAGCTGCCGGACAACAGGCGGGCCAGGTAGTGGCGGAACTTACCAACCCGGAAGCCTGCGAGCAGGCCGTAAAAGCAGTCATCAAACAATATGGCCGCATTGACGGACTGGTAAACAATGCCGGTGTAAATGATGGCGTAGGATTGGAGAATGGCAGTTATGATGCTTTTATAGCTTCCCTGCACAAGAACCTCGTGCATTATTACCTGGTAGCACATTATGCTTTGCCGGAGTTGAAGAAATCGAAAGGCGCTATTGTGAACATCAGTTCCAAAACAGCGGAAACAGGCCAGGGCGGTACCTCCGCTTATGCTGCTTCCAATGGTGGCCGCAATGCCCTCACCCGCGAATGGGCGGTAGAGCTCCTACCCTATGGTATCCGTGTAAATGCTATTGTGGTAGCAGAATGCTGGACGCCCCTGTATGAAAGGTGGATCAGCGGCCTGCCCAATTCACAGGAGAAGCTGGCTTCTATTGTATCCAAGATACCATTGGAAAACCGCATGACCACAGCAGAAGAACTGGGCAATGCTACTGCCTTCCTCTTGTCTACTGCTTCCAGTCACACGACCGGTCAACTCATCCATGTAGATGGCGGCTATGTGCATTTGGACAGGGCGATCAGTTAGTAAGTACCGATCAAGGTTATCCTACATAATAAAAGCGCGTTCTTAACAGGACGCGCTTTTTTAGTATGGTAAGATCTTGTTACCTATTCAACGGCTGTTGCTTCAGCACATCCCGCACCGCCTCACCGGGCAATATCCGGTGCACCGGAATAGAGATCGCATATTTTTCGCAAAGGCTGATGATCTTTTGATCGATCTGCTCAGGACTGTACCTCGCCGAAAAATGCCCCAGGATAAGTTGCTCGATCGTCAGCCCACTCACCATCTCCATCACTTCTTCCAAAGTGCTGTGCTTGTTACCGTGCGTCTGTATTTTGCTGTCTTCCGGCCCGCCCAAAAAAGTAGCTTCATGGATCAGTACCTGGCAGTGATTCCATCTTTGCAGGTCCTCCACCGGTGTGTCGGCCGAATAGCCCAGTAAAGTAGTACGCACTTCCTGCGTGGTTTGCTCTTTTCCTCTTTCCTGGATGATCCTCCTGATCTCCTCGCCCGGCAGGGAAATGAATTCAGGCCTGAGTTTAGTTTTTACCTGCACCACTTTATAGCTCAGACTTTTTGCAATACCGGCCGCAGCCTGTACATGACCATTGCGGATGGCCTCCACCACAATATCATCTTTGACAGCAATTTGATCTCCTTCCCTGATCCCCTTCCACACCGTACCAGCTACGTGCGGGTCAAACTGTTTTGAGAACTGTTCGATGGCAGGAAAGGAACCGGAATCGCTGGGATAATAAATGATGGGCAAGCCCTCCCGGGCATTCAATTGGTTAAACTGAAATAAGCCAGTCAGGTGATCCCTGTCGGCATGAGACACAAATACATGGTTGATCTTCCTGCTCTTTTGCAGCAGCCAGGAGGTAATGCCATCGCCTGCATCCAGCAAAAGCCCCAGTTCATCAATAAAGTACCAGGTAGAAAACATGGCTGTTGAATAGCCTGTAATGGTTAATTGCATGAGTGCAGCAATATTACTAAAGTTACCCGGATTTCTCAATCCGCTTCGTTCCGTTCGAATTGACAACTAAGCAGATGCCGGTTATATCAGGTGTTGCTGCATCGCAATTTTAACAAGGGAGGCGATATTACGGGCTTCAAATTTCTCCAGTAGGTTCCGCCGGTGGGTATCGACGGTTGAAACACTTACGAAAAGCCTTTGCGCGATCTCATTATTGGTAAGGCCATCTGCAATAAGTTCCAGCACTTCCTTTTCCCGGCGGGTAAGTACAATGCTGGTAGTAACCTTTTTGTTCAGTACCCGGGAGGCCTCCAGGCTCAGGTAGGTCTTCCCTTTGACCACCGTTAGGATGGCTTCAATTAACTCCTCCTGTGTAGCATTCTTCAATACATAACCAGATGCCCCATTCTCCATCATCTTTTGAATAAAGGTTTGCTGATTGAAGGTGCTCAACCCAATAATATTAATGGAAGGATACTTTTCTTTCACTGTTTTGCAAAGATCAATCCCGCTTTCATCTCCCAGGTTAATATCCATCAGGATCACATCGGGCTGAAAACCCTGCAAAAACGCCATGCAGGAAATGGTGCTGGCGGCATGGCCGCTCAACTCAATCCGCTTGTCATGCTGCAGCAAAGAACGTATTCCCTCTATCACCATATAATGATCATCTACTATGAATACAGTTACTTTCATGCAGTTTCAAATTCGATGAGGATGGAAGTTCCTTTTCCCGCTTCACTTCGTATATCTGTAATGCCTTTCAGGTAGCCAACCCGGTTTTGGATATTACTCCATCCGGCGCCTTTGGTTCCTTGCAGGATGACGGGATCAAACCCTTTCCCATCATCCTCTATCGTTAAAGATACTTTATCGCCCGTTTTGCTGATCTGTACGATCGCCGTACGGGCGGCAGCATGCTTGATCGCATTATTGATCAGTTCCTGCACAATACGGTAAATGGTGATCGTAGTCGTTTGGGAAATATCCGATCCGCTCATGCCGATAGACTGATACGTAACCTGTAATGCCCCGGACTGACTAATATCATTACAAAAGTCTTTCAGCGCTGCATCAAGACCAAATTTCACCAATGTTTCCGGCATCATATTGTGTGCCACCCGGCGCATCTCCTGGATAGAACTATCCAACATATCCATGCTGCGTTCAAAGGTCAGCGCATTGGCAGGTGTCATGATGAGGTTTTCCTTCACTGTGCGCAGGGAATATTTGATGCCTGAGAGCATGCCACCCAGGCCATCGTGTAGGTCTTTGGCCAGGCGGGTGCGCTCCTGCTCTTCGCCTTTCAATACCGCTTCTGCGGCGGTGAGCTGCTTTTCCGTTTCCAGTTCATTGATCCGTTGTTGCTGCAACTTTTGTTTGTGCCTGTAATTCCTATAGACCAGGAGGGATATGATCAACAATACGGCAGCGCCGACGATCAGAATATAATTTAAGGTATTCTTCTGGCGGATGTTCAATTGCTGAAACTTCTTATCCGCTTCCAGTTGCAGTATGGTGGCTTCCTTTTGGGCTGTTTGGTATTGAACTTCCAGGTTACTGGCGTACTGTTTATTTTGAACGCTCGACATGGAATCCGACACCTCCTTAAATTCTTTGTAATAGGGAAGCGATTTTTTAGGATCACCCCACTCTTCATACAGCCTGGCCAGGTAATCCAATAGGATCACTTGGTGGTTCATTTGCAAATTGGCCCTTTCTTTCTGTACGGCCAGCAACATGACTTCGCTTTCTTTGAACTTCTTCTGCAAAGCAAGCACCCTGGCCAACTGCAGCCTCGCCTGTATATTACCAAACACATCTTTTGCCTGCTCAGCGATTTGGGCTGTTTTCTTAAAATGTTCATTGGCCGACTCCAGCCTGTTGAGGTTCATATCAATAAGTCCGGCCACGAGGTGGTAACTGATCAATACCTGGTGGGCATCACCCTCCACATAATAGGTGCGGGAAGAATCTATATGATCATCTGCCTTTTCGTACTGGTTTTGCATAGTGAGCGCCAGGGCAATGGTGAAATGCGCACCAAACAGGTCCTGCCGCTTCCCCGATAAGCGGGCAATGGCCAGTGCCTTCCTGCCATACTCCTCCTCTTTCACAAATTCATTCATTTCCTTATAGACGATAGCCTGGTTAATGTAGGCAGCAAGGAGGCTGGCCTGTTTGTCGAGCTTGATAAATACCTCAATGGCTTTGTTTTGCCAGGCTACTGCCTGCTTGTAATCGCCCTGGTGGCGCTTTACCTCAGAAAACGTAGCATAAATGCTGGCAGTCTTAAAATAGGTATTGGGATGTTTGGATCTTCCCATGAAAACAAGTGCGGTATCAAGCGTTTTTTCGGCTTCGTCGTAGGAAGCCCTTCCGATATACAGGTAGGCCCTGTTGAAGTAGATCATTCCAGCCTGGTAATCTAGTCCTTTGGACCTGGCAAATGCTATTCCATCATTGTAGGTTCTTGAACACCAGGCCGTGTCTACAGTTTCCAATGCAATGCCCAGCCGCATCATGCTGATCGCCCTGGTGGTATCGGCTAAATTGCCCTTTAGTTCTTTGGTAAGGCTGTCAATATAAGGCGTTTGTGCCGGTGCAGCATACAGCCCCAGCGACCATAAACAAATTGTGAACAGCCATTGTTTCATACGTAAAAGCCACTTTGTTCCTCTTGCAAAGGAACCTGATTTTAGGGGTTACTCCTCTACCACTTTTCCGTGATTTCTGCGGTGTTTGAAAATACTGCATTTACACGAAACCGCCCTGAGCTTGCCGAAGGTTTCCTGGGATAACAATCCAACCCGCGAAAACACTTCGGCAAATTTCATCCCGCCCGGCGGAGCCTTTTTTTCCGCATGGCAGTACTCAGGGAAGCATAGGTGCACCCTCCAGGCATACAAGCCCTACCCGGCTTTAATTCTTTGCGTTTCGGCTTCCAGGCCAGTCTGGCGTTGCCTGGCGGCTTTCACTTTATTGTTTCCAAACCGGTAAGTAAAACTTATTCTGGCTGTTTGACTTTCTCTCGACACCCAGATATTGAGCACCAGACCGCCAAAATCATTGGTGGCCCGGTAAGGGATCGCTGAGCGGAAAATATCCGTGGCGGTCACCTTAAGCGTAGCCCTTTTCCTGAACAGCAGTTTTTGGAACCCTATATCCACCGCCCCCATGGATTTTGCTTTCCAGGTAGGCCCGGTAGCCATCGGTCCATTGAACCAACCACTCAGCTCTGCTGAATAGTCATGCCCCAGGGTAAACGTATGCTGACTAACCAGGCCATAACCTGCATTGTGCAGATCTACCTCACTGTCCACACTCCTGCCTTTGAATACCTGGTAATTGAACCAGATATTTACAAAGCCATTCCACCAGGAAGTGATCGTTAAAGGCGAACTGATGCTCAGATTTACAATGTCCTGTTGCGCCAGGTTCTTGGCCAGGGCATAAGTGAAATTATTGAGGGTATCCACTGTTTGCGTAGCATAATCTTTTACATGACTGTACGACACTGATGTATTCACCCGGCTTTTCCAGGTATGCACCAGCTCAATATTTTGGGTGAATTGCGGGCGAAGGAATGAATTGCCTTTTACATACGACAGCTCATCCAGTTTCATTTCAAAGGGATTAAGGTCCTGGTAGCTGGGTCGGTCGATCCTCCGGCCATAGGATAGGTTCAATACGTTTTTCTTATCTACCGTCCAGGTAATTGTGGCGTTGGGAAACAGGTCGGTGTAATCTTTCTTTACATTGTTATCCGGTTGCGATACACCATCGCTCCTGGTGAGCACTCCCTTGCTATTTGTTTGTTCCATGCGCACACCCGCCTGCAAAGTCCAATGGGTATTCAGTGGCCGGTAATAACTTACATAAACAGCATTCACATTTTCTTTATAGTTAAAATGATAACTGCGCGCTGCCACTTTTGCGGGGATGCCATTTTCTTCGTTGAAGAAATCAAAGGTATTATTGGTTTTTACGTAGGAGAACTTCGCACCGAATGAGAACCTTCCTTTACCGGCCGGCAGGTTCACATCCAGCTTGCTGGTGTAAATATCTATATCGGTAGGCGTATGGTTGCGGGTGATCACTGATGCCAGCAAGGCATTGTCCTTGTCTGTATAATAATTGGGCTGGTAGCTATTGGCCCGGCCGCGAAACAAACCATAGTCTGCATCAAAGTTGATCTCGCGGCCACTCGTATCGGCATACCGGTAATTGAGGTTGGTATTGAAGTTGGTTCTTTTGCGGGGCACTTTATTGGTAGCGATCAAACTTTTCGCATAAGCATTCGTAGGCACGTAATAAATACCGGTGCTTCCATCACTGTTCCAGTCTTCATTATTAAAGACCGAGCTTACCATCACACCGACAGTTTGTCTTTTACTGATAAAATAATCTGCACCTGCTCTTACATTATAACTGGTATTATAACTCAGCAGCAGCAGGCGCTGGTCGTAAAGGGTATCTTTTTGTGTACGGGGAGCCTGAATAGCTGTTTCGTACCTGCCATGGTTGATACCCGCACTGGTAAAAAGATTCACCTTTTTATTCCGGTAGTTGATACTTACCGCACCATTCCCCTTGGGCGTAACACCCTGTACCATACCTGCTGTAACAGTTCCATTGGTGCCCAGGGCATTGTTCTTTTTCAGCCGGATGTTAATGATGCCAGCATTCCCACTGGCATCATAACGGGCTCCGGGGTTCGGGATCATCTCAATTGTCGCTATATCATTACTATTAAGGCTCTTGAGCCAGGCCGCCAACTCTTCCACCCCCAGTTGCAACAGCCTCCCATCTACACTGATCCGCACACCGACCTTGCCCTTCATCGTGATCTTATCATTGTTATCAATGATAACACCCGGACTTTTCTGCAACAGTTCAAAGGCTGTACTACCCGTAGCACTGATGCTGTTTTGTACATTAAAGACCGTTCTGTCGGGCAATACCTCCACCAGGGGTTTGCGTTGCGATACGGTCACCGATTGCAATTGTGTGGAAGTCAATGGCATGGTAACCAATGGTACATTATAGGATTGTCCTTCCTTCACTTCAAAGGGAGCAGAAAAGACAGTGGCAAACCCAATGGCAGAATAGTTCATCCGGTATTGGCCCGGTGCAGGAGAGGAAAACGAAAACAATCCGCTTCGATCTGTCACCTCCATTTTCACCAGTGAACTGTCCTTGGCTTGCAGCAAGGCAACCGACACCGATCGCAAAGGACTTCCCCGCTCATCTTTCACGGCACCTGTTACAACCGTTTTCTCTTGCGCCTGCACCTGCAGACTACCGAGAAGAAGAAAAAAGATAAACCACCTGGGTATTTGATATTTCATGGTATAATATTTTTTGTACAGGCAATAAGGAGCCGGCATCCGGTCATCCCGAATTGGTAAGCAATGCAATACCCCGGAGCTGTATACTCCGCAAGCACGCAGGCTTTCAAAACACCATCTATAGCAAGGAATAAATCAAAGATAATGACCACACCCATTGATCAGGATGGGTAAATCCGACATTCTTAGTAAGGCAAATACGTCAATGGTGACAAAGGGGTTTTTACCGGGATCATGGGCTGAATAAGCCACTGGAGCGGCATGCCGCATGAAACGCTTTCCGGTTATTGCGTTTAACAAAAAAAGAGGGCTATATTTAGGTCAGGGACAAACCCCATGCACTTATGAAAAAGTATTGCGTTCCGATAGTAGTTCTAGTGGCAAGCTGCCTTACCGCCTATGCACAAGTGCAACTATATATTGTAGCGAAATGAATCATCCCGCTTCAAGACCAGTCACAGCACCCGGCGGGCCTTCCTGGTTTTCATCCAAAACCACAGGCCCACCAGCACCATCATTACCTGCATCAGTGCCCAAAACATGGTACTGATATCCCTTACCAGCTTACCTCCCCAATCCATGAAATGGTGCTTGTGAAACAGGGCAAAACTGTACCCTTCCGCCAGGCCCTTATCATTGACCACGGTGGCCAGTTTGCCGCTGCTGGTTTCTACATAATATCGTTCTTTACTATTTTCCGCATACCCCACCTTCCACACCGGCAGCCGCTTATTCACAAAGCCATATTCGTCTTCAAATTTTGTGATAACCCTGGTATTGATGATCTTATCAGCCGGCCTTGCACTGAATTGGGATGCCAGGCAACGAGCATATTTTTCATCTCCGGATGGCACAACAGCATAATCTTTTACTCCCACATACAAAGTGGTAGGCGGCGGCACACTCATGTTTTTCATGAGGTCTTTACCAACTGCCGGACCTGACTTTCTCATTTCGGGTTTACTGCTTTTATTGAACACCTGCCAATAGAGGTTATCCTGCATGGTCACCAACGATACATTGGTGATCAGCTTATCGGTTCCCGCTGCGGCATAAAGCTTTTGCCAATCGGGGCCGGCCTGTGTGGCGGCATAACGATTGTCGGCATATTGATCCCTGGTTTCAGTGTTCAGTTTTTCAAAGGCATGAAAGGCGCCGCTGAACGTAAACAAGAGGGTAAACAAAGAAGCTGTCAGTGAAGTATAACGGTGTATACGGCGGGAACGGGCCGTAGTATTGCCTTTGGCATTTTTTGTCTTTGTGGTAAAGAACATGTACAGGCCCACCACCGTGGTAAACATAGCCAACAGCATGATCATTATCTCCACCACATGTTTTCCCTTACCCATAAAATCAAGCCAGCTCAGCGTATGAAACAAAGAGAAAAAAGTATCAAAAGCTGCGCGTTTGTTATCTACTGCAAAAGCAAAACGATCCTGCGCCGTCTCTACATAAATGCGCACCCCATCGGCGCGGTCAAAACTCACTTTATAGGCAGGCAGGTAACGGTTCACGTATTTGTATTCTCCGTCAAACTGCTCTATAAATTCCACCTGGCTTACTTTGGCCCCCCTGGTAGTATTCATGATAGCCGCCATCGTATTGGTGCAGCAATCATGATCAACACTCAATGCCTCGGCAGCAGCTGTCGTACTGCCATCGGGCAAGGGCTCCGGCTTCAGCGAAGCCAGCATTTTATGGGCCCCTGCCCCGGCTGCTGCCGGCGCCTGTTCATCACCTTCCAGGAATTGTTTGGCGAGGTAGCGCGCATAAAGCTCATCCCCCTGTGGCAAGAGCTTGCCATTTTCGGCGCTATAATATTTCAACACCTTATTGCCCGGCAGGGTAACCTGATAAAACCAGTTGCCACTCATGACTACCAGCCTGAATTGGCTGAAGGTATCGATCCGGTTCTTTTGTAATGCATCGGCCAGTGATACCCTGATCTTCGCGGTGTCGATAACAGGCGTGGATAGCCGTTGCGTAGCGACTTGCGGACGGATATTGGTCATCAGGGGATGCATAAACCCACTGAAGGCCCATAACAATACCGGCAGGGCAATGGTGAGGCTGGCTATGCGGTGCCACCGGTACATATGCCGGCGGATATATTTGCGAAGGGACATGGTTTATTTTTTAAAGAATTGACCAAAATCGCAGGACAACCCTACATTGATATTGCGCGGCTCGGCCGGATTATAACTGTACCCGAAACTGCTTTTGCTGGCTGTGTAGGCATAATAACTGTCGCCCAGGTTAATTGCATTGACCCATACCTCATAACCTTTCCACTGATAACCTGCCCGCAGGTGCACCACATTGAAGCCCGGATATTTCACCGTATTCACAGGATCGAGCCAGTAACTGCCCAGGTGCTGCCATTCTACTCCTACGCGCAAGCCTTTTATATAAGAAGGACGGTACCATAGTTCGGTATTATAGATCCAGTTGGGGGCGCCATTCATTTCATTGCCATCGTATTTAACCCCTTTCTCATTGAAGCTGGTAAACTCATGGCGACTGTAAGCGCCGCTGAACCGGAAGCTAATGTCCTTTACAGGGTTGGCATTAATGCCCATTTCAACACCCTTGTGCAGGGTCTTACCGGCATTGCGGTTCTCAGTAGAACCATCATCCAGTTTTACTGATACGATCTCGTTGGTGCCATCAAGCCAATAAACACTCAGGTCGGCACTTAACTTTCCTTTCAAAAGGGTGATCCACCCGCCTGCTTCATAATTATAAAATACCGAAGGATCGAGGTTGGGTACTTTCACACCCCGGTACATTTCTGTAACCTGTGGTGGTACAAAACCCTGACTATAATTGGCATAGATTCCCGCCGTGCGGCTGAAGTTGTAAGTAAAGCCCACCTTGGGACTCACCGCACTAAAATGATTGGTGGTATCGGGCGATCCGCTGAAAGCAGATGGCTTCAGGTAATTGTCAAATTTGTATTGGAAAAGATCATAGCGCAAGGAAGCCACGATGCGCAGCTTTTCCACGGGCGAAAGCTCTACATTGAGAAAGGCTGCATAGTTGTTGATATTGCTGCGGTAATGTGTGAGCACACTGTCTTTGGGTTCATAGCTCAGGTACTTGCCGGAAACAGAATCTTTTTTGATGCGGACATAATCGGCCCGGTAAGTGGAAGGACTGATATCGGCACTAAGCCCACCAATGATGGCAGCATCTTTCCAGGCAAATTGCTGTTTGTGCTGGGCAATGAGGGCATAACTATTGAATGAAGCAGCATTAATCTCTCCATGGGCCAGGTCTTTTTTCCCTACCCAGCCACTACCCTGGCGGCGGTAATCATCTTTTACGGAATAAGCAGGGTTCTGCGCAATGGTATTATCGCGGTACAGGATCGACACACTGCTTTTGCTCCTGTCATTCCAGGTATGGTTCAAAGTGGAACGATAGCGCAGAGCGTCTACTTCCCGGTAGGTAAAGGTCTGTGGATTGTTAAACAACTTATTGGCAAACCTGGTACTATCGATACCACCCGGCATATCACTGTAATAATCCATCCAGGTGATGCTATTGGTAAGGATCGTTTTTTCACTGAAGCGGTAATCAATGCGGGCGCTTACAATACCTTTGTGAAAGTCACTGTATTCAATATAGCTGTTGCGCTTATCGGCATAATAGCCATTCACACTCACGCCCCATTTGCCGCTGGTAAAGCCAGCCTGTACATCGGCCCTTTTGTAGCCAATATCGTTGCCCTGCAGGGCTAATTTGAGCGAAGGCAGGGCTGTGGGCGCCAGGGTAATGAAGTTCACCACACCGCCAATAGCTTCACTCCCATAAAGGGAAGAGGAGGGGCCTTTGATCACTTCAATGTTTCGCACAGCCGCCATATTCATTTCCAGCAAAGCATTGTGGTTGAACAACCCTGTTGTACGAATGGGAATGCCGTCTTCGAGGTAGAGGAACAGGCTCTTGGTGGTCATGGGCTGGCGGATACTCATGGAATGCTGTTCATTGCCAAGGTTGACCATGTATACTCCGCTTACTTTATTGAGTACCTGGTCTACCGTAATGGGCCTGGTATCCTGTATTGTCTTCGCAGTGAGGGTATTGATCGCCACAGGCGCCTGCGAACGGCGCGCTACATCCCGGTTGGCAGAGATCACCACTTCCTGCATCGTATTGTTGTTGGACTGCAGGGTGATCACCAGGGGCAATTGTTGCTGGTTGACCAATACCCTATTCGACTGATAGCCTATAAATGAAATAACCAGTTCCTGCTGCGTGCCAGTGAACGATAATTCAAACTCTCCTTTACTATTGGTATAAGTTCCCTGCTTCGCGTTGTTGATCTGTACGGAAGCATGGGCAATGGGTTCTTTGGTAATGCCATCAATTACTTTTCCCCGGCAGGGCCCTGATTGAGCAAACAGGGGCTCTATTAACAACACGCAACTTAGCGTGATAAGGAACTTGATCACTGATTTCATAATAATCCGGTTTTGGCTGAAGTATGTGCAACCTCTGCCGCCGCAAAAGTGCATGGAACAATGGCCCACTTCAATCAGATAGTGCATGAAGTGAGCAATTCAAAGCATGAATCGACACCATAGGCTTTTTACATTGTCCACCGGTTGGCAATGCATACACCTATAGCATCCGGAACATTGACAGTAAGGAACTTATTAAGCTCGTGGAGGATGGAAGATGGCGGCATTGTCCCTTTGGATGGGCGCCGCAGTATAAGCAGTGGAAGGAGTAATGATCGCTGTAAAAGGTTCAACAGTCATCTCTTTGGATACTTCGTTGAACAAGAGTACTTCAAACTTTTCTTTGCCGCCATTGAGGGGGGCGCCTTCCTGTTTTTCCTGCGCGGCCATCTGTTTGCGCAGGTAACATTTACCATGACAGGAAGCATTGGGCTTCGCGCGGTTCTCACACAAAGTGGCTGCTATAGCAGGCTGGTTAATGGCAAAACTCACTACCAGCCAGCATTTGCTGAAGGTTTGTACCATTACGATCACCAACAATAATATAGCGCTCAGTTGCTTCAAGCACGAAAATTTGTGCAAAAGTAAGGCCAGAAAAGTAAATAAATCAATCCCTGGTAAGCATCGGGAAAATAAATTTCAGATCCCTGCACAATAAATAAAAGATTAAACAGCCTATCGCTACACTTGCAGTTATTAGCATCGCGCTCTATATTGGGGATGACATTAAGAAAAACCCTTAAAACCCAACCCCCTTTTATCGTGTTTTCATTCTTTAAGCGTAAAAAACCAATATACCCGGTTCCCGAATGGGCCTCTTTTTTCAAACAGGATGAGTACAATACCTTTATCAGCCATGTAGAAACCTACTTCAAAAAAAAGCAGGCTGAATTTGCTTACAACGATGGCGTGGTCATTGTTGAAAATGAAGACCAGGAAAAAACAAACCACGGCCTGGTAAATATTGCCCAGCAGTGTAAACAATCTCCCGTCAAAGAATGGAAAGAATTGATCACCCGGCATTTTGATTCTTTCGGTCATATAGACCGCTTCAACCAGGACTTCAACAGCCAGGCGCATGATTATAATTATGTAAAAAGCCACCTCGGGGTAAGGTTATACGCCCATGATTATCTGTCGCATATCAGCGATGACATCATAATCACCAGGCGCATAACAGATGATATTATTGCCATGCTGGTATTTGATTTCCCCCACAGCGTATCAAATGTAAAACCCGAACAAAGCATACTCTGGGACAAATCGGAGGACGAACTTTTTGAGATAGGCATCGCCAATGTAAAGGCCAATTATCAATCCGATATATCCCGCGAGCGGTTGGGAGATTTTGATATATGGTTTGTGACCGGAGAACATTTCTTCACCCCCAATATTGTTTTTGAGCTGGCAAATGATCACCGCCTGGTAGGCACACATGGTTCATTGATCGGCATTCCGCACCGGCATGCTGTATTGATCTACCCTATTGAAAATACCGAGGCCGTGCGGGTCATCACGGGCCTCATACCTGTTATTTATGGTATGCACCAGGAAGGGCCGGGTTCAATTACCGATAAATTGTATTGGTATTACAACCATGTATTTTATCCCTTACCTTATACGCTGGATGAAAAGACAATACAGTTCTTTCCACCGGAGAAGTTCCTGGATATGATGAATGAACTGCAATAATACATTCACAGCATACACAAATTCCTCACTTCGTCTCCTGGTAATGCTTCCTGTGCGCCATGGGTGTTTTGCCGGTAATGGATTTGAAATGACGGTTGAAGTTGGAGAAGTTATTGAAGCCGCTTTCATAGCACACTTCTGCAATACTCTTTTGCGTTTCCGCCAATAGCTTGCAGGCATGACCAATGCGCACTTCCATCAGGAATTGGGAGAAGGTTTTCTTGATGCGCGACTTAAAATACCGGCAGAAAGAATTGGGGCTGATATGCGCCACTTTGGCGATCTGCTCCAGGCTGATCTCCCGGGCGAAATTCTTCATGATATACTGGTAGATATTGTTCATGCGGTCGGCTTCCTTGTCATTGTAATGAAAATCGAGCCCCTTACTACACACCGTCTTCGTTTGTCTTGATCCGGCAACCGTATGCAGCACCTGCATCAGCAGGATAATGCGTTCACTTTTACGGGCTGTTACCAGCTGCTGCATATACTCCGCTACGAGAGCCCGCGTCTGGTGCTTGATACGTACGCCCTGCTGTGCTTTATCAAACAACTTGAGCAGGTCTTTATTTTCAGGTAGCCGGAAAAAATCAGCGCCCAGGCACTCCGGCGTAAAATGAACGATGATCGCCTCTACCTGTAAAGTGGAATTCTTACGAAGGAATTTTTCATCACTGCGAAACCAGTGCGGCAGATCGGCCCCCAACAATATCATATCATTGGCCTTGAAGTGGTGAATGTGATCACCAATAAACTGCCGTCCATATCCCTTAATTATATGTACCAGTTCCAGCTCAGGATGATAATGCCAATGATCATAAAAATGCGGTGCTATATCATGGCGTACACTGAAAGAATGTTCAGCATCCAGGTGGATCTTCATTAAGTGTGCCTTCATGCTAAATCGATTTTAATACTTTCATGGTATAAAACAAGCAATTTACGCTCTTTCTGATGGTAAGATAGTACAAAAACTGGGTAAGAGGATGCTAAGTTGTTTTGATATTTGCCCCTATTTTTGTTTCGCAATTCAATACTACGATTGATTGCGGTATTCAATTCAGGCATTCCAGCTGCTGCATGGAATTATTGCCTGCATTAGCTTTCATTGTACCTACAATAATCCAGTTAGTCCTTGTTGTCTTCCTAATACTCATTAAAAAGTGAGCAGGATATGCTTTGCTCTAACTCATAAACTGAAAAACAAAAACACATGTCAAGCCGGATCATTATGGAACTCAGCCAGGCAGGTATCGGGGATATCGAACTGGTAGGCGGTAAAAATGCTTCCCTCGGAGAAATGCTGCAACACCTTACCCCACTGGGAGTTAAGATCCCTCAGGGATTTATCATTACCGTAGCAGGATATACCCGGTTTATCCGCTTCAACAAACTGGAAGAAAGGATACAACAGCTCATGGAGGCGGTAAAGGCCGATGATATGGCTTCCCTGCAACAAAGCGGCGCCGCTGTAAGACAATTGATCACCGGATGCCCGTTCCCACCGGAAATGATCGATCTGATCAGTGACGCGTATGACCACCTGTCGGATCAGTACAAACAACTGTCTGCGGATGTAGCCGTACGCTCATCGGCTACGGCAGAAGACCTGCCGGATGCTTCTTTTGCCGGACAACAGGATACTTACCTGAATGTAAAGGGGATTGACCAGCTACTGGAATCGGTAAAGCGTTGCTTTGCCTCCCTTTTCACCGACAGGGCCATCAGTTACCGGCAGCGCTATGGGTACGATCATTTTAAAACAGGCCTCTCCGTATGTGTACAAAAAATGGTGCGGGCCGACCTCGGCGCTTCAGGTGTAGCTTTTTCACTCGACACAGAAAGCGGTTTCAAAGATGCCATCGTGATCAACGGGGCTTATGGACTGGGAGAACTGGTTGTGCAGGGCACCATATCGCCCGATGAGTTTATCGTATTCAAACCCGCTTTACAAAAAGGTTACGAGGCCATCATTGAAAAGAAACTGGGCGCCAAAGACAAAAAAATGGTCTATGGTGATGAACCAGGCGAGCGCGTGGCCGTTGTAAGCACCAGCCCGTATGAGAAAAACCATTTCTGCCTGGAAGACCCCATGGTACTCCAACTCAGCAAATGGGTAATGGATATCGAAAAGTATTATTCCGGTCTTCACCAACGCTGGTGCCCCATGGATGTGGAATGGGCAGTCGATGGCATTACCCGCCAATTGTACATTGTACAGGCCCGGCCCGAGACCATTCACTCCCGCCGCAAGGCAGGCGCCTTTACCGAATACACCATGAAAGATGCCGGCAGGTCGGGTAAAATACTTGCCAAAGGCATTGCCGTGGGTGATAAGATCGCCAGCGGTAAGGTAAGGTTATTAGATACCATGGATACCCGGGATATCCATGCCCTTCGGTTTGAAGCAGGGGATGTACTGGTCACAGATATGACGGACCCTGACTGGGAGCCGATCATGAAAAAAGCAGCCGCCATCATTACCAATAAAGGTGGGAGGACCTGCCATGCAGCCATTGTGGCCCGGGAAATGGGAGTCCCGGCCATCGTAGGCTGTGGTAATGCTACGCAGTTGTTGCAGGAAGGACAGACCATTACGGCCTCCTGCGCCGAAGGGGAAACAGGATTGATCTATAATGGCATCATTCCTTTTGAAACGGCTTCTTACGACCTCAGTTCTTTCCCGGAGGTAGACACACCGGTGTTACTCAATGTAGCGTCGCCGGATATGGCTTTCCGCTTTGCCAGCCTGCCTTGTAAAGGCATCGGCCTGGCCCGCGAAGAGTTTATCATCAACAACTACATCAAAGTGCATCCGCTGGCCCTCCTGCACCACCGTGAGTTGCAGGACCACCACCTCACCACCACCATCAATGAGCTCACCAAAGGATACAACGACGAAGAAGATTTCTTCGTACAGAAATTATCGCAGGGCGTTGCCAAAATAGCTGCTGCCTTTTACCCGCACAAAGTGCTGGTACGTTTTTCAGATTTTAAGAGCAATGAATATTTCAACCTGCTGGGTGGCAACCATTTTGAACCGACAGAAGAAAACCCCATGATCGGCTGGCGCGGCGCCTCCCGGTATTATTCCCCCCAATACAAAGAGGCTTTCCTGCTGGAATGCAAGGCCATCAAACAGGCCAGGGAAAAAATGGGCCTCAAGAACATCGTAGTGATGATCCCTTTTTGCCGAACCGTCACAGAATTATTACAGGTATACGATGCCATGAAAGAAGGAGGACTTGAACGGGGCACGGACGGCCTGCAGGTGGTATTGATGGCTGAATTGCCTTCCAATATCATCATGGCCCGGCAGTTTGCCCGGCACATTGATGGTTTCTCCATTGGCTCCAACGACCTTACGCAACTGGTACTGGGCCTGGACCGGGATTCCTCCCTGGTAGCCCATATTTATGATGAGCGCAATGAGGCCGTGAAAACAATGATCACCATGCTGATCAGGGCAGCGCGGGAAGCCGGTATTCCCGTAGGCATCTGCGGGCAGGGGCCTTCCGACTTCCCCGACTTCGCACAGTTCCTGGTAGAGATGGGTATTGATTCTATTTCTGTAACACCGGATTCTTATTACAAAACGGTCAAAGCCATACACAGTATCGAACAACAGTTAAAAATATTGATAGCCTAAGCGGTTGATAGCTTTCATGCGTTGCGGAGAACGCGGATCACTTTATGTGCAGGATGGTTTCTTTTACCCCTAAGCAGCCTGTCACCCTTGCTTGTTCCACTGATGGCTGTGGAACTTGCAGGGGTCGACAGGCTCACTATTTACCCATGTTAAAATAGTATAGCAATTAGCCACTGCGTTTGTTTGTTATACGAGGGTGAAAGGATAGCTTGCAAGCTCTAAAACAATTGCATGTACCGCCAATTCGCCCTGTTCGCTGTTACCTGTTGCCTCCTGCTCACCACCATGGCACAGGACATAAAGCCTCTGACCTATGATCCTCACATCGAAACAGGGAATGGATTAAAGAACAGCTTTGCGGCCATCAGCGTCAAAAAACATCTCACCGTAGCTTTTCTGGGCGGCTCTATCACCAATATGCAGGGATGGCGGAATAAAGTAGATACCTTTCTAAGGGAGGCCTACCCTGCTACCCAATTCCGTTTCATCAATGCTGGCATCCCTTCCCTGGGCAGTTTGCCCCACGCTTTCCGTTTACAAAGAGATGTGCTGGACTCCGGACAAATAGACTTGCTCTTCCTCGAAGCAGCGGTAAACGACCATGTTAATGGTACCGACAGTCTTACCCAGGTACTTACACTTGAAGGGATCATACGCCATGCCCTTAAGGTCAACCCTGCTATGGACATTGTACTGATGGCTTTTGCTGATCCCGATAAAATGAAAGATTACGATAATAACCGGATACCTGTCGAGATCGCCAACCATCAAATGATCGCCAGGCATTATAATCTCCCCTTTATTAACCTGGCTAAAGAAGTACACGACCAGATGCAAAATGGTGAGTTTAGCTGGGAAAAAGACTTTAAGGACCTTCATCCCTCTCCTTTTGGGCAGCAATTGTATTTTAACTCCATCATGCAACTTTTGATCACCTGTTTTACGGATGCAGCAGCAGAGGCCGGACATTATTATGTTCAAAAGAAGGCAATGCCCAAACCCCTCAATAAACAGGTATTGGAAAACGGTCGGTATTATAGCATTGATCATGCCCGGCCTGGTGAAGGATGGGAATTAAACCCCGATTGGACACCTACAGATGGCCTGCACACAAGGCCTGGCTTCGTACACCGCCCCATGCTGGTAGCCACCTCACCCGGCGCCACGCTCACGCTGCCCTTTGAAGGCAACGCCATTGGCATCGCCATCGTGTCGGGAAAAGATGCGGGCATTGTATCTTATTCAATTGACAATGGTCCCATCAAAGAAATTGATCTTTTTACCCAATGGAGCAAGTCGCTGCATCTCCCCTGGTACCTGCTGTTGGGCAGTAATCTTAAAAAAGGAAAACATACCCTACAATTAAAAATAACAGCAGAAAATAATAAACAAAGTACAGGCTATGCCTGCCGGATCGTTTACTTTCTGGTGAATCAATAAAAAAAGCCGCCCATCGTGTGAAGTGCGGCTTCCTTTCTCATTGACATAATTTTATTTTATAGTTTCTTCAAGATGATCTTTGCTTGCGATATCTCATAGGCAGCATCCAGTATCGCCAGCATCTGCGGCCACTGGGTGGTTTCAAAACGATGGCCGGCATAAATCTTCTTAGCGTACACATGCAAGGTATTCCCTTCCACAAAGGCTGTGCTGATAAAACTGCCACAGGCATTTTCGATCTTCTTTTGCAGGTTCTCAAGCCCCTTAACTACATAGCCGGCTGGAATAGCAAAGGTAATCTTCCAGTTCAAGGCCCGTGGATAACGAACATCTACCGGGAATACCCGGTTACGTTCTTCTTTCTGCACCCTGGGCTGCAACCCCATCAATCCTGTTATCGGCACCACCAAGTCTTTACCGGCAGGCATGGTCATGTCAGCCAATACGAATCTTTCATAATATTTCAGGTTACGTTTATTGAAACTTCTGCCATCCTCCAGCAATGCAAAACTGTCATATTTTTCTACTCTATAATCATATTCGTTCCCTGCCAATTCCTTCATCATAACAAGCTTTTTCGCTTTCCATTCATTCTTTTGATTATCTCTTTTTTCAATAGCTGCTTTTGTTTCTGTTATTCCCACTCCTTCCACTGAACCTTTGCCATTGGAATTCAAGTAATCAACTTCCATATACGGGGTCATTGTCAGCACATCTTCAATAACATCCTCTTTCACATGACCTTTCGCTTCTACTGATTTTTCCAACACCATATTTACTTTTGCCTCATCCAAATGGGCATTTATCTGCGTAAGAAGTGTATTATCCAGCGTATCAGTAGATGGTAATATCTCACTGACTGCTTTTATTTTCTCGTCCTTGTAATGAAAAACAACAGCTTCATTGCCAATAAGCGAACCGTGCAATTCTTCCGGATTATAGTGTTTACCGGGATTACTGTAATATTTATCGCCGTATTTGATAAGCCAAGTCAATTCCTCTGTAAACAAAATAGCCCCCGTCCTGGACTTTGTATTTAGGGCACTCATTACAATCTGATGTTCGATTTTTCTCCGCTCCAGCAAGTTAGAAAACATCTTTGTGAATCGATAGTCATTCCAGTTACCGGCTACCGTATGAGTCCTTAACAAATAATAGACCTTTTTTACATACTCATCCGGACTCACGTCTTTGAGGCCTTTCCTAATCAAAGATTGGAAAATTACACCTGATTCATAATTTACATCCTCCCATCTGCCTGAAGAATAGGCAGTTTTTTTCTTCTTTTCAATATCAAACCAAAAGGCCTTTGCTTTTTCCCCAAACTCTTCAATATCCATATCCTTTTTCATATCTTTCAAATCTATAAACCACACAAAATCTGCGTTTTTTCTAGCGGCAAAAATTACTTGGAATTTAATGGAAGGCAATTCCATATATTCATTTACGTAACGGGTATCAGTGAGCTTTTCACGGGCAATGTCTTCCCACCGAAATGTTTTACTCTTCTCATTGGTTGTTTCCACAAATGCAGGTGCCCCTTTGAAGCTTTTGTACCCCATAAAAAACTTTTCATGCTTCAATATTACTTCAATTACTTGTTTAACTACAGGCAACTCCCGGTTGCAGAGATAGTACAAGGGGTCAAACTCCATAAATACTGAGTTAAAGTTAGATTCCAGGTTATGGTTAAAGACGTTATTGAAATTTCTGAATTCATATTCTATGATATCTCCTTCCTCCAGGTCAGGCACCACTATTTTGAAGTAAACCAGCCTGGAAGATGAAGGAAGAAGCGCGTCGGTGTAGGCCTTAAAAATTGCGGGCACTTGTTTAACATTTTCCACACTGATAGCCTCTGCAAGATCCACCGGTATCAGGGTGCCATCTTTTTTGATCACCCTGGCAGCAAAAACATCTCCTTCCCCAAACAGCCTGAAGTACAATACAGAGTATTGCTCAATAGCAAATTGATCATTCAGTAATATCTTACGACGCTCGGCTTCATTTACTCCCTGCCAATCAAAATTAAAACTGGTTTTCAGGCTTAGGAGCACAGCACTTTCACCAGCCCATTGAGCGGGGTTATTGTTCCCTTTAAAATCAGCATCTTCAGCAGACAACAAGGGATATGTTTCAAGGTTCTTTTGAAAACGCTGAAGTTGCTTTTTTGAAATACGCTGCTGGCTGTATGTTTCACTTGTACCAATCAGGGCCAGTATGCAGCAGAAAAAAAATCGTTTCATGCAATATAGTTTGGAAGGTTGCTTAATCACATTGTATGGTTTATGGCAACCCAATGGATATGTAGTTTCGGTTGAATTCTTTGATCTTATTGAGAAATGCTTTCCACGCAGCCAGATCCGAAGCATGGATTACCGGGGAATTCATCCGCATTGTCTTTTTCAAAGTGATTTTATTTCCCACGGCAGTATAGGAAGCTTCCATACTATTACTTTCGAAGGTAGAGTGAAGAGGTGTTGGCCCTGCCAGCATTTTGGCCTTGACAGGCAACTCTAGGACTACCTCATCCATAGTTACAAATACTTTGTGAAGATCGATAGCGTTTTGCCTATCCTCCTCGGGAATAAAGCTGGCAAACGTACGAGGGAAGAAATCAATCCCGACATAACAGGTTTTATCCACCTGGGTAACCTGGTTGCTAATCTCTACATCGCCCTCCAGTACCAGTTGGATATCGCGGTTAGTGAAATCTGAAGTTTTAATATTGGTAACCGCTGCATCATTTCCATTCAATGCCACCATATGTATAACAAATTCCTTGCGTTCGTTGGCGGGGATTTTATTATAGATATAATGAAAGAAGCTTTTTGATTCTCCGTCAAAAGTCATTTTCACATGTCCACTGATCTTATTGCCTTTCAGCGCAAGTGAAGCCTGGGTAACCATCTGGTTTACTTCAGGCACGGGAGGCGGTACATTTTCCACTTTATACTTATCGCCATGCTGCACCAGCACATTCTTGCCCTGTATGCGATAAGCGTTGATGCCTAAAGCTGCTTTTTTTTCCGTGCCATCCAGAAAATACGCTTTGCCTTTGAGGTACAAGACACTGATAGCGTGGTTATCTACACATAAGGATTGAATCTCAGTGCGATCATAAGGAATTTCACGGGTGCCTATCCAGGCAAAATGAGCGTCAAAGCCTGCTAGCTTCAGCATTTCTGTCAGGAGATTAGCCATGCCTTTACAATCTCCATATTTATTATTAAACACTTCCTGCACTGCCTGGGGAACAAAGCCCGAATAGCCTTCCTCAAAAGCGATATAGCGTATATTGTCCTGTACCCAATAATAAATAGCTTTTACCTTTTCCTCATCCGTAGTTTTCCCTTTCGTTAAATGAGCAACCTGTGCTGTCAGCAGATCGGTTTGGTTGTTGGCCTTCTTATATAGGAAATTGTACCAGGCATACATATCATCCAGGCTCTTGAAGCCATTTAGTTTCTGTTGATTGACCACATACGTACGGACCGTAATCACCAGGTGCGGAAGATAAAATGATTTCCCCAGAGAAGATGGCTCCTGCTTTATGCCTGCAAGGTTTTCAGCAGTATAGGTATATACGTTCAGGCCTTTTTCTTTCTTTACTTCTTTTTTGATCTTATAACCAGCAAAGTTCTTTTCTGTTATTTCGAGTTCCAGCCAATCGGGCACTTTAAAACTGATGCTGTGCTGCATTACCGGAAAGGCATCGTGAAAAAACAGGCGTGCGAGGTATTTGGCATCCGTATATGCATAATTATAATTGAAACGGAAACGTTGGCCACTTTTATCAGCAGGAAAGTTGTGGTGCAAGCCATAACTATCGTCAAAAAAAACAGATTCATCCGTGAGCGATACTTTAGCTGGTGAAGAACTCCAGGGTCTAAAATTTCTTTTGAAATAAGACTCCACTATGTAATCGGACAATTTTACAAACTGGTTATAAGGAAGCAGATAATCAATGCTGGTCTCATTTTTAATAGCCACCATCTCTACTGTACCTTTTTCATTGGCTGTGACCACCGGCAACTCGTTAATACCCTTGCCGGTACCAAATTCTATTTCCTGCTGTATAAGATAAGCGCCATAATTGCACTTATCATCGAACTTTTTCAGGATCGCCGCCTGCCTAATACCTTCATCATCAACCGTTTGAGGCGACACTTGTGCCGAAGCAATATAAGAATAAACAGTAAGTAATACTGTCGCCAGGGAGAATCTGATCATACGGTTTATTTGGGGTTATGGGGATGCAAACTTATACTATTTCAACATACTAACCCTTATCTGCATTTGTAGCAATTCCAACGAAAAATCGGAAAACCTGCACTTACCGTATATGGAAATGTAAATTAATATATCCTCATATCACCGAAACTATGGACCCTCAAGGACGGGTCGTAAAAGATGAAAAAGCTATTCAAGTACCGACAATCTCAAGATCACAAATTGTGATCTTGAGATACAGATCACTCATACATTTGATTATCAAAGTCTTACAATTAAAGCAATTACTTTTATGGTATTGATCCAAACTATCCAGAACAGAATTTACGAGATACGGGGTGAGCGAGTGATGCTTGATAAGGATTTGGCAGAACTTTATGAAGTGGAAACCAGAGTGCTCAATCAAGCAGTAAAACGAAACCTAAAAAGATTTCCAATCGATTTCATGTTTCAGCTTACCCGCCAGGAATGGGATAACCTGCAGCGCCAAATTGGTGGTATGGATAGCACTGCCCCTTCAAGGTCACAATTTGTGACCTTGAACACAGCTCATGGCAAAAACTTAAAGTATCTGCCCCATGTATTCACCGAACAGGGAGTTGCCATGTTAAGTTCCGTCCTTAACTCCGATAAAGCCATCACCATGAACATCGCCATCATGCGCGTATTTGTGGAAATCAGGAGAACACTGCTGGTACAAAACGATATCAGGGAGCAAATAAAACTAATTCGGGAACGATTGAGGGAGCACGATGCACAACTCAACCATATCTACGACGCTATGGAAAATCTACTGGATGAAAAGGTCGCACAAAAGAAATGGGGAGACAGGGATAGAATAGGTTTTAAGTCCCATGTATAACCAGGAAGTAGCCCACTCCATTTCCCCATTGTTAGCTTTTTAATCTAAATGGCTGGAAAGGCGTATTTTAGCCAAAACCTTATCAAATGAAACAAAGCACGCCTCTGTTACTACTATCTTCTATCGGCATCTCCGCCTTGATCACATTAGCCGCCTGCAGTAAGCAAAACGAAATTGATGGATCCAATAAAGACCAAAACGGCATCGCAAACAGATCTGTTTCACAAATGGGTACTTTGGATTTCCCCAATTGTGTCAATATATGGGATTATTCGACTGGTACTTTCCCCTGGTCGGTCACGTACCCATGTCCGGCTAATGCTGACCAGGAAGCTGTTAATGCCAATGATATTAAACGCCAGAAAAGAATTGATTCAATAATCAATGCCAATATTTATAAATACCGCGAACAAATCTTTTCACCAGGCGCCATATCTCCCTGTACTGAACCACTTGACAATTATTCCTATATTCCTCTTTATGGGGTATCCGCAGTGAACAATAACATTAATGTGTTATTGGCCGCTTTTACCGGAGGTGGTCAGGCCACTGTTACAGTATATGTGTGGCAAAATGGTATTTTAGGAGGAGGTATTTTTATCAGCCTGGAACAGGGATCAGTAGTAAAAACATTTGGATTTTATCCCAACACTGCCTATTCCTACCCGACAAGCGGCTGTGGAGTTAACGGTAGGTTTCATAATACCAATTTGACTGTTCAGGGAGAGATCAGAAACAATAGTGAATTAATCTACTCTGTAAGTATTTCCAAAGTGATTAATTCTTTTCAGTTCCAAAACTTAAAAATGTATTTGAGCAATACAGGCAATCCCAATTTTTACAACTATAACCTCAATTCATTCAATGAGGTGCATTATGCATTGGGAGCACTAAGTTCAGTTGGAATTTCGACTACTTATCAAAATATTACCGGGGCCAATAATTATTCAAGCCCTGTCACTCCATATCAGCTTGGTCAAAACCTTAAATTATTGACAGCACCTTCCGGTGCAACCATAAATCTTAACGGCGGAGTTACACCCGGAGTTTCAGACATTACCGAATAACTAACCTAAATGCTATACAAAAGACAAAGGCTGTCCCAACACGGGCAGCCTTTAGTATCCTGTAGATGTCATTGTACCCACTAATAGATCTTGTCGAAAATTATATTCACGATCTCCACTGCAATGAGGATGATGATGATCCATTCCAATGTAGAACTGTGGGAGTGCTGGTTAATATCTTTGTAGATCTCAAGGTTTTCCTGGATAATGCTCAGACTTTCCTGCAGGCTCCGGTAACGGATCCTGATATCCAGTTCGATATTCAATTGGGAATGCAGGTCGTTGAGGTATTGATCATCCCAGGTAATATCGGGACTGTCAAAAATATACAGGTTGCGCGCTATCTTATTCTTCAGGTTGAGCGCCTTGCCAATGTACTTCAACAGACCTTTTCCTTTGATCGAGAACTTGCCCTTTTCTTCCAGCTCATTGCTGAAATAAGTGGTTTGCTCCAGCAGGATATTCGTTTGGTCAATATAATAATCGAGCGCTACCGACTGGGCTATATTGAGCATCACGATCTTGGCCACATCCAGGTTAATATGATTGACAATGATCTTGTCAAACAACACTTTGGTGGGAGAATCGGGTATCATTTCCAGTTCAATCTGTTCACTCTCCAGTTCATTCACCGCGAGCGACAGTATCTTCCGTAGGTTCCCAATAATATCTGTTTGTAAAGTCTTTTCAACGCCAAAAAATACCACACTTCCGTAATCAAATACCTGGAACCAGGAAAATTGACTGGTTTCGTAGATGAGCTCTGTAGGATCAGCGTAAACACAATGAAAGGTGAGACTGTTTTTAATTAGCTTCAGGTCCAATCGTCCGCCCAGGTGATATCCAATAATAGTTACTTTCATAATCAATCCTAATTAATCCCACTGCTAAAGTACGGATTAATAAGGCGCCCTTCATGATCACTTGTATGAAGTGCCGGGAAACAGCACCCAACTATCCGATAAGATGAGGACCAATGCCAGCCATCAGGCTGCTTTTGTTGACCAACCCCGACTGTCTCCAAATCACTTTGCCATGCTTGAAGAGAATAAGGGTGGGGATACCCGTTACGCCATAAGTTTGCGCAGCATGCTGGTTCTTATCCACATCGATCTTGATGGTCTTTACTTTATTGGTCAATTCCCTGGCCACTTCCCGCACGATGGGGTCCATGGCTTTGCAGGGACCACACCAATCTGCATAGAAGTCAACCAGTACAGGCAAATCGCCCTGAATAAGTTCTGAGAATGATTTCATAATGATCATTTAATGTGAAACCCGGCCAGATGCCAGTTCTACCTGCAACCTGGCCACTACCGGATTGGCGATGTCCGCATTCAGGATAATGAGTTGCAGACCAAGGTCCGAAACCAGCCAGTCTTTTTTCAAAGCCTCGCCGGCATAGATAAAAATACTTTTGAAATGCTCGGTCGGACTAATGCCTGCCGTTACACAAACCACCAGTGCCTTTTGTACTGCTTTTTCCAATTCTATGTCTTCCAGCATACAACGCTCGCGCAAAGAACCTGCGTAATGTATAAGCTGCCGGCTGATCAATATTTCCCTGATATCATCCAGCACCGTGGAATAAGTATCAGTATACGATGGATAAATAATTACATCAGGAAACATAATAATTAGAATTTATCAGGTTCTATGATTGAAATGACGATTGCAATTGCCTGAAAAGCTCCTGTTGTTCGGCAGTCAGCTTTTCCGGTATCAATACTTGTATTTCTACCAACAGATCTCCGGCCTGATCGGGCTTATTGTATACCGGCATGCCCTTACCCCTGATGCGAAGCAGCTTGCCACTCTGCGTACCCGCCGGTATTTTGATCTTCAACACGCCCGCCAGGGTATTCACTTCTTTTTCTCCCCCCAATACGGCCGTAAACAGGTCTACCGGCACCGTTTGTCGTATATCATCACCATCCCGTTTATACAAAGTGTGTGGCAATACCTGTATGGTGATCAGGAGGTCGCCTGCCGGTCCCCCATTGATACCCGGAGCACCTTTACCGGCCAGTTTGATGGTAAGACCACTATAGGCGCCCGGTTTGAGGGTGATGCGTATTTTCTGTTCATTGAGTGTAACCACCCTGGCCGTACCCTGGTAAGCCTCATCCATACCAATGGTCATTTCGGATTGATAATCCTGCCCTTTATATTTTCGGTTGCCACCCCGTTTTGATCTACCTCCACCGGCTGCACCCGACCGGTTGAAGAAATCACCAAAAATGTCGGAGAAGTCGCCGCTCTGTCCATAGAACTCGTCGGAATCGTCGTCAAAACCATAGGGTTGCCCACCGCCCGATGATCCACTCTGGTATCTGTGTTGTCCCTGTTGAGCACCATTGAACTGGTTCCAGTTGGCCCCATACTTATCATACTTATTTCGCTTCTCCCCATCACTCAGCACTTCATACGCTTCATTGATCTCTTTAAATTTTTCCTCTGCCTCTTTATTGTCGGGGTTCTTATCAGGATGATATTTAACCGCCAGCTTGCGAAAAGCCTTCTTGATCTCTTCGTCCGTTGCTTTCTTGTTTACACCTAGTATAGAATAATAATCTTTAGCCACAGGCCTTCAACTGGTTTAGTATTAAAAAATGATGGTTATTGTCAACGTTTCACGGTGATGTGTCGCTCCATTTCGGCCGACAGGCCATCGTAATCATAACTGCCGTTGTACTTATGTCCGTTTATGTAAAAAGACGGCGTGCCATTGACCCCACTGCGTACACCACTTTCAAAATCGGCTTCCACTTTCTCTGTCAATGCCGGATCAGCCAGATCTCTGTCAAATGCCGCCATATTTAATCCAAGCTCCTTTGCCAATTCGGGAAACAGCTCTTCACTCAACTGATCCTGGTTCTCAAATATAAGATCATGCATTTCCCAAAACTGTTCCTGCCTGCCTGCCGCTTCTGCAGCCACAGCAGCTGCAAAAGCGTATTCATGGGCATTGGTCAAAGGGAAATGCCGGAAAGCGAACAACATATTTTTAACATAGGTTTTCTGTAATTGTTTGACTATGGGAAAAGCCGCACCACAATGCGGGCATTGATAGTCACCAAATTCGATCAGTTCTATCACCGGATGTTGCACACCCTGCACGTGATCGAACTGATTAAGCGGAGGTATGAGCTTTGACGCCATGATCGGTAATTGTTGAGGTTGTAATAGTTTCCAGCGCTTCAATAATGCCATCAGCACCGGGATTAACAAGGATCGGGGAAAGATAACTCCACCGGATAATACCATTGCCATCAATGACAAACAAGGCCCGTTCACACTGACCTTCCTTTTCATCATAAGCGCCATATTTCCTGGCCACTGCTCCCTTGGGCTCAAAATCGGCCAGCAGGGGGAAATGGAGTTTCCGTTGATCAGCATAGGCCTTATGGCACCATTTACTGTCCACAGAAATCCCCAGCAATACAGCATTGTACTTTGCAAAGATCGTGAGCATTTCATTATACAACGCCATCTGGTCTCCGCAAACAGGGCTCCAATCAGCGGGGTAGAAAGCGAGGATCACATTTTTACCCCTGAACTGTTGCAGGGAAAAGGCCTCATCAGGCGATGCCTGCAATTCAAAATCCGGGGCCAAATCATTCTTTGTTAGCATAATCAGGATGTATTTTATAAATGATGGAAGAGAAAAGGGGATACGGCAAACAACGGCCGGATAGGATATTAAAGCTACAATAAGATTCTCAATGATGGAGGTTATATCCTGCCCGATCTTACTTAACCCTTTGTGCTTCAAACTTCATGCCCCGACAGAACTCAGCCAGCCATGGACATCCCACCGGCCAATGAAAGGTGTCACCTGTTCTCAACAATCCAGCATCCTCCTTGTTATTTTTCCATATATCATCAAATACCATATATGGAATACAGACAATTAGGCAATTCAGGGCTGCAGGTACCCGTACTAAGTTTTGGTACTGCAACATTTGGTGGCGTGGGTGAATTCTTTAAGGCATGGGGCACTACCCAGCAGGAAGACGCCAACCGCATGGTGAAGCTGTGCATGGAGGCAGGTGTCAACTTTTTTGATACAGCCAATGTGTATTCAAGAGGCGTAGCAGAAGAAATACTGGGTGTAGCCGTGAAAGGGATCAGGGATCAACTGATCATTTCCACCAAGGCCACTTTTCCCATGACTGATGGGCCAAACGATTTCAGTTCTTCCCGCTTTCACCTTTTGAGACAGGTGGAAGACTCCCTGCGCCGCCTGCAAACCGACTATATCGACATCTACCATATGCATGGCTTTGATGGCAATACACCAGTAGATGAAACACTGCGCACCCTGGACAACCTGATACAAAGTGGTAAAGTACGATACATAGCCTGCTCCAATTTCTCCGGCTGGCACCTGATGAAATCTTTATCCGTTTCAGAAAGGTATGGCTGGGCAAAATACATTGCACACCAGGCTTATTATTCCCTCCTGGACCGCGAATTTGAATGGGAACTGATGCCGCTGGGTGTAGACCAGAAAATTGGCACGATCGTATGGAGCCCGCTGGCTTCAGGTCGCCTGGGCGGCAAATACCGGCGCAACCAGCCATTGCCCCAGGATACCCGCGTGCAGCAAGGTGGTGGCCATGGTCCCGCACTCAACGAAGCACTCCTGTACAATATCATGGATGCACTGGATGAGGTAGCTGCCGAAACCGGCAAAAGCGTAGCACAGGTAGCTTTGAACTGGCTCTTGCAAAGGCCTACGGTTGTGAACATCATCATTGGCGCCCGCAATGAAGAACAACTGCAGCAGAACCTCGGTGCTGTGGGCTGGAACCTTACCACTGACCAGGTCAAGAAACTAGATGCAGCCAGTGAGCGGGAGCCAGTGTACCCTTATTGGCACCAGCGCCAGAACCTGCAGCTCAATCCCTTGCCAAAGTTTTATTAAAGGCAACAAGGCATTGAGGCAAACAGGCAACGAGGTATAAAGACCATTACTCAATAAGGATATTATTAAGTATTTCGATAGCAACTCCCCCACAAAAAAGCCGCTCAGTTTTAACTGAAGCGGCTTTTTAAATGAGGTCAGCATTTATCCTATTGATTTCACTACTCCTTTGAAGTATCCGGCTGATTCAGCCAGTCCTGCTAAAGGATCGGTCATGTCTTTTTCAAATTCTATACTGCAGATGCCCTGGTAATTGCTTTTACGCAATGCTTTTACCAAAGCAGGGAAATCGATAACACCACGGCCCACTTCGATAGCCTTACCATCTTTGGCAGCCAGGCTTACATCCTTAATGTGCAGGTCAAATATCCTGTTCTTGTATTGCTTTACAACTGCTGCCGGATCGGCCCCTGCCCGGATGGCGTGACCAATATCCATGCACAGGCCCATTTTTTCATCCCGGTCTTTGATAAGGTCATACGCATTCTTAGGGCTAGGGTATAACTTATCTTCCGGACCATGGTTGTGAATGGCCAGCCTGATGCCAGATGATTTTACTACGGTTTCCGTATAATCCAGCAACTCAGGATTGGGTACGCCCACAATAAGCGGTACCCCTACTCTTTTGGCGTAATCAAAGGCCTGGTCCACGGCCTCTTTCGACTTCATATAGATCACCCCTACAGCATAAACTTTAATGTCCGCATCGGCAAACTGCTTTAATACACTCTGGATCTTTTCGTCGGTGCTGTTGAGTGGCAGGTGAAAATCCTTTACGGAAATATATTTGATGTCCACCTTCTTCATCATGGCAATGGCTTTCTCCAGGTCAAATTTCGCAAAAGTGTAACCGGCAATGCCTGTATTAAGCGGCGCAGGGCCTTTGGGCGCAATGGCGGCATGGGAAGCAAGGGGTAATGTTAGGGTACCTGCCAGTCCTAAGGCAGATTGCTGTAAAAAGTTACGTCTTGATGTCATATAGCTCGTTTATACAGTTGGTTGATATGAACCCGGAAGATACAACTTGTAACATAAAAGGGTTTGCCTTAAATCAATTTTTAACCTGGGGGCTTACAAATGATACTTCTACGCAATCATATTTGCAGTTTTTATAGTAACTTTGATTTCAACAGCCCTCTATTCAATTTCCCTCTTTCCTGTGTAAGCTACCGTGTTCCTTTGCCTATGTGTACTGTCAAACCGCAGTATCTCCCGGGTCTCACTCCACAACCAGAAACAAAAGATTGCAGCCAGAATACCCCCTGGTTCGTCAATCATTTTAACCCTTGTATTAGTTACCCTAAACTGTTTCAGTCATGGAGATGTTTGATTATTTACCCGCAATTGTGAAAACCCTGATGGGCATTTCGCTCGGAGGCTTATTCCTGTCTATGCTCTTTGTAGACAAAATAAAACTGAATGGCAAAGAAAAAGGAGGCCGTAATATTGTTATCACCCTGGGTGTTAGCCTCGTAGCCACCTTATTGTTTTCCATGCTCACCATTTTCCTCCTTTCCGAAAACGTTTCAGATTCTTTAAGCAGTGAACTGATGCCGCTGGAAGCCACAGTTTGTGCCTCCCTGGCCATCCTGTCGTTCATGCCCGTACTGGTGGCCCTGTTTAAAATTTCTGTGCTCCTGATGAGGAGAAAGCAAAAGCCTGCCTGACCGGTACGGCCAACCTCTAGATGAACACAGCCAGTCGCCTCACACACCCTCGCCCGGTGGCGAGCGCGCCCTGCTTATATGCCTGAGAAGAAATTTGTATTTTTGGTACAGGCATCCAACATGCCCGGCACATCTATGATCACAAAGGCAATTATAAGGCATAAGCTCGTCATCCTGTACGGCATTTCTCTGGCCGCTTTACTTTTTTTACTGCGGTGGCTGCAGTTGCGTTTCATCATCATAGATCATGCCTTTGAGGTATATGCCGGCGCCATCGCCCTTATTTTTACCGCCCTCGGCATCTGGCTCGCCATGAAGCTCACCAAACCAAAGATCAGGACAGTAGTAATAGAAAAAGAAGTATTCATCCACAAAGAGGTGCCGGCACCCCCAAAGGCCGATTTTACCGTTAATAAAAAAGCGCTCCACCAGTCCGGCATCAGCAAGCGGGAAATGGATGTGCTCCAATTAATAGCCCAGGGATGCAGCAACCAGGAAATAGCCAACCAGTTATTTGTTTCACTGAACACCGTGAAGACCCACTCCTCCAACCTCTTCCTCAAATTGGATGTAAAGAGAAGGACCCAGGCCATAGAAAAAGCTAAAAGATTGAGTCTCATTCCTTAATATCTATCCCCCATAGGTATGAAATGAGTTAAAGCCCGAAAAATCACCCCAAAGTGTGAGGGCCGGTATGGTTTTAAACTTCAAATTTGCCGGGTCACCTTTCAACAAAACGTCATCGTACATGAAAAAGATCATTCTTGTATTTGGATTGATTGCCGGCCTCATCGTTACCACCATGATGGTTTATTCCGCTTCCAGGATTGCCAACCACCAGGACTTCAAAGGAAATGAAGTGCTTGGTTATACCACCATGCTGGTAGCCTTTTCTTTCATCTTTGTGGGCATAAAGAATTTCAGGGACAAACACAACCAGGGGGTAATTTCTTTCGGCAAGGCTTTCAGGATAGGTCTCTATATCACATTGGTAGCCTCTACCATGTATGTGGTGGTTTGGCTGGTGGATTATTATGTATTCATCCCCGACTTTGCCGAAAAATATGCCACCTGCGTGATGGATAAAGCCAAAAGCAAGGGCGCCACACCTGCTGAGCTGAACGAGCAGGCAGCTGAAATGGCAAAGTTTACCGAAATGTATAAGAACCCATTATTTGTGATCCTGTTCACCTATGTGGAGATATTTCCCATTGGATTGATCGTATCCCTGATCAGCGCCCTGCTTTTAAAAAGAAAAGCAAGGCCAGCGGTCCAGGCTGCCTGATCATAAAGAGGCTGCCCAGGCACTTATATCTTACCTTCCATAAATACTTAACACATGAAAATCATAATAACCAGTGTAATGGTCAAGGACCAGGATCAAGCCCTTACATTTTACACGGAGAAACTGGGATTTCTAAAGAAGCAGGACATCCCCATGGGTGGCCCCAGGTGGTTAACAGTTGTAGCGCCTGATAGTCCGGATGGAGTTGAGCTGTTACTGGAGCCTATCGGGTTCCCGCCGGCCCTCACCTATCAGCAGGCATTGTTTGATGCCGGTATCCCAGCCACCCTGTTTGGTGTTGACAATATACAGGAGGAATATGAACGACTGGAAAAACTGGGCGTGCAGTTCAAGACCCCACCTACACAAATGGGTCCCGTCATGATCGCCAAATTTGATGATACTGTGGGCAACCTGATCCAAATAGTACAGCAATAAATTAATGTGCTTTTAATTCAAACAGGCAACTGCGAAGCTCGTCACTTCGCAGTTTGCTTTTCCTATCCCTTGTAAGTTGCACTTCGGAACCCTTATGTTTAAATAGAGTCTGTTCTAACGTTGTTTTAACGGTCCTTTACCATTCCTTTAAGATATCCGGCACGGCTTTTTCAATACTTTTGCAGACCCCCTATTCTACTTGCAAAATTCACCAGACCAGTTTCTCCACGCGCCAATTCCAACTGCCCAAAAGAGTTTCGTTATTCACTTTAAAAAACACATGATATGAACAAGGTTTTGTTTTATCTCCGTAGGAGTTTGATCCCTGTGGTGGCAGTTGTATCGGCAGGTGTATTGTTTACCGCCTGTTTGAAAGATAAAGACAATGGCCCCGATATTCCCGCAGCAGGTTTGATGGCTTTTAACCTGGCGCCCGACCAATCGGCATTGGTGATCAGGCTTTCAGGCAATAGTCTAACCCAGGCGCCGCTCGACTATACCAGTTATACCGGCGTGTACCAGAACATTTACACAGGCAGTAGACCAGTAGAAGCTTTTGACTACAGAAATGGCACCAGGCTCACCAATACCAATTACACCTTTGAGCCCAACAAGTATTATTCCCTGTTCGTTATTGGCGCCGACAGTGCTTACAAGAACATTGTATCGGTTGACAACTTTGATAGTTTGACAACTGCTGATGGCAAGGCCTATGTGCGGTATATCAACGCCATTACCGATTCGGTGAACACGCCCAATGTAACCATTGCAGCCGGCGGCAATAATGTAGTCAATGAAAATGCAACTTATGGCGCAGTAAGTGAATTCAAGGCAGTAACACCGGGACAAGTTAGTGTTGTTGTAAAGAACAACAATGGTGTGGATGCCAGTCGCAACATTACCCTGGAGGGGAAAAAGGTTTATACCATTTTATTGGCAGGAAAACCTGGTGCTACCAATGACAATCAAAAAGTACAGATCAGGTTTATTGTCAATGGCACTGTAACCGATGATGCATCCAAGCAGTAAAACCGAATTACAAGATCCAATATACCCGAAGCCCTCCCATGTTATGTGTGGAGGGCTTTGTATTAAAAATAACTGGTCTACTATCACCTTCCTATGCTCTCTCTCAGAAACGTACCCTGGACCTGCGCTTCGCTCAATAAATCCCCCGTCTACTAACTAATACTCGCCTACGGTCGTCTTTCTATGCACTTTTGTATATCAATAGCATAACCATGAAAGCATTAACACTCTTCAGCGCCCTGTCCGTCACCCTATTAACTGCATTTACAGCTGGTGACAACCCAAGGGTCAAAGATTATTTCGGTGTACCCGGTCCGCTCGAATTCAACAAAGCAACTTACCGCCTCTCCTGGAGTACGCATCCCAGCGCCACCTATTATCAGCAGGAGTACCTGCCTACCGGCCAAACCAGTGATAAATATACCACCATGATCTTGCTGGAAGTGGCCACCGGCGACTTTACACTGGCCGAACTGGTCAAATCCAAAACAGCCGAATTGGACCAGCGCAAGAAAACAGATCTGACCACCAACTATGCCGTTATTCAAAATCCCAATACGGGCGAATACCTGCTTGACTTCGTGATCAGCCAGGGCACAGGCGCCGCCAGCATTGTAGAGTGGAACGTCTACCGCTATGTAAAATTGAAAGACAAAGCAGGTGGCAAAGGCGTGCAACTGATAGGCTACAGCAAGCGGGCCTACGGCGATGCCGGCACAGCATTTCTCAAACAACTAAAAACAGCGCGCACAGCCGATATCAATTCTATGGCAACATACAAAGTACCGGAAGTAAAGCTGTAAGAAGCTGGGTTAAGCTTTAGCTCATGAGGTCTTGTTTTTTCTGACTGTTCATTTACAAATCTTCCTCCGCTGGCATAGGTCTCCAACCTGATAAATTCCAAGCTCTTAATTTGACAAAGTAGCCTTCATTAAAATCTTCAAGTTTTAAAATGCCTGTTTCGGCAACGACTTTGTCTGTTAAAAGGATTTATTGCTTCGCTTCAGCCCATTGCAGGAATAATTTTGGTGAATGATCAAAACAACAAGACTATGATAAAGAGCAACAATATTATTAATACTACAGTTACGGGAATACTTAACAACAAGGTCGTTCTGATCACTGGTTCCGGTGGAGGCCTGGGCCGCGCCGCGGCGGTGACTTTTGCACGGGAAGGTGCAAGGATTGTCGGCTGCGACCTCAATGAGAGCGCCAACAAGGTGACCGTTGAGCTTGTTCGTGGCGCGGGCGGGGAGATGACTGGCATCGCACCGGTTGATCTCACCGATCCCGAACAGGTGCGGAAGATGGTTGAGGAGGGAGTAGCCGCTTATGGCGGGCTGGACGTGGTCTACAACAATGCGGCCATACAATATTTCGGGCCGATGCCCGATTTCTCCATTAATGACTGGCGGGCGACCATAGCCGGCGAACTCAACATTCCCTTTTTCGTGTCCAAGTTCGCGTGGCCGCACCTGGTGCTTCGCGGTGGCGGCGTCATTATAAACATTGCGTCCATGGCAGGCATGATCGCCGGAGAGACACCGCCTATGATCGGTCACGTTGCCGCGAAAGCCGGTGTCATTGCCATGACCCGACAATTGGCCCTGGAAGGTGCTCCCCATGGAATACGTGCCGTAGCAATCAGCCCCGGCCCTTTCCTGACCCCGGCCAGCGATCGCGATCTTGGCAACAATCAGGCGGCTCGGGACGCGATCACCAGAAAGACACTGCTCAAGCGCTTCGGTCAACCTGAGGAGTTGGTGGAACTTGCGGCCTTCATCGCTTCCGACCGGGCATCCTATATCACGGGCGCCAACTACGTGGTCGATGGTGGCGCGACGGCCTGGTAGAAGTACATCAACGATCTCATCTTTTAAGCCCTGCCGAACTGCAAGATCGCTTTCTACTATTCCTCTTACAGTGGTTCCTGTCGATAGGAGACCTTATCCATGATCAGCCATTTCCCATCTAATTTTATCAGGTTAAACCGATCAATGAACCGAAAAGTGGCAAAAGTCATTTGCACGTGGGCTGACCCGGTATCTCCGTCCCAGGTATAGGAAAGGAGTTCGGGTTGGCATTCCTGTAATGTTGCCTGGGCAACCAGGTCCAGGTATTGCGGCAGTGTCCACTGAACCAACTTGCCCTCTATTATAGTCCTGATGTATGCATCGGCGTGAAAGGCACCCCGGAGCCTTTCGATGTCTTTTACCGGACGTCCTTGAAGATAATCGTTAAGCGTAAGCTCGATCAAGTGCTTTTCCTCTTGTACTCCAACTTTCCTTGCTACAGATTCCATGTTTTTTTTGCCACAAATCTATTTGAATTGTTTTCAAGCCTCCAAATGTATATTCGGTAAAACAAAATATCCGTTTAAGTGTTTACCTACGGAACCAAACAGATAAAGCCTTCCGCACTAACCTGCGGAGGGCTTTATTTTTTCCGCTTTGCAAGCATGCTGCGAAAACTGGTACAGCTGCTTTCCCGTGTCACGGTGCAATATCCCCTGCACTAACCGATCCCGGTATGATATTTCAAAATAAAGTCCAACATTCATTAGTACCACTAACCGGTTCAGTTGTTATTATAATAGAATATGATATGACGACCCGATTACAGGCGTCTTTGTTTAAAGAAAAACCATCCAATAATCCTATAACATTAATCAAAGAAATGAAAAGACTAACGAGCCAACACATAATAACCTCGTTTGCTATTGTATCGCTCATTGCCCTCGAAGGTTGTAAAAAAGAGAAAGATACCCCTGCGGTAGCAGACCTGAACCAGCTTTATGCCAATGCAATTGCTGATGCCATGATTACCGAAGACATAGAAAGGATTGACTCGCTGTGGCCTATTTCGAATACCAATAACAGGTTGCAATGGAAAACGGTGAATGGCAGGCAATATGTGTTGATGGCTACTTTTATGCGTTTCCCCTCCAGCTATCCGGAAGGCGATTCGATAACAACCACCTGGGGAGATGCCTGGTTGTTCATTCCCCAACAAATGAAAATGCGTATTGGCAGCAGTTTTAAAGCAGGCGCTGGTGCAGATACCTTGACGCGTATATGCCAGCTATTGGGTCTGCCTCCCGTAAACAGCCGTACGAATACGCATATTGCTGAAATGTGGGTGCCGGTTGATAGTTTACAACGCCCGGCCGGCAATCCGGATATTCGCACTGCGGCTGCCAATGAGGTATTGATCAGCAGTGCCACCCCGTCTTACACCAACTGGTTCAATAATTATATAATTTACGCGTATTACCATACGCTCACCGGCGCCACCGATTTCCACTATCCGTGGACCAGATTAGGCTATACTTTCGACTGGGCACCTAATGGCCGTGAAGTAGGGTTAAGCGAGTATGTATTGCGGGCCAAAACCGGTTGCTGGGTAAACAAAACACGAACCGCCAGCAATTATTTCAAGGAATAAGGCAGTTACCAGCGAGAATGTCGTTTCTCCGCTTTTGAAAGCAAGCTTGCGACACTCCAAAGAAAAAATCCCTGGCTTTCGCCAAGGCTTTATCTCAAAAAAGTGCAGAAGAAGAATAACGTCCATTCGTCATACTAATCTCATTTCTAAGGCTGTTGCTTGTAATATTTAACCCCAATTGATTCAGCTATAGGATATTTCACACTATCTATACAAAGCCCGTTCAATATTCATTCATTTTCTCATCAGCTTATCCTTCACGACTACCTCTATCACTTCGTCACGCAGATTTCGGCTTATGGGTATGTTGTGCTGTTGAATCCGTATATCATTGCCATCAATGCTGTCAATTTTAGCAATAGCTACCAGATAGGATTTGTGAACCCTTAAAAACTTTCCATTGTCAAGGTAGGTCTCCACTGTTTTTAGTGGCAGAAGCGTCATAAACTTGCTGTTGGTGGTATAGATCATTACATAATTCTGAAGTGCCTGAACAAACAGGATTTCCCCTATCTGTATCTTCTCATACTTATTTTCACATTTGATGAATACATAATCCGGGTCTGCAGTTACCGCGCTTTCTATTTTATGATTCTTAAGTAGATAATAGTCTTTTGCTTTATTGGTAGCTTTTAAGAACCGGGTAAAAGTGACCGGCTTTAACAGGTAATCTATCACGTCTAACTGAAAACCTTCAATGGCATAATCGGAATAGGCAGTGGTGAGAATGACCATGGGCAAGCTGGTCTTTATTTTCAGAAAATCCAGGCCTGTCATGAAAGGCATTTGGATATCCAGGAAAATAAGATCTACGGGCTGACTTTCCAATAGCTTGTTCAGCTCAAGAGGGTTTTGTGCAACAGCCACCAGTTCGAGGTAGTCAATCACTTCGACATACTTTGAAAGCCCTTCAGTAGAGAGGGGTTCATCATCTGTTATGATACATTTCAGCTTCATGCCAAATCAATTTTCAATAGTACTTTAAATATAGCGGGTTCTACACCGATGCAGAGTTCATGTTTACCCGGATATACCAGGTTTAGCCGGCGCCGTACATTGGCAAGGCCGATACCTGATAAAGCCAGTATATCGTCTGCCTCCACATTTCTGCTGTTTTCTATATTTAGTTCTAAAACCCGTTGGTCAGTTACGGAAAGATTCATTTTGATAAAGTGTTGCCGTGTCCTGCCCTTGGAAAGGTGCTTAAATGCATTCTCCACAAAGGGGAGCAGCATAAAAGGGGCAATATGACTATTGTGCACCGTGCTATGATTGATCTCGAAAGAAAGATCCGTTTGGTTTTCATGCAGCCGGAGCGATTCCAGTTCGATAAAATTTTCGAGGAACTTGAGCTCCTTGTTTAGCGGAATTTCTTTTTCGTTACACTCATAAAGCTGGTAACGAAGCATTTCAGAAAAGGAGGCAAGTGATTCTGACGCCAGGTCAGGGTTTTTGTGAATGAGAACAAAGATCGAATTAATAGTATTGAACAGGAAGTGCGGATTGATCTGTGCTTTCAGGTATTTTAATTCCGTTTCCAGATTTTCTTTTTCGAGGACCAATCTTTTCTTTTCTGCGTTTAGCCAGTTCTTGCCTAGTTTTACGCTCATGGCCAGTGTCATCGCTCCGGCAGTCGATGGCAAAGCCATTATGGAAAATATTGTCAGAAACTGATCAGGGCGCTTCCCGAATAACTCGGTGAATGTTTTGACTGACGTCCATGCGTTTAAATAATAGCCCAGCGTAATGAGTGCGGAGCAGATCAATACGGTCATTACCACAAGAAGAATATAGGTTTTGTACCGGCCAGGATATAGAAACTTCGGAATGAGGTAATAGAGATTAAAATAAGCGCCGGCAGCCTGGAAAATGATATAACCTATGAATTTTACAGGTGCTTCATTCTGAAACAGGTAAAATAACATGTCATTAAAACTGCCTACATTAATTAACATCCATAGTAAATGATAGGCGATCCAGAAAGGAATGTGGTAAAGGCGATATTTTATGATCCAGCTGCGCATAATAGTAAATCTATCCTTTGTACGTGAAAATAATAGCAAAAGGGACCAAAATACTCCTGAGATTGATGTTCTGTAAAAATGAGATGACGAATGGGTTAAACCCGCTTTATTACAAATGGTCAATCTGCCGGCACATCTCGTCAATTTACCCAACCTACAGTAGAAAATCCGGGGTTTATTTGGGAAATATCAGCCATGAAGTATTTCCTGATGACCATACTGATTTTGGGGTCTACATCCGCTAGTCCGCAGTTGAGGGGCAAACTGGAGACCAATAAAGGCGAACCTTTGGCATCGGGCAATATCATTGTTCACCGTGCGGCAGATAGCAGCAGGGTCACCGGCGGCTCATCGGATGAACAGGGCCTATTCGAAATTACCGGTCTGACTGCCGGTAGTTATTTCTGCCGCATCAGCAGAGTAGGTTATATAAATGTTTATTCAAATGTATTTACAATTGCTGGTGATACCTCATGGATAGTTTTACCTGCCTTTCAACTGACTGCGGTAGAGGCTGTATTGGGCGAAGTGGTTGTAACGGCGAAAAAGGAGTTGATAAAGTTCACACCAGGCGGTAAGGTTTTTAATATTCAAGCCAGCCTTTTAACGAAGGGAAGTAATGCCTTGCAGGTGCTCGAGCGGCTTCCGGGGGTAATAACTGATCGAAGGAATAATCAGTTTAGCCTGAACGGACAGGCGGGTGTCACTGTGCTATTCAATGGAAGGAGAGTAGGGCTTTCGATGGAAGAGTTAATGAATTTACTGGAGAGCACGGTAGCGGATAATATTGATAAAATTGAACTGATCACTTCCCCGGATGCTAAATATGATGCTGATGGAAGTGGCGGTATCATCAATATTATATTTAAGAAAAGCGAGCAGGAAGGCACCAGGGTAAACGCATCGGCTACTGTAGGTTATGGCTATCGGGGGAAAGCAGTTGGGTCGATGTCACTTTCACATGGCTTTAAGAATGCCAGTGTGCTTGGTTCATATTCCTATCTGTACGATGGTATCCGTTCCGGATTTATGGGAAATGGTACGAATGAGCACCTGCTTTATAAAGGAAGTACTTTTGCAACCTTTTCCGGCATATCACGCCGGTATCAGCATACGCATAATCTTAGCCTGGCCGGGGAAATGCGTCCAGATCCCAAAACCACCCTTGGAGGGGATATCGCATTTTCAACGAACAAAACCAATAACCTCACGAATAACGATGGAACATGGGAATATGATAACGGGGATTATCTTCGGTATGCGGCACTTTCCGAAGGTAATACCAGAAGACGCAATATCAGCGCTTCTCTTTATTCAAAGCACAAGCTTTCCGCCAATTCGCAATTGAATCTCGATGCCAGCTTTATTCATTATACCAACAATAACCCGGCAATTATAAACGGAAAGTATTATGATCAAATGGGAAATCCTATTATACCGGCAGATTCAAATTTTACCAGTGGAAATCGCGGGGAGAGTTTCTCCAGCATAGAAGCTTTGACCTTTTCAATGGATTTTACCAGCAAGCTGGGGAAAAAGGTCCAGGCTGATTTTGGCAGCAAGGGCAGTATTTCGGAAAACAGTAACGACAGCAAGGTAGAGCGACTGGTAAATGGTCAATGGACGATAGATCCGCGGTCTCAGTCGATAGTGAATAGCAGGGAAAAAATTGGCGCATTATATACTCAGTTCAGGCTTTTGTTAAATGCAAACTCGAGCTTTCAGATTGGACTGCGGTATGAATACTGGCGTCGGGATATAAGCCTGTACAAGAAGCCATTTATTATTGGAAAACTTTTCCCTTCCTTTTTATATAATCGGGTCTTCACTAACGGCAGCACCTTGTCGGTGGGCTATAACCGCCGTGTCAGCCGTCCGGCTTACACTGATTTGGTGTCTTCTCTTTTTTACAATGATCCTACGTTTGTATTTTCTGGAAATCCTTTACTGAAACCCACCATCTCGGACATATTCAAAGCAGACTTCAATCAGAAGCGCCTAAACGTCTCCCTGTCATTTCAGGTTGACCAACACCCGGTCTTACGTTACCAGATCACCAGTAATGAGACAAAGGAAATAGGTATATCATCTCCGCAGAACCTGGATTACCAAAGGAACATCAACCTGGCCATTAATTATTCCCTGCAACCGGCCACCTGGTGGAAAATAACTTTGGGTAGCACTACTTCCCTTCGTAATTACAAAGTATCTTATAGTCTTCAGCCTGCGGTAAAAACATTTATCTTCCAGAACCTGACTTTTAATCAACAACTCCAACTGCCCTGGCAGTTGGAGGCGGAATTAAACGGCTGGTATAATTTTCGTTTCTATGAAGGAACCAATATAATAAGTGGATTTGGAGTCATTAATTTTGCCCTGGCCAAAAAACTGAAAAATGACAGAGGCAGCTTCCAACTATCACTGCCTGATTTATTTCGCTCATTCTACGTGCACACGCATATCGGAGGAATGACACCAATCGCCTTTAACATCAATACACATGCCACCTGGAGAGATGAAACTGCCTTCTATCGTGTCATCAAGCTAACCTATTCCCGAAGTTTCGGTAAAAGTATCCGTTCTGCAACCAGGAATAGCCGGAGTGAGGAGGCGGAGAGGATACAGTAGTATGGTAAAATTTTTTATTAAGCTATATTTTTTGGCATCTATTCAACATGAACACTTCGAACTAAAAAAGACATTTCGAACTAAAAAAGTCGTCAAACCCAATGAGCACCATTGACAATACCTGGACGAAGGCCCCCTACCCCACAATTCCCATCCAATAACTTCCATGATTTTCCGTACATTACAGATAATCAATTGGATACCAGAATAATAAAGCCTTTTGCATGCCCTTCCAATGCTGGCAGGCATATACTTCTCTCCCACCTGGCACCTTCCAGTTAGACAAACAGTTTTCGGTAAGATAATCAAGGGATTTTAATAGGATGCAGCGATGATGCAGCGTATACCCAGCGACTAACCAGCGTAGATGCAGCGGTTTTTATAAGAGACGCTACATCTTCGTTTAAGAATAGGTAAAACACATTTTATATGTCTTTTATTTAATAAGTTTAGGCACCCTAATCTTACCTCCTTCCCAGGTTCATCCCTTGTTGGCTCCCGTATTACCATAATAGAAGGGCCGTATCTTTTTCTGATACAGCCCTTTAGCATTGCTCAATTCGTCAGACAGCGTCTGACGGATTACCAATTGCCCTGCCCCCTGTCCCAGAAAAAGGGTGGTTCTATTCCCAATGCGCGCAGGTATACATATCCCTGACCACGGTGGTGATTTTCGTTGTCCAGCCAATACAATACACTGGAATAAACGGGTCCTTCATATTGTCCAAATGCAGCATCCATCTCCTGCCAGTGCTCCGGCCTGATGGCAGGCCATTGCTCATTCACCAAGGCCGTGGCATCGTCCCACAACTGCAGGATGCCGGCTTTAGTGGTGGGCTTTGTATCGCCCGCATACAACTCTTCCAATTCTTTCCATTGACCAGTGACCGTACCATGTACACCTACAATGGTCAGGCGTATCAGTTCCAGGGCCAGTTCTGAAAAAGGCCGCATCCCGCCTATGGAGTAATCAAACAGTTTGTCTTCCGGAAAGGCATTTATCACCCGCCGGGTGAGGTGCCGGTGGCCTTGCCAGTGTTCGAGTAATTGACCAGGTGTAATGAGTGGAGCTGCACTGATAACATTGCTTTGCATAAAAGTGGTTTTAATGTTGGTGATACCACAAAGGAAATGGCAGCTAGTGACAGCCCTATGTCAGCAGTAAAAAATAAAGTTGGGAATTATGTATATATTGTGAGGGTACCAATAGCTTTACCGGCAATGTTCCTGGTAGTACGGCTCTTGCTTATATGCCTTCCCTTAACCCTGGCAGCACAGCAACCCCTTCAATACACACGCCTGACTGCTGAAAATGGCCTCAGCAATAATTCTGTTCAGTGCATTCTGCAGGATAAGCAGGGCATTGTATGGATCGGCACCAATGGAGGTCTCAACCGCTACGATGGCGCTTCCTTTATCCAATACAGCCTGCTCAGTACACCCGCCCTCACCAACAATGTAGTGACCGCCCTCATGCAGGATGCAGAAGGTTACTTATGGATCGGCACTGAAAATGGATTGAATATTCTCCGCCCGGCTACCAATACCTTTCAACGGCACGTTCACAACAATACAGTGGCAGGATCGCTGCCACCAGGCACCATCAGGGCTATCCAAAAAATGTCCGACGGCAGTACCTGGGTACTGTCCGACACCTGGGTTGTGAAATTCAAGGACCGCAACTCCTTTTCCCCGGTGACGGTAGACAGCTCACTGGTGCAGGATGATATGGTATTTGCAGCTATCACAGCGCCCGGCAATGAAGATGTGTGGATCACCTACCTTGATCAGCCAACAAGACTGGCCCGAAAAACAATTTATAACGGACAGGAGTCCATCCGGGAAACATCCTACCAGACGGCAGACTATGCTAAGATCTATATAGACAGCAACCGGATCACCTGGAGCGTTTCCAGTAATGGCATCAAACGTTTCAATCCAGGCACCCGCAGCTTTGAGGATTGGGTAAAAAACAAGTATGCCCCGCTTAGCCCCAACCTCCACCTCCATACCTGTTATGTGATCGATTCCGAAAGCAATGTATGGCAGGGGAACGACAGGGCAGGACTGGTAAAATACGACATGCAGCAACAACAGGTCACTGATTACGGCTGGCTGCTGGCAACTGCCAACGCAACAATGGCTTACTGTGTGTACAAAGACAACAGCAACAATATTTGGGTGGGCACAGACAATGGCATTGTAAAGATATCCAACCGCAGCTCCATCTTTAAGAACATACCCTTCGCCCCACGCGGCGTGGTGCTGAAAAATATGCGCTGCCGCCGGATCATCGCCGACAAGAATCAAACACTCTATGCAGCCACCGAAAATTATGGTCTGCTGAAGATGATGCGGTCAGCCACCGGCAGCGATACCACGTTGGCCCTCTCAAGCTATGGCGCTACAGCAATTTCTGCGTTGCCCTTTCGAAAAAACTCAATCCAAATAAAACTCTACGGCCAGTATGATATCGGGTACATGTATGATATGTGGTACGATGGCAATGATATTATCTGGATGACAGGTTTTGGACTTAGCCGTTACGATATCCGTACCGATTCATTGCAGGTGTTTCTGGCGCCCGGCAGTGAACAGACCCGCCGGGAAAGCATCCCGCAGTTTGCTCTGTGTTTTGATGGCACCCAATTCTGGACTGCCGGACAGTACAACCTGTATACCTTCCATCCCCCTACCCAACAGCTGATCCCTTTCAAGGATAATAAGGGCGGCATGCCATTCTATAACCTGCCCTGCTGGACCCTTGTAAAGAAAGGCGATTGGGTTTGGGCCGGCACGCATAAAGGGTTGTACAAAGTAAATATCCATACCCGGGAAGTGGTGAAGCTGACTGTTCATCCGGTACTGGAATTTGGCATTAATGATATTTGCCAGGATGCCGATGGCAGCACCTGGATCAGTACCATGGGCGGTGGTATCGTTCATTACGACGAACGCACTAACTATGCGAAACAATATACCAGCAGGGATGGACTGAGCAACAATACTGTTTGCGGCATATTACAGGACACCAGGAACAACCTTTGGATCAGCACTTATGCAGGCCTGAGTTATTTTGACCGGGCCGCCACACAGTTTACCAGTTTTTATGCAAAAGACGGATTGAATACCGATGAATTCAACCGGAAAGCATTTGGCAAATTGACTGATGGCCGTTTGATATTCGGGGGGCTGAATGGCTACACTGTTTTCAATCCGGCAGAAACCTTTAAGCGCGACAAGCCGGTCAATATTGTACTTACCCGGTTTACCAAAACAACCAGCAGTGGGCAGGTAGAAGAGAACATTTTTGATATGCCTGCCCTGCAACACGTAACGATTGACCCCGGCGACAAATTCTTCGCCTTCCATTTTACGCTTACAGATATGTATGATCCGCCGGGCAACCACTATAAGTATATGCTGCAAGGGCTGGACAATGCATGGCATGATATCGGCAATCAAAGTTTCGTGTCGTTCAACAGCCTGCCTGCAGGGAAATATACATTGAGAATAAAAGGCAGTCCGGGCAAGGGAGCAGAAAGCATCAATGAAGCAGTGGTGACGATCCTGATAAAACAAGTGTTTTATAAAACCATCTGGTTCATACTGCTCGTATTGGCAGCAGCCACGGCCACGGTGTTTGGCATTGTGCGCTACCGGATCAACCAGGTAAAAAAGATACAATACTTGCGCACCCGCATTGCCAGTGACCTACACGATGAAGTGGGGAGTTCACTCGTACATATTACCATGCTGGCCGATATGGTAAAAAGAGCCGGCGATAAGCAAGTGATGGATGAACAACTGACTGGTATTGCAGGAATCAGCCGCGGGGCAGTGGCCACCATGAAAGATATTATCTGGAGTATTGACGCACGTTACGATACCATGGCAGGCATGATAAGCCATATGCGCGATCATGTACACAGTGTGCTGGCCCCTGCCGATATTGATTTTGAATTTACGCAAACCGACTTGCAGGAGCAGGAAAAGCTGCCAGCTGATTTTCGCCAGCAGGTATACCTCATTTTCAAAGAAGCCATCAACAATATAGTGAAGCATGCACAGGCTTCTTATGTGCAGATCCATTTGCAAAAGGAGCAAGTTTTTTTGATCATGGAGATCAAAGATGACGGCAAGGGGATTGACCCGGCCAACCACAGCAGTGGTCAGGGGCTGAGCAATATGCAGCTGCGGGCAGGCCGGTTGAAAGCCACTCTGGAGATCATTTCGCAGAACGGTGTTTCAATAAGGCTGAAAGCCCCGGTATAAGCTGTCGGCAACCCTTAGCTTTATCCCCCGTTTATGGTAGGGAGGGGCATTGTTTAAATACTTATTTTTATCGCATGACCTATATTGCCATTATAGAAGACGATGCATTCGTGCGCAACAACCTGGCTGCTTTTTTTTCGCAGCAGGAAGACCTGCATTGTATAATGGCCGTAAGCTCAGCAGAACAGTTCCTGCAGCAGGCCAATAGCATCCAACGGCTCGATATCGTACTTTCGGATATCGGACTGCCCGGCATGGATGGTATTGAAGCCATCCAACTCATAAAAAAACTATTTCCTGAAGTGGCCATTGTCATGTTATCCGTGTATGCCGATAGCGACCGGATCTTCAAAGCGCTTTGTGCCGGCGCCGTAGGTTACCTGCAAAAAGACACTCCGCTGGAAGCAGTACTCGATGCCATCAAGGTCATTCACAAAGGAGGCTCCATTATGTCGCCTGCCATTGCCCGCAAGGTAGTGGAGTACTTTGCGCCCAAACGCTCTTACAACGAACCCCTCACCGCCAAAGAACAGCAGGTGATCACTGCCATGGTGGATGGCCTGAGCTATAAAATGATCGCTGCCCGCCTGGGCATTACCCTCGAGACGGTGCGCCAGCACATCAAGAACATTTACCGGAAACTCCAGGTAAACAGCAAAGGAGAAGTGATCGTAAAGTCACTGCGCGGAGAAATATAAACTCAATTCTCCCATGTTCATGGGATTGACCAGCGTTGGATATTACACAACCTTTGCGTCCAAACTGTAGCCCCCCGCTTATGAGATGGATCATCGTATACATGGTGGTGTGCCTGCCGGCCATCCAACCCACCCATGCTCAAACCATGTCTTTTGGCTTGAAAGCCGGCGCTAATTATTCCCAGGTAAGCGGTTTGTCAACCATCCTACTCAGCGAACCTTACTTCATCAACTACAGCATACAGGAATCGGGCCGTGCCGGGTGGAACCTGGGCATTTTCTACGAATACAAACTGGAGAACGAGTTACTGGGATTTCAATCCGAGATCATGTTTGCACAACAAGGAGGCAATGTGGAGTTCAGCAATTACGAAAAAGACTTTAATTACAAGATGGAGTTTGCCTATCAATACATCAATATCATTGGACTGGCAAAATGGTTTCCCTGGTCGGGCAAAGTGAGCCTGGGAGCTGGCCCATTCTTAGGCATCAACGTAGCCAGCAGGAATATAAAATACAAGTCATGGGGCGATGGGAAAGAAGAAGCTTTCGGTACGGACCTGCAACAGGAACAACAGTTAAAAAATGTATTGCGGGGTAAAAACAATTTCGGACTGGCCCTGGATGCCGGATATGATATCAATAATGTGCTAAAGATCGGGGCCCGGTATTACTGGAGCGCCACCAACACCGTGGAGACACAGGCCAATCCCTACAACTTTATCACAGGCAAAAATGCCAACACCGTTTTTGAGTTTTCTGTTGCCGTGAATTTCGAGACACTGTTTTAACGACTGTCAGGCTATCAAAGGGTGGGTCGCCCTTCAAGGGCGGCTCACCCTGGCTTAAGAACTTTGTCGCAACCGCATGAAAGGTAATCAACCTCTAAATATAGTAGTTCATGAAGTGCTGCACCCTGCTTGTCCTGCTATGGGTTATAACATTCTCCGTGCGGAGCCAGTCGCCCCAGCCCGGCGGCGTGAAAGGTGCTGTGCTATGGTATAGCACGGATACCTCCATGGCTTCACCGGGCCTGCGCAACAGGATAGCCGGCAACAACAACCTGCTTACGATAGATCGTGCTGCTATTGCTCCGCTAAATTTTCATCCGGCACTCGTGTTAGACGGCAGACAGTCTTTGCAGGTTGACCTCGGCACACGCGACCTCCGCAGCGCCAGTTATTTTACCGTATACCAGTCGTTCGATACAGCGAAGGAAAACGGCATCTGGCATATCGCCAACGACCAAAAGACTACCCTGGTGCTCACCACCGACCGGATGGCGGATCTCGCGGCGTACCAATACATGAACTACAAAGATGTGGTGCGCGATCAACCCAAGGTCAATGTGTATGTGCAGCACAAAGAAAAAGATTCCCTGTCACCCACAAAGCAGTGGTGGCATATTGGCGTTAAACCAACAGCTCCCCTCCTGCCGGTGATCAATTTGAAGGGCCTCCTTCCGGAGATCATTGCCTATGACAGGGTACTCAACAGCCGCGAGCGGCTGCAGGTAGCCTCCTACCTCGCTTTGAAGTATGGCATTACTCTAACAGAGCCCGGCGCCACATACCTCAACAGCGCCGGTGAAAAAATATGGGACGGATTTGATTACAGCAACTGGCACCGCAATATCGCAGGCATTTGCCGCGATGATACTGCCGGGCTTTATCAAACCAAAGCCGCCAGCAGCAATATACCCGGCCTGCTCACTATTGCTACAAATGACACCTTAGATAACAATTCCTTCCTGCTATGGGGCGACAATGGAAAGCCACTTTCCATTGGTCCCAGGCAAGCAGGCTTACCCCTGATGCTGCAACGGACCTGGCTCATGAAATCCTTTGGAAACCCGCAGTCTTTTACCACCGACCTGGTTCTTGATACCAGGCCGGTGGACGCTGCTCTGCCGGTAAAGCCGGTTTATTGGCTGGTGATTGATCCCGGCGGTACCGGTCAATTCAATGCACCTGCTACGGAATTTATTAAGATGGATTACCTGGACAACCAGGGGAAAGCATTTTTCCGCAATATAAAATGGGATAAAGACCGTTCCAGAATGGACGTATGGGGTATTATTGCTGCACAGGACTTGCTGATTGCTACAGTGATCAATCAGCCGTCCTGTGCATTGCCCCTGAATGGAAGCCTGCAAATTCGACTATTGGGAGGCCAGGCGCCTTATCAACTAATGGTAAGTAACAACAGCGGACTGCTGATCAGTCAGCGTATTGACAATGTCAAATCGCCGGTAGCCATTGCCAACTTAAGCGCAGGCAAATATTTCCTGGCAGTAACCGACGCCGCGCAACAAGTGTACATCGATTCATTTTATATCAACAACCAGGATGGACCTCCTCCTGCTGCGCTCGCTGCCAACTATATATTGCCTGCTACAAAACCACTGAAGCTTGATGCAGCAACTGATATGCCCAACGGATTATTATGGGAATGGAAAGGACCGGGTAACTTCCAATCCTTCAGTCCCCAGGTTACGGTTACCGAACCAGGACTGTATACCCTGCGTTCCAGCAAGGATGGTTGCAGCAATGAACAGGAGGTGGTGGTAACTACTACGCCCAACAATATTCTGTATGATGTAACCATATATCCTAATCCCTCCCCCGCTGCTTTTAATGCGCGGATCACATTGGATAAGCCAGCACCTGTAACCATGGCGGTGTATGCACCCGATGGCAGACTGGTATCCGTTCAAACAGGTAGCGACCGAGCGCATTACCTGTTTACAGGTGAACTCACAGCCAGTGGTGTATATGAGCTGGTGTTCACATCAGGCTTATCAAAAGCCAACAAAAGACTGGTAATAGCAAAATGACAATAGATCCTTTATGACCAGGAACTTTACTTTTTTACTGTATTTGGCTTGCCTGTTGCTGGCACTAGTATATCCTGGTCAGCAGGAACCGACAACCAATAATCATTATATCCTCCACCCTAAAGCCGACAGTGCACAATCAGCACGTATACCCAACGACCAGCCTGCCGGCATTAACGCCCTACTTAATGACCCTGCCAATGAGGTGATCGGAATGCCCGAACCACCCTCAGGAGAAGGATACGCCCCTACTTCTATCAGGAATTTTCAGGACGCAGATCCAGCTGAAGGCATCTCTATGATCAGTGCCCCTACCGCCAATTATACAGGCAATGCAGTGCTGAATTTCAATATGAAGCTGCCCGATGGCCGTTTGGGCATGCAACCCAATTTAGCTGTTCAATACAATAATGAAGGCGGGAGTAGCTGGCTGGGTACCGGCTGGAATCTTTCTACGCCCGGGGTAGGCATTGAGACCCGCTGGGGCGCTCCTCGTTATGATGCCGCCCTCGAAACAGAAATGTATACCCTCAATGGCGAGCAACTGGCGCCCATCAACAACAGATCGGCCCTGGTAGCGCGCACTGCCGAAAAAAGATTCTATCCGCGGGTGGAAGGTACTTTCCGCAAGATCATCCGCCATGGTGATGGTCCGGCCAATTACTGGTGGGAAGTGACAGAAAAAAATGGTGTCCATCATTTCTACGGAGGCAAGCCCGGCACTGGTGTAGATGCCAGCGCTGTATTGAAAGACGACCAGGGCAATATTGCCTGGTGGGCATTGACAGAGACAAGAGACGCAGGAAATAATTTTGTACGCTATGTATACGAAACGGTAGCCGATCCCGGCACCGCAGGAGCTACGGTACCAGGCAGGCAGCTCTATTTGAACCAGGTTTCTTATACTGGCAGCGGCAATACGGATGGTCCGTATAAAATAACCTTTACCAGGGATCGTCAACTGGGCGAAGCCCGGCGTAAAGATGTAACGATCGATGGCAGGTTTGGTTTTAAAATGGTCAGTGCCGACCTATTGCGAAAAGTATCCATCAGCCTCAACAATACCCTTATCCGCAGCTATGAATATACCTACGAAGAAGGTGCTTTTTATAAAACATTGCTCAAAAGCATTCGTGAACTGGACGATGCAGGGGCTGTATTTTACACCCACCGTTTCGAATACTATGATGATGTGCGTACCCAACAGGTATATAACCCTTCTAATCATGTTACTACCTGGACCATCGGCAACGACGACATCAAAGGCGATATCATCAATCCCATTCCCGGCTTTACGTCCGGCGGATCAGCACTCAGTACATCCAAAGCGGAGAGTTACAGCGCGGGTATATCGGTAAGCGTGGGCACATTGGCCGGCGAAGTATGGAGCAAAAGAATGACAGTAGGCGGCTTTTTTAGCTATGGAGAAGATGATGAAGAGGGACTGGTGAGTATGATCGATATCAATGGCGATGCCCTCCCCGATAAAGTATTTAAGAAAGGCAGCAACCTTTTTTACAGGGCCAACCTGGGCCTATCCAATCATCGCTTTGGGGAGAGCCGACCTATTAATGGAGTAAACGATTTCAGCACCAGCAATTCAAAGAATATATCAGGTGGCGTGCAGGCCATCCCGTTGGTTGCTTTTCTGGGATACTGTCATACCACTACTACCACCACTACAAAGTATTATTTCTCCGACTTCAATGGGGATGGATTGATGGACATCGCTGCCGACGGAAAAGTATTGTTCAATCACCTCGACACACAGGGCAACCCAACTTTTGAGCCCTATAGCACGCTCACTCCCAGTCCTATTTTCACCGGTACCATTAGCGGTTCTTTCCTGGGCATTGATACTGCCCTGCAAGGCAAGCAGGAGCGCGACTTCCCTTTGCAGGATATCGTACGTTTTTGGGAATCACCCTTTGATGATACGGTTACTATCACTGCTCCCCTGCAATTAATAAACATTCCTAATCAATCAGGCCTTGTAAACAAAAAGAAAGATGGCGTGCGGGCCAGCATTCAACAGGGCAATAATATGCTGTGGGGTACGGTGATCGATGCCGATGATTATACAGTAAAAACGCCCGTGAACCTAAGCAACCTGCACCTACAAAAAGGAGAACGCATCTACTTCCGCCTGCAATCGAGGTACAATGGGGTAGATGACCTGGTGAACTGGGACCCTGTTATTGAATACACCAAACCTGTAGTACCCTCCTCCGATGTGCACCATAAAAACAGCCAGTACTACCGGGCCTCCGCCGACTTCATATTGCACAACAAAGCACCGGTGAGCATTGGAAAAGATGGCACGATCACTATTGATGGGACTTTTAAGAAGCGCATCACCTCCGATTCCGTAATGCTGCAACTAACCCGCAAACGGGGTGCAGTATTCACCACGCTGTACGAGCGTGTGTATACAGGTACAGAACTGGCTGATGGAGACCTGGCGCTGGCCGGACAATGGACGGTGCAAACCGATGATGAACTGTATTTCTCTGTGGTATCCCGTTCTTATATCGACCGGTCTGCCTTACAATGGAAACCTCATTATACCTATATAGCTTTTACCGACAATACGCCGGTAACTTCGGCGGATGGCCGACCTACCATGCAAGGCTATCCCGTACCCGACAATTCCAATTACAATAACTGGTTGATCGCGGTGCCCCCGGTTACGGTAGCACAACAGGATACCGTAACGCTCTGGCCACAGGTAGCAGGCAGTGGCAACGGCACGCTGTGGTTTACCGTGAAAGGTACCGATACCATCTATGCCAGAAGACGGATATGGATCAGCAATGGAAATATGAATACGGCCATGGACAGTATTCATTTGATACGCAAGGCCAATGAGCCCTTGTACATGGAGTTTGTGACGGATACCCTCAGCTTTGCCATGGGCCTCCAGGCGCCGGCAGTGGAAGTATACAGGGACTCTATTTCCCTGAATGCCGGGGTACCCGATACCACCACCCTGCTCGATACCCTGCGGGCGAATTTATATACCAACCCTGCACAGGAATTCCTGGGCCCACTCTTCCGGGGATGGGGACATTTTGCATTGAAAGGCGATATAGGCGATGTGCCGATCGATCCATCAAAACTCAACCTCGATGAACTGAATGGTTACCCTACCGATCCGAATATGTACCAGGACCCGGCTTCCATGGGCAATCTCCCCAATCCTTCCAAAACCAGTTTTATTGTTTTATTCCCCGATCCCTTAAAGCAATCCTGGATCGGTTACGACACTAGTGTATATGTGGCAGGTAGCATGATGAGCAGCTCCCGTCTCTGGATGCATGATGTATCGGTAGATAGCCTGATGGCAGGCGAATCGGCCGGAGCAGTGCACAAAGTAAGCAATACAGTGATAGAGAGTTTTGCAGCCGGTGCTGCCGTGAGCTTTGGCGATGTGAGCTATGGCAACTCCACGGCTATGACTACCACCAAGCTGGATATGATGGATATGAATGGGGATCGCTACCCCGATGTGCTGAATGATGACATGATACAATACACCTTACCCAATGGCGGACTGGGCACAACAGTCATACAACAACCCGTGGGCCCTACGCTGAACAGGGGCCAATCGGAAGGATTGAGCGGCGGCGGGGAACACCAACGCGCTTCTACAAAAAACAAGACCAGCAACGCCTCTGTTAGTGCGCAGAAAACTGCCAAAGCCTCTCCCGGCATGTCAGGCAGCATCAACAGCAATGATGATGAAAGCCTGCGGTCCTGGATAGACATGAACGGAGATGGGCTTACCGACCGTGTATATGATGATGGCACCGTATCACTTAACCTCGGTTACCACTTTGCCCCGGCAGAACAATGGGGTTTTGGCGGTATCGACAGAAGCAGCAGCACTTCCGTAGGTGCAGGGCTGGGGGTTAGTCTTTCGGCCGGTTCTTACCAGGCAGGATTTGGCCTTTCGTCCACTACCGGCAATAATACTTTTTTACTGAATGATGTGAATGGAGATGGACTGCCCGATCAAACAGCCATGAGTGGCGGCATAATGGTGGTGCGGCTGAATACCGGCAATGGCTTCGGACCTGAGATCGCCTGGAATGCCTTTGATGCCATTACCTCCAATGTATCTACGGGTGAATCCTTCAACAGTGCTTTTACCGCAACGATCCCCATTTTTATCATCTTCATGAAGATCTGTATCAACCCTTCGGCCAATATCGGGCATGGGGTGTCCAGGCAAGAAAAGATGGTGATGGATATTGATGGCGATGGTTATGCCGATATGCTGCAATCGGAAAACGATGGGCACCTTACAGCTTCTGTCTCTACCATTGGTCGAACGAATATGCTGCGCAAAGTGAATGGGCCAATGGGCGGTGCTTATTTCAACATGGATTATGAGCGCGTGGGTAATACCTATGACCTGCCGCAGAGCAAATGGGTGTTAAAAAATGTGGAAATATTCGATGGGGTGCCGGGGGATGGCATTGATACCATGCGGCAACAGTTTAGCTATGAAGAGGGTTTTCAGGACAGGCAGGAAAGGGAGTTTTATGGTTTCAAAAAAGTGATCACCCGCGACCTCAATACTGCCAGCAACAATATGGTATACCGCAGCCGTGTACAACAATTCCTCAACTCTACGTATTACAACAAAGGCCTGCTGGTCAGTGTGTGGCTGGAAGATGCCGCCGGCAAGCGATTTACCCAAACCAATCACCTCTACGACCTGCGCACGTTACAAAACTATGTGCAATACCCTGCCCTGCAACAAACAGAAAGACTATTTTATGAAGGGGCCGCCACAGCCGGCGTAAGAACAGTCACCCAATATGATTATGATGCGCTGGGCAATGTAATTCATATTAGCGATGCCGGTGATGGCAGTCAGCAGGACATGATCCTCACAGCTATTACCTATCATGACCTGAACGATCTGTACGTCAAGACCGTTCCGGCCAGTATTGAAGTAACCACGACCGAAGGATTGAAGCGCAAACGTACTACAGCCATCAACGCCAAAGGCGATATCACCCGCATCCGTCAATTCCTGGCCGACGGCACATCGGCCGATACGGATATGGAATATGACAGCTACGGCAATATGACAAAGCTCACCCGCCCGGCCAATTATAAAGGTGAGCGGATGTGGTATAGCTACGAATACGATCATGTGATCCATAACTATATCACCAGGGTTACGGATGCCTTTGGTTATACCAGCACCAGTACCTGGGATTACCGCTTTGGGGCGCTTACGGCCACCCTGAGCAGGAACAATGAACCCATGCAGTATAAGCTGGACAACCGGGGCCGGCTTATTATGCTTACGGGCCCCTATGAACTGGCGGCAGGTAAACCCTATACCATCGCATTTGATTACAATGCCACCGCCGTGGTGCCCTATGCATTGACCCGCCATTTTGATCCTGAGCATAACGCAGATATTAAGATCGTCAACTTCTCCGATGGACTGGGACGCAATATCCAGACCAAGAAACAGGTATCCTTGTTTAAAGGCAAAGACGTAGCCGATGAACTGAAGATGGTGGTATCAGGCACCGTACTATTTGATGCCTTCGGCCGCGGTGAACAAACTTATTACCCCATTACGGAACCAATGGGATCAGACCTCCTGATCATCAACCCCGGCCTGGGCAATTTTACGGCTGCCCTCACGTATGATGTACTGGACCGTGAACTGAAAACGGTTCTTGCCGATGGGGCCACCAGCAATTTTGCTTATGGCACGGGTAATGGACTGTTCACTACCCTGGTTACTGACGCCCTCCAAAATCGTACAGAGACGCTGAGTGATGTGCGCGACAGAAAACGGTTCCTGAAAGCCTATGGTCCTGATGGCATTATCACCACCCGCTTTGATTACAATGCACTGAGTGAGTTGCTGAAAGTGATGGATCATAAGGGGAATCTCTTTACAGCTACCTATGATAACCTGGGCAGGAAGCTGAGCACGCAGCATCCCGATGCCGGCCGTACTAACCTGGAATATGATCTCGCCGGCAACCTGCTGAAAAAGATCAATGCCCGCATCCGTAAAGAAATACCCAATGGCGGAGCGATTCAATACCAATATGAATATGAAAGGCTCACAGATATAGATTACCCGCGCAATTACCAGAATAAAGTAAAATATACTTATGGCACAGCTGGCACCGGCAGCAAGGCAGGCAGACTTATATTACAACAAGATGCAACGGGAGGCCAGGAGTTCTTTTACGGGCGGCAGGGCGAAGTAATAAAAGTGATCCGCACGGTGCTGGTGAGCCCGGTATTTGCGACCACCTATGTAAGCGAACAGGAATACGATACCTGGAACCGTCTGAAGAAGATGACCTACCCCGATGGAGAGCAGGTGAATTACCATTATAACAGGGGTGGCGGATTGTACAGTATGAATGGTTACAAGCAAGGCAATACTTACAAGTACGTAGACCAGTTGGGCTATGATGAATTTGAAGAACGGGTTTACCTGCGTTACGGCAATGGAGCAGCTACCCGGTATACCTACGACAGTTTGCGCAGGCGCCTCAGCCAGTTACAGGCCATTACCCCAGGCGGGCGCCCGCTGATGACCAACAATTACAACTATGATGCAGTGAGCAATTTGCTGGGTATGGTGAACAACGTGCAGGCGCAAACCGGTGGACTTGGCGGCTATGCAAAACAGCAATACTACTACGACAATCTTTACCGGATGGATTCTGCCAGCGGAGCATACCAGGGAGCTAAGAAAACCACCGGATATAGTGTGAAAGTATCGTACGACAACCTATCCAATATTGTTCAGAAGAAAATGCATGGCGTTACAGAAGCCACCAGTTACGATCAGCAGTATGTGTACGACGGGCCAGCCCCTCACCAGGCCACGCACGCCGGAGAACGCCAATACAGGTATGACGAGAATGGCAACCAACTGGGATACGGTGACCTGGAGAACTTTTGGGATGAAGAGAACAGGTTGATCGCGGTTTTGAATAAAGGTGTCTTGAGCCAATACACTTATGATGCACGTGGCATCCGTTCAGTAAGCAGCAGCGGAGGTGTGCAGGGCATCTGGGTCAATGGTGCACCGGCAGGTGCCGTGACGCACAATGATAATTATACTGTAGATGTGAGTCCTTTTATTTCCTGCAAAAGAGCCAGCTTTACCAAGCACTATTATATAGAGAACCAGCGCATCGCTACCAAACTGGGCCATGGCAACTTCACCAATATTTCGTTTCCGCAGTCTGGTCTCACAGCAGGCGGCATCGATTATACAAAGCGGGCCGCACAGATAGAACAAAGCCGCCTTGAATATTATGCTTCATTGGGCATAAGCCCCGGCCCACCCACCGACAAGCTGTTCTGGGCGCGACCGGAAAACAGTGGCATTACTGCACCCGTGGTCACCGATAGTACCGCCACCCAGGTGCCCAGGGGATGGCCAGGCAATACAACTCCCCCACCCAATGGGCCTCCTGTATTTGTGAGCCCCATCCCCTCCAACGACTCTGTGAAAGCGGGATATGGTTTCCAGGAACCCGGGCATTTGTATGAAAGCAGCCAGCATTTTTATCATCCCGATCTGTGGGGCAGCACTTATTATGTAACCAATACCCTGGGCGAAGTAAGCCAACATATAGCCTATTCGCCTTTCGGGGAAACCTTTGTGGAAGAACATACCGGTTCCTATACTACCCCTTATTTATTCAATGCGAAAAGTTGGGATGCTGCAACAGGCTATTACTATTATGGCGCTCAGTATTATGATCCCCAATTGAGCCAGTGGCTCAGTGTGGCAGATCCCACAGGAGCACTGTATCCCGGCACAGGCAATGGTGGATACGGTCTCCTCAGCGGCATGACCGACGATAATTATTCAGCAGCAGGCAATAGTATCAATGAAACGGTTACAGCCATGATCTCTGGAGGAGCAGGAGGTGGCGAGCCGGGTACGATCGATGCGGGCGGTGATGAAAGTAAAAAGGATAAATCTAAAAAAGGCGGTGGTAACAAGCAACTTGCCGGCGTAAATAAAGGATCGGCGCCTAAGCCAACAGCCCAATCACAAAACAGGAACAATGTTCAGAAAAAAGCATTCCGGCAACAGAGAAATGCCATGCAAGGCAATGGTATGTTCTTTGGTCATGCTATCCGTATAGAGCGGCAGGATTCCCGGATGCCCAACCGCGGATCGCAACGATAACAGGTTGACGAAGACTATCGGGGTGAGTAAGGTTTTTTCAGGATCAGTTCTCCTTCCAGGTTGATCTGGGTGGTGGCACTGCGCTTTTCAATACATTCCAGTAATAGCCTTGTAGCCAGCCGGCCCATTTCGGGCAAGGGTTGTTTGATATAGGCAAAGGGCGCATAAAAAAACTCAAGCGCCTCCGTTTCATCAAAACTCACAATAGCCAGTTGGTCCGGCACTTTTACCGGCAGGGTGTTGATATACCTTAATCCTGCCATGGCTAAATTATTCGCGCCAAACAACAAGCCATCTACCGGATCCCTACCGGCTAGTAATCCATCAATGGCTTTCTCAATAGCTGCTTTTTCAGACTTGATATTGACCTCTTTGATCAGTCCTTTTTGTGCTGGCAGTTTATGCTTCTTCAGGGCAGCACTATAACCACGCTTTCGTTCCTGCAGGTGAAACAGTTCCGAATCGTAGGTGATCATGCCGATCTTACGGCAACCGCTACCGATCAGGTGTTCTACTCCTTTATAGGAAGCGCCGTAATTGTCCAGCGCCACATAGTTGGTGTTGATATCGGGGAAATACCGGTCGATCAGTACAAAGGGTACCTGTTGTTGCTGCAGGTAGAGTACCTGGTGTTCGGAAAAAGCGGGCGGCGAAATAATAAGACCATCCACTTGCCGGTCCAATAATGTATCGATCAGTTTACCACATTTCATGGCATTCTCATCCGAGCTGCTGAAGATCACCGTGTACTGGTGTTGCTCGGCCTCATCTTCTATGATGCGCGCCAGACCCGATGAAAAGGGATTGGCGATATCGGCTACAATAAGCCCGATCGTATAGGTCTTGTTGGTCTTCAGGCTGCGGGCCACCTGGTTGATGCGATAATTCATTTCCGCCGCGGCATCGCGTATGCGCTGGGCCAATTCCTTCGACACCCTGTTTTCCCGCTTATTGTTCAATACATAAGAAACAAGGGCCGTTGAAACCCCACATTTTTGGGCAATATCCTTTAAAGAAACCTTTCGCTCCATAGCACAATCGTAGTATAAATGACTAAAGTACCATTAATCCATTAACCAGCCGAATTAATATAACAAATTGAATATCAATATAATAAAATTAACAACGCCATTAAAACGGCATTAAGGATTGTTAAAACAAGTCCCAATTGGTTAAACGTTTAACCAAATATACCTACTTTTGTGTAGTCGAAACACATTTGAAATTATCCGACCCTGCCAACACCCATTACACGGTATGAACGGGCCGGGATATTTGAACTTAAAGCCTGTGGGTATGGAAACGATAACAAACGTAGGGCTCATTGAATGTAAAACGCCAGGAGGAGCCTTTCAAACGGATTCTCTGGGCAACCGGCACGGATTTCACCTGAAGAAAGTGATGGCGAAAAACAACTCGCCCGAACTTACCAGGTTACAATATCCTCAGTCTGAAATAGTACAGGATAAACGTGCCATTATGGAAGATTCAACCATCGATCTCATAGTTATATCAGGTGCTGCAAAAAGTGATCTTGATCTGGTGGCAGAGGTACTGCAAACAGGCAAGCATGTTAGGATTGTTTAATGCAACGTTGTTGGAAAGTAAGCCTGTCATGATGTAAAAGAATTGACCTATGAGAACTGGGCTAAGCGCTCACATGAGATCCCCCTACACGAATGCCTGCTGAACAAGCGGGCATTTTCATTTTTTCATCCTTAACCGGTTCAACCTAATTAAGCGCATCGCATGAAACAAAGCAACTTTCTGAACACCTTGAAACCCGGTCTGCTCACCCTCACCCTGGGAGGCATGGTAGTGGGCATGACAGAGTTTATGATGATGGGTGTACTGCCCGATGTGGCCAGCTCCCTGTCTATTTCCATTCCGTCGGCCGGACACCTGATCTCCATCTATGCCCTGGGGGTAGTGATCGGCGCACCGCTGATGACAGCGTTGACAGCCAAATACAGACCCCGCATGGTACTGATGGGCCTCATGGGTATGTTTGCCTTGTTCAATACCTTGTTTGCCCTGGCGCCCAGCTATGAGTTGTTGTTGGTAACCAGGTTATTTGCCGGCTTACCCCACGGCGCGTTTTTCGGAATGGGTGCTGTAGTTGCCAGCAGGCTGGCCGACCCCGGCAGGGAAGCAAGGGCTGTGTCCATGATGTTTGCCGGGCTCACCATTGCCAATATTGCCGGTGTACCGCTGGGTACCTGGATGGCGCATGTGATTGGCTGGCGCTATGCCTTTCTCGCCATTGCCCTGATAGCGCTTATCGCTGCCCTGAGCATCAAAAAATGGATGCCCAATCTCGCGCCTTCCGCCTATGAAGGCTTTAGTAAAAGTGTGAAAGTATTTAAGCAGCGGGATATTTGGATCATCATCGGTATCTCCAGTATTGGCACCGGTGGTTTATTTGCCTGGATCAGTTACATAGCGCCCCTGATGACAGAAGTTGGCGGATTCAGCAGCAGCAGTATCAGCAGCATCATGATCATCGCCGGCCTTGGCATGGCTGCCGGCAATTTCATTGGAGGCCGGCTGGCCGACCGCTTCTCTCCATTGAAAACTACCGGATCTCTTTTACTGGCCATGATCGGCGCCCTGCTCATTGTATCGGTCGTAAGTTATTATAAAGTGCCGGCCATTGGTATGACATTCATCACAGGGGCCATTGCCTTTGCCGTAATAGCGCCCATGCAAATGCTGATGATCAGGGCCGCCAAAGGCGCCGAAATGCTGGCTTCTGCTGCCCTGCAGGCCAGTGCCAATATGGGCAATGCCCTGGGCGCTTACCTGGGCGGACTGCCTATCGCCGCAGGATTTGGGTACACGTCACCGGAATATGTAGGCGCCAGCCTGGCCCTCACCGGTTTCGTTCTTTGTATGGTGCTTGCCAAACAGAAAAAGAAGCCTGTTATCCTCCCTCAACCGGAGATCAAACAAGCTATTCATTCACCATTAAAAGAAAAAAATTATGAAAACAGCATCTCTTAGTATCAGCAGCCGCCTGAAAGGCATTATCAGCTTGTTCAGACCGTATGAATACAATACCCGCTATCAGCGTGGTACAAAGCCCCGGGTACAGGCCATCACCAAAAACAAGGTGACTACAGCCGGTACAAAAGCCATGACCCAGGTGCAGGCCGGTCATTTCCTGACAGGGCCTCATGCTATATTCAATCCCCAGCTAATGAAATAACACAAGCTAGCTGGCCGCCACCTCCGCTACCTGCCGGTGAATGTTCTTCATTTGGCGGGTATGCCGGATGGTATGGCAAATGGCAAAACTGATCCATTCCCAACGGGTCAGCTCTCCTACTCCGGGAAATGCAAAATCGGTACAGGTAGCTGTAAGGTCCAGTGTGCGGGCTTTGGCAGCCATCTCATCAAGCGATGTCCTGAAGCCATGAAGCAGTTCATTTCTGTCGTGCGGCCCATCCGAAGGAAGGATAAAGTCAGGTGATTTCATTTTTACATCGAAATCCAGGAAAATGGTTTCAATGGCTATTACGTGTTCATCCCCCTTTCTTTCGGGAGTCGGTCGGGTATTGCCTGCCATCATTTCCGGTATACCACCGATAGACTTTAAAAGGTGTTCCGATACCTGTCCGGCCGTCCAGCTACCGGCAAAAGGCACTTTATTGTATTGCTCCTGGCTAAAATCAGCGATGATGGCCAGTACGCCACGGGCAGCAGTATCCAACTCCTGTAATAGCTTTTGCAGGTCGGTGATAGGCAGGTCAATGAAATTTTTTACAGGCATATACGAATGTTTTATGGTGTAAGGAACTATTGCAAACCTACCGGCAATTACCCGGATAAAGGATGTGCTATCACGACAATCTACCGGGTGGATTGCGTCACTGGCACGCATAGATCAACTGGTTTTGTGTAGAAGCTCTGCCGCAGTTTATCCCTTTCAGGCAGGTGCAGCTGGCAGGTATAAGAATTGTGCCGGCAATACCTTTTCATCCAAAACATACAATTATGGCTATCGTAAAGGTTATTGAAGTGATCGCTTCTTCAGAAAAAGGTATTGACGATGCATTAAAAGTGGCCGTTTCAGAGGCGTCCAAAACCATACGGAATATCGACTCCGTATTTGTAAAAGATATCAAAGCGCATGTGAAAGATGGCAAAATTGTATCCTATGGTGTGATTGCTAAAATATCATTCCGGCTGGACTAATGTACATTCCCTTTCCTCCACCATACCAACTGGTTTCTTTCCCCTGCTACTGGCACGCAATTTAAGCAGGCTATTGGCAGAAATCTGTTTGTATGGCATTAACTACCTACCGCAAAAAACGCTCTTTTGGTAAAACACCGGAACCTACCGGTGGCAAGGCATCCGGCAAGGCCTTGCGATTTGTAATACAAAAGCATGATGCCTCCCGATTGCATTATGATTTCCGCCTGGAAATGGATGGCGTATTGAAAAGCTGGGCCGTGCCCAAGGGCCCTTCTACCAATCCCGAAGACAAAAGACTGGCCATGATGGTGGAAGACCATCCATATGATTACCGCAGCTTTGAGGGTATTATCCCCGAAGGAAATTACGGGGCCGGTACTGTGATTATTTGGGATGAAGGCACCTACGAGCCATTGGAACCCAGTGGCGATAAAAAGAAAGACGAAAAGGCATTACTGAAACAACTCAAAGCAGGCTCCCTCAAATTCAGTTTATCCGGCCATAAACTTCACGGCGAATTTGCCCTCGTACGATTGAAAAATGCGGAGAACAATGCCTGGCTCCTCATCAAACACCGGGATCAATATGCCAAAGCAACCGATATTACAAGGAAAGTGCGGTCTGTTGTATCCGATAAAACCCTGGAACAAGTGACTAAGACCAGCCATAATATATACGGCCAGACAAAGGCTGCCTCCACTAAGAAAGCTACCAAAGTGGCCACACCAAAAAAGAAAAAACCGGTAAAAAAAGCAGCGCCAAAAAAGGCGACACGAAAAAAAAAAGAGCTGACAGCACTAAAAGAAGCCCCTAAAAAAGCTTTCCCCAAAAACATTCAACCCATGCTGGGCACCCTCGTCAGCGAGCCTTTTGATCAACCAGGCTGGTTGTATGAGATCAAATGGGATGGTTACCGGGCCTTGGCCCTATGTAATAAAGGCAAGGTTGAGCTACTCTCCCGCAACCAGAAATCCTTCAATGAGAAATTCTATCCCGTATACAAGGCAGTGCAGGACTGGCAACTCAATGCTGTCATAGATGGAGAGATCTGTGTGGTCAACGATAATGGCATTGCACATTTTGGTTCGCTGCAGAACTGGCGAAGTGAGGCTGATGGCGAACTGGTGTATTATGTGTTTGACATCCTTTGGCTGGATGGCCACGACCTCACCGGGCTGTCATTGGTAAAACGGCGTGCATTGTTGCAGCCATTGGTGCCGGCATCGGGCATTATCCGCTTCAGCGAGACCTTTGAAAGCTCTGCCACTGAGTTCCTGGCAGTGGCCGCTAAAATGGGTATGGAAGGAGTGATGGCCAAGAAAGCCGATAGTATTTACCTGCCGGGAGAACGCACCCGCGACTGGCTAAAGCTGAAAGCCAATAAAAGGCATGAAGTAGTGATCGGCGGATTTACCCAAAACGAAGATTCGCCCAAACTGTTCAGTGCATTGCTGGTAGGGCTATATGATGGTAAACGATTGAACTATACAGGCAAAATAGGGACAGGCTTCAATGATAAAATGCAACGGGAAATGATGAAACAGTTCAAGCCCCTCATTACTGCCAAATGTCCTTTCACCGAACTGCCCGATGTCAATAAGCCCTCCCGGTTCCGGCCCAATCCTCCTCATGCCACCGTTACCTGGCTACAACCAAAGTTGGTAGGCGAAGTGAGTTATGCCGAAATGACCAGCGATGGAGTGATGCGCCATCCCAGTTTTGAAGGCATGCGGGAAGACAAGAAAGCAAGCTCCGTGGTAGCAGAGACCGCTGTGGAAGTACAGGAAGTGACCAAACGGGCCAGTAAAAACCCGGCTACCAAACTATTGAAGAAGGGCGGCAAGCGGGAAAGAAAGACCCTGCTGAACCCTGCTGATGCAACACAGGTGAGGGCCATCAATGGCCACGAACTTTCCTTTACCAACCTCGATAAAATATTCTGGCCAAAGGAAAAATACACCAAGCGCGATATGCTCAACTACTATTACCAGGTGGCGCCCTATATACTCCCCTACCTGGTAAACCGGCCCCAATCATTGAACAGGTATCCCAATGGGATCAACGGAAAAAGCTTTTACCAGAAGGATGTAACGGGCAAAGCTCCCGGATGGATCAAACAGTTTCCCTACCATACCAGTGATGGAGAAGACAAAAACTTTATGGTACCTACCAATGAAGCGGGCTTGCTGTGGATGGCCAACCTGGGAGCCATTGAGATGAACCCCTGGAACAGTACCATTGGCAAACCGGAGCATCCTGACTGGTGCTGCCTCGACCTGGACCCCGACAAAAGCAATAGTTTTGAACAGGTGATACAAACGGCCCAAATGGTAAAACAGGTACTCGACCAGCTGGGCATTAAGGGGTACCCCAAGACATCCGGCTCTACCGGTATTCACATCTATATCCCATTGGGTGCAAAGTATACGTATGACGAATGCCAGCTATTTGGCAAGCTCATTGCCACCCATGTACAGGAGCAGCTACCAAGGTTTACAAGTATCGAAAGACTCACCCGCAACAGGAAGGGAAAGATCTATATTGACTACCTGCAAAATCGCCCCAAAGCCACGCTGGCAGCGGCTTACTCACTACGACCCAAACCCGGCGCCACAGTATCAATGCCCCTCGATTGGGAGGAAGTGAAGAAGGGTTTACAGCTACAACATTTCACTATTGCCAATGCAGTGGAGCGTGTCAACAGGGAGGGCGATCTGTTCAAACCAGTGTTGGGTAAAGGCGTCAATATAGCAAGGGTACTAAAGCAATTCGAATAGCTTTTTATCGATTTTCATTGGGGGATTTGCACATCATCTATGATGGCCTATACCTCTTTTATTCCATTTCCCCAATGAAAAGCTCTTCACAAGCGTGTATAACTGGTGAACAAATGATGGGCTGATATGGATGTTTCTTACTATATTACTTCATTAATTTTGGAGGAAAGATTATCATCCTGTCTAATGCAGGAATAAGATCCCTTCCTCCCGCATTAGACACCATCATCAATCGTAAAAAAAAAATCGAACAATGGCAACAAAAAAAGCGCCCAAGAAAGCAGCTAAAAAAGCAGTAAAAAAGGCCGCCAAAAAAGCAGCACCTAAAAAAGTTGCGAAGAAAGCTCCAGTAAAAAAAGCTCCAGCTAAGAAAGCAGCTAAGAAAAAATCTGCCAGGAAACCAAATGCAGCCTTTATGGCTCCGCTCACGCCCAGCGCTACACTCGCTGAAGTGATTGGAAGCAAACCGGTGCCCAGAACTGAGATCGTTAAGAAGATCTGGGATTACATCAAGAAGAACAATCTTCAGGACAAAAAGAACAGGAGAATGATCAATGGCGATGCCAAACTGAAAGCAGTATTTGGCGGCAAAGAGCAGATCTCCATGTTTGAGTTGGCTAAGTTTGTCAACAAACATGTAAAATAAATCTGACCCCAAGGTCCATAAAGCATTTGCCAGGTTATCACAATAACCTGGCAAAGCTTCTTATCCGCTGTCATTAAGCACAGCGCACCACAACCGGCACTCACCGGTTGCAGATACCTCTCACACCCTCCTGGCCAAGGCATTCTTCCCCACACGCTGGAAATTATATCATCACAACCCTTCATATCCCTTCCCACAACCAAAAGGGGATGAAATGTTTCATCCCCTTAATTATGAAAAAAGAATCCTTTGCCTATAATGGCAACATCGGAATGGGTGTCCGGTCGTAATAACTCGTCACCCTTTCAAAATAGCGGTGATCATTTGTATCGGGCCAATGGTCTTTATCAAATCCTGGCGACTCTTTCAGGTACTCCTTGTCACGGTTCAATACAAATACCTCTTTCGCAGGATTCAGCCGAAGTTCCTTAAAAGGAATAGCAAAAAGCTTCCCGCCTAAACCCAGGAAAGCGCCTGATTCCAACACTATATATTCCACTTCTCCGGTTCCGATATTGATCATCAGGTCCTCTATTTTGCCCAGCTCATCTCCTTTCGGATTCTCCACCTTGTCACCCGTGATCGAGCGGGCTGTCAACCTTTTTACCGGGTTATTCGCGTCCGGTCCTTCATGGTTGACACCTGTCTGGTTGTCCGCTTCATAATGCTTATCATATGTTTCCATATAGCCTCCTCTTTTAAAGGATGAAAATTATAATACGCATAAATGCCGTGCCAGCCCGGTAGACATCCAGTCTCTATTGTGCAATCAATGCCGCAATTTTCTTTTCAATGAGTTCGTTGTCAAAGCCTTTGAAAACCTCCGTCACCCGGCCCCTTCTATCCAGTAACAAAGAAGATGGGCAACCCGATAAGCCAAAATTCTTAAATAGTGAATTCCCCTTAAACAACATTTTATAGGCGGGCTGGTATTTATTATAGAAGAATTTCATATCCTCTTCTCCATCTTCAATATTGATCGTCAGCAACTGGAAACCATCTTTCGCATATTTTTTCTGCAAAGTATTGTAATGCGGCATGGCTGCCATACAGGGTCCGCATGATTTGAACCAGAAATCAAGCAACACCACCTTTCCCGCATATTGATGAAGCGATATACTGTCGATAGCAGCCGGCCTGTAATCAGGCAGGGTAAAGTCGCCAACAATAGCGCCCACCTTTACCAGGGGCTTTTTCTCAGCAGGCTTAAAAGGCTGATACCTGCCCGCATAGGTAGCATAAGCCCAGGTACTATCGGCAGGTAAGACAGGGGCTGTATTGATTTGGTCAAACGTAATCTTTATAAAATCACGGTCATCATTGCCGCGGATATATTTGGTGATGAACTGATAAGGCAGAAAGGTTTTCTTATCAATGACCAGGTAATATGGCCGCCGCAGATTCGCTACATCAAAAGCCTCCATTCCATAAAAGCCGTCATAATACCTGTTGGGTCGCTCCATCTTCACACAGTAAAACGACCGCCCGCCGAGCAGGGTATCACCGATCGACTTTTGCATGCTGTCGTCCTCCAATACCAGGGGCAGGAAATAGCGCAGGTTGACCAGGGAATGAGACAGGTAACTATTACCCTCCAGTTGCTTAGCCGTCCTTATGGTAGCGCTGTCGATGGTCATGGCGTCTTTTTTCAGTCGCATGGTACGTTGGCCATCATAAATAAAAAAGCTATTCCCTTCACTGGCCTGCAACCGCCACCCAATCGCGCTATTCTTTATACGCTCTACGAATAGCTCCGCAGTGAACAGGGAGTAATAATTGTCGCCATAATACTTTGTTTCCCGGGTTTGCCGGTAACGGACTACAGCAAGTCGATCCAATTGCTCCTTTGTTTTCGTGAGCACCGCTACCGCATTGGCCGCAGCCGGAGCAGGCTGAGACTGAGCTTCAGCTCCAATAAGGAACAATACAAACAGGCATAACAGGAAATGATTCATCATAATAAAGATTGTTCCTCCAAACATAGCCTTTATCAATAGAGGGTTGCAGGCGTTTCGACAGGCCCTTTCAACAAAAAGACGAGACGGGTTTAATCGAAAAAACAGCGGCTTTTATCGAAAACAAGGGTCATCGCCTGTTAGCGCCGGATTTTATTTTGGAATTGCAATACCTTTAATCAGCATGGCCCTCCTGAAATCTATTTTTAACTCCGACAAATACGCCCGGATCGAATGGGCATTCTTTATTTTTATCTGGTTCATAAGCCCACTGCTCACCGATCTTGAATACGGGTTTAATGAAGAACCGAAGCAATTACAGTGGAGTTACTTTCAGGTCAACATCATCCGGCGCTTGGTATGGGGTTTCTTTATGGTCATTCCTTATTACCTGTTCTACAAACTTTCCATTCAACCCCTCCTCATCAAAAAGAAATACGGGTACTTCCTGCTTTCGATATTGCTGTTTGTGGCACTGCGGGAATTATATACGGTATATATCATGTACGGGTCCATTGCCCAGCTCTCCTTCTTACCAGCAGATATGATCACCGAAGCAAAAAAGGTATTGCAAATAAAAGGACGGTTTCACTTTGGCGTCAACTACCTGGTATTCCAATTGCTGATCATGATTGCCCTGGCCTATTTTATCCACCACGACAAACAGGAAAAACAAATACAGCAACTTAAACAACTGCAGGCAGAAACCGATCTCCAATACCTCCGGTCTCAATTGCAGCCCCATTTCTTTTTCAATACCCTTAATAATATATATGCCCTCGCCCTCCAGCAATCAACACTTACCGCGCCCCTGGTAGCCAAGTTATCCGATATGATGCGGTACGTATTGTATGAAACCACCCAGCCCAAACAACCCCTTACCCATGAAATACATTTCCTGGGTAACTATGTGGATGTACAATCCGTACGCTACCACGACAAAACAGCCATCCGCTTCGATACACAGGGCATTACCGATCAGGCCCTCATTGAACCGCTGCTGTTATTACCCTATATTGAAAACGCTTTCAAGCATGGTATTGAAGAAGTCCATGCAGGTTTTATTGAAATTATTATTTGCCTCAATGACCAGGAGCTTACTTTATCGGTTAAGAACAGCAAGGCAGCGATCGCTCCGGTTCAAACAATACCCGGCGACAACGGCAATGGTATTGGCCTGGACAATACCCAAAAGCGCCTGGCATTGCTGTACCCCGGCAAACATTCCCTGCAGATACAGGAAACCAACGAAACCTATGAAGTACTTTTAACTATTATTCTGAACTGATATGATACGATGCATGATCGTGGATGACGAGCCATTGGCGCAACAGGTGCTGGAAAAATATATTCAGCAAACGGAAGGGTTGATCCTGTCGGCCAAATGCTTCAATGCCGCAGCGGCTTTCTCTGTGCTGCACCAGCAGCCCATTGACCTCTTGTTCCTCGATATCAAAATGCCCCAGCTTAGCGGCACACAATTCATACAATCACTAAAAAATCCACCAGCCTTTATTTTCACGACTGCCTATGCCGACTTTGCCCTCCTGGGCTATGAGCTGGAAGCAGTAGACTACCTGCTAAAACCCATCACTTACGATCGTTTCAAAAAGAGCATTGCCCGTTTTTTGAACCAGCAGCCGGCCCCTCCCCCTGTGCCGGAGAAAGACTATGTATACTTTAAAGTGGACGGAAGCCTGGTAAAGGTCTTTCTGGCCGAGATCCTTTTTGCCCAGTCTATGAAAGATTATATTAAGATCGTGACCACTACCGGCCAGCATATTACCCACCTCACCATGAAATCCTTACTCGAATTGCTGCCGGATCAGCAATTCAAAAGGATACACCGCTCCTATGTGGTCAACACCCGGCATATCGACCGCCTCGGTAAGGACGAAGTGGCCATTGGGAAAACCACCATCCCCCTGGGAGAGCACTATAAAATGAACCTGAAAACATTGTAAACCAGTTGGCTGTTAACATACCGGCGGCCGGGGGAGAGACTTCTTAATCTTTTTCGGACCTGCCTGTCACATTCCCGGAGCCTCACTTGTCCCATGTTATGGGTGATCCCGGCCAATTTAATTACTAATCACTTACATTTATTACAGCATGGACAAGAAAGCTACCCTCTTTATTGAATACAAGGCCTTGTTGTTTTCCATGGCCTACAATATGCTCGGCAGTGTTGATGCCGCCGAGGATATTGTACAGGATACGTTTTTGAAATGGATGGAAACGCAGGAGGGCTCCGTAAAGCACCCCAAGGCCTACCTGGTAAAGATCGTGACCAATTCTTGTATCAATTACCTCCAGAGTGCCCGTGTACAACGCGAGCAATACATCGGGGTATGGCTGCCCGAACCCCTGCTTAACTATGGCATCGAAAACGGCCACGAAAGGTTTGAGACCTACCATGCCCTTTCCTTGGGTATCCTTGTACTGATGGAAAAGCTTACACCGCAGGAAAGGGCCATTTTCCTGCTGAAGGAAATATTCGCCTATGATTATTATGAATTGGCCGACATCTTTGACAAAACGGAAGACAACTGCCGCCAGATATTAAAACGGGCTAAAGACAACCTGGGCAAAGATGCCCGCCGGTTTGAAGTAGACATGAAAGTGCATGAAAAGATGTTGCACAAACTGCTGCGGGCAACTTCAGAAGGAAGCATGGAAGACCTCATCGATCTGCTCAAAGAAGACATTGTATTGTTTGCAGATGGCGGTGGTAAATTCATCCATGTAAAGGGACAACGCCTCACAGCCGCTTACAAACCTATTTATGGCCGGGAAAATGTATCGAGATTGCTGATAAGCGCCGTCTCCAAAATAGAAGATATTCCCAACTTTCACCGGGAGATCATCATTGCCAATGGACTGCCCTCCATCATTTCCTATTCCGGCGATTCGCCCATCAGCCTTTTTACCCTGGAGTACGATGGCGACCGGATCAGGAATATATATATACAGACCAATCCCGATAAGCTAAAGCATTTTAAAAAAGGAGAACTTTCATGATACCCTGTCACAGGAAAAGCACCTCGCCTGTCTTATGTAGAAAATAAGATCATGATCTACCACCTTTCCTTATGGCTCCATATTATTGGTATTACGTTGTTGGCAGGCACTACTGTAGTTGATTTTGTATTGACCCGGAGGTTCTGGGCCTTTTATGCCAAAGACAACCAGGCTGGCATTCTGGTAAGAAAGATGACCGATAAACTGCCCCTCCTCATTGTAGCAGGTATTGTTATCACCCTCCTTTCCGGGATAGGCATGATGACCATTTTGCATGCCGTAGTGGGCGCTATGTTATGGTTCAGGATCAAAATAGGCCTGGTGCTGATAGTGATCCTGAATGGCATTATTGTAGGACGTAGACTGAATACAAGGCTCAACAAACTACTGGTTTCCGCAGGTACACCATCAGCAAATGAAGGATCTCTGAATCAGGTAAAGAAAAACCTGCGGATGTTTCATCTTACTCAACTCACCATTTTCTTTATCATCTATTTCCTGAGCGCCTTCAAGTTCAATTAATGGCAGGAAGCTGTTAGATAAGTCCCTGCTGCACTGCTACCTTGATCAGGGCTGCCACATTCTTCACCTCAAACTTCTGCAGGAGGTTCCTGCGGTGCGTTTCAATCGTAAGCGGGCTGAGGGAGAGCTGCACGGCAATACCGGCCGTAGTCATCCCGTCGGAGATGAGGTGCAGTATCTCCTTTTCTCTTTTGGTCAGTTGGGGAATGCCTTTTAATTCGGTGACTGAAGGGCGGGCGATAATTTCTTTAACCTCCCGGCTGAAGGTGATCTGGCCACCCAATGCTTCATGGATACAGGTAATGAGTTCTGCCGGAGAAGCATTCTTCAACAAATAGCCACTCGCGCCGTTCTGGAGGGCCTGCATGATAATGCTGCGTTCACTGTGGTTGCTCAATACCAGTACACAGGTGGCGGGCGACAATAGCTTTATCTCTTTACACAGGTCCATACCGTTCATGTCGGGCAGGGAGATATCGAGCAGTACAATATCAACCTTGCCCGATCTTATGAATTCAATGAACCCGGCGCCGCTGGTAAAACAACCAGCCACACGCAGGTGTTCCTTATTGTCCAGTAACTTTAGCACCCCTTCGATCACAACAGGATGATCATCCACAATAGCCAGCTCGATAACATCTTTATCCTGCAACATATAGTTCAATATTTATAGTGGTGCCTTCATTAACGGCAGAGGCAATGTCCATTTTTCCGTTCAGGTAATCAACCCTGCTTTTTACATTGCTCAATCCTATCCCCTTGGCATGGGCTGCCTTATGGGGATCAAATCCCTTGCCGTTATCTTCCAGGGTCACGAAAAAAACACCCTCATTCTGGCTACATTGCAATAAAATGCTGGAAGCATGACCGTGCCGGATGGCATTGGTAAGCAATTCCTGCACAATACGGTAAATGGTGACCTGGGTTGGTTGTGGTATCGTTTTCTCGATTCCAAACGATTGAAAATCTACCCTAACCTGGTCTGTCATCACCGACTCACAAAGGTCTTTGAGGGCTGTCTCCAGGCCCAGCTTCAACAGCGCCTCAGGCATCATATTACGGGCAATACGGCGCAATTCACTGATGGAATGGTCCAGTTGCCCTATCACCTTGTTCAGGTCCGCATCCTGCGCTACAGGAGCGGTAACAGTGAGGCCCGTCAGATTCATTTTTACACCAGCCAGCATCCCTCCCAATCCATCATGCAGATCACCGGCCAACCGCCGGCGCTCCCGTTCCTCCCCTTGAAGCATGGCCTGACTGAATTGTATTTGCTGCTGCTGGGCCAACTCCTTCAACTGCTGCTGGTGATTGAGGTCTTTTTGCTCCGATAGTTTCTTATTGTTCCGGTAGTATAGCAGGCCCAATACAGCGGCGACCAATAAAAGGACTGCGGCAGAAGCCAAAAACCAGTTCACCAGCCGCGTATTCCTGGCAGTCAGCGCCGCCTTGTCATTCTCCGCCCGGAGGGCTGTTATTTTCTTTTGGTTCTCTGCATCGTTGAATTTCAACTCCAGCGCCTGGATATCCGTTTTCAATTGGCTTTCGTGCACACTATCGCTCAATTGGCTATACCGTTTCGACCATTCATAGGCAACAGGCATATTACCCAGTCCAGCATGGGTTTCCGCCATCCCTTTATAAAGTTGTAGTCTGTTAATGATCTGCGACATCATTTCCGGTTGCTCCAGCAGGTAGGTTACTACAGGCCTGGCATTCCGGTAATCATGCTGATCAAAAAGTGCATAGAACTTCTGCAACAATAGCCGCTGCTCTTCATAGCGCCTGTTCAATTGCTTCGCCAGCCTGATACCTTTTTCCGCACTGACCAGTGCATCCTTATGTTGTTTCACTGCATTGAAGTAGATACTTTCAGCAGCATAATAATCTATGTAGAGCGGGTTTTCCGGGAAAGGGGCCAACAGGGCATTGGCACTGTCCAGCATAGGTTTCGCCAGCGCATATTTTTCCCACAGCACATAATTCTCAGCCGCCGTTACGTAGGCCGTTGCCAATTCCTTGGGAGCATGGAGCTTCGTAAATATTTCGATCGCATTAAGACACCAGGTAGATGCCTTCTCATATTGGGCCGTATTCTTAAAAGTAAGCGCCAGGTCATGGTAGTTTTTGGCCAGGCCCGAACTATCGCCCGATTCCTTCGCCAGTGGTATTGACCTATTGAACAGCACATCTGCAAATCCTTTTTCATCTCCCTTAACCTGCTGTAATACCCCGTAGTTATGCAAGGCCTGCGACCTGAATTGTTTGGCAGGTTTTGTATCGAACTGGTTCAACAGACTATCGGCTTTCAGGAAAGCTGCTTCGCTCTTAGGTATATCGCCCGTGGCATAAAATATGATCCCTTCATAAAACCAGGAGACCGCTGTTTGAAAAGGATTGTTCCGCGCAAACTGACGGCCCCGGTCCAGGTATTCCCGGGCTTTGGCGGCATCCTTGAATACCCAATAATAAGAAAGGAGATAACTACTCTTGGCCCGGATAGTATCGGAACTGGCCTGCTTCAGGACAGTTTGCAGACTATCGGCATACTTATTTTCATCCAAAGGCAGTTGTGCCTTACTCCATAGCGTGATACTGATCAGTAAGCAAACGAGGGTGGTGTTGCGGATCATACAGGCAAAATAAACAACTATTGCTGAATACTTTTTCATTATGTCAAGAATACCGGAATACCAGTAGATAAAATTCACGGTTTCAGCGTATTGTTCGCCGTGTGCCTGCCTGATACCTTTGCACACATAACCCCGCAACCGATATCCCTGCGTCAATCACCTGCCAATGGTCCATTTTACCCGACCACTGGCATTGACGAATGGGCCTATCATGATAACCCCGCAACTGCAGAACTACCTTGTTTTCCATAAAACCTGGTTTATCCAGGCCGTATAGCACATTTTAAAACAAACATAAATGATGAACCTGTTAACGACAAAACACCCGGTGAAGATTATTGCCTTACTCCTGTCAGCATCCATCTTGTTTTCCTGTAAAAAAAGTAAAGACGATGACAAGTCAAGCTATCCTAAAGATGTGACCATTGAGTATAGGATCACTACAACCACTGCTGGTTTAAACGCTGCAGATGTAACTTATACCAACGAAACAGGGGGGATGTCAAACATAGACCTTGCAGCCCTGCCCTTCTCTAAAAAGATTACTAAAAGGGTTAACCAATATGAGACTTTAGGTCTGAGTACTACCGCAACCAAAGGAGGCAATCTGAAAGCTGAGATACTGGTAAACGACAAAGTGGTTAAAACAGAAACCTATACAGGCACCTCTATTGTACATGGTGTTCTCCCTTATCAATTCAATTAAGACCCTATATCAGTAAGTGATCAGGCGATCGTTGGTCGGCACAGGCAATGGTTATCTGAGTAAGAGGCCGCGTCCATCTCAATGGAGGCGGCTTTTTTATGAGATCACACGCCTTTAGCACACCCTCAGCAGTGACCCACCTTTTTTATCTCCCACTTGACATATTTTAACCACTTTCAAAAACACATTGTCAATTCAGGAAACATAGATACATTCGTATTCAACCTTGTTTCCTAATAATCAACAGAGGGTAATCTAAATAAAACAAATTGCATGGAGGCGGAACTATTGCTTGAAGACAAAATGAGCAATCTGGATATCGGTGGACGCATTAAGGCATTGAGGGTGAATCAGAAACGGACCTTACAGGAGATAGCCGATGCCTGCGACCTTTCGAGGGGAATGATCTCAAAAATAGAAAATAACAAAACAGTGCCTTCTGTAGCAGCATTGGTTAAAATAGCTACTGCACTAGGTACCAATATATCCAATATCCTGGAGCAGGATGGGCTGGTGAATGCGATCCATACACCCAGGCATAAGTCGACAGAGCACCTTACGATTACCGAAAAAGGGTACGCTATCTACCCTTATGCTTCGGAGTACCATGAAAAGAAAATGCAACCCTTCCTGTTTGTAGCCAGGCGGGGAGAAGTGAAGCCACATGAGCTTTCCCATGAAGGAGAGGAATTCATTTACATCATCAGCGGACAAATGAAAATGCAGGTAGGAGAAGTGGAGTACCTGCTAAAGGAAGGAGATACGCTCTATTTTAATTCGCTGCAAAAGCATGGCATCTTACCCGTATCTGAGGAAGTGGTTTATTTAGACATTTTTATTTAGCAGGCATTTATGGCCGTTTTTTAGAGCCGGCAATCCCGGCAGGGCCATGGTATGCCCGGACCTGAACCTATTATCCAGAACAATATTGAACCGAATACCGGCCAGGGTATTTCATGTCTTCACCGGAGAGGCCATGGATGACCCCTATTGCCCCACCTTACCCTTGAATTTGACCTAAACCAATTACACCTACATCGTCAACCTAAAAAGCTTGCATATATGAAACAGACGAAACTGCTGTTCACATTTGTGGCATGCCTGTTCTTTATTACCATACGAACGCATGCCAGACCAACACCCCATTCCAACAAAAATGTACCCGCTTTTCTGAAATTTACCGGGACTGTACTGGACGCTGTTTCCCGGGAGCCACTGGCGGGTGCCTCCGTACAGGTAAAAAACACCACGCTGGGAGCTACCACCGATAAAGATGGAAAGTTTACCCTTGAAATTGACAATGAAAACGCCACCCTCGTTATTTCCTTCTCCACCTACATTACGCAGGAAATAGAAATAAAGGGCAAGGCCACCCTGGTGGTTGAATTGAGCAGGTCCGTTACCAATATGAACGAGGTAGTGGTAGTAGGATATGGCACCCAGAAGAAAGGAGATATCACCAGTGCAGTAGCCAGCGTGAAGTCAGAAAACTTCGTAAAAGGAGCTGTGCGGGATGCTGCACAACTTATCCAGGGCAAAGTGGCCGGCCTATCGGTATCCACTTCCTCCGGTGACCCTACAGCCAATACACAAATACAGCTTCGGGGTATCACTACGATGAAGGCGTCTACCCAGCCGCTGGTATTGATCGACGGCATTCCGGGCACGCTCAACTCCGTAGCCCCTGAAGACATTGAATCGATTGATGTATTGAAGGATGGCTCTGCGGCAGCCATTTATGGCACACGCGGTACCAATGGCGTTATCCTCATTACCACCAGGCGGGTACATGGCGATGCACGGTCAACCTTCGAATACAATGGATACCTGAGTGTGCAAACCATTGCCAGAAAACCCGAATTCTTAACGGCAAGTGACTACCGGAAATACATCGCGGAAGGTATCGCATTTACCGATTATGGCACTTCCACCAATTGGCTGGATGAGATCACCCGCACACCGGTGAGCCATACGCATAACCTAACCTGGCAGGGTGGCACACGTACTACCAACTTTACAGCTTCCCTCAACTACCGCAATTGGCAGGGCATCTTCTTAAAGTCAGACAATAAGCAACTCACAGGCCGGGCAGATCTTAACCATTCTATGTTTGATGGCAAATTGAAATTCAATTTGAACCTGGTGTCCAGAACACAAACGTATTGGGCAGGCGGCAACAGCGCCAGCTTCAACAATTATATCTACCGGCAGGCGCTCATCCGCAATCCTACCGACAGCATACGAAATGCCAAAGGTGACTGGATGGAACGAGGGGTACAGGAATACGATAACCCGATAGCCTATATTCAGGAAACCAATGGAGAAAATGTGCAAAAGGAAGTACGTATGAGTGGCAATATAACCCTCACTCCTATTCGCGACCTGCACCTGAAATTACTCATTGCCAACGTAGCGAGAACCACCCAACGGGGCTTTGCACAAACCAAGAAGCATATGTCCACCACCAAAAATGGACTAAAAGGTTTTGCAGCCATTGGCACCTCCTCCTTCAAAGACAACCTGCTGGAATTTACGACTGATTATTCCAAAACCCTTGGCGACCACAAGCTAACCCTACTGGGCGGGGGAAGCTACCAGAATGTAAAGTCCGACAACTCGTACATGGAAAACTGGGATTTCCCCAATGACTTTTATTCCTATAACAGAATGGAAAGCGGCAATGCGCTGGGTAGAGGGGAAGCCAGGATGACCAGCTTTGCAACTTCTTATACCCTGCTCGGCTTTTTTGGCAGGATCAATTATGTGTGGAAAGATAAATACATGGCCATGGCCAGTGTACGGCAGGAAGCGTCTTCCAAGTTCGGCGCAAACAATAAATGGGGCACCTTCCCGGCAGTATCTCTTGGCTGGCGTATCAACCGCGAATCATTCCTCGAGAATGTAGGATTGATCAACGATTTAAAACTGCGGGCCGGCTTTGGTGTTACCGGAATTGCTCCGGATGACGCTTACCTTTCCCAAACAAGCCTCAATTATGGCAACCGGGTATTGATTGATGGCGTGTGGGTGCAGTCACTGGCGCCTGTTCGCAATCCCAATCCCGATCTTCGCTGGGAAAAAAAAGAAGAGTACAATGTGGGCCTTGACTTCGCCTTGTTTGGCAACAAACTCACAGGTACGATCGACGCTTACCGCCGGTTAACAAAAGATATGCTTTGGGATTACCAGGTACCCGTTCCACCTTTCTTATTCAGTTCGATTACCGCCAATGTTGGCAGCATCAGGAATACCGGTGTGGAAGTACTGTTGAACTTTAATGCTATTCAGAAGAAAGACCTGCAATGGCTCACCAGTGTCAACTTCTCCACCAATACTAATACCCTCGTATCTCTTTCCAATGACCAGTTCAAAACTACCAATGACTATTTTGATGCCGGGGCAACAGGTGCACCTATCCAGCAATCGACTCACCGCGTAAAGATTGGCGGTCCCATTGGTGATTTTTATGGGTACAAGTCTGTTGACATCGATGCACAGGGAAAATGGATCATCGAAGGTGAAGATGGTAAGCCCAAGCCCATACAGCAGGCAACAGAAAAGGATAAGAAAATATTGGGCAACGGATTGCCTAAATACTATGCAGGCTGGAACAACTCGGTGAGCTACAAAAACTGGGACCTCAATGTATTGGTCAGGGGAGCTTTCGGATACAGCATCCTCAATTTCTCCCGGATGTTCTATGAAAACACGAAAGTGGTGCAATACAATATGCTCAAGACTGCCTTTGATAATGTATATGGAAAAACAAGGCTTACCAATGACCTGGCCTATGTAAGTTATTATGTGGAAAAGGGAGACTATGTGAAGCTGGATAATATTACACTGGGCTACACTTTGCCTTTCAAAAACTCGAAGTTCCTGCGGTCGGCACGGATCTATGCTTCAGGGCTCAACCTTGTAACCATCACCGGGTATAAAGGCATTGATCCCGAAGTAAACAGGTCGGGGCTCACACCGGGCAACGATGAGGCCAACAAATACCCCACCACCCGTTCATTCACTGTAGGCGTCAACTTTTCTCTCTAATCATAAACTGCATTTGAAATGAAAAAGCCATATCATCTAATCACTATACTAATTCTCATTGCTTCCGGTTTCCTGTTCAATAGTTGCGAAAAACAACTGAAGGAAGATGTGTATTCGGAAATACTGGATGAAGATTTTACTCCTACCCCGGGCGATGTGCTCCCGCTGGTGGCGCCTGTATACAGCATCATGCGGCCAATGATGGCCGGATGGCAGGGCTATTTTGATGTGCAGGAAGAAAGCGCTGATGCCATCATTACCCCTGCCCGCCCAAGAGGCTGGTACGATGGAGGTACATACCAGCGAATGCACCGCCATTTATGGACTTCGGTTGAAAGCCAGCCTGTACAATTATGGAACAGGTGCTTCAATGGTATCAACAGTGCCAATCGCGTGATCGCTCAAATAGAAGCCGGCGAGATCCCCATTACTACCGGAAAAGAAAATGTGATCGCTGAATTGAAGACTGCCCGCGCCTTCTTTTATTATATTCTCATGGACAATCATGGCAATGTGCCCATTGTTACTGATCCCAAAGCAACAGGGCTCCCCTTGCAAAGTACCAGGGTACAGGTATATGATTTTGTGATCAAAGAACTGAACGACAACCTGCCGCGTCTGTCCCCCAATTCAAACAAGTCGACCTACGGACGGTTTAACAAGTGGACAGCCAAAGCGCTGCTGGCAAAGATCTACCTGAATGCCGGCGTATACACCGGTACATCCCAATGGGAAAAATGTATTGCAGAATGCAATGACATCATTGCGGAGGCTACTACCAACGGAACATTCCTGCTTGAACCCAATTACCGGGATGTATTTAAGACCAATAATGAAAATTCAAAGGAACTGATCTTTACCGTTCCCTATGATGAAATATTCGCAACTGAATCTGTCATCCACATGAAGACCCTCGATGCCTCCATGCAGGAAGTATTCCAGATGCAGGCCCAGCCCTGGGGCGGCAATTGCGCTGTACCTCAATTCATCAATACTTATGATGCAGATGACAGCCGCCTGAAAGACAGCTGGCTGCAAGGTGCCCAATACAGCCCCACAGGAAGACTCGTGATCAGTTTTGTGAACACCGTCACCAGCATTGAGAAAAGCGATGCCAACCACGGCTTGCGCATTGGCAAATATGAGATCAAGCAAGGCATTAAGAATGGCGCCAGCAACGACTTCCCCATTTTCAGGTATGCCGATGTACTGATGATGAAAGCAGAAAGTCTGCTGAGGACAGGCAAGTCAGATGATGCGGCAAGCCTGGTAACGCAGGTGAGAACAAGAAATTTCAAAGCCACACCTGCCAAAGCAGTAGTGACCGGCGCCGACCTGTTGAAAGGAAGCAATTACAATTATGGTTATTGGGACAATGGGCAGATCACCGAGCCTCAGGGCGGAAATGATATCCAATATGGCCGCTTCCTGGATGAACTTGGCTGGGAGTTTGCCGCAGAAGCACACAGAAGGCAGGATATTATTCGCTTTGGTGTATTCACCACCAAAATGTGGTTCCAGCACCGTAGCTCATCTATCGACAAAACAATATTCCCCATCCCACTGGTTGAAATAAATAAGAATCCAAACCTGAAACAAAACAAAGGCTATAATTAACAGAATACTCTTACGTATGATCATTCAACAGACTATTTCCCGTGTCTTCCTGACGGCATCGCTGTTCATAGCTGGCATAGGGATCGTGCATGCACAACAAATAACCACTGCTGGTCAGCCGGCGCGGCTTGACATCCGGGAAGCCGGCGCCAACAGTGTTCGTATCACCTTAAAGCCACTCAGCTTTAAAGAAGACTTTGCGTTTACACCGGCACTCACGGAGCGGAAATATGCCGCAGCTGCTATCAGCCTCCTTGAGTTAAAGGCAACTGTGAAAAAGAAAGTGGGTAGCCTGCAGGTGGAAATACGCCCTTCCCCGCTTACGGTAGTAGTAAGCAATGCAAAAGGGCAAACCATTCAGCAATTGACCTTCGCCGACGATGGCAAGCTTGCTTTTGAAGTAGATGATCAACCTGTACTCGGTATGGGCGAAGGTGGTCCCAAGCCGGAGCGTGGTGTTAACTGGCGCGCGCTTCCTATTGAATTTGACCGCCGTGGCAGGATGCACAAAATGGAGCCTCGCTGGCAGAGCGATGCTTATGGCTCCCGCAATCCCGTGGCCTTGTTGGTAGGTACCAAAGGCTGGGGTTTGTTTGTAGCCACTCCCTGGGTACAGGTAGACATGCAACAAAAAGACAAAGGTTATTTCACACCATGGGAACCACCTACCGCCGCGGCGGGTCCTCAAACAGAAAAGAACCAGGGCCTCAACCAGGGTAAAGGAAAACCACCCATCAAGGATATCGTACCAGGATTATATGATGTAATTGTTTTTGACGCACACGATCCTGCGGCCTTCATGAAAGACTTCTCCGTACTTACCGGTCCTGCTGCTATGCCGCCCAAATGGGCCCTGGGTTATATGCAATCCCACCGTACGCTCGACACCGATACAGAGATGATGGGGATCGTTGACAGCTTCCGTGCTAAAAAGATCCCGGTGGATGCCATGATCTACTTAGGTACCGGCTTTACCCCTAAGGGCTGGAATAAAGAACAGCCATCCTTCGAGTTCAATCCCGAGGTATTCAAACATGATCCGAAGACGGTATTGGCCGATATGCACAAGCGAAAAGTAAAAGTAGTGATGCACATGGTGCCCTGGGACCGCGATAAGCTACCCACCCTGCAGGGCACTATTCCTGCCAGGCCCGGAGAACCCATGGACGCTTCGCACATCAAAAATTATTGGGAGCAACACGTAGGACTGGTGAATATGGGCGTAGATGCTTTCTGGCCCGACGAGGGCGACTGGTTCAATCTATTTGAAAGGATCAAAAGACACCAACTGTATTACCAGGGTCATCTTTCGACCCAACCCAATGTAAGACCCTGGAGTCTGCAACGCAACGGGTACCCCGGTATCGCCCAATGGGGCGGATGGGTATGGAGCGGCGATACAGAATCCTCCTGGAAAACCCTGGAGGGACAGGTGGCAGTAGGCATCAATTACTCCCTGAGCATCGGGCCCTACTGGGGCTCCGATATTGGTGGCTTCTATCCCAATGCAGAGAAGACCGGAGAACTGTACGCACGCTGGTACCAGTTTGGGGCTTTTTGTGGTTCATTTCGTTCACATGGAAGGACCTGGTTCACTGCCCTTCCCTGGGGCTATGGGTTGAGCGATATGGGTCCGCGGGAAAACAATAACCGCAATACCGCGGTTGGCGTCGATGACCCGCGCAATATCAAACAGTCGGAAATGAACAACCCGACCATTGAGCCCATCACTAAAAAATATACGGAACTGCATTACCAGTTACTTCCCTACACCTATACACTGGCCTGGGAAGCACGCAACAGTGGTATGCCCCTCATGCGCGCTATGTGGCTGCATTATCCCAACGATCCGCAGGTGACCAATATGGGCAGCCAATACCTGTGGGGACGTGATATGCTAATTGCACCGGTCTTTGAAAAGGGCGCAACTACCAGGAATGTTTACCTGCCCAAAGGCGATTGGTACGACTGGTGGAATGGAGAAAAGAAAAGCGGCGGACAAACAGTAACACGGAATGTAGACCTCGCCACCATGCCCATCTATGTTCGTGCCGGCGCCATCATCCCCTTCGACCCCATCCGTCAATATGCCGATGAGCCGGTAAGCACTCCCACTACATTGCGTGTATACACGGGCGCCAATGGAGAATTTACCTTGTATGAAGATGATGGCATCTCCCAGGAATATACAAAAGGGAAAGGCTCCTGGACAAAGATGGCCTGGAACGATAAAGGCAGGAAACTTACCCTCACGCCACAGGCGCCGAAGGGAGCATCCAACCAGGTTACAACTCGCACCTTTAAAGTGCAGTTACTGCCCGAAGGCACCATCAAAGAAGTTTCTTATACCGGTAAGGCCGTAACTGTTAGTTTTTGATCCTATGCAACGCTGTCCCGCAGTATTGCGGAACGGCTCACCTTAGTTGTCGACCCTTAATACATAATAGTATAAACAATGAAAATAACTTCCGTAAGAACCAAACTCTATCAATGGAAAGGTCCCGTTAAAACGAGTGATACCATATTTGCTACCCCTGTAAGTCTCCTGCCCTTCCAGGACGATTCACAGGCGCCCTACCGCTTTTTCAGCTGGCTGGTGGTAGAGATTGAGACCAGTGATGGCACCGTAGGGATTGGCAATGCCGGCCTGTGCCCCGATGTAACCAAACAGATCATTGATTCCAAGCTGAAGTCCCTGCTCATTGGCGAAAACCCATTGAACACGGAATACCTCTATGAAAAAATGTACCGCTCTTCCGTAGCCTATGGCAGGAAGGGGGCAGTACTGGCTGCTATCAGTGCACTGGATATTGCCCTTTGGGACATCAAAGGCCTGGTGTTGAAGCAACCCGTATTCATGCTCATGGGCGGCAGAACAAAAACACATATTGAAACTTATTACAGCCGCCTGTATACAAGAGACCTGGCTTCACTGGAAGCAGAAGCTGCCCATTATCAATCGCAGGGATTTACAGGCATGAAACTCCGCTGCGGATACCCCTATACAGAGGGCCGTGCAGGCATGAAAAAGAATGTGGAAATGGTTAAAGTGGTAAGAGACACTGTGGGCGACGACGTGGAGATCATGCTCGAAGCCTATATGGGATTCAACTATCCTTATGCCAGGGAATTTTTGAGATTGCTGGAGCCTTATAACCTGCGCTGGGTAGAGGAATTGTTGTTGCCCGACGAGATCCACCTTTTTGCCAAACTAAAAGAATATACCGATATCCCGCTTTCAGGTGGCGAACATGCCTATACGCGCTTCGGGTTTCATGACCTCATCAAAGCCGACGCCCTGGATATCTTTCAGTTCGATACCAACCGCGTAGGCGGCTTTACAGAAGCGCAAAAGATATGCACCATGGCGCAACTGCATGGCGTGGAAGTGATACCCCATGGCGGTCAGATGCACAACCTCCATGTGGTAATGAGCTCCTTTGCTTCTCCCATGGCTGAATACTTCCCGCAAACAGAGATAGAGGTAGGCAATGAAATGTTCTGGTACATTTTTGATGGTGAGGCCGTTGCTGAAAATGGCAAACTACAGCTGGATGATCAACGTGCCGGCGTGGGCCTTACCCTTAAAACGAAAGGGCTGGAGCACTTCAACATTATTGAATAAACTAAAATACAATCTGTGGCACAAAGCATCCTGGAGCTTTTTAAAATGAATGGACGGGTAGCATTGATCATGGGCGGCAACCGTGGTCTGGGCCTTGCAATGGCAAGCGCCCTGGCAGAAGCGGGCGCCGCCATTTCTATTGCTGCCAGAGACGAAGCGATCAACTTATCAGCCGAAACAATGATACGGTCCACCTACGGCGTAGATTGTATGAATGTGGGCTGTGATGTTACATCAGAAGCAAGCGTGCGCAACGCTGTACAAAAGACAATGGAACGCTTTGGCAGGATCGATGTGCTCATCAATTCCGCCGGCATCAATATACGTGGCGCCATTGGACAGCTCTCCGTAGAGGATTTCAATAAAGTGCAGCAGGTAAATGTTACCGGATCATGGATCGCTTCAAGGGAAGTATTACCGCCTATGAAAAAGAACGGCTATGGCAGGATCATTAATATTGGAAGTATGCTTTCCGTCACGGCCATTCCCGAACGTACCCCCTATGCCACCAGCAAAGGAGCGATCATACAGTTCACTCGTGCACTGGCAATTGAACTCGCACAGGAAGGCATTAATGTGAATGCCATCCTTCCTGGCCCCTTTGCCACAGAACTGAACCTCCCGTTGCTAAGCGATCCGGAAAAATACAAGGCCTTTATCGCCAAAGTACCCATGGGCCGCTGGGGTGAATTGCATGAGATCGGCGGCATTGCCTTATACCTTTCCAGTCCCGCTTCCAGCTATGCAACAGGAGGATGTTTCTCTATTGACGGTGGCTGGATCATCCAGTAATACATCATTTAAAACCACGGTATTCATATGAATCATGATACTACCCGGCTTGTACAACTTAACCACGCGATACGCGGCAGGCGCGTAGCACTTGTACAGGAACCCAGGCTGGTGCTTCTGAAGCAGGTTAAATCCATCTATGAGCTGGCTTTGGAAGCCATCACCGGGAAAACGGGCCTGGGCCTTCTGATCCATTCCAAACTTTCTAATGAAGCCATTGACTATGACCAGGTCTATGAAGGAAAGAGCGACTGGATCTTGCTACCAGCCTTTGATCACCCGGATGGGCCTTTCGGTTGTATGGTTTCGGGAACAGGCCTCACACACAAGAACAGTGCACTCAACAGGCAAATGATGCACCAGACGACGGAAGAAAAACCAACCGATAGTATCCGGATGTATCAATGGGGCGTGGAAGGTGGTTACCCTGCCAAAGGAGTGATCGGCACCCAGCCGGAATGGTTCTACAAGGGTAACGGCGCATTGCTCAGGGCACATGGAAATACATTAGACATACCTCCTTATGCAAACGATGGCGGAGAAGAGCCTGAAATAGCAGGCCTGTATATAGTAGACCAGCAAGGTACCCCACGGAGGATTGGCTTTTGTACAGCCAACGAATTTTCGGACCATGTAATGGAAAAGAAAAACTACCTGTACCTCGCTCCCTCCAAGCTCAGGCAAAGCGCCATTGGTCCCGAACTGGCCATCGACGCAAGCTTTGAGGCTTTTACCGGAACAGTGTCTGTAAGCCGCAAGGGCGATACCATTTGGAGTTCACCCGTCCACTCCGGAGAAAAACATATGGCGCATAGCTTGCAAAACCTCGAGTACCATCACTTCAAGTATGCATCGCACAGGATACCCTTCCAGGTACATGTACATTATTTCGGAGCAGATGCTTTCAGTTTCGGACAAGGCATCGCCTTACAGGATGGGGATGTGATGGAAGTGGAATGGAAGGGTCTTGGCAGAGCGTTGAGAAATCCCGTCAGGATCATACCTGATAAGGAAACTATGCTGAAGGTTCAGCCATTGTAAAGGTCTTAAATCATTTTGCCCATCTAATAATTGCTGCTTCTTTATGGAAAAACAACCGGACCTACTCCCCGTTGAAAAATTATCCCGTATGAGATGGGTAATGGTATTCATGGCATTCCTTGCCACGGTATTGAATTATGTACACCGCCTTTCCTTTAACTACCTCAGCGCTGATGGGGAATTGCGGAAGATCATCCCGGATGACGCTTTCGGATATATTGGCACTGCTTTTTTTATTGCCTATATGCTGTCGAATGCATTCTCTGGTTTTGTGATCGACAAGCTGGGCACCCGGCTTGGGTATTCGCTTTGTATGGCATTCTGGACAACTGCGGGCCTGGTGCATGCTTTTGCAATTACTCCCTTACAGTTTGGCATCTGCAGGTTTTTCCTGGGCATCGGTGAAGCTGGTAACTGGCCTGCAGCCATCAAGCTCACCAGCGAATGGTTTCCGCCGCATGAACGTTCTACCGCTTCCGGCATCTTCAACAGCGGCTCGGCGCTTGGCGCCGTAATAGTGCCTCCGCTGGTGGCTTACCTGGGCATGCATTACGGATGGCAGTATACTTTTATTATCCTCGCCATCGCGGGATATTTGTGGCTGGCGGTTTTCTGGTTCCTGTATTATACCCCAGAGCATTCACTGCAGGAATCAAAGGCGCGGATCATTCCTCCCACCAAACTTTTCAAAACAAGGTTTGTACGCATCTTCACTTTATCCAAAGCATTCATGGATCCCGTATGGTACTTCGTGACCTTCTGGATTGGCCGTTACCTGGTGGATGTGCATGGTTGGGACCTTAAAAAGATCGGCTGGTTTGCGATGCTGCCCTTCATCATAGCCGATGTGGGCAATATTGCCGGAGGATATTTCACCCAGGTGATCATTAAAAAAGGAGTGCCTATTCCCAAAGCAAGGAAAATAGCGGTTACCATTTCCGGGCTTATCATGGGTATTCCATTAATACTGGCGCCCTTCATCATCACCACACCCTTGTCTGCCCTGATCATTTTCGGGCTCGCAGGATTCGGCTATACTTCCTATACAGCCAACTCATTGGCTTTCCCCGCGGATGTGGTACCCAAGAGCGCCGCAGCCTCAGTATGGGGACTTGCCTGTGTAGGCACAGGTCTGGGCGGTGCTGTATTTCAGTCCATTTCCGGTATTACGCTTAAATCACTTTCGGCTTCACACAGTTATACCGTTGCTTACGATGCCCTCTTTATTGGCTTTGGCGCGCTGGCCATTATAGGCTTGCTCATCATGTTGCTGTTTATGGGACCGCTTGTAAAGAATGAAGCACTGCACAAATATGTGGAAGAAGGTCCTGCACCAGCAGAAAAGCCGGTACCTGTTATTAACTAAAAAAGAAGAACAGTAGTTTATGCATAAGTTATTATTGATCCTGGCTTGCTTTATTACATCGGCTGCTTTTGCCCGGCAAACGCCCCTGTTCACAGTAGAAATGATCAAAGCAAAAGCAGGCCATATGGCAGCCTTTGAAGCAGCCTGGCAGTCTCATGTAGCCAGGTTCCATGGAAAGGATTCAAAGACCAGGTATGTGCACTCCATCCTCAGCGGTCCTTACCTGGGATATTATCAGTTGATGGAAGGCCCTTCCCCTTTTGCAGCCATGGATGCCAGCAATCCTCAAAAGAAAGAACACGACCTGGATTATGATGAACAGGTACTGCCCAATATAGAAGTAAGAAAAGGGAACCTTATCTATACACAACCCGACTCCCTTTCCTGGCGTGCAGACCTTCATCCCGAAAAAATACTCACTACCCTCTTCTACCTGAAGCAGGGTATGGAAAAGGATTTTATAGCCGAGATGGGAAGAACGGCACAGATTGACAGGAAAATAAATAGCCATGCAAGTTATCGCTGCTATGTATTGCAGTTGGGCGGATCATTGCAACAGGTAATGTTGATCACCAATTTACCGGAAGGCTTCTCCCAACTGGAAGCCGGTTATTTCCCTGCCCTGTCCGAAGCTTTTAAAAAAGCTTATATCGCCAGGTATTCGCAGCAGCAATGGAACCGGAGAAACAAGTTGCTGCAAGACGCTGTGGAAAGCTACGAGACCTATATCGCCAAACTCAATAAGCCATTAAGCTCGCCTTTGAAATGATAATCTACCAACAGCATTGTAGTGTTGATCATAAGCAATAACCCAACGCAGGATAAGGACAAGGTGGCCCAAAGCCATTTTGTCCTTAGTTGGGGGCTTCAATATTTATCATCAGCCTGGCAAGGCTCACTTCGTTTCTTTTACTAAATAAAAAAAAGACAAAATGGTAAAAAGCCACTTTGTCCTATAGGTACCAGAATGTGGAACATGCTACTGAATAAAAAGAACCTACACCATCATTCCTTATAAATAGATATCTCAATTTTCCCATCCTGGGTGATCGCGCCCCTGTACATTCCTTCCGTATTGAAGGGCATGGCGATATTACCGTTTTTATCCAGCGCTATCAGGCCACCATCACCACCCAGCTTGCCTACTTTTTCAATCACCGTTTTCCCGGCATTCTGTATCGACAAACCTTTGTATTCCATTAAGGCACTCAGTTCATGGGCTACCACGGTACGGATATAAAATTCACCCCATCCTGTGCAGGACACGCCTACTGTGCCGTTGGCATAGGTACCTGCACCAATAATGGGTGCATCCCCTACCCGGCCATATTTTTTGTTGGTCATACCGCCGGTTGAAGTGCCTGCTGCCAGCATCCCGCTATTGTCCAACGCCACACAACCCACCGTACCAAACTTATAATCCACATTGATCGTGCCTTTCTTCGGGGCCGAACTATGATCCAGTTTAGCTTTTAAAGAATCCTCTTTCAAAGCATCCTGCAATCCTTTCCACCTTTCTTCTGTACGGAAGTAACTGGGATCAACGATCTCAATACCCACTTCTTTGGCAAACTGTTCAGCACCCGCTCCTACCATCATCACATGTTCCGATTTTTCCATCACAGCCCGGGCAGCCGAGATGGGATTGCGGATGGTCCTTACCCCCGCTACCGAACCGGCAGCTAAGGTGTTGCCATTCATAATGGCCGCATCCAGTTCATTCCTGCCATCATGCGTAAACACCGCGCCTTTACCCGCATTGAACAGGGGGTTGTCTTCCAACACCCGCACAGCAGCTTCCACTGCATCGAGACTGGTTGCGCCTGCTTTCAGTTTGGCATAACCTGCTTCCAGCGCCTGGCGCAGTGCACTGCGGTAAGCCTTTTCCTTTTCCGGTGTCATGGTGCTTTGGAGAATGGTGCCTGCACCGCCATGTATCACCAGTACATATTTGTCTTCCGGGCTTTGTTGTAGTTTACCGTTTTCCATCCACCACCAATACCATTTGCCGCCTTTTGCTTTGGCAGCATCAAAATCAGCTACAGAGAAATAACCACTGCCAGTGGCCGCCCCTTGAATTTCATATACTTTCACTGCTTTCTTGCCTGCTACCCATTGCAATGGTTTTTCAGCCACGCAAACCTCAGGAGCAGCAGCTTTATTGGTAAGAAGGAAATAAGCCTTGCCTTCGCCAATCACCGTAGCATTTCCCTTTTCATCCACACATACAGCTGTTCTTTCATCCGGGGCAATTCCCTGGGGAAAAGTCTTCCAGTCCGTAATGATGCGGCTCAAAAAGGTCATATGCCTCCCCTGCCGGTTACGGGCCACATAATGTTGATCGGTGATCACGTTCTTTAAAAAAGGTGGTTGCAGGAAGTCATTGTTGTAGAGCTTTACCTGTTCATCGTAAGGATCCATCCCTACTGCAGCCGTGGCGCTTCCTATTTCACCACTGTAATAAAAGCCACTGAGTACAGCGCAACCTGCGCTGGTACCGCCTACAGGTACTTTCTTCTTATTGAGCAGGTAATTGATGGCTTCGGAGGTTTTGGTATCTCTCCAGAAACGCATATAGTTCGACTGATCGCCTCCAGTGATGAAAAGCATCTCCGCATTGCGGATCGTTTGTGCTACTTTTTCATCATTGGCTACTTCCCGCGAATTGATCAGCAGGGTTTCAATGGAGTTTACCTTGCCCAGTTTACGAATATCGTCGTTGTACAGGTAATCACCCGAAGCACGGATCACCACCACATCGCCGCCACCACTCCGGTCGATCATCCATTTGAAAGCACCATCCACATTACCGCCTCCACCGATCAGCGCCACTCCACCTTTGGTAACCGTGGTTACATCTTTGGGATCGCCGGTAAGCCCCAACGAAGAGCCTGTGGGTTTCTTTACCTGCCCATGGGTAAAGTGCAAACAAAGGGTACAGGCAGCTAACAGAGCAATTGATCTTAACATCGGTGCACGATTAGGTTATACGGATTTTAATAACGGGGGTTTTGTTTCATGTTCTTATTGGCACGCAGTTCACTGTTGGGTATGGGCCATACATATTGCGCTTTATCAGGTGTAAGCAATACCGCACCCAGGGCATTCACGGCATCTTCCGGATTGCGGCTGATGGGCAGGTTGTACCGCCTGAGGTCAAAATGACGATGCCCTTCAAAAGCCAGCTCCTTGTAACGTTCAGTAAGCAGGGCGGTCAGGATAGCATCTTTGCTGGCAAAATCCTGTGCCACATAACCGCTGATCCTTTGTGCACGCAGCGCGTTGAGCTCATCCTTGGCAGCCGGCAGGTTGTTTTTCTGTGCATATGCTTCTGACCGGATCAGGTACAGCTCACCCGTGCGATACAACTTAATATCTACCAGATTGCGGTTGCCAGCAACATCTCCTATGTATTTAATCACTGCATTGGGTGTTTTGCCCGCAGCCTGCCGGGCAGCATCGATCTTAATGTAAGAAGAGAAACGGATATCATTAGCCTGATCAAAAAGGTTGGTGAGTTTGTAAGCGGCGGCATAATAGATCTTTGATCCTGCCGGCTCATCCAGGAAAGTAGCCTGCGTATAAGCATCCCCAATGCGTGCGGTCACATCAGCTACCACTACCTTCAGTTTCCACAACACTTCATTGTTTGTTTTATCCTTCCATATTTTCGGAAAGTCTGTACGCGATGCCAGGGGCACCGCATTGATCGCTTCCGTAGCATAGGTAATTGCGTTGTCCCAATTCTTTTCATACAAAGCGGCCCGGGCCTGTATGGCGGAAACGGCAGCCTTTGTGATCCTTGTATTATTATTAAAAGAGGCAGGGATCAGCGCTTTCGCATCCGTAAGGTCTTTGTTTATTTTGGCCATAGTAGCTGCAAAGGTCAACCGTGCAGGGCTGCCTATGTCCGATTTTTCCATATAAGGCACACCCAAAGAGTCTGCTTCGTATTTCGAAGCAAAATTCCTGATTAATTCAAAATGGCAATAGGCCCGCAATGCCAGCAGTTCGCCTTTATATTGCTGTTTCAATTCCTCCTCGCCTACCTTGGGCGCAATGCCGTCCATCGCGGCCAGTACCCTGTTGGCGCGGTCAATAGCTACGTAATTATCGAACCAGGCATCGTGCTCAAAACTACCGTCGTATTGCCAGCGGTGCGTAGCTACACCCGAACCCGTATTGTTTTCCGAAGGCAGCATCACTTCATCCGTGATACGGGAAGTATAAAAAATACTGCTGTATTGGTTGAGTTTATTGTAAGCGCCCAGCAGGCCCTCATTGAGGTCTTTCACCGTTTTAAATGCCTTTTCGGGGTCAATGGTATCTGTAGGCTTTAGATCGATCTGTTTGTTGCAGGAAATGACAGACAAGGAAAGGACCGCAGCAGCCAGTACAATATTTTTATGCAAAGTTTTAGTAATAGTCATAGTGATTGCAATTAAAAGTTAACGTTTAAGCCCACTACATAGGTTCTTGGTGCAGGGTAGCTGAAGCGGGCATACTCATTACCATTCTCCGGATCAAATCCCCTCCATTTCGTCCAGGTCACCAGATTTTGTGCCTGCAGGTTGATCTGTATACCACTGATCACTTTCAATTTGCTGATCAATGACTGCGGTACATTGTAACCAATGTTCACATTCCTCAACCGCACGTAGGAGGCATCCTGTATATCCCTGGAAGTATAGTTGCGGGGTGCATCTATCCGGGGAAGGATGGCATTATCGCCCGGCTTCTTCCAGCGGTCGTACAACAGACGAGTGGATTGGTTACTGGTAATAAAGCTGGGGTTCTCATTGTAATAATCTTCGTTATTGTAGCGATTCACCTTGGCGTTAAAGGTGAACAAGGCATTGACATAAAAATCCTTCCAGGTTAAGGAAGTATTGAAACCACCGGTAATTACAGGTACATAAGTACCAAATTCTGCTACACTCAAAGTAGCTGCATTGTAATCCGTAGTGATCTGACCATCGGGTGTATAATATTGCGGATCGCCATTGGCCGGATTCACACCAGCCCATTTGGGAGCATAGTGAGAGCCATAAGGAAGGCCCACCCGGATGATGCCGGTATATTGGTATTCAAACTCATTGCTGGTACCCAGGTTCAGCACCACATTCTTATTATAGGCCATATTACCCCCTACTGTCCATACCAGGTTTTTGTTTTTTACCACATCCCCCTGCAGGTCTATTTCCACACCACGATTCCGCATTTTGCCGGCACTAATGTTCAGGCTGCGAAAACCTGAAGTAGCAGATAGTGGCTGGTCAATAAACAGGTTACTCGTGATCCTGTTGTAGAACTCAGTAGTGAGGCGGATGCGGTTATTGATCAATCCAAGGTCGAAACCAATATTCAATTCTTTGGCATATTCCCAATCATAATAAGGGTTACCCGGTTTGGTGGGTACAATTGCGGTATTACCACCATAACTGGCATTTCCATAGGCAGGCAGGTAATCAAAATCACTGGGGAAAGGGCTGGCAGTAGTACCATAGCTACCCCTGATACGCAGGTTAGAGATGGCATCCACATTGTCCATAAATTGCTCCCTTTTCACTTCCCAGCTCGCTCCTATTGAATAGAAACCATGCCAGCGGTTGTCCTTCGGTAAGGTGGAAGAACCATCATACCGGTAACTGGCATTCAGGGTATATTTATTCTGGAAAGTATAACGCAATAAGCCAATATAGGAGGCCAGGGCATTTTGCGTACGGCCACCAGCCAATTTAGGCGTAAATGTACCGGGATTACCTACACTGGCAATGGATTCCGGTAACCGGGCATTGAGACCATAACCAGTATATCCAAATGACCTGTATTTGTTGCTGAGGTATTCATACAAAGCAGAAACTTCCACATCATGATCTTCTGCAAAAATATTGCTGTAAGTTAAGCCCGATGTAGAAACCAGGGAAAGGCGGCGTACCAATCCTTCGCCATAGCTGCCCAGGTTTCCGGGGGACACCCTGCTTCCTGCATAGGAATCGGGATTGATCCATTGCTCACTCGTTTGATCGCGGTAATCGATGCCCAATCTTGTTTTGCCGGTAAGCCCTTTGGCAAGGGTATAACTCACCGACATACCCAGGATGGTTTTCAGTTGGTCCTGCTTATTCGTAGTATTGAGCATGCGCGCATAAGAATCACTTCCTTCCCGCAGGTCCAGTACAGGATAAGCGGCGCCATCGCCGGTGGTCACCAGTTTACCATCCGGCGCAAAGGGATATTCATAGGGAAGCGCATAATAAACAGCCGATAAGGGATTATTGCCACTCGTTGAACCTTCACTTTGGATAAAGGTCGACTTGGAGTAACCGATATTGAGGTTCACATTGGCTGTCAATTTCCCATAACTAAAATCCAGGTTATTCTTCAGCGTATATCTTTTAAGACCTGACACCCTTACCAACCCCTGCTGGTCAAAATAATTCAATGAGGTATAGAACCGGATATTCTGATTGCCGCCACTCGCGCTGATCTGCTGTTCCATATAACTACCGTCGCGCATGAAGAGATCGCGCCAGTCGGTGTTCACACCCAATAAGCTGTCTACAATATGATCGGCTTCTGCCTTTTCGGCGGCAGATTTGGAAGCATATTCAGGATTCAGTTTAGAGTATAACCAGAAAGGGCCTGCTTCCGCACCTGTTTCCACACCAATGCCTTCTTCAAATTCTTTTCTTTCCGCTGAGTTCATCATCCTGAACTTGGTAGAGGTAAGCTTTGATACACCGTACTGTGACCGGTATTCCACCGCCAGCTTCCCGGCCTTGCCTTTTTTGGTGGTAATAACGATCACCCCATTGGAACCGCGTGAGCCATAGATGGCTTTCGCCGAAGCATCTTTCAATACAGTAACAGATTCAAAATCGCCGGGATTGAGTGATTGAAAATAACCTGCCTCAATGGGTACCCCATCCATTATATACAACACTGAATTGTTGCCTCCAATAGATCCTATTCCACGCAGCACTACATTGGCGCTGGTGCCGGGTTGACCAGAAACGGAACTGATCGATAAGCCAGGTACACGCCCCTGTAATGCCTGTTCAAAAGTAGCTACCGGCACATCATTGATCTTATCGCCGCCAATGGTAGTGGCTGCAGAAACAGATTTGTTGCGGGAATAATTGGTATAACCGGTTACCACCACTTCATTAAGATTCACTGCCGACAACTTCAACGTTATGTTGATCGTTTGCTGTCCATTGATCGCTACTTTCTGTTCAAGATAGCCTACCAGGGAAAACTCCAGGGTTTTGGCATCATCAGGAACCTGTATAGCGTATTCACCCACTCCATTGGAGAGCGCTCCAATAGAGGTACCGGATACCAATACAGAAACACCCGCTAAGGGTGCATTGTCGGGTCCCGTTATTTTACCCTTGATGGTTTTATCCGGTACCGGTTTCTTTTCTGTAGAGAAGATCACCACCAGGTTATCTTCTTTAACTGTATAATTTAGTGGAAGGCCCGTAAAAGCCTGTGACAGCACCTGATCCAGGCTGGCTCCCCGGGCTGTGATATCAATTTTTTTATCATCGGGTAAGGTGCCTGTGTGGTAAACAAACCTGTAGAGGGTTTGCTTCTCCACTTCATTGAGCAAGTGTTTAAGGGTGCTTTTCCGTAACTGGAGATTGATCTTCTCCTGTGCAAAGGTTTTTGCCTGAGCCTGCATACCCACACACACCAGTAAAATGGTTGTGAGTTTCATAAAGAATAACAGTTGCCTGCCGGGGATGAACAGGAACCTTCCTGCATAGCGATGAGCAGTCTTCATAATGTTAGTTGGTTTACAATGAGCAATACTTTGTTGATGCCTTTATTTGCTGATGATGATTTTTTCTTTGTCTACCTGGAAATTAAAAGGATAGGATAGTTGCAGCGCTTCCAGGGCTTTCAACACTGTTTCGCTTTCAAAGGTTCCGGAATAGCGATAAGTTTTTACAGTTGAATCGGCAAAGCTGATCTCAATGCCATACCATTGTTGCAATTTGGTAGCAATGGCTGCCAGCGGTTCATCTTCTATTTTAAGCCTGTTGCGGATCCAGGCAATCTCCTGCGCCTTGTGGTTCACCGGGTCTACCGACATGGGTACGATCCGGAAAGGATTATCTGTGGTAGCAGGGCTTTTGGCAACCACTGCACTCCTATAGATCAGTTTCATACTGGGTGTAAGGATCACTTTCTGATCGGGATGATCTTTTACCGATACCGCCACCCTCCCCCTGAACAAGGATGTTTCTGTGTGTGGATTGGAAGGATAGGCGCTTACATTGAAAGCAGTACCCAATACTTCTATATTGACTTCACTCGTATGTACAACAAAAGGATGATTTTCATGATGCGTTACATCAAAGAACGCTTCACCCGAAAGACTCAACTCCCGGTTGCCCTGGTCAAAATTGTGAGCCAGTGTAATACTGCTGTTGCTGCGCAACGTCACTACCGAACCATCCGGCAAGACCACGGTTTTGCGGGGTTCCTTGCCCGAACTAAGCACGGTAGGTTGATGGGTAACAGTAGCCATCGGCTGCGATGGGGCCACCGTTTTATGTGGTCTGAATAAGAAATACCCGGCCACTGCCAGCAACAACAAGGAAGCAGCTGCGGCAACAACATACTTAAACCGGGATACAACAGGCCTGGCAGGCGCCTCTTGTTCCAACGCTTCTTTAAGCAGGTCAAAGCGGTTGATGCCGTCTTTTAATTGGTTTAGTTGTGCGGGAAGATTGCCCTGGTTGGCATTCAGGATGGAGACCATGCGCATCGCTTCCTCTACCAGGTGCTGTTTGTCGGGATTGTTATTGATCCAGGTGGTCCAGCTTTGCACTGCCTCCGGATCATCTCCCAAACAATAATGCTGGAAAGATTCATCGCAGATAAGATCTTCTACGCTATAGGTTTGTAAGTTCATGAGCCCCCTTTATTATACAGAGGGCAGTATTTCATTTATTTCCCGGGTATTTTGGAATTATTTTTTATATTTTTTTAAACCTGATAGGTTAAGAAGAGGATTGCCTCCCGTTTGTTGTGGGACAAGCGCTAACGGGGCGTGAATACCCTTCAACAGGCTGACAGGAATCAGCCTCGGGGGGCCGCAAAACCTTACTTTAGCATTTTTCGCAATACCTGGATAGCGTTGTAGATCGTATTGTAGGCTGTCTTGATACTTTGGGAGGTTTGGGCTGCTACCTGTTCATAATTAAGCCCTTCAAAAAACATTAGGCGGATCAGTTCTTTTTGCCTGGGCGTCAGCTGCTCCATGGCTTTGTATAATTTCTGTCTCAGCTCTTCATCATGCTGCACCCGAATGATGATCTCCTCATAAGAGAGTTCTTCATGTTCTTCCTTGGCCGATAGCCGGCTGATGGCTGCATCCGTTTTAGAATGATGGTCCAGCTTGTCCAGCAACATCCTGCGCAGGGAGGTAAACAGGTAGGCCCGCACATGCGTCACCACATTCAGCCGCGCATGTTTATCCCATAGCTGAAAGAACAGTTGCGTTACACAATCTTTTACCAATTCATCATTGGCAGTTATTTTTAATCCAAAGCGCACGAGGTGGAAATAGGTATTGTTGTACAATTCGAAAAGCGCCTGCTTATCGCCCCTCCTCATTTGCTCCCAATACTGTATGTTCTGTTCATCCTCGTTCATGCAGCACCATCTTTATTCATGAAGATACACTACCTGTTCTTTTTCAGATCGTTCATCAATTCTTCAATAGCCCTTTCCAATTGCTGGTCACGGCCCTTGCTCACAATCCCATATTCATTCATTACACGAATATCGGGTTCCGTTTGGTAATTTTCCAGCCACCTGCCTGCCAATGTTTTAACCCCCAGGGTAGGCACACTGTAACTGAGGGAATTGTCTTGCAGCGCCTGTCCCGTCATCCAGGTACAACTGCCCGGGATGGGCATGCCCACCAGCTTGCCCATGTGGAGGTATTGATAATCGTATACAAAACAATGCCCATCGCTGTAGTTCGCTTCATTGGCCAATACCAGAGAAGGCTTCGTCCAGCGAAACAGCGGTTCCTTACCCACTACAAAATGGTCATTGGCGTTTTCCCGCACTTTGACCCCACTCAGGAACATGGCCAGTTCAGGCGCCAGGTCGCCGCCCCGGTTAAACCTGGTATCCACAATGATAGCCTTACAGCCAGCCAGCTTACCCATAGCATCTTCATATACATTCCGGTAGGCAGCATCATTCATCCGGTACAAGTGTACATAACCTATCGTTCCATTACTCAGCCGCGCCGTTTCTTCCTGGTTGCGCTTTACCCAACGCCGGTACAAAAGGTCGGCTTCTTCTGCTGGCGTTACAGGTTTTATATACAGCTCCCGCGATATCTTCCCATCGTTGATGCGCAGCAGGCTATTTTTACCGCTTTTACCTTCCAGGTATTGCGCAATATCTTTGTCCTTAGTGATCCGTTCGCCATCAATCGCTTCAATGATAGCGCCCGCTTTAATAGCCAGACTCTCAAGAGACAATGGACCGGCAGCAATCACTTCTTCGATCCGTACGCCATCGCCCTGCCAGGACTGATCATACAACACGCCAAGCGAAGCCGTAACTGCTCCATCCTTCCGGTTGTTGGTGTAGGAAGCACCCGTATGACTTACATTCAGTTCACCCAACAGCTCGTTGAGCATTTCAGCAAAATCATAATTATTGTCAATCCCTGTCAGGTATCGCTCGTAAGGCGCTTTCAGTTCCTTCCAGGGCGCACCGTGCATACCTGCCGTATAAAAGGTTTCGGCCGTTCTGCGCCATATATGCTCAAACATGCTCTGCCTTTCTTTGGCCAGATCGATCATTACTTCTGTACTTGTATTGATCGATTCCTGCACGGCATTCACAGGATCGATCTTTACTATTTTTCCATCGGCCAGCAGGAAAATATACTTTTGCTCACCGTCCCATTTCATACTGCCATCACGCACATTCAGTCGCAACACTATATTGGTTTCCCCTGTACGCAGGTTCGTACGCCACAGGTCATAATTCTTTTCCACTTTATTCAGGTAATACAATGAGCTGCCGTCCTTACTCACCAATGCATCCAATAAAAAAGAAGCCTGCGTGGTAAGCCTTTCTTTCCTGTCCCGTACAGACTGCCAGTCTATAATACTTCCGGCTGCTGCTGCTTTCGGCCTGGCGTATTGAGAAGTATCCATCCTACCGGATCGGTCTTCCCTGAAATTTTCCCAGGCGCCGGCATCCATAAACAAGGCGTAAACATCTTGCTGCCGGGTGCTGCTATTGGCATAACTGTGCAGGCCTTGCCGGTCGCTGTACCAGGTGATCAGCTTTCCGCCCATCATCCACGCAGGATGCAGATCGCTATAGCCGCTTTGTGTTAAATTGACAAGCTTCCCATTGCCATCCGCATTAACAATACCCACCTCCTCATTGCCACTACCCTGCTCTATAAATTGTATCAGCAGCCACTTGCCATCAGGGCTCCATTCGAAAGACTGGTCATGATCACGCCTGCTCACCAATTGATCGCCCGCCAACAACGTACGCGTTTTACGCGTAGCAAGGTTATAGATCCTCAATAATGTTCTGTCTTCAATAAAAGCAATTTCCTTTCCATCCGGCGACCAGGCTGGCTGATAGCTATCTTTTCCATTGGCAATCAGCGCTGTCTCCAGTACCTGGCTTGAAGTAGCAAAATAAACCTCTTGCGGGCGCACCATCTCTGCCTGGTAGATCTTCCAACCATGATCCCGCTCACTGGCATACAATAGCTTGCTGCCATCAGGTGAAAAACTTACATTGGCTTCCTGTTCGGGTGTATACGTGATCCGCTTAATATTGTTCCCCTCCACACTGCTTACAAAGATGTCTCCCCGGAAAACGAAAGCCACTTCCTTTCCGGAAGGCGCTACTGCCATTTCCTGCACAGCAGTTACCGCTACTTTCTTTTCATCATTTTCCTTTTGTCCTGTAATGATAGTAATGGGCACCTTTTTAGAAGTCTCATTTTTTTGTTGCAGGTATACCTGTCCATCATAGCCAAAGCAAAGCGTATTGTTGTCAGCAATACTTAAAGAACGAACAGGATGCTGCCTGAAGTGGGTCAGGGGTTTGGCAGAACTCGTATCGGATAAAGACTGTTGATAAATATTAAAACTGCCGTTCCTTTCACTGAGGTAATAAATGTCTTTGTTGTCGGCCGAAAATACCGGACTCCTGTCCTCCCCTGCAAACGAACTGAGTAATCGGTGCGCCTGTGTAGCAGCATCATATATCCATATATCCCGCGCCACAGATGATACCTGGTGCTTGCGCCAGGGATTTTCCCGGCCTTTCCGGTCATGGTAAATAATATACCGGCCGTCTTTGCTCATTTTGGCATCTTCGGCAGTCGTGGTCAATACCGGCCTGGTCCTTCCCCCTTCCATTGGCACCTTGTACAATTCGGGCAGGGCATCCGAAGGGAATTGCCGGTTGGCAGGCGCATCCATCCACACAGTTCCAAACAGTACAACCTCCTCATTGGCCGCAAAATCGTAGGGAAATTCATCGCCTGAATACCAGGTAAGCCGCCGCGCAACGCCCCCACTGACTGCTACAATGAATACATCAAAGTTGCCGTACCGGTCGCTCGCAAAAGCAATGTAGCGGCCATCATGGCTCCATACAGGCATAAGATCATACGCCCCATGGATGACCAGGGGCACCGCCTCTCCACCCGAAGTACTTACTTTATAGATATCCCCATGATAAGTGAATACGATCGTGCTGCCATCCGGAGAGATAGCGGGATAGCGCATCCATTGAGGATTTTGCTGAGCGGGTAATCGTTGAGCGCCCCCCAAAAGCAGGAGCAGAATTGCAATCCTTTTCATGTGCATTCAATAAAACAGCGGGGAAATTACAGACAAAGCAGCTTACAATCCTATTTTTTAATGAAGGCGTCACCTCCTGGGACAGGATTAAGAATAAATAGCGATGAGGGGCCACTTATTGACCGGCAAGCAAGGCATCCAGTTGTTGGTGCAATGGAAGACTGTCCGATGGCCGCGATGCCTGAGTATTCACAATCTTCCCTTTTTTATTAATAAGCCAATAAGTAGGGAATCCCTCTATGTGGTAATTGCCCAGGAACAATTTACTGGCGTCCACATCCAAAAAATAATGCTCCCCCGGTAGCTTCTTGTCTTTGATCAGTTTCTTCCAGGAGGAGAGGTCGTCCTGCGCACTAAGGCTTACAAATACTACTTCCTTGTTTTTATAGGCGTTGTGCAAAGCAGGGGCAAATGCCATTTCCTTCAGGCAGGGACCGCACCAGGTAGCATAGACATCGAGGTAGATCACCTTACCTGGATATTGTTTGGCAAGGTGCTCAATAACATCCGCGGAAGGTATAGCCTGCACCTTTCCATTGGCACTTAAATAGTGCATCCCCAACACTGGCAATACAGAAAAGCTAAGGGATGCAGCTCTTTTCATAGCCATTGTGAAATTTTCATAATAAAGAGGGGACGTAAAATAATGCTGTATCTCCGGTAGTTCGTCCAGTAGTGCTGGAGATTTCCTGACAATACCAGAAAGAAAGGAAAAAACCATATAATCCCGGCTAATGGTGGCCGGCTCCTCCAGCAACAATGCCATCCCTTCATTGATAGCATCTTTCAGCCTGTCCTGCTTTATCGCCGCAGGCACCAGTCCATTACTTTCAGTTACCCATTTGGCATACCAGCCCAGGTGGTAAGCAAACATCATGGTCTTAAAGTTGTCTGGATTGTGTAGTTGGAATTGTGGATCCCTGAACATGTTGATCCGGGCTATTTTCTCTGTGCCCGGCAGGCTATCAAATACATAGTCTGTGATCCGGTTAGTAAGCCCATAGAGGTAGTCACGTTGGATAAAGTCAATGATCACCGGGTCCAGCTGATTGGCAGCTGCATAGCTTTGGAAAGCAGCCATCTTGCTGCCATAATCGGCCCTGAACGCGGTCCAGAGAGCAGGAACAGGCAAACTCAGGTCATACTTTTCATAGGGCAACCCCATGATATAGTGATGGCTCTTGTTGAGTTGCTCACTCAGCATTGCATGATCGCCGCTAATGGTGAGCCACGCAAAATGTTTATCCGCCAGCATCGCCGCATCCACAGTCAGATGGAGTGAATCGCCGGGTGCTACATACAGGTTAATAAAAACATCATTATAGCGAACCGTCATATTTTGCGTAAAAAGCAGTTCCCCCCGCACCAGTAAGGTTCCTTTTTCATCCAGCTTCACCTGGGGCGACTGCTTATTAAATGGGTTGGTGAAATGAAAAGTAAAGACAGTTGGTGTACTAGCTGTAATATGGAATATTTTTACCGTAATGGTCACGGGTTTAGGAACAGGAGATTGAGCGAAACTGGTGGACATAGCAATGCCCGCCATTAATAACAATGACATGAACTTCATACAATGACAATTAAATGCTGAAGGAAATTATTGTATAGGCTATCCTCAGGATAAGCTGTTGAGTGCCTGCTTAATGGACCCCATATTTTGCCTGGACACCGGCACTTTGCCTGCATCTTCCATAAGCAACATGCCACCGTCTTCTCTGAGCAGGCTTTTCACAAACCGGAGGTTCACCAGGTGCGATTGATGGGTACGATGAAAATCATAAGGCTTCAATAACTCAGCAAATTCTTTCAGGGTCTTACATACCAGGATCGCATCACCATTGCTCAGATAGAAATGCGTGTAATTATTGGCCGCCTCACAACGAACGATCTCGTTCACTTTCACATACCGTGTTTCCTGTAACATAGGTAATGCTATCCGTGGCATATCCATACCAGACCGCCGTACAAAATTGAGCAGGTTCTCCAGGTTGCCATTGTGCTGTTTGGCCACAATCTTTTCCCTTGCCTTCTCTACTGCCTGTTGCAGCTCCCGGATATCGATGGGTTTTAACAGGTAATCCAGGGCCGAAAATTTGATCGCCTGAATGCCATACTGATCATAGGCAGTGATAAAAACTACCTCAAACCCAATATCATCAAGTGCTTTCAGTACATCAAAGCCCGACCGGTCATGCAGTTGGATATCCAGAAAAACAAGTGATGGCTGATGGCCTTTGATCGCTTGCACAGCTTCTTCCACAGTTGTGGCAGTGGCCAGTATCTGTACAGCCGGGCACCAATTGGCCAGTATGCCCTGCAGATTCTCAATATTATTGGGTTCATCTTCTATGATAACAGCATTGATCTTCATGGTCAGCTCCAATTGGTTAAAGTAAGCGTAACGATAGTGTTGCCGGGCTCAGATAAGATCTGTAAAGTAGCAGGCTGATCCTTATACACCTGGTTAATGAGGTCTACCCTTTCCTGGCTGAGCTTCAATCCAAAAGAAGCTTCCTTTCTTGTTACCGGGTCTACCTTAAAACCTGTTCCATTGTCCTGTACCACAAAGACAAGGTCCTGGCCCTTTTGTTGTACCAACACGATGATCATACCCTGGTCTTTCAAGACTGCAATACCATGCTTCACGGCATTTTCTATGAAAGGCTGCAACAACATAGATGGGATCTCTGTGTTGGCCTGGTCAATATTGGCCTCTACCTGCAACTGGTATTGAAAACCAAAACGCAGCTGTTCCATCTGCAGGTAATCCTCTACTATTTTCAATTCATCTTCCAGGCTGATCAATTCCTGCTCACTCGTATTAAGCACTTTCCTGGTAAGGCCGGCAAACTTTGCCAGGTATAGATTGGCCTGCAGCAGATCATTTTTATTCATGAGGTTTTGGATAGAACTCAGGGCATTGAACATAAAATGCGGATCCAATTGCGACCGGATACTTTTTAATTGCAATTGCACCAAACTACGCTGCTGTTCAGCCCTGCGTACTTTTCTCCTGCTGTATTGCCGGTAACCCGCAAAGACCAATACCACCAGTACCAAACCGCCCATCAGCCACGGTAGCAATTGCACGAACGTAACAGACCTTGCGACAGGCCCTGGCAATACATCAAAAGGTATTTTGATCATTTGCGTTTCATCCCATACCGGAACCCTGGCCTGCGGCTCTACCCTGATCTCATAATGCCCCGGCTGTACATACAATGCCCTATCCAGCGCAAACTGGCCGGCCTGGTTGAGCAACCCCAATGAGACCGTGTCTTTTTTCCCGGCTATGGTTGTAAGCAGGTACACAGCATAGGCCACTGTTTGCCGCCTTTCAAATTGAAGTACGAATTGTTGCACACTGTCAACCGGAAAAGCAAGATCAAGCGGCACGCCTGTTTGCTTGTCAAACCGGGTAGCATATTGCCGGTTACGCTCCAGGTAAGCCAGGTTAAAATAATCGTGTGCCATGCCCAGCGTTATTTGCGCCAGTACAGGCTTGAGGTCTGTGCGCCAGTCAAACACCACCCCATCACGCGTAGCATAATCCCGCAAGTTCACCACTTCCACCAGGATCATTTTCCCGGGCGCCCGGAAACGGCCCAGAAAACCATAGGGTTGATGGGCCCCATATTCTTGCTCCAATCTGGGTATGGGGCTCCAGGGTATCAGTTCCACACTGTCATTCTCCACTACATGATACCGGTACTGGTCCCTGCTGCCGGCAGTAATACCCATTGCAATAAGGATGGCTTCCGAGTTATTGGAGATCCGGTAGCTGGGGTATTCTTTCGTTACAGCATAAACATTATTACCACTGTACCGGGTGAGTACCGCATCCAACTTTACACCCAATAGCAGCAGACTTTTGGCCCTGTTCTTAACTACACCTTCTTCAGCACCTTCCTCTAGTTTATCGAAGATGCGGTATACCGCTGTATCAGGAATAAGCGTGTAGACCGGCTCATTGATCCTGGCCCGGCTGGTGATGGTGAACAGCTCAAAAAGGATGTTGTTGCCAAATGCTGCAGGGCTACTTTGTGCGGTAGCATAGGTACAATACAGCATCCCCTGCCACAACAGAAGTATCCATCTCAGCCAACCCAAATTATTTTTGCGACATTCCATGTAATACTTGCTTAACCCCTGTCACCTCATTCCCTGTTGGTACAAGGGGATAGTGGATAACGTGGGTTGGTAATGTTGTATTCAATGTTCCAAATACAAATCTGGGCTAAATGTATTAAATGCACAACCGCCATCGAGAATCAGGTAGAAAGCGCTTAGGATCAGGCATAAAAAAAGTCTCACCTTGCAGTGAAACTTCTTTTTCTTATAGTCTGTTCATTATTTGACCGGTGTGATCGTGATCTTCCTGAACTCAATAGGACCATGGTCGCCCTGGATATAAATGGGCCCAGGCTCTCCTTCGTTGCTGTCCAGTGCACCTCCCGTAATACCCGGTATCTCCTGGTTATTGATCACCGTTTTTCCATTTGCCACTATCGTTACCATACGGCCTACCAGCGTAATATCATAGGTCTGCCATTGATCAGGGCCCAGGGCAGCCAGTTCGCTGGGTACCAGGAATCCATATACACCACTGAACAAATGACTGTCGGGATGTTCCGTAGCAGGATTGTCTTCTATTTGTACTTCATGACGTCCTCTCAGGTATACGCCACTATTGCTTCCTTTCTGGTACCTGAATTCCACATGCAGTTTAAAATCGGTGAACGTTTGATCCGATATTAAGTTAGCACCTGAACGTGGACTGGTTAAAATACCATTTCTTACTTCCCATTGGTTTTGGCCCAATGCTTTCCATCCTCCAAGGTCTTTACCATTGAACAGGTTGATGGCCTTACCCCAGGCCGGGGCTGCTGTTCTTTTTAATAGGGGCGCCCTTACACCTGTCCAGTTATATTTTTTTCCTTCGGGTGTTACAATGGTTCCCTGAATACCCGTAGCTGTTACTTCACCTTCCAGCACCAGATCCTGGTTGCCCCGCTCCCATTGTGGAGGAATAGCAAAACCAAACTTACCATTGTCAAAACTCACCTTTGATACCGGGCGGGCACTGCCGCTAATACCTACAAAATACCCCACCAGTGTGCGGTTGCCAGAAAGTTCAACTGCCAGCCAGGAGGGCGCAGGTTTTCCATCTCTGTCGATCGTGATATCCCAACGCCCGATCAGGTCTTTAGGCTCGGCCGGGTTTTCCAGTTGTATAGGTAATCCTGTAGTTATTGGCTTTGCGGTTGAGCTGGCAGGCGCAGTCATTAGCAAACAACTTATACCAAAAAGAAAGAGGTTTTTGTGCATAGTTTTTCATTATGAGAGGGTAAATATACAAAACACCGCCTCATTTTTTGGGGTATATTTAATACGTATTTCATTACCTGTTAATCATTCACCTACCATGAAATTAATACCAGTGCTGCTGTTGGCTATATTGGGCACCTTAACAGGTGCCACACGCAAGAAGGCTGCCGTTCAATACATTTACCTCACTTTTGATGATGGTCCCTTACAGGGCAGTGAGAACATCGACAGTGTTATTCTGGCTGAAAAGTTAAAGATCAGTGTATTCCTGGTAGGAGAACACGCTGTGGAAAGCAAAAAGCTGGGCACTTACTTTTCCATGTATGAACAGAATCCCTTTGTGGAATCCTACAACCATAGCTTTACCCATGCCCACAACAAATACAAAGCCTTTTACAGCAATCCCCAGCAGGTATTGGCCGACATTACAAAAAATGAAACCTCCCTTGGCTTACGCTTTAAGACCGTCAGAATGCCCGGCAGGAATATGTGGCGCATTGGCGACCGGAAAAAAGACGACGGGGTGAGTGGAAAAACAGCCGCCGATACCCTGGCAGCACATGGATACAAATTGTATGGATGGGACCTGGAATGGCAGCACAATGATAAAGATGGCACACCGATACAATCCGTTGACCAGATAGCAAAGGAAATAGAAACAAGACTTGCTGGAAATACCACCTTTACAAAGGGTCATATTGTGCTCCTTCTGCACGATGAAATGTTTCAGAAAGCATGGGAAAAGAGCGAACTAAAGCAGCTCATAGACCGGCTCCGCACCAATGAGCAGTATGTATTTGAGCATATACGATTTTACCCGTAGTAATAAAAGGTATATGCCTTCCCATGATGCTTTTAACCTGCTGGTGGCATGGCTTTGGTAGCGATAGAGCTAAAAGTAATATGAGCACTAACGATAAATTTGGACAAAAAAGAAACCCGAAGGATGTAAAAACTCAACCTCAGGACGAGTTTATTACGCAAACCAGTAATAACCTGTCGCAGGCTAAAAGCGAAACTCCGGTGCATCCGGGCGCCGCCGTGCCTGATGATCCTAAATCAGGAGAAATAGAGGAAGAAATACTTGAGGTAAAAAAACAACAGGATAAAGAAGCCGGCAAGGACGACGTAGCTGAAATGGGACAATAATTGCAAGAAAGGCTCCCTTACCCAACTCATTGGGTAGGTGTCTTATAATTCCTTTTTTGGAAGAGACGGGATCTCTGCAGGCAACTCTTCTGGGATTGGATCTTCTTCCGGAATGATTCCGGGATCTTCCTCCGGCTGTTCCGGAACAGGTTGTTCTGCAGGTTCGTCAGGCCTTACTTCAGGCTCTTTGAAAGGTGTGGGGATCTCCGCAGGTTTTCCAGGTTGATTTTTCTTAGCCATACTGTTTACAATTTATCTTCTGGCTATTTACTTGCAAAAATGCAGCCAGGGGATTCCTCTACTCCTTCAACTGCCATTGATGAGGTGGTTTGTCATTTATTCGCACAATCACTTTATTGGCCTCCAGGTCAAGCTTCGCGCCTTCCATATACCATCCAATGGAACCCTCAAAGCTGGTTTTATTCTTTTTAATATCGGCCACTACAGCTTCCTGTAAGGCCTTGTGTTGCAAAGGGCCCTTTTTCAAGGCCCGCAAAATAGCATCCCGGAGTATATCATATTTATCCTTGTCTATGCGTGCTAATTTCTTTCCTTCCGGATGGAGTAGCTGGATCTTTTCTTTCATAAACAAGTATTTTATTGATTTTAGACTCCCTTCGCCTCACCCCCTTTACTAAGCAACCATCCCTTATCTTTGCACAGCAAGAGGCACTTCATTGAAAATTTTTATACCATGTCAGATCAATCAAAGATCGCTATTTTAACTTTTATGAGCGGCGACGCTACGCCCGGTACCCCCACCAGGTTCAGTTTTAATGCATTGAGCAAACACCTAAGTCTGTCAAAAGATGAGCTGGATGGCTTCCTCACCGAACTCAACAAGGAGCGCTTTATATCACAGTATAGCAAAAAAGGAGTGGATAGTTTTACAGCTGTACTTAATCAAAAAGGTCTGGATGCCGTACAGGATGAATCCTTCATCTAAGTCATAGCCCATCGTCCTACAACTCCCACCCTTTCCGGTATTCCCGGTAAAAATATTTATTGGCGGCCTCATCATTGGTGATCTTCATAGTGGCGGAGTCATACAGCAATTTTTTCTTTGCACGCAAAGCCACTCCGCCGAGCAAAATCGTTTCCGTTACAGCACCTGCATACAAAAAACTGCCGGGCGATTGTTTTTTATTCTTAAATGCATCTATCCAATAGGGATCTGTAGGCTCTTGCACTTCTTTCTTAACGGGTTGTCCTTTCATCACCGCTTCCATTTTACTGTCGGGCAACAAGCGGGGATTTTCACAGCGAAAGCCGGCCACAATACTTCCCTTATCACCCACAAACAACATCCCTTCCCGCTCCAACGATCCATTGCCCAATGCATCAGGTGTATTGGGGCGCATGCCGCCATCGTACCAGAAAAGCTCAAACGGCGGCAGGGTCTCCTGTTTGGGAAACTTAAACCGTACAATACAGGAATAAGGAAATGCTACATCATTTTGTACACCATGACATACCTGGTTGTCGATGGCGCTCGTAGTGGTGCCATAAGCTTCTGCAGAAAAAGGCGCTGCATGAATGCCCAGCGTCAGGAACAAAGGCCATAAACTATAATGCCCCATATCCGCTATGCTACCAGCGCCAAAATCATACCATCCACGGAAAACGTTGTGCGTGTAATTGGGATGATAAGGCCGGTCGGGAACCGGGCCCAGCCACAGTGGCCAGTCAAAGCCTTCCGGCACCGGTGGCGTATCAGCAGGATTGGACGTCCATTGCGGCCATACCGGCCGGTTCGACCAATTGTGTATCTCCTTCAGCTGACCGATATGCCCCTCAGCAATCCATTGTTTTACCAGCTCTGTGCCCGGCTTCTTGCTCCAGGCCAGCAGGTGCGTGCTCACGCCCGTTTGCCTGGCCGTATCGATCACCAGCTTCGCTTCATACAAGCGGTTCGACAGCGGCTTATGGATCACCACCTGTTTGCCCTTTTTCATAGCAGCAATCGAGATATATCCATGCAGGTGATCAGGGGTCATGATCTTCACCACATCAATATCCTTTTCCTTTTCCAGCAATTCACGAAAGTCTGCATAAGAACTGCAGCCTTTATAACTATTCTGTTGCTTACTGTAGAACTTTTCGACCAGCTCTTTACCGATATCACGACCGCCGGGAATACCTTTAAAATTGGCGCCCCAATTGGCATCGCCCAACACTGTACGGATACCATCGCGAATGCCATTGGGCGACCAGTCAATATAGTTCGTGCTCATTTTGTTTGGATCACAAACCGACACGATCTGTATGGCGGGATTCGTGATCAGTTCGCACATTTCACGCAATCCCTGTGTACCACAGCCAATATAGGCAAGGTTCAGCTTATCACTGGGCGCTACATATCCGGGGCCACCCAACACATGGCGGGGCACAATAGTAAAAGCAAGAGAGGCTTTGGCAGTAGTATCAATAAATTGACGGCGGGAGATCGATCTCTTTTTCATTCCTGGGAAGGTTTAAGTAATGCGTTTGAATGAAGATAAAAAGTACGAAAAAATCAGGACTGTTCGACTATTTATTTCCTCCATCATGATGTATAAATTCAACCAGAAGTCCAGCCAGATCCTGCCAATGCTCCCAAAACAAATGGGACCTTAAAGGCCCCATTCGCTACAGCAATTATAAATGGATACGAATACTACAACTTTATTGCTTCTTGATATAACCAAACAAGCCAGCCAGTTCTTCATCCGGGCCTGCAGCAAAATACAACCTGTTGGGATCGATGGTTGAAGTGGAAGGAGGGAATGTAATGGCCCACAATCCTTCTATCTGAATGGGCCTTCCTTTTGAACGCAGCACACCGATAAACTGGCCATCATCTGTATAAGCATTGATATAGCCATCTCCGAAATTGCCTACAAGGATCGCACTCCTGCCCTCCGTAGCGCCCTTCATCTTTTGATCCTCCGCATCTTCTAACTCTTCAAAGAAACTTGCAGGCGCCTGCGCTACACCCCAGGGAGCATTTAACGCACCCCTGGAAGCAAACCGTTTTACCAACGTACCATTTGTTTTGAAGATACTCACAAAACCCAATCCACGGCCGGCTGCTGAACGTCCTTCAGGTCCCACTTTGGCATAGGTAACATACAACCACTCACCTACAGCCTGTATGTTAAAGGGGGCATAACCTGAAGGTATCCCTGGATCTTTAAATGGCATATTCACCACGGCAAAAGTTTTATCCCATACCACTATTTTATTGGCCCGGAAATCGGCCGCATACAAATAATTATTGCCCTCCATCAACGCACTTGTCAACCCTGTATAAGCAGCCGTGGCTGCATCATTTTTGATTAGCAATGCGCTAGCTCCTGCTGCGCCATTCCAGGCAGAGAGGATGCCATCTACTCCTACAAAAATGAACCGTGCTGGCTGGCCGTTCGACAATACAAAGTCAGCACCTCCATTGAATACAATACCAGTAGGATTGCCGCCGGTAGCGCCACCAGGTGAAGGAATGTTCACAGGAGGCCGTACGAACACCCCTTCCCGGTCATATACATCACTCACATGCCCGCCCTGTGAATTCACCCAGGGCGTACCCGTGGCACTGAAGGCAATGCCCCAGCCATTGATCAACGTGGGATCTACATGCGCAGGATTGTATTCCTGGTTATTGCCCACCAGGTTTACCTGCTCAAAGTTTTTCAACTGTTTTAGTTCGTCAAGTTTCTTGCAGCCTGCGGCAAAGATCAGTACTGCACATAGCAAAGCATATGGATAGCCTGAACTACCCAATCGTCTGGTAACTTTTTGCATACGGAACTTATTTTGATGGTGAAAGAAATCGGCCTGGAGTTTTCCGGGGTATGCAATCACTACGCAGACATAGAATCAAGGGTTGTGTGCTGGTGCAGTTTTTTATCCTTACAGGTAAGCCTTCAATATACCAGCCCAACGCTTATACCCTTCTGCATTCAGGTGCAGGCCATCCATCGTAAGACTTTTATCAAGCTTACCCTCTCCATCCTGGAAGGCTTTATTGAGTTCAATGCAGATTACTTTTTCTTCAGCGGCAATCTTCCTGATCCCTTCATTCACGGCAGCAATATGCTCGTCTTTATTATAATGGTTTTTGAACTGCGTAAAAGTATTGTTCACCGGCAGCAGGGTCTGTACATAGACCTTTGTTTGGGGTGATGCCGACTTGATCGTCTGAACGATCTTCCGGTAATTGGCAATGATCATGCTATCGGGTGTATTGTGCTGAATATCATTGATACCGATCAGCAGAAATACTTTGGCAGGCCTTCCTTCTGTTACCTCATCCAGCCTGGCCAGGATACCAAAAGTAATATCACCCGAAATACCGCGGTTGCGGGCATGGGGATTGCCCAGCAGCTCAGCCCAGTCTGTACCAGCTGTAATGCTGTTGCCCAGAAAAATAATGTCTTTGGTGGAATTGGGATAACTCCTGAATTGAGCAGCTTTTAAGACATAAGCCCCAGGCCGGTAATCAGGATTGGCGGTCGCGGCATCGGTCTGCGCCTGGGAAAACTGGCTTACAAAACAGGTCAAAAGGGTGGCAATAAACAGTGTCTTCATATAGTGGCGTATTTTTTAGAGCCACCAAAATAGTAAATTCCGGAATATTATGTAGTACATATTGGCGCCCTCATACCCCAGGCCCTGGAAAACATCGTGGCTTTTCATCAGCAAAATTGCCTCATTTCACCATTCAAACTGTCGCAAATGCCCCTCCTATGGCGGCCCGCCAGGCCTCATCTTTGCAGTACCATCACTGCCATATTTTATCACTTATTAAAAGTATAGTTATGATCATTGTACACGACATCTTCGTTTGCAAGCCAGGTAATGCCTCCAAACTGGCCAAATTATTTAAAGAAGTAATGACCGACAACAAAGAAACCCTGAACATCATGACCGATATGACCGGTCAGTTTAACCGCGTGATCATGGTAAGCCAATATAAAGACCTTGCCGATTATGAAGACAGCTGGAAAAGAATGGAAGCCGATACTGAGAAAATGAAAAAGATGATGGAAAAAATGGCCAACTACACCGATATGTACCTTACCGGTTCAAGGGAAATATTCAAGGTCTGGTAAACTTAAACAGCGTGCGAAAGACCGTCCCGATGACTATCGGGACAGTCTTCCCAATTTACTTTTTCTTACAGATCAGCAGCTGCGTAGCGTCTTCTACATGCGTTATCTGATGGGAAATAATATCGAAGTGTGCAGCCACATAGCGCCGGAATTCTTTTGTATTCCATTCCCTGGTATGGCACTTGTTTTCCGGAGGGCCGTAATTATACCAACCCCTTACAAGATCCCTGTCAGGGGTACTTAGAAACAATAGTTTGAAGTCGATCTTTTTAATCAGTTCCAGCATTTCATCAGGATTGGCCACGTGCTCAATAACGTCCGAGCAAATGATCAGATCAGTTTGCCGGGGTATCTGCTCTGCCCTGGCCGCATCAATCCAGGTGCGGTTTGGATACTTTTGCTGCAGGAATGCAAGCGTAGCACCTACTTCCACGCCCACTGTAGGATAATCAACAAACTGTTGCAGCAGTTTATAGCCCGATCCACAGCCAATGTCCAATACCTGCTGATAACCATATTTATCCAGGTAAAAGCGGGCAAGTTCATATACCTCCTTCTGGCATTCATCCCTATTCGGCGTATCATCATAAAAATGCGCTTCTTTCCGGTGGCTGTATCCCCGCTTGATACCAAACTTACCCGGCGCCCACAGGCTCCGGATCTTCCCAAAAAAATACAAAATAGTAACTTCTATTCGCCGTACGATCTTCAGAAACAATGACATCTTGTTTTCGTATTACCCGTCAAATATAGCCTGTTTACGGCCAAAAACGATTGCCCCGGACCTACATCCGGTATCCTGAAATCCCGGCCCCGCCGGTCCCTTGAATTTTCAGGACCGGAAATGTCTAACTCAGCCCCCACTTGGTCCATTTGCCTTTATAGTGATTGACTACAGCCCCCTACCCATACTACTTTTACAAAATCAATTTAAAAAACATTAAAAAATAAAGACCATGAACAACACAATCAAGACATCCGAAGACAACACTTTAACCCAAACCGGTAAAGTACTTTATACCGCACAAGAGCACACTACAGGTGGTCGTGATGGCGGCTCATCCCGTAGTTCCGATGGCCGTCTGGACATTAAACTCTCTGTTCCCGGTACACCAGGCAGCGGCACCAATCCCGAACAACTATTCGCCGCTGGTTGGTCAGCCTGCTTTATCGGAGCCATCAAAATAGCAGGGGGCAAATTGAAGGTCAGGGTTCCTGAAACTACAGCCGTTGATGCAGAAATAGACCTGTGCTCAAACGACGATGGCTATTACCTCCAGGCCCGACTCAACGTTAGCCTGCCAGGTCTTGACCGGGAAATTGCACAATCCCTGATAGAGGCTGCACACCAAACCTGTCCCTATTCAAAAGCCACCCGTGGTAATATTGATGTGGTGATTACTCTTTTGTAAAACGCATTGCCCACAGCAAAACCTGTCTGTGATCAACAGACAGGTTTTGCTTTCAGGCTAAATACTATTATGAAATTTCAAACAATTACAAATGAGAAAGATGAAAGCATTCTTTGTGATCGCAGGCCTGGCCGGACTATTTGTCCTTTCAGCTGCATTTATACAAATACAAAATCAGGAAACCATGAAAGCGTTAAAAAACCCAGCCGATAGCAAAGGTTTTGCGGTGGTGGAGCTGTTCACTTCAGAGGGATGCTCCAGTTGCCCGCCAGCCGATCGGCTGTTCGAAAAGATCCAGGAGGATAACAAAAACAAACAGATCTATTTATTGGCTTTCCACGTTGATTATTGGGATCACCAGGGTTGGAAAGACCGGTTTGGTGACCGGGAATTTTCAAACAGGCAGCGCCAGTATGCCAGCTGGATGAACCTTCAATCAATATACACTCCGCAGATCGTAGTAAATGGTAAAGCAGAGTATGTGGGCTCCGACCAGGGTTCCGTACTACAAGCTATTTCCACTGCACTCGACCAGCAAGCCGCCAATGAATTGGCACTGAATGGGAAAATAGAGAACGGCAAAGCCCATATTGAATACCAGGCTACCGGCAAGGGAAAAAAGGCAGCATTGATATTGGCCCTGGTACAACAATCAGCCCAAAGCAATGTGAAGGCGGGAGAAAATGCAGGCAGCCATCTCGCTCATGTACAGATCGTACGGGGATTGCACCGCTTTCCCATTGACGGTAATCTTAAAAAGGAAGTCACTGTCGATCTCCCCAAAGATTTTACAGAAAAAGGCTGGGAGCTCGTAGGTTTTGTACAAGAACAAGCCGATGGAAAGATCACAGCGGCAGCCAGGATGAATTTTCAGCAGCAATAAAGCGGCTCCGCAACCGGACATTGGTAATATACTATATTTGAACCCGCAATGAAAAAGAAACCATTCAAGGTCCCTCATAAGATAATATGGCTAAGCTCATTATTCCTGGGCATACTCACTTCTGTTCCTAAGATCGCCGAGCACCATTTCAATCTCTACGAGGCCATTGTTGATTCATCAGTTACTTTTTTGTTTGCCGTTTTCATATGGTATTACAACCTCCTTACCATCCCGGCCTATTCTTCCAGGGATGTGGCCCATGGCTTTTCAACCAAACGCCTGGTCAAAGGCCTTTGCCTGGGTATTGGAGTAATGTTTGTCCTGGCTTGCATCCAGCAATACCTGCTTTCTCACCTCAACTTCGGTCCTGTAATGCTGATGTTTGAGGTGAGGGGTATCCTGGTCAACGTCACTTTCTATATGTTCCTTCATCTGTTGTACCAGAGCTACCACAACCAGCAAGTAGGGATCGAATTGGAACGTACCAAATCTGATAACCTGGCAGCACAATATGAGTTGCTCAAACAACAGGTCAATCCACATTTCCTGTTCAACAGTTTGAATACATTAAAATACATGGTGGAAAGCGGAGATTCCCATTCTGTAGATTTCATTTTGAAGCTCTCCGACTTCTACCGCTTTACACTGGAAAGTCGTAAGCAGGATTTGATCCGGCTCTCCGAAGAGCTGGACATTCTCAACGCATACGTATTCCTCCTGAAAGCCCGCTTTGAGGAAGGCATCGATCTTTCCATCAACATCGACAAGCAATACCACCAATCCCTCATCCCTCCTTTCACCTTGCAATTGCTGGTGGAGAATTGTATCAAACACAATATTGTTTCACTCGATCGTCCGTTGAAGATCAGCCTGTATACAGAAAATGATTTCATAGTTGTTGAAAACCGTCTTCAGCCCAAAAAGACCCCGGAAGCCTCCACGGGTATGGGGCTTGAAAACATCAACCAGCGGTACAACCATCTCCTGCACAAGAAAATGGAGATCCATGCCAGTGAAACTTTATTTACCATCAAACTCCCCATCATCCATGAAAATAATCATCATTGAAGACGAGCTGAAAGCGTCTAAATCATTGGCAACACTTATCACCAAAATAAGGCCTGCTGCTACCATCACAGCACAGCTGCAGAGCATCGAAAGCGCTGTTGCATACCTGTCTGATCATGAGCAGCCCGACCTCCTCTTTATGGACATTCAGCTTTCCGATGGCCTGAGCTTTGAGATATTCAAGGCTGTTAAGATCCTCTGCCCCGTGGTATTTTGTACCGCTTACGGCGAATACGCCATGGAAGCCATCAAAGCCAATGGCATTGATTATTTACTCAAACCTTTTTCTCAGGACGACCTGCAGGCGGCTTTTGAAAAGGTAGAGAACTTCAAGAACTTCTTCCAGCAAAATCCACAGGCCGACATGGACGGCCTCTTAAAAAAGATAGGCCTTGATGAAGGAAAGAAAAGTTTTCTCGTTTTTAAGAACCATAAATACACCACCGTTCCAACCGATCAAATTGCCTTTATCTATATCAGGTATGAGACGGCTACCATCATGACCTTCCAGGGTGAAGAATATCCGCTTGACCAATCCCTCGACCAGGTACAGGCATTGCTGGCAGAAAAGCAATGGTACAGGCTCAACAGGCAATACCTCATCAACTTTACGGCAGTAAAGGAAGTAGAGCATTATTTTGCCCGGAAACTATTGGTGAAGCTCGTTGTCCCCAGCCCTGAGAAACTATTGATTGGCAAAGAAAAGAGTAGCAACTTCTTACAATGGCTGGAAAACAGGTAGCCATGCCTGCCCCCACCGATCGAAATTGCCGATTCGCCGATAGGCAGCTTGGCCGGCCCTGATCCATGACTAGGTTTGTATCGTAAAAACCTGACATGGCCATTAACCTCCAAAGCAAACTACGCAGCTTCTTCAAACGGGCTCCTAAAAAAGAGCTCCTGGCCGCCCTCGTGTTATTGCTGGCGATTGTTTTCTTCCGCAGCGAACGCAAAGAATTAAGCACCATCCTTCCACAGATACACAAAGCCAACCCCTGGATGGTTCTAGCTGGCCTCGGCATCACCATCGTCTATATCCTCTTCCAGTCTGGCATCTATCAGAAAAGTTTTGCCGCCATCAGCCTTCGTTTTTCCTGGAATAAGTCCATCCTTCTATACCTGAAAAGAAATTTCATCAGTGTGTTCCTCCCGGCAGGAAGCATCAGCGCATTGGCTTATGCTCCTTCCCAGATCCGCAAGGCAGGTTTCACCAAAACCCAGGTATACCAGGCAAGCGCCTTATTTGGCTTTGCCGGCTTACTCACCGTGGTACTCGCCGGTTTGCCCGTGATTGCCCTGTCGGCACTCAGTCTAAAACATAGCCAATCCGGTTATGCCATGGCCGGCATAGCCATCATGATTTCGTTGGTAGCTACGCTCGCCTGGGCCACCCGTTCTTTTGCCAAAAAAGGCATCCTGTATCGTTTCTTCAGTCTTAAATTTCCCGCTACCATACCATTCCTCGATGACCTGTTTTCTGCCAACGTCAATAAAAAACAATTTGGCGGAGCTATTCTGTATTCCATGGGCGTTGAATTATGTGGCATCCTGCACATCTGGCTGGCGATGCTGGCACTCGGCATCCATGCTTCATTGATAGCAGCTGCGGCTGCTTACATAGCAGCCGTGTTGATGATGGTGGTATCGCCTTTCCTGAAGGGACTGGGCGCTGTCGAAATTTCACTGGTTTATGTACTACAGCAATTTGGTTACCCACTGGAGCAGTCTTTAGCCATCATGGTATTGTTCAGGCTTTTTGAATTCTGGCTTCCTTTGTTGGCAGGGCTGGTCGCCTTTGCCTGGAAGGGCAGAAAACTATTTCTACGAATGGCGCCTGCCCTGCTCACTTTTACCCTGGGAATGATCAATATCGTTTCCGTCGTATTACCACCAGTACGGTCGCGCCTGCATATCCTCCATGAATACCTGCCCGTAAGCGCCATGCATGCGTCTAATTTATTGGTGCTGTATATTGGCCTGGGGCTTTTAATTACGGCGGCCTTCCTGCTGCGGGGTTTGCGCAGCGCCTGGATCATTGCCGTAGGGCTGTCCTTCCTATCCCTCGTAGGCCATGTTACCAAAGCATTGGATTATGAAGAAGCCATCATCGCAGCCATCACCCTCCTCATTTTGCTCACCACCAGCGGGCAATACCGCAGCAGGAGCAGCTATAAATGGATCAAAACAGGCGTACAAACCGCCTTACTCAGCATATCAGCCGTATTGCTCTTTGGTTTCCTCAGCTTTTATTTTGTAGACCAAAAACATTTTGGGGTCGATTTTACCTGGCGCCAATCCCTCCTGCATACCTTAAATAGTTTCCTCCTGGTAGAAGACAGCGGCCTCCATCCCATTACCCGTTTTGGCCATGAATTCATTGGCATTATCCGCATTGCAGGTTTTCTTACCTGGGCCTTCTTATTATTAACGCTCATTATACCCTATACCAAAAGGCAAAAGATCAACGAATCGTTCCGTCAACGCGCTAAATTCCTGCTTAGTCAATACGGTAGTTCCGCCATGGACTACTTCAAAGTGTACAAGGATAAACTCTATTTCTTTTCCGACCTGCACGAAGCATTCATCGCTTACCGCATTGCAGGCGGCTTTGCCGTCGTATTGGAAGAGCCCGTATGCGCTGAAGAATACAAAACAGCCGTATTACAGGAGTTTGACCAGCATTGTAAAAAGATGGGACTTAAAACAGCCTTCTACCGCGTAAACGAAGACAGCATCCCCTATTTCAGGGAACTGAAAAAGAAAAAGATGATGATCGGACAGGAAGGCATTCTGGAAGTTGCAAAGTTCAGCCTGGAAGGAAAGGACAAAAAATCATTGCGCAATGGGCTCAACAATTTGCAGAAGAAAGGATTTACGATAGCGGTACACCCGGCGCCACATGCCTCTGATTTTGTGCACCTGTTGAGAACAGTCTCAGACGATTGGCTTCAATCCTTTACCCGCGAAGAAATGATCTTTGCACAGGGCATGTTTGATGAAAAGGAATTAATGCAGCAGGACATTATTACTGTTACGGATGCTGAAGGCAGGATCATTGCCTTTCTGAATATTATTCCCGATTACACCGAAGAAGAATGCACCTACGATCTTATCCGCAAGACCCATGATGCCCCGGCAGCGGCGGCAGATGCCCTGATACTGCAATTGATCGAATATGCACGGGGCAAACATAAACTATTCATCAACCTCGGAATGGTACCGTTAACCGGTCTTTCCCAGCCCGACAATACAGCCGAACAAATATTGAAAATGGTCTCCCCCAGGGTCAGGCGTGTCAGACGATACGATGGCCTGCGCGAATTCAAAGAGAAGTATGCGACTTTCTGGGAAAACAAGTACCTGCTCTATGAACATGATTTTGATCTTTTCCAGCTACCGTCTGCCATTAGGAAAGTGATGCGGCCGGTGCACTAAAAAAACAATAGTATGAGATATTTACTGGTAGCCATCTGCCTGGGTATTGTTGCCACCAGCCAGGCACAAACAACTTCCTTGCCCGTAAAGTCAATGACCGGCAATGATGCATCAAAGCCCATTATCTTTTATGCCACGGGCGATGGTGGCTGGACCAAATTCTCTTTGGCCCTCGTTCAATCTTTCAACCAGGCAGGCTACCCCGTAGTTGCTTTAAACTCCAAAGATTATTTCTGGAAGAAAAAGACCCCGGCACAAACGGCAGCCGATGTAGGCGCCCTCCTGAGCCAATACCTCCAGACCTGGAAACGTGATCAGGTGGTACTGGTCGGTTATTCTTTCGGCGCCGATATTACCCCTTTCATTCAGAATTACCTCGACAGGAATATTGCAGGTAAAACCACCCATATGGTTTTGATGCTGCCCTATAAGTCTACCGATTTTGAAGTGCATCTTTCTGAAATGCTTGGGATAGCGAGAAAGGATGCTTACAGTGTGCCCGATGAGATCAACAAAATAGGCAAACCCATCCTTTTTGTATTGGGTACCGAGAAGGATCAGTTTCCCCTTAACGCCCTCACCATCAAAAATTACAGCAGCATCACCATTGATGGCGGCCACCACTTTGACGACAAAGCCGATAAGGTGGCACAGCAGGTACTGGCCTGGGTGAAGTAATGCTGATTTTATTTTACCCCCAAACAACCTGACAGTAAGTCAACAACACATCAATTAATTACATTATCTCCCCAGTTAAGGTTTTATTAAGCGTTTTCTTGGTGCTGTAAACTTTTATTTGCAGGCTTAGCAATGTTTCGGCAGTACCGGCAACGGTTCTCTTTTTTCAAACACTAATAACGCAAGCTTGTCTATGAGGTTACTCTTCGTCCTGGCGCTTTTTGTAAGCCAACACTGTTTTTCCCAAAACCCTTTTATTACCAGCATTTATACAGCTGATCCCTCCGCCCATGTTTGGGCCGATGGCCGCTTGTATGTTTATCCTTCTCACGACATTGATCCTGCCAGAGGATGCGACCTGATGGACCGGTACCATGTATATTCTACCGCCGATATGGTCAACTGGCGCGATGAAGGCGAAATACTCAATGCCAGCCAGGTATCCTGGGGACGGAAAGAAGGCGGCTTCATGTGGGCGCCCGATTGCGCTTACAAAAATGGCACCTATTACTTCTATTTTCCCCATCCCAGTGGCACCGAATGGAATAAAACCTGGAAGATTGGTGTGGCCACCAGTAAGAAGCCGGCCAGCGATTTCACCTCCGGGGGCTTTATTGAAGGCCTCAGCGGCAATGCCATGATCGATCCCTGCGTCTTCGTTGATACCGATGGAAAATCTTACTTCTATTATGGCGGAGGCAGTGTATGCCAGGGTGGACTGCTCAAAGACAATATGACCGAAATAGACGGTGCCATGAAGACCATGGAAGGTCTGGTTGACTTCCACGAAGCAGCCTGGGTTTTCAAGCGCAATGGCATCTATTACCTTACCTATGCCGACAACAATCCAAAGCAAAACCAATTACGATATGCTACCAGCAGCAGCCCCCTGGGCCCCTGGAAGCATGGTGGTGTCTTTTTAGGCATTACCGGTTGCGATACCAATCACGGTTCAGTAGTAGAATACAAAGGGCAATGGTACATGTTCTACCACAACCAGTCAATCTCCAATACCGGAAAGGGAAATCTAAGGTCCATTTGTGTAGACCTCATCCACTTCAACCAGGATGGCTCTATTAAATTAGTAGAGCAAACAAAGACGGGTGTACCCGCCATTACCACCAAAGGAGTGAGCATTAAAAGATCGATCCGATATGAGGCCGAAAAAGCAACCATCAGTGGTACAGCCACTGTAGCCAATGAAACAGCCGCTTCCGGCGGCAAGTATGTGACCAGTCTGAATGCCAGCGATGCCTATGTGGAGTTTAGCAATATCAATGGAGGAAAGAAGGATGGCAGGGCCACCATCAACATCCAGTATGCAGGGGCAGCTTATGCAAGGATAAAACTATTCGTCAATGGGGTCGACTATTCATTGCTCAACGCTTTGCCTACCGGCAATGCCGCTACCTTTACCGGCCACACTGCACTCACTGTAAAACTAAAGGCAGGAAAGACCAATACCGTAAAATTAACAGGAGGCCTGGGAGAAATTAACATCGACTACCTAACAATAGACAACCTGGATTAACAATGGAAGTATGATACCATATTTCATGCGTACGATTAGCGGCAGCCGCTAATCGTACGCAAATTCTTTAAGCTGCTCAATACGATCAAGGGTAATCATCATTTTCCATGACACAGCGCTGATCTTCGGGCACCGGACAGCCCCAAACCTTACCCATGCATCCCGGTAGCCGATCCACTCTCTTTGAGTAGCCTTTATATTCTCTTGGGTAACCGTTCCCCATTCAAATTCAATAGACTGGCACCATCCCGACATATACCCACTGGTTGCATCATCGCAAACATCAAAAACTTCTTTTGAAATATTCGCTTTCATTTTTTTTAAATGCTGCACCCGATATTCAACTTCTGCAGGCGCCCCGCCAATATTGGCGCAAGCCAACCGTATACAGAGATCAAGGTTGCGTTTAACGCCATAGCCATTTGCATACAACATGAGTATGATACCAGGTCCCTCAAAAGGGCCATAATTGTCCGCAGCTTCCCATTCAATGAAAGCCAGCTTACGGGCTTTCACGTAGTCCTTGGGTGCCCCAATGCCATAGTAATATTTGCAAGACTCCTCTCCCCTTAATTGAACGCGCTCTGCAGCCGTTGGCAGATCCTTTGCAGGGAAATCTTTTGGTTTCACCGAATCACAAGCCTGTGAATACGACAACAATGGCAACATTGAAATAGCCACACCCAGTAAGATAAATAAGAATGTTTTAGTATACATTAACCGGTTATATATTGAAAAGCGTTGCAAACTGTTTTATTTATTCCTGAAGATAATGAAACTCCTCCGCCAATTCCGTATGAAACCAGCCATTACCCACTCCCCACCCTTGCAAGTGTAAATTCCCTGTAGTACATTAGCCCACCAAAATACCCGTACCCTATGGAAGGCATTCCTCCCATTGCATACTCCCTATTGCGTTCACCCAATATTCATAATAAACAAACCATGAAGAAGTTTTACTTGTTCCTTCTTGCAGGAATGACCCTGCTATTTTCCTGTTCCAAAAATGATGACAACCCTATTTCGGACCCCATCAATGAAGCAGCTCAAAAACTGCAAAAAGATGTGCAGGGTAAATGGCTTTTCAGTTCGGACATTTCCATTGGCAGGGTGTCTGTCGGAAGCCAGGGCAAAAAGAGCGCAATATCACTGCTCGGCCGTCATTTACCAGTGCAGGTGGAGCCCAATGGTACTGCCGGTACGAATGGAACATTAGGAGATGTACCTGGTTTTATTGAATTTACCAGCGATAGCTCCTACATCATTTACGACGAAAACCAGAAAGTGTATACCGGCAAGTTTGTAGCCGGGTCTGGCGACTCCATTGTCCTCAAAGGCATTGGCTACCTTACCAACATTGTCATCAACGGTGCGGTAATGAATTTTAAATTATACTACGCAGCCGGCAATAAAACGATCACGATTACTTCCAACAAGGCGGCCTCTATTCCAGCCGATAACCGCACCTCTATTTTGTGCAAAGGCACCTGGTACCTCACTCCTGAAGAAAGTGGAGCGGAGATCCTCGGTTCCGAAGATTATGAACTGAATGATAACGGCGAACCGGTTTGGTATACCGTCGATAGCGCCACTTTCACCATCAGCACCAACGGCACTTACCTGATACAAACTTTCTCAGCGGGGAAATTAAAAGTGGCTGATATGGCCAATTGGAAATGGCATTCCACCAAATCTGACCGTTTCGTATATGCCTGGGACAATGAACCTTTTGATGAAGAAAACAACGATGTACTGATCAACGAACTCACAGCTACCAGTCTCAAGCTTACCGAAAGCTATGATAGCAATGGCGATGGCATTGACGATGAATTCAGCAAATGGGTAATGAAACCCGCACGATAATATAAATAGACAACTGATAAACAAAAGCGCCTGTCCTGGGTCATGAAACCTAAGACAGGCGCTTCTTATTAGTAGCCCTTATTTCACCAGGTATTCATACAAGCAGTTCACAAATGGCTTCAGGCCACCTGGAACAGTTGAAGAATAGCCATTCGTAATAACGACGATCCCAAACTTCTCTTTGGGTTGGAAGAACATAGAACTGTACAATCCATAAGCTGAACCCGTGTGCCCCTTCATTGTTTTACCGGCAATCAGCGACTCCGTGGTCATGATGGCCAGCCCATACCCCTCTTTCTCGGTAATCTTTTCTTGCATCAGCCGGGCGCTTTTTTTACGAATGATCCGCTTTCCCTGCGACTTACCCTGGTTCATATGCATCATCATATATTTCGCCAGATCCGTAGCACTGATCTTCATCCCACCCGTAGGAGAAAAGACAGGCGTGCTGTATCCCCTGGTATAGTTGGCGATCTCCCCACTGCGGGCGGCATAAGCTCCGGAAGCTGCCACGAATTTACCCGAATCGGCCTTGTACTCATATAATGTGGCAAACCGCGACTGATCCAAAGAATCCACGCAATACCCTCCATACAAGCCCAATGGATCAAGAATATGGTGTTTTACATATTGGTCAAACCTTTCACCCGATACTCTCTCCAGGATAGCGCCGGCCATATTAAAGTTCAGGTTACAATACATATATGCTGTACCCGGTTCATAGGTGTTGTAACATTTCGCCCAATTTGGATTCTTATCCGGATTGATCGCATCCAGCGTAAAATAACCCTGACTGTCATTCACACTGGAAGTATGCGAAAGGATCATCTTCAACGTAATCACCTTATCCGGGTAAAGCGGATTCCGCACCTTGATCCCCACCAGATCACTCACATCAGCATCCAGCTTTAATTTCCTGGCTTCCACCAATTGCAGAATCGAAGTGGCGGTAAACGATTTGGAGATCGAAGCGATCCGGAACAAATTGTCATCACTGAGCAGTGTTTGACTTTCAAGGTCTTTATACCCAAAGGAATGCGTGTAGATGATTTGGTTATCTTTCACTACAGCTACCGAAAGCCCTACGATTTTCGACTGCTGCATCAGTTCCTTTATGCAGGTTTCTGCCTTATCGGCTTGTCCAAAGCCCTTAAGAAAAGTAAAAGCTGCAAGAAAAAAGGTATTAGAAATAAATAGAACGATTCTCCGGTTCATCAGGCAATAGATTAAGGCAGGAAGCTATTAAAACTTACGGGTACCACCAATTATTGCCGGTAATACTTTGTTTCGAAAATGCTTCCTTCTATACGCCCTTCACCCAGTCTTCCTTTTTGATCTCGTATACAAAATTCAACTTAGGAGCTTCTCCATGATACGCGATAGTTTGCTCTCCCACTTTCACCGCACCCACCCTGCCAATTGCAATCTGCGAACGCAAATTCGTGGCGCCAATATGAAAGATCACCGTATCTACAAACTGAAAAGCATAATCCAGCATGAGTTTCTTTACCGAAGGATTGATACCCGTACCCCAATACTTCGTAGCATAAAAAGTATAGCCGATAGCAATGCTCTTTCCTTCTGCGTTATACTCGTAAAAGCGGGTACCGCCGGCTACTTCTCCCGAAGCCTTGTCTATAATCTTGAATGCGCCCTTACTTTCTATAGCTCCTTCAAAGTAAGTGGTAAAAGCATCTTTTTTCCAACGTTCTTTATTGGGATGTTGTTCCCATACCCGGGGGTCTGATGCCAAAGCATACAAAACATCAAAATCCTGCGCTGACAGCGGTTCCAGGATCGCCTGATCATTTTCTAAAACAGATTGAATGGAAAAGTGCATAATAATAGAATTGCTGATACAACAAAGCTATCATCAAATTGCAATATACCGGTAGACCAGTTGGCACATTGGGGATAGTCCACCCCATTGCCCCTCCCAATAATAGTGCTTCAGGCAACCTGTTTACTGAGCGGCCGGCGATCACTAAACACCAGCAATACAGCAACAAGCCCAATCACAAAAAAACTAAGCACAAGCGGGAATACCCCCTTCACCATGAAATGACTGATCACCGACCCCAGCGATGCCCCAATAAAAAAGAAGAAAGTTCCATATACAGAAGCGGCCACGCCCGCCATATTCCCCATTGGTTCCAGCGCCAAAGCGCTGCTATTCGGCTCAACAGCTATATTGATACCCATCAGCAAGGCAATCGCCACGAAGAATAAAAGCATGCCGGGTGGATCATTGTATCTAAAGGTGTACAACAACAGCAATCCACCTACTACCGCATAAATAAGCAGCAGCCCTCTGATCGTTCGCCTGGCCCCAAACCGGGAAGAAAAGTACGAGTTCATAAAGGTACAAACCGACATCACCAGCCCGATACCGGCAAAGATCCAGGCAAATAGTTTCGGTTTGCCATAGATCTCTCCCACTATATGCTCCGAACTGGATACATACGAACTTAATGCCGTGAAAAGAACGGTGGTGATCCCCGTATACCGGAGAAAGACACGGTTACCAATCACTTTCCGGATCGATTGACCAATACTGATCCAGTTAAGTGCACTGCGCTGTTCACGAGGATGGGACTCTTCCAGTCTGAGCGACCAGACAAAGATGATCACCGCAAACAGCGGAGGCGTAAGAAATACCATCTGCCAGGAGGATACCGACAAAATAGCCAATCCTAAAAAAGGGGCCAGGATCGGCGTGAAAAGAAAGATCGTAAAGATCAGCGACATCGTACGGGCCATCTGGTCTCCGACAAAGCGGTCACGAACACCCGCAATGGTGGTCATAAATACCGCCGAGGCGCCCATACCAGCCACAAATCGTGCTGCAAACATAAGCCCCAGCGTTGGAGCAAAAGTAGCAGCCAACCCACCAATAATATAAAGAGGAAACCCAACCCGCAGTATCGGCAATCGTCCGAAACGGTCCGACAGCACCCCGAAAATGAGTTGCGCTACCTGACCCATGAAAAAGAATCCGATGATCTGAGCAGTGGCCGTAGACTCAGGTCTGAGCCCAAAATGTGCCCGCACCACTCCCAATACCGGAAGCATGATGTCAATGCCCAGGGCTGTCAGCATCATCGTACTGGCCGACAGGGCTATAAACTCAGCTGATTTCATTTTCATACAACAAAAATAATAGCTGTAAATACACCGCACCGGGTGTCGGTATGACATTTTAAGGGGTCTATTCTGACAAAACCACTACCGGTTGGCCTGTTTGGAGAAGACAATGGCTGCAGCCAAAGTTGTACCGGAAGTAGATGAAAGATGGCTTAATAAAAGAATTGCTCTAATACGATCTGTCCGTCTTTCACTTCATACAACATGATCTCATTAATTTGTATTCTTCCATGCCCTTGCACGGTAAGCTCTTTCTCTCTTGTCACTGCAAAATGATTGCCGGTAACAATGGGTTCACTTGTATAAGCTTTGTGAACAGCCTCAATCCTGGCTACAAAATCTTCCCCTTTTTTGCGAACATCAGCTTTGCCTTCTGCATACCCAAAATAGGGCGAATCGGCCGGATCGATACTTCTCACATTATCTGCAAAAAACTCGTCCTGTATTTCAAACCATTTTTCCTGCTGGGCAAGCTCGTTGAACCGTGCGGCAACTTCCTGAGTGGTGCGTACTTTTGTTTGTTGTGTGGTCATTGTGTTTATTTTTTAATTGTTTACTGTATGTCGATTAAACCGGTTCTCCTGTTCCTGTTTCACAATAGGATTTAAGGCTTTTCATAAACAGCGCCCAGTTATAATTACAACCGGCATACATGTCTGTAACTGCCCGCCAGCCTCCATGTGTAAAACGTAGAATGGTCTTTTCGTTTTTTTGTTCCAGGTCAAAGGATACCCTCGTACCGATCCATTCATCAATTGAATCGATGCATTCCCATGCTACTCTTTTCCCTGGATCAAGCTCCGACACTTTCATTTCGCTTCGGTCCTGTCCAAAAACGAATACATTCACAAATCCAAGCGCTGGTTTGGCCTTAGTATGTTTACACCACCAGGCTTCAATACCTTGCTGTGTGGTAATGGCTTCGTAGATCTTTTCCGGTGTAGCTTTTATTACTACTCTATGCAGGATGTCTTCCATGGTCTTAAGTTTGTATTTTTATTATTGATGCGTTATCTGACACAAAACTATTGTCTAAATACAACTTCAAAGGGTGGGGATATGGAATTTATGAGGGGTCAATTTGGACATTTTAAAATTTCTATCTTTGGAAAGCAGGAATGTCTAAAATGCGGACGGCCAGTCCATTCCGACAATTACTGCACCACACTGTAAACCATACATATGAAACATGTTAGCATTATTGTTCCCGACAGCCAAACTACCTTGAGCAGTGTAGCTTGCATAGTTGGTGCCTACGAAATGTTTGATTTAGCTAATGTGTATTGGAAGGAAACCGGCAAGCAGGAATTCATCAAGACCGAACTCGTAGGTGTTTCGAAAAAGGCCGACTTCCATAAAGGCTTAGTAACAGTCACTCCACATACCCATATTGATGATACCCCAAAAACGGATCTTATCATTATTCCTTCTCTGATCCGGGATTATCAAAAAGCCATGAAGGGCACCCAATTGCTGAGCGATTGGGTAATTGAACAATACAGGAACGGTGCAGAGATCGCCAGCATGTGCAGCGGGGCATATATGCTGGCTGCAGCAGGTTTACTGGATGGGAAAAAATGCTCTACCCACTGGTGTTATGAAGACAATTTCAGATCACTTTTCCCAAATGTGAACTTGCAACCTGCAAAATTGATCACAGATGAAAATGGGATCTATACCAATGGCGGTGGTTATTCTTTCCTCAACCTGGTCCTCTATTTGATAGAGAAATACTACGACCGGCAAACAGCCATTTATTGCTCCAAATTGTTCCAGGTTGAAATAGACAGGCAAAGCCAGTCCCCCTTCATCATTTTTAGTGCGCAGAAGTCGCACGGCGATGAAGTAGTAATGAAAGCGCAGGAGTACATTGAAAGTAAGCTGGATGAAAAGATCACGATTGAAGACCTGTCCTCGAAATTTGCTGTTGGCAGACGAAACTTCGACAGAAGGTTTATCAAAGCTACTGGCAATACCCCTACAGAGTACGCCCAACGGGTAAAAGTTGAAAGTGCCAAGAAAACACTGGAGACCACCCGCAAAACAATCAATGAAGTGATGTATGAAGTGGGCTATTCCGATATAAAAGCTTTTCGGGAAGTATTCAGGAAGATCACAGGCATATCGCCGTTAGAATACAAAAATAAATACAATAAGGAGGCTGTGGTTTGAGGTGAAAAAATCATCCCGCTGCCCTCACTTTCCCCACCTGATTTCGTAAATTACTGGTTAGATCCGGGCAATTATCCGGCCCGATAACCTGGCCGGCTGCCATACAAACTGCGCACCTCACCTTCTACCTGCGGCAAACAATCTCCCTCAACAACACCCTTATCGAGACCTTATCGGGACCTTATCGAGACCTTTTCGGGACTTCATCGAGACCCATAGCCGGGGTAGAACCGTATACTACCCTACTCAGACAGGTATACCACCTCCCTCCGTAGCCTGCCATTCAAACCTCTTCTCCTTTGGCCACCTCTTATTATCCATTGGAAATCAACTAATTGACTGGTATAAAAGCGACATTAATTGCACTGATTTTTTTTGCTCTCCACGCCAACGCCCTCTAATAGGCTGATATTATGTCTGTTATGACGGGCCGCAAACCACCCGTATTTTGCCCGAATTGCACTGGCAAGGCTATGTCAGTGCAATTTGTAGGCTATTCCAGTGCAATTACTACTGGGAAAACAGGCGGTGGCGGCACAATTACCAGGCTTTTATGAACGTATCGGTACCCCGCCCCCCTGAAGCAAACGAGTGCCGATTCTCAATCAGGTCCTTTCTCCGGAAATACAATCCCAATACAAGCACCCTCCTCCACCGGCTCAACCACGATCCTGCAGTGGATCGCCTTCGCCAGGTCCTTAACGATCGACAATCCCAGGCCCGACCTCACATTGCCCACCGAAGCAGCCAACCAGGACAACCAGCGCTTTTACATCCACTAAGTCGCATCCCACGAGAGTTACCTTATTCAGGGTATACAAAGCCGTAAATACCTTGGCTTGCTCGGCCTCAACAATGGCGGCTTGATCATTCAGCAAACAAAACCCGTGCAGGTCTTTGCTTTCGAGCGCGTTGGTAATATTCTGATGGAGAAGCCTCCTATGAGTACGAATAAACTACCCGGCCGGCCTGTCTACACCATACAGAAGAAAAAGGCGCCGTAAAACCTCCCCTCATCCAATACAGGCCAAGGAACCTTTCATGAAGCCATTACACCATCAGGCGGACCTATCCCACCCGATGGTGTAACGGCGTTAGTGTAAACAATGGTTGTCCAATCGACACACACAATCATATACCAGCATGATAATCCGTAAATTATGAATCATTATATTAAACCTAACAAATACCGTTAAATCACCCACGGGTATTTGACATTCATCACATACCTTGAAAAATGGCTACCCTTATTGGCTGACAGTCAAAAACAAATAAGTAAAATCGTATCTTTAAGAAGATAAGAAGGCTGTCGACCGTTTTTATCGTTACTCGAATGACGCAGTAAGAAGTTCTTTGGAATTATGATTTGTTAACTTAAAAATTAAGAATTATGAATCAAACAAAAATTAGCAGCAGTCGCACCTTGTCGGTACTCATCCATTGCCAAAGCCTGGGCGGTGATTGATGGTCTGTAAGGGCATTTCTTCCCTGGTTGCAACCAGGGAATAGGAATGACCACCCAATTACGAATCATTAAATACTGTAGCTTTTAAACCGCGTTCATTTAAACCCTCAGTTTATGGATGTAAACGGAGAGAGTGAGCGCTGATCAATTCTGTATTTTTTTTATTAACTATCAAAAAAAAGAATCCGGTATCTGAGAAGAACCGATTCAATGTTCACTGTGAAAGACCAAACAAGGGGTAATCCCCTAAAAACCAAAAAAGAATTTCGAACCGTTGTCGTAAAAGTAGTAGCTCTAAGACTCGTTCTGGAGCTTTTTTATTATGGTAATAATCTTTCAATTCACCCTTACTGATATTCGCAGCTTCGGAAATTTTAAAGTACTGAATTCACCCCAGTGGACAGGACCTAACTTCGACAAGGAATTTGTACGTGGAAACGGAAAGATGTATGAAAACTCCAGAAACAGGATACCCACCCGCCTTGGCAACATCAATATTTGGGAAAACTATCTCTGCCCCACCACTAAAGGAATTAAGATACCCCGCCGCCTGGTGATCCCGGAACTCGACAACCTTCAGATCACCAACTGGTTCAACCACTACTTTTATGACGGCAAGGTGCTTTCAAAATTTCAATGTTGCTTTGATACCGACAACCGGCGCAGGCAATATGATTACCACGAACTGGAGCTTATTATAGAACGTATTCTTGATCTAAAAGTGTCTGTCAGGAACAAAGCATTTAAATATACTGAGCATAAATTCAGCCAACTGGAAAAAGGGTTGCAGGAACTACACCTGATCTCCACCACCAACATCAAAGCCATCAATGACAAACACAAGGCCTGCATCAAAACCTGCATGCCACAGATCTTTGTTTCCCTCAATAAAAATGAAAACTTTCAGTTTCCCTCAGATAAGATAACAAAGATCCCAATCGAAGGCGATTCAGGTTCAGCACTCTATTGTTGGTTCCAAGAGAGCAGCGGCCGGACCTTTAAATCCTGGCTCCTTAGAAATGTCGGCGACTTTAAGGATAAAAAGATCAATACCCTTAAAAATGGCATATTGAGGATCCATGCAGAAAAAGAATGCTTCAGTAATGTAATACAGGCTATCAAGAACAAGAAATTCTCAAAGAGCATAACTCCCGAAAGATCCGACTCATTACAGGATTTTCTGCATAACAAATTAAAAAGCATATCGCTCACTTATAAGAAAATTGATACCATTGAAGAAAACTCGGATGAAATTGAGCGCTTTATTAAACAGGCATACGAAGATGCATACCCAACAATGGCCGGGCTTGAAGAAGCCATGTTGAGCCTCAATTTCAGGTCACAGATCAGAATTAATATAATCAGGAATCAGCAGAATGAAATCGACAAGATCGCTGAATTGATTACCACATTACGGGAAAAATACAAAAAGAAACATGGCCATGATTACGACTTCGACCTGGACCCCCTCAATATCAATTTATGGAGGAAAGTGGGAGCATCAGCAGCAGCTGAACATCCGGTAAACCTTGCCCGTTATAAAAGAGTAACGGCCAATTCCATCTTTGATGTAGTGAAAGCCATTTGCCAGCAATTTCAAAAACTGATTGAGCACAACGGACTTGTGGAACATTTATATGACAAGAACAAAAAAAGAAGGTCAGAAAGATTCCCCCAGTTATTGTTTTACGCAATAGCAGAAAGCTATTGCTCAGCCAACCGCCTCGACCTAAACCGGGAGATCAATGCCGGCTCAGGCGCCCTGGACTTTAAGATATCATCCGGGAAAGCCAAGGTCAACGTAGAAATGAAGTATTCCGATAATCCCAAACTAATAGAAGGTTATACCAAACAACTGGCAGCTTACAATGCCGCCGAAGGCGTAGCCGTCAACCACAGCATTTACTTGATCCTGAAAGTGGGGACCAGGGGCAACGGTAAAATTGAAACACTCAGCAACCTCGTCAATGAAAAAGCTAAAAATGGAGAGCAACATGCTAGCCTCATTATTGTAGACGCCGTTTTAAAACCTTCTGCAAGCAAATTATAACCGATTATTAATACTACAGTCATTTATAACAATAACCATCTTATCAGAACCTGCGTAATTACAATTGCCATTATAATAGCCATTACCTGCATATACATTGAAGTCCATGCCCGGCAGTCTGGTGGAACGGTAAAAAACAAGGAGGGGCATCCTTATTCCTTCAAAACAATGTTGGACAATAAACAATGGCTCACGACCAACCTCAACATCAATACCGAAGGATCTTTTTGTTATGGCGACCTGCCATCCAATTGCCAGCAATACCGCCGTTTATATACCTGAGCATCTGCACAGAAAGTATGCCCATTGTTGGGTGAAGGATGGCGTTTACCCACTGATCAGGGATGGCAGCAAATGGCCAGGCACTATGGTGGTGATTTCAATGATTCGAAGGATAGCGGAAATACAGCATTTAAAGCACTGCTGCATCCTGGCAACGCAGGGTTCAATGTATTGTTGGGTGGAGGCAGTTCACCTGACGAAAGTACCGGGTATAAACGTTTGCAAGCCCATGGATTCTATTGGACAGCCACCGAAACCGATACCGCCAATGCCTGGTTTTATAATTTCGGGAATGGCGGGAAAAAGCTATTCCACCAGTCCGATGGCGAAAAGTTCAGGGCTTTCTCCGTTCGTTGCATTAGAGAGGCGGAAGCTATTTTTAAAAAAAACTTGCCCTTTTCTAACCCAGGCAGGCAGGGCTGGCCAACCTTACTTTGTTACACCAGCGGATAGTGTTGATTTCGAGTAACTATTTTCACAGTACATCCGGAATTCATAAAGCCGCTTAGCCTTAAGTCCGGATATTGTGAATTGCCTGATAGCTGAGGCATTCACGCAAATCGTCTGCCAAACAGGACTGCCCTTTTCACGGTATTCTATGCTGTATGCAATGGCCTTTTTAACAGGCTCGAACACCACGATCGCTTCACTACCGTCACGTAATACGCCAAGCAATGAAGGAGGAGAAGGAGCCTGACCGCCATCGGGTACGATGACATGCTCTTCCGACCATGGAGTGATAAAATTATTATCTTTTATCCTCGACATCCGGAAGTAATACTGCTTTCCATTAAGAAGCCCAGGTACAAACATTACTCCTTTTGTCGTTGCCTGAATGGTTGCTGCATTGCTATAGTCGCCCTGAATAAGTGTGTATTGTATGCTGAACATATAGTCATCCTTTTCGGTCGCATATCCCACATAAAATCCCCTATCTGCAGGTTCCGCATAATATATGATCGGCGGAGCGTAGCCGGTATCTACTTTAATTTGCTTGATAACGTAAACATCACTTTCGCCGCATGCATTGACGCCTACTACGGCCACATGGTAGAGCTGCCCGAACGGCAGGTTAGGAATATCTACATAATTATTTAAAGTGAGAGCCGATTCCTGCGACAGCTCGTTAATTCCATATTTCACCTTGTAGGCTGCTCCCGGATGGGCCTTGTTAAAGGTGACACGAATGGAGCCTGAGTTTGCCGGAACATCGTTCATCTGGGTTCTTACACCCCGGTAGGAGGTAACCACAGGCGCCATGGGCTTATTTAAGCAAATAAGGGTATCATAGACGGAATAGTTACCGGGAGATAGCAGCTCTATTTTTAAACTTGAGAGCGCTGACATATCTTTCCATAGCATGCTGCTGGAAATTTCCTGATCACCTGGCCGGATAACAGGAAGCCTGATAAATCCACCGTCCTTCAGTTCGCCATGATCATCAAATCCCTGCCATACCAATCTGTAATCGTTCAATACGTAAGCAGGAAGATCCAGCACTTGGCGCGGAACAATTGATACGAGCATCTTGTTTTTTACCGATTGATCAGCTTGCACTTTTAGCGCCGTCACAGGTGCATATTCCTTCCGGAATGAATACCAGGCTTTTTTCTTTTGACGGAACACATCAACGATGCCCCAGGCCCTGTTCTCAGAATACTCCTTATTACCCGCATAACTGCTTCTGTAATCATTAAAGGTCCACAGTGCCCCACCTATTAACCAGGGTTTAAACCGAATGGAATCCATCATACCATGCGCATCGACATCACTATCCAGGTTTTCCCCCAACTGACCATAACCAAACTCGCTATAAAATAAAATTTTTTCAGGATGCAAACGATGCATCGTTTCGGCCAAAGCGCCAATATTTTTACCGTATTTGTTTACAAGCCCCATATCAGCATACTGCAAGGGGTCAGTCGTATTGGTTGCGGTGTGGCTAACCATCACCCCCAACCTCGTCGAATCCAACTTTCTTATGCGCCTGATGGCATCTTCAACATACTCCATCACACCGGGCGAGTCCCCGATCTCGTTTCCTACACTCCATCCAATAATACAAGGATGATTGTAATTATCACGTACCAATCTTTCCAGCCATGCCCTGGGCACCGGATTCGTCTTGTCCGTCAGTTGACTCAGGCCCCACAGCGGCACTTCAGAAAAGACAAGTATTCCTTTTTCATCCAGGTAATCAAGCATCTCACGATGCAGGGGAAGATGTGTGAGACGGGCCATATTTGCACCAAGCGATTTTAGCAGGTCCACATCCTGTTTAACCCGCCAGAGCGGCAATACACTTCCCGTTGTCCTGTCGTCCGGTACGAGATTAAACCCCATTGACCTCATAACCTCTCCGTTAAGCTTAAATAGGAAATTCGTGTTATCCAGCTCTATTTTACGAAGACCAAACCGGTCACTAACCTGTAACTCCTGTTTTTCACCGTTCTCCAGGTATACTTCGCTATAATACAAAAAAGGATCATCGCAGTTCCAAAGATGAACCTCTTTACTGTTCATCGCTGTCGTCACAATTACGTCTGCCTGTGCGCCTCCTTCAACGACGATCGAAAAAGGTAAGGTCTTTTTATAATTGTCCTTATTGTACAATACTACCCTTCCCCTGACATTTTGCGAACCAATACCAGCATTTCTGCAAGTGACCCTTATGGCTATTTCGGCTGTATGTTTCGCTAGGTCAACGCTGGGCGAAATGAACTGACTGGATACATACCATTTTTCACCTGCCACCAGTTGTACAGGACGGCGAATGCCACCCCAGTTCCACAATGCCCCAATTCTATGCGTGTTATCACACATTACAGTGATCACATTCTTGCCTCCATAACGAAGCATGCTGGTTACATCAAATTCGAAGGGCAAATAACCATTGTCATTGCTACCGAGTAACCGGCCGTTCAACCAAACCTTACTGTTGAAACTTACTGCTTCAAACAACAGACGGACTAACTTGTCCTTCCAGAGAGGTGATACAAATACCTCGCGTCTGTACCATGCTTTTCCTGCATAATGTGAATACTCATTCAGCAGGTCCCAGTTACCCGGAACTTGCAGTGAATCCCATCCTTGATCATTATGGCCTTCCGCAAACCAGGTCAACGATTCACCTTTGCCATAAGGATCTGTCTTAAACTTCCAGGTCCCATCCAGCGACAGTGCCTGATCATAGTTATATTGTGCAAACGAGGGAGCAACCAATGACATGAACAGTACTATTAAACATATCCTCATATAATGTTAGTTCCTTTTTTGATTGGTCGATATCAAACGGCTGTCTTGTAAAGACACCATTGCAGTTGGCACCTATAAATATTTTGCCCCAGGCAATGCGGTTTAGTGGCTTATAAAAGCCGTATAAAAAAACAGCAGGGTTTCACCCCTGCTGTTTTTTGGTTTTTACAGTACAACTATTTTAGTGACGACATTCAATCCTTTTCCGGACACTTTCAGCAAGTATATACCTGGTGCAAGTTTACGCCTGGTATCAACTTTATAAACACTGGTACCCTTATTTGAGTTAACACGGGTGACGAGTACCTGTTTACCGTCCATCCTTCGTAATTCTATACGCAAAGGCTCATTCTGATAAGGGTAATCAGCCAAACGGAAATTTATATCTTCCGATACCGGGTTAGGATACACGGTAAGTGCGACCTTACCCAATGAATCCTTGTTCGCTCCAGAAGCTATCCTATCATTGGCAGGCTGAACGATCCTGCTACCTCCTCCTGAAGGGTTCAGAACAATCTCCATTCCATTAACTGAACTGGTGCCGGTATAGATATCGAACTTGACGTAAACCTTTCCGGTAGATGAAGCTGTTACAGGAAACTCCCTTACGATTGCCTTGTACCTTCCACCTGCAGCGGCAAAGATGTCGAACATTTTAAGAACTGTATCCCCATTTACAATTACATTAAACCTCTTGGAGTTCCATCCTACAGCAGGATTAATTTCAGCAAAATGTAGACGTAATTTATAGCTGGCATTAGGAGTAAGGCCAGAGAACCAATAAGGATTATTTCTTTCAATCCCGTTACGCTGGGTCTGATAGACTGCTTCCGGCGCCGGGTTGGTTACCGCACTCCTATCGATTGCATTGCTAGTTGTGGTGGGCCATGTCCAGCTCCAACTGTAAGGATCTTTTCTAAAGTCTCCGTAAGCGTGGGCTGTATCTCCTACATTATATGCAATGGCTGTGTTGGTAACACGTATGGCCACCTGATCTGTTTTAGTAGTATCTGCTGCCCTGGCAATAATAGTCGCATTACCCGGAGCAATGGCAGTTACCAAACCAGTGGCGCTTACTTTAGCGACGGTAGTATCAGTTGATGCCCATGTGAGCGACTTGTCGGAAGCATTGGCGGGCAATACCGTGGCGTTTATCTGGCGGGTAGTGCCGGTCAGCAATGTAACGCTATCGGCATCCAGGCTTACAGAAGCGACGTTTACGGTGATGCACAGATCATCGAGGAAGAAATATCCGGGACCGGCCTTGGCGGCCCATATTGACACGCTGGCAGTTCCAGCAGGCGCAACACGTGTAACAACATTCAACTTTGTGTAGGAAGATGGGTTCACCGCAGGCGCCACAGCCGGAAACACCTGTAACTGGTTACTCTCGCTGCTTAATTTAACGCCGGCAGCATCAAAATAATCAATCCCCATACCAGCCCAATATGGCGGTATTAACTGCGAGGCATTGCCTGGGTTGGGACTTCCGGCGATCTTAACCCATGCACTGAATGTTATTTCTGTACCTGCAGTAACTGCTATAGGGGCAGTATAATTAATGGCCGGACTATTTTGTCCCGCAATTACGACTGCTCTTAAACCCGAATGGACCAAAGGCAGTGAATCGGTGATATAAGCTGCATCGGTACTGGACTTGACCCAGTTTACAAAACCACTCTCGAAGCCGTTATTTTCCAGCAGACCACAACTTCCTGCACTTATAACAGTAAGTGGCAATGAATCCGCCGCATGACCACTATCCACAGCGGTAGCGATGATGATAGCAGAACCCACTTTAAGCGCCGTTATAGATCCGGCAACACTCACCTTAGCCACCGTAGTGTCTGTAGATCTCCAGCCCACCGCCGTATTACTGGCATTTGCCGGTAACACTGCCGCCCTGATAGTTGCCGTATCTCCCTTACCAAGTGTAAGGACCGCCTTATTAAGCGTTACGCTATTCAGCAGTATATTGACAGCAGTAGCAGTAATACTGGAAGTTTTGGCTCCATCCTGCGTGGTAGCAGTAATAGTTGCCGTTCCGGGCGATTTACCCGTGAGCAAACCGTTTGCATCTACTTTTACGATAGTAGTGTCGGAGGAACTCCAGATGACCGTTTTGTTGGTAGCATTGACCGGCGCTACTGTTGCTGTAAGTTTTTTTGTATTATTAACACCCACTGTTGCAGTGGCGCTGTCTATGACAACCCCTGTTACAGGAATATTAGCTGCTCTTATCAGGGCCACATCCGTTTTACTGCCCTCGGCCGTAATTACGGTAATGACAGCCGTACCCGGGCCGGTACCCGTTACCAGGCCGGTTGACGACACAATGGCTACCGATGCATCGGAAGATTTCCAGCTAACGCCTTTATTGGTAGCATTGGCAGGTAATACGGTAGATATAAAACGCGTGGTATCTCCTACTCCTACAAATGCACTGTCCTTATCTATTACCACTCCGGTTACAGGTGTCAATACCATTTCTATCCCGTTTATTGAACTTGTTCCGGTATAGACAGCGAACCTCACAGACACAGTGCCGGTAGATGATGATGTAAAAGGGAACTCCCGCACAATTGCTTTATTCCTTCCCCCGGCAGCTGTGTAAACGTCGAATAGTTTAAGTACAGTATCACCGTTGATCATCACATGGAATCTCTTACTACCGGCAACCACCGTTGTATTAACTTCCGCGAAATGCAGGCGCATGGTATATAGCGCGTTAGGCAACAGGCCGCCAAAATTATAAGGGGTGCTGGCTACCAGGCCATTTCGCTGGGTCTGGTAAACTTCCTGCGGTGCAGGATTGGTAACACCTGTGGTGGTAATAGCAGAGGTAGTTGAGTTTGACCAGGTCCATGCCCAGCTGTTGGGGTCACGAACGAAGTTGCCATACGAATGCGCCGTGTCGCCTATATTGTATGCCTTTGCGGTGGTACCAACATGCACAACAGCGGTTGCGGTCAGTCCACCGTCCTGGGTAGTTACAGTAATGGTTGCATTACCAAGGGCAATGGCAGATACCAGGCCACTGGCATTCACTTTTACAATGGAAGTATCCGATGAGGCCCAGCTTAGTGTCTTATTTTTTGCATTCGCCGGCTGTACATTCGCTACCATATTGGCGGAGCCGCCAAGGCCGATATAAACTGCGGTATCGAGTGTTACACCTGTTACGTGTATAATGGGCGTAACAGTAATAGCGCTGGTGGCAGTAAAGTTACCATCGGCTGTAGTGACCGTAACAGTAGCAGTACCTACTGCTTTTGCTATTACCAGTCCGGATGCATTCACTGATGCAATAGCAGTATCGGAGGAACTCCAGCTGATATTACTGTTCGACGGGTATACCGGGGATAACACCGCTTTCAGCTTTAGCGAGTCGGTAGCGATCACTGAGGCGCTTGAAGGAGTAACAGATACGCCGGTAACGGGGCCACCTACGGGCTCACCGACAAACATACCGTTTCCGTTAACACCCATAAAAACGCGTCCATGATTATCGGCCGTCAGATTTTGTACAATACCAGGCACAATATCAGAAATAGTGGTCCAGGTATTTCCATTATCGTCGGAGCGGAATACACCATAAGGAATGCCGTTTACCGGCACCGGACCATTGGTAACATACACAATTGACGGTGAAGAAGCGAGGGTATCTGCCTTGCCAACAGCCATCCACCTCGGGCTAACAATGGCGGCGGCATTAACTCTTGTAAAAGTTCGGGCCGTATCTGTGGAGTGATATAAACCATCCGAATGAGAGAACCATATATCTCCGGATTTGCCTGGTGTTGTTACCAAACTGGCAAAAGATGCATAACCCTGATCGTTTGGTAGATTGCCGGCCCTTGCCACGAAATTGCGACCGGTATCCTGGCTCACATATACCACCCCCTTGGCATAGATGTAAAAAATATTACCGCTTACCTTATCTGCCGCCACGGGTAACTGGCCGGGATAAAGGGAATAAATATCTCCGTACTTCAATACATCATTGGGCACACCTGCCGAGGCTGTCCAGGATGTTCCCTTATTAAAAGTAACATAAGTGGCCCCACCCTGCGATACCCACAATATAACAGGACTGGTGGCCGATACAGCCACCCTTCCGCGTACCGCACCCGGGGGCTTGGTGGGGAAAGAGGTATAAGTAAGCCCGCCGTTCTCCGAATAACCACCTTCCGCCGGTCCGTTCCAGCCGTTGCTGCCTGTGCGGGCAATAAAGTCGGGGTTGGTATATTGTACCTCCACACCCGCCATATTGATACCGGTGCTGGTAGGAAAGAAAGAAGCCATTCCCTTTGCCGGCGGCTCTGTAAAAGAGGTATGATCGAACCCGCCCACATCTCCGGTAGCGGAGAGCAAAACGTTTCTTCCGTAAGGCGGACATACAATCTGGCCGGAAGTAGCCACTTCTTCCAGTCCTACATCGCGCAATACCCAGTGAACGGTGCCTGCCCAAACATCTGTAGTCTGCGCAACATCGGTCATATCCGAGAACCAGGCCTGACCCGCATTGAAGGGATCGAAACAGAACATATCGATATTATGGCCGGCATTACCGAGCGATACATTTCCTCCCAGCGAATGCGGCGCCTCTGTATTATCACGCGTAATATTCATAGGCGTCCACCCTCCGGACACACCGCCTGTAGTGGTCCGGTAAAGTTTATCGCTGTTCCAGGTTCCCGAGGACGCTGTCAGCACTTCGTTACTGTTAACAGGGTTAACCGCAATAGCGCTAAAACTTCTTGTCGGGTCCGGGTTTATGGACAGCCAGGAGCTGCCGTTCCATTTGAGGATACTTCCGTTGGCGGCAGTGGTAGTAACGTACAGCGTTCCATCATTAGCAATAGATGCACGCCTTACATCTGCAGGCCCGCCGATCATCAGCGAAAAGCTGGCGCCGCCATTCGTACTGCGGTAAACGCCTTTCGGTGTACCAATATATATGTCTTTGGTGACACCATTAACGGTTCCTGAACTGATGTCGAACTTGATAAAGCGCCCCTGCAAAGTATCGAAGGGTGTTACCAGTTTCACCCAGGTTCCGGCAGATCCGGCCATATCACTTTTATAGGTCCCGTTGGCGCGGGTCGTAACATAGATCGTGTTACTGTTTTGGGGATCCACTACCAACCGGTCCGTAAATGCCTGTTCACTATTGGGCATCACCAGTATCTGAAGTCCGCAATCGGTCCAGGTCTCTCCGCGATCTGTGGATTTCATTATGGTACCCTTCTTGTCGAGGCCAGTCCCGGGCGATGTTCCTTGCCCGTTAGATACGGTAGCATACAGGATATTGCCCGTTAAGTCATTCGGGTCAAATGCGAGATCGCCGCATAACTGGTTATTCTGCCAGTTCCAGTAAGTAGTTGGAATGTGATTGCCAAGCATCATGGCTTCCCACCGGCGCACCCCATTGTTCCAGCGGTACGGGGTACCTACGTCGGTAGTAATAAAGAAAAGGTTGGCTACTTTGGGATGGGCCTTGATACTTGGTACCCGCCCCCCTCCGCCTACGCGCACCGCGCTCCAGTTGTATGTCTGACTGAAGGCAGCCATGTTCGTAGCTGCAATAAGCAGCGCCGTGTGTAAAAGTGTTTTGATTAATTTCATAATGGCAAGTGTTTAATGTAATGCGATATTGATTAGTTCTACATAAAGACTATTTAATTTTTACGATCCTGAAGTTGTCGAAGGCTGCATTGAAGACCGGCCATGGATCTACCTCTGTTATAAAGCGATAGTTAAACAAGGTTTTTCCCGTTGGCGCCACCAGATTGCCAATAGATGTAGCGGCATTCCCCTTTCCTTCGTTTAACCTGAACTCTGAAAGGGGTATGGTGGCCGTCTGCCATTTATTCTCGGTGTTGTACGTCATACCCGGAAGAGAAAGATAGGGTGTCCACCGGTTGGCATATAGGTTATTAAATCGCAGAACGATATAACCGGCTTTCCAGGCTTCCTTCGTATTGATCTCGAATTTTAATGCGTAGTTGGCGGCCGGCTCGGTGAGCATATCTGAGGAAGTAAATACTTTAACCGAATCGAATACACCTGTGCGGTTGTTCAGCCACCAGGTACCTTCCCAGGCTGTTACACCGCCGAAATTATGCTGGATATAGTGCTCCCTGTTGCCTGGAAAAAGGTCGTTTGCAGCGGTAACTACCGCGCCCCATCCCGACCAGTTATTGACTCCCCAGGCATAATCGGTTGGCTTGCTGAAATTGCTGATCATCCCATCGCCGGTAATTTTATTAACAGGACCATCCGAGGAGTCCGTTCCGTATTTAGCTTTCAGAAAAAGCCTGCCAGACTGGTTGCCGATGCCAGCGGGCACTGTTACAAGTACCTGTGTTCCATCTGCACTAGCCGTAAAATCGCTTACCACATTGCCGCCGGGAAATGTGATATTTTCAATACGGAACATATTTTCTCCCAGGATGGTCATTTGATTGCCGGGAATAGTGTTCTCATTTTTAACCAATAAGATATTGGGTGTAGGTGGAGTGAGTGTGAAGCTGAAAGTAGTTTCCCCATGCGAAGTAACCATTCTTATCTGGTTGGGAACATCGGGTTTGGTGGCAGCCGTTGGGGCAGTTTTCGGAATTATAACGATCATGTTGGTGGTCGTGTTATAGGCCGGGTTAAACCTGGCCTCCGCCTCATTAAAGAAGATCTTAACAACGCCTCCGATATTTTCTCCCTGCAACACTACTTCGGTGCCAGGTAAAGCAGCCGTAATCGTGCTGTCTTTTAAAGTAGGGTTTAACAAACGAACCCTTTTTATTTCGGGTGTACCCTGGCTATCGTTGTGGTCCTTTTTGCATGCCGGAAGCAGGAGACACCATACAGCGGCGGCCAGGTAAGCGATGAATAGCTGGTATATATATTTATAAGCTTTCATTGTATACTTTTATTAAGTAATGAACCAGGTTACTATTTGAAAACATATGGTACAGGTGGCTTGCGCAGGTTGGGTGCTATGGTAAGTTCACTCGCTGGTATTGGCAACCTGAAGTTGATCTCACTCACTGGTATCTTCCTTGGAGTGGTGGGCGTTATAGTCCACGATGTAGCGTTCGTTTTTGTATTGGGAACTACCTTATACGATCCTCTGTCCTGATCGCTGAGCATGTCGTATGCTTTCTGAGGATTATAATACCACAAGCGGGTCATATCGTACCATGACTGACCTTCCATAGCCAGTTCCAGGCGACGCTCATTATAAATGTCGTCCCAGGTGATGGATGTCTTACTATCGAGCCCTGCCCTGTTACGCACCATATTAAAATATTTGAGCGCCTCGGGGTCGCTGGTCGAGGAGGCATTACCCAAAATGGCCTCGGCATAAATCAGATACACCTCAGCAAGGCGCATCATATTGGTATTTATTTCCGTTCCCATGAACATCACTTTGCCATCATTGTCTTCAGGCCGCCCTACTACATACTTTTTAGGATAGGCAGAACCCAGGTCCGGAACATCCAGCTCTTTTAAAATGGACTGCCCGGGATTGGCAGGGTCCGGCACTTTTTGATGAATGTAATTGTAGTGGTCGCCATAGTACATCCAGGTTGGTTTTCTCCGTTTGTCGGCAGGCTCATATCGCTTTAGCTGATCATAAGAAGCACTGCATACGCCCCATCCATCGAGAAATCCGGTGATGGTGGGACTGAAAGCAAGCTGGGCCTGCGTGCTGTTATTAGAACCCCATCCACCATTATAAACCCACTGAAGCTGAAACAGACTTTCTTTATTGTTGTTATTCTTCATTAAAAAAAGATCACTGTATTCAGGCAATAACGACAGTCCGCTGTTTTCTATAACATCCTTTGCATAATATCTTGCACTATCCAGATCCTGCTGTTTCCTCGTGCCATCGGTAGAACCAACTCCCGAGCGTGTGAGGAACATTCTTGACAGCATCCCTTCGCCTGAATATTTGGTTATTCTGCCAGGCTGGGGCGCAGTTACAGGCAGGTTCTGCGCTGCGTATCTCAAATCACGGATTATAAATTCCCAAACGGTTTCTACCGTATTCCTGGTAATGGAAGTATCCTGCAAGACGTCATTGTTGTTTTCAATAATAGGCACTTCGGCCCAGTTCTGCACCAGGTAAGAATAGCCCAGGCCCCTCATAAACCTGGCTTCTGCTATAGCCTGGTTTTTTAGTTCCTGCGGTATGGAGGCTGCAGCAAATTTCTTTACATTAACAATCACAGAATTCGCCTGGCCAACCACATTAAAAAAAGACGTCCACGAAGAATTGTTTTCGGCACTAATAGAAGTGGTATTCATTTCTATATCCTTAAACCCCCTGGCCTGCATGGTGCCGCCTCTGCCATCGCCGATGGCCAATGCCGATTTGTCGTTATAAGGGTGCCATACTATATTATAAAGAGGTCCGGTACCGGCCAACAACTCGCTGGCGTTGGAATAAAAGTTAGCATCTACAATCTTATCTTTCGGGGGCCTGTTCAGGAAATCTTTTCCACAGCTGCAAACAACAGTTAATGCGGTCAATAAAAAGATTGATCTTATAAATGAAAGGATATTCATAACCGTCGTATTAAATATTAGAAATTAACGCCTACATTGAAGTTGTACATTCTCGTTAGCGGATACCGGCCGGCATCCAGCCCAATCAATTGTTTGGCATCCACGACATCCGGACCAACATAATTGCCTATTTCCGGATCGAAGCCTTTGTACTTGGTAAATGTGTACAGATTCTGTACACCGAATGAAATTACCGCGCTCTTAACAACATGCTGACCACTTAATATTTCTTTCGGCACAGTGTAACTCAACTGCACATTTTTAATTCGTATATAAGTTCCATCTTCAATAAAGCGGTTCGTTCTCCTGGTAGAATTACCATTGACATCACTACCCCAGGTGACCCGGGGAATATTGCCGCCGGGGTTTGCGAGTATTTCCTTTCCCGAGCCATCGCTAATGATGCGGGCATACCCGTATGTTTCCAGCAGCATGTTCCTGCCGGTATAGATATTATCAGGAAGCGTATTGGCAACCCTTACCTGGTTGTAGATATCATTCCCAAAAGTGCCTATGAGCAGCACAGAAAGATCGAAGTCGCCATAAGAGAATGTATTTGTAAAGCCAGCGGTGAATTTGGGCCATGGGTTGCCTATATAGGTTTGGTCGCGCTCATCGATCACCTTGTCTCCGTTCAGGTCTTTGTATTTAATATCGCCGATGTATACGCCGCTGGTTCGCTTAACGGGCAACCGGGTACCGTTGGCGGCCAATGGAATGGGGCTGTTGTTTATTTCTTCAATGGTCTGAAAGATCCCATCATATACATAACCATACATCAACCAGGGCGCCTCGCCTACAATCGACCGCTGGGTCAGTCCCTGCACAGACCTATCCATGTAGGCTGAGTTCGCGTTAAATTTCGTAATCTTTGTTTTGAAGCTGGAAATATTGAAATTGGTTTTCCAGGAAAAGCGTTTTTCATTTACAACCGTGGCATTTAATGTAATGCCAAAGCCCTTATTGTTTAATGATCCCACATTATAAGTTGGTGGAGCTATTGAGCCCGCTCCAATAGTGCCCATATAGCCTGGAAGTACCAGTGGCATCAGCATATTGCTGGTTCCCCTGGAATAATAATCGGCTTCAAGTTGAATGCGGTTGTTAAACAGGCTCAGATTAAGACCTATATTATCAGTCCTTGTCTGTTCCCATAAAAGGTCCATATTGCCGTAACGACCTACATAAAAACCGGCTCCCCAGGGTGTGGCCACAGCGTTAAGTTCTGCATAAATGGATCGTGAACCCTGATTGCCGGTCCTTCCCGTTTCCAACCTTATTTTAAATTCGTTGATAAATTTAATCCCCTTCATGAACGGTTCTTCGGATACACGCCATGCTGCAGAAGCAGAAGGGAACGTACCCCATTTTTTATTGTCACCAAAGTTGCCGCTGCCATCTGTTCTTATTACCGCCTGAAAAATGTATTTATTGTTATAGGTATAATTGATACGACCCAGGTACGACTCCTGCGCCCAGTCACCATTGCCTCCGCCATTGGTTGCACCCGTTGGATTGCCGACATTGAGATCAGGCAGCGCGTTGGTAACAAACCCCGACCTGGAACCCTGCAATGCCTTATAGGTGGAGGCCTGCGCCTCATGGCTCGCCATCACTCCAAATACATGTTTCTTTATAGTATGATTGTATTGCAGCAACTGATTCAGGTTGTAATACGTACTCTGGTTATCCCAAACATTGAGTACTGCCACATCGTTGGTTCTGGAGCCCAGGGTATAGGTAGGTGTAAAGCTTTGAAAAGTGCTGTAGTTGATGCTTCCATTGGCCGTAGCACGGAAAATAAGGCCCTTCAGCAGTGTTATTTCTGCATTCAGACCAAGATTAGCAGCGCGTTTGTTGAGGTCGTTCTTTACCAGGCTGGCAAGCGCTACGGGATTGATGGGAAAGTATTCGTCTTTACCATCCGCCCTGTCTTCGGACCCGCCCCAGGAACCATCGGGGTTAGTAACCGGTATATGCGGCGCTATCTGGATAGCAGTCGATATGACAGAATTCTGTGTAGAAGTTAGTTTTTCATTCGTTTGATTGAAGTTAAGGTTAGCGCCCAGCTTAAGCCATTTGCGTGTTTTATTGTCTATGTTCAGCCTGAAATTGTACCGTTTAAAGCCTGAACCCCTTGCAACGCCATCCTGGTCAAAATATTCGCCTGATAAGTAGAGCGTCGTTTTATCGTTCCCTCCGCTCACTGAAAGCTGATGTTTGTGGAGAGCAGCTGTTTTGAACAATGCTTCCTGCCAGTCGGTGCCTTTGCCCAGGATCGATGGGTCAATAAATTCAGGATCGAGCGGAGCGTTGGAGAGCATTTCATTCATCATCACAGCATACTGCTGCAGTGTCATGGTAGCTATAGGCTTTGGTTTCGCCTGCAGTGAGTAACCATAATTGTAACCAACTTTCATATCACCCGACTTCCCTCTTTTAGTAGTAATAAGTACTACACCGTTACTGGCCCTTGAACCATAGATAGCGGTAGCGGAAGGGCCCTGCAGGATATCGATGGTTTCGATGTCAGCAGGATTTAGGCCGGATAATGCATTCACAGAACTCATAGGCCCATAACTTAATGTTCCCGGCTGGCTCTGCACGCCATCTATTACATAAAGCGGTTCGGTACTTCCGTTGATAGTACTGATACCACGGATGTTAACCGACATACCACCGCCCGGCTGCCCACTATTCTGCGTTACGTACACGCCTGCGGAGCGGCCCTGGATAGCTTGTTCCACGGTAGTGTTCACGGTTTTTTCTATCTGGTCGGCTTTGATGCTGGTTTGTGCACTGCTTAAATTGCTTTTTTGCATGGACCCATATCCGATAACCACCACATCATTAAGGTTGGTGCTGTTGCCGGATAATGAAATGGTGAGATCGGTCTGGTTATTAACCTTTACTTCTTTTGTGGTATATCCAATATGCGAAATGAGCAGTACCGCTTTTGAGCTCTTTACTGTAATACTGAATGTGCCATTTTCTTTACTGATCGAATGATTGGTAGTGCCCTTTTCAGAGATGGTCACACCAGGTACCGGGGCGCCCGACTCGTCGACCGTTTTGCCTGTAAGCGTTACCGAAACTGCGGGAACCTGGTCCCATTTAAAATCCCGCGCATGAGCCCCCGCGCACTCCGAAGCACTTAAGAGGGAATGATGCCCGTGTGCATGTACAGTATGGGGAATGGCCTGAAATAATAAAGCGAAGCATGCCATATTGATCAATATTCCAGACACTGGCTTCTTTTTAATAAGAAGATTTTTTTGGCAAGCAATTAGTTTCATAACTGGCGTTTATTTATGAATGTAGAGGCATGCAGATAACAGCACCCACAATATTGCTATTGGGAGATTACTATTATCTGATTGCTGATCAGGGAAAACTGATATTACCACAGGCCTATGATAATATCAGTCAGCAACCAGCAAAAATTTGGGGAATGGCAATCGTCTGTTCCTGGTTCCTTATTTAACTACCGTATATTTTTTACTTTCGGTTAAACATTTCCAGTCATCCGTTCTGAAAGGTGAGGCTGGCAAGCCTTCTTTGTTATATAAGTTAGCATCTCCCGCATCGTCGGCCCAGCCATACCTTACTGCTACAGGTTCATTTACTTCGTCGCTGTATACAATCACCGTATTACCGGAGATGACAGCTTTTGCCCATTTGAATTGTTGATCACTTCCTGCTATAGTAAACCCTTTAAGATATCCATATTTGTCTTTAGCTATGAGCCCCGAGCCTGTATCCGTGAAATGCAGGATGGCTTCTTTTCCTTTCACTACCAACGATCGATAGATGGGGCCATTGGGCACCAGGTCGACGCCGTAAGTTTTGTTTAACGCATTTAAAGCCAGCCTTAACCCTACATCCTGCTTGTTGGTTGGATGAATATCCTTGGCATCCCCAATATCCGTGCTAACCGCCATGCCGGTGTTAGGAAACGAAAGTGTTTTAAGCTGCGCTTCTCTTAGCTCTGCCCACTGGCTACCTTTAAGCCCGTTTTGTTTGCTGGCATCCCAGGATGAAAGCTGAACGAAATAGAAAGGGAAATCACCTTCTTTCCAACGGGCCCGCCAGTCACTGATCATTAAAGGAAATGTACTCCGGTATTGATACGCCCTTTCTGCATTGGCCTCTCCCTGATACCAGATGGCGCCTTTGATCGTGTAAGGTATAACCGGTGCTATCATTGCATTATAGAGCAAGGAGGGATAAGCATTGGGGCCGCTGGTGGAGGCATATTGAATGGATGCCGTATCCACTTTTATCTTCCAGTCGCCGGCAAGTGATTGCGAGAATCCGGCGCCTGCAATAAATTGCATATTGGCGGCTTCACCATGAATACCGCCGCCCACACCTGTATCGGTTACTTTGATAGCAATTACATTTTTACCTGCTTTAAGAAGCCCAGTGGGGATCGAATACTTTCTCAATGCAAGATAATTATCGTTTGTTCCACCTACTTTGACCCCGTTTACGTAGGTTTCATCAGTATCATCTATCATAGCCAGTTCGATCACACCGCCTTTGGCAGCCTGTTCGGCTGTAAGAACCACTTCCTTACGGTACCATACAATTCCGTCCAGGTCGGGCAGGCCCTGCCCTTCCCAGAAGCCAGGCGCTTTAATAGTGCTCCACCTGCTGTCATTATAGTCCCTGTTTTTCCAGTTGCTCGTATCATCCGCTTTCATGTCACCATGTTCAAAGGCATTGATGATGTTTAACATGTTTTCGCGTTTGCGACGTTTAATATCCGGAAAGTCTGATGGTCCGGGATCCAGCATGCCTTTAAAATCCGAATGTGCAGCCAGCGCCTCCTGGCTTGTCCAGGTTTCTACGTTGGAGCCACCCCAACTGGTATGAATCAATCCAACCGGCACTTTCAGTGTTTCCTGCAGCTTGCGGGCAAAGAAGTAAGCCACCGCACTAAAAGATCCTGCGGTATCGGGACTGCAGATTTTCCAGGACGCAGCCGTTATATCTTTTAATGGTACAAAGCTGGTACTCTTAGCGACTCTTAACTCCCGGATCTCCGGATAGTTGGCTGTCTTTATTTCATCCTTCGCATTCATCGCAGACCTTAAAGCAAACTCCATGTTGGACTGGCCTGAGCAGATCCACACCTCACCTACCAGCACTCCTTTAAGCAATAGGCTATTCCTGCCGCTCACCTCAAATTCAAACGGACCGCCGGCCGGCTCAGGATCGAGTATGATCTTCCAGTTGCCGGTTTTATCAGCTTTAGTTGATTTTACCTGGTTATGAAAGCGTACAGTTATTTTCTCCCCTGCGTCTGACCAGCCCCACACATTTACAGGCGCATTCCTTTGCAGCACCATATTGTCAGAGAATACATGTGGAAGCGTTACATTGGCAACCGCAGTGAGCTGAATCAGCAACAATACAATAAATGGAACTCCGTTTTTCATTTGTATAGCAATTTTTCGTTCGTTAGTTCCAGCCGTTCTTTACGTCTTTAGCAACATTAGGGTTATAGTTCTTTTCAGAATCCGGAATAGGCAACAGCACATGCTTCTGCTGAAAGGGTTGCGTACCGTCGCCAGGCTCTGCACCTTTTTCGGCATTGATCGTTTGCATCGCTATCCCCCAGCGTATCAGGTCATTGTACCTGCTTTGTTCGCCGCAGAGTTCCAGTTGCCTTTCGCGCATCAGTATTTTCATCGCATTTGCCTGATCGCCCAACGTAGTATAAAGCATTGCTTTTGATCTTGAACGTACACTATCAATTAATGCCAATGGCGTGTTGCCGGTGTTGCCTTGCTGAATATGTGCTTCCGCCAGCATCAGCATCACGTCTGCGAGGCGTATTACCTGGCCATTGATGGGGCTTTTAGGTTCGTTGTATTTTTCAACGAGATTATAGTACTCATATTTTTTCCATCTGTAATCGCCCTGTGGGTCAGCTGCATTGAAAGGAAAAGGTTTTGCGCCCGTTGCGCACTGCTGACAGTACATTGTTTCGCCACCGCTCTGAGCAGTTCCATAAAAAGTTGATTGGGCCCGGGGATCAACATAAGGAGTAGCTCCTCCCTGCGGGTCGGGGTAGGTAAATGCTTTCACAGAGCTATTGCTGATGTATACATTTTTCCAGTCGTTCCATCCATATTCCATGGCACGGGCTGAGTGTGTTTGTTTGCCTACCTGCTCGGCCCCATTACCGAATACATAATAAGGTGATCCTATGGCCCAATCCTTCCACTCCTGGTTCATGACCTGGAAAATATTTTCCACACTGTTTTGATTGGTTGTGCTGAACAGGTTATCGTAAGACGGATCCAGTTTATAGGTATAAGGAGCAGCCAGCAGTTTTTCCAGCTCGGCCTGTGCCTGTGGCCATTTTTTCTGATAGAGGTATGCTTTACCAAGCAGCGCTGTTACTGCGCCTTTCGTAGCCCGGCCCAGTTCTCCGGCCGCGTAGGCAACAGGAAGGTCGGCCGTGGCCTGTGCTTCCTTAAGGTCAGTTTCTATTAACTTCCATACATCTGCAGCCGGTGTTCTTGGAAAGTAGTTATTGTTTAAAGTAGCCTGGTAATCTGAATGGACCGGAACAGCTCCCCATAAAGTGACGAGGTGGAAATAGGCATACGCTCTGAGAAATTTAACTTCCGCCACATATTGGTTTAACTTTGCCTTCTCTGCGGCAACTGTTGGCTGCCAGGCGGCGGCCCTGTCAATAACGAGGTTTGCGCGGAAGATCATACGGTACAATGACCCCCATAAAAATGTCAGGTCGGCATTGTTGGTACCAAAGACATAATCACCCAACTCCTGTTCTGTACCGAGGAGAAAGCTTGCCCGTTTGGCCTCGTTGCCAAGCAGATCATAGATGTAATAATACTCACGTCCCCACAATCCGGGATGTACTAAGGTGGCATACGTAGCTACCGTAGCCTGATTGATAGCAGGCAGATTGTTGAAATAGGTCTCATAAGCATAAGTACTCTGATCGATCAGTTCGAGATCGGCTTTTTTGCAGCTTTGCGTACTGGTTATCAAACCTGCTATCAGAAGAATATATATTGCTAAATGTTTCATAATGTAATGTTATGTGATGATCTAAAATCCGAGCTGAAAACCTGCCATAAATGTTCTTGCCTGCGGGACCTGTCCGAGATCAATTCCCCGGGACAGGAGGTAAGAACCGCCGCTTATCTCCGGATCATAACCGGTGTAATTGGTGACGGTGAACAGATTCTGGGCGGCTATATATAGGCGCACTGTTTTAAAGGCGCCTTTTACGAAACCACTTGTTATATCCGATGGCAATGAATAACCAAGCGTTATGTTCCGCATTCTGAGATAGCTGCCATCTTCAATCCACCAGTCCGATGAACGAAGGTTTCCCTTGGCTGTTGTACTTTGACCTATCCTCGGTAATGCTGCCACATCACCCGGCGATCTCCACCTGTTGAGAATTGCTGTAGATGCATTGTGGCCGGTCGACATGGATTGGGTGGTCAGCTTTACTCCATTCAATACTTTTACATCGCTGATTCCCGACAGCACCAGGTTGAGGTCAAAATTCTTATAGTTAACGCCAACGTTTATGCCATAGATAAATTTAGGAATAGGACTTCCCAGGTATTCCTGGTCCTTCTCATTTACAACACCATCCCCATTCAGGTCTTTAAACACAAAGTCACCTGGCAGCAGATCTTCCTGAAACTTCGTGCCGCTGTTACCTGTTTTGGCTGCGGCAGCCTGATTGAGGGCTGTAATTTCGGCAGCATCTCTTGCCACATGGCTTAAGCGGTAACCATAGAAAGAACCAATGGAAGATCCCTTATCTGTACGGGTGGTAGCAGGCACAACGTTACCGAATGATCCATCCTGTAAAGGCGCTGGAAATTGTTCACCAAGCAACAAGACCTTGTTCTTATTGACAGATCCGTTTACGCTTATATTAAACCTCAGATCATTATTGATTGCATCAGCGTATCCCACCATAAGCTCAAACCCTTTATTTTCCACATCACCGGCATTCAGTACTTTTCTGGGCTGGTTGCCGGTTGTACTAACTCCTATGCTTGCCGGTAAGGTAGTGTTAACCAGAAGGCCTGTACTTTTTCTGTGATACCATCCCGCTGACATTGTTAACCGGTTTTCCAGAAATCCCAGATCCAGGCCAATATCGATCTGACTGGTTGCTTCCCATTTAAGATCAGGATTGCTCAATGTGGTGATGGTAGTACCTGAGACAAATGTTTCGGTGCTGCCAAAGCTATAAACGAGGGCGCCTGTTGGAGTGCCCTGATAAGTTTTAGCAGTATTAAGGAAGTTGGGGATCTTGTTATTACCACTCTGGCCCCAACCACCACGAAGCTTTCCGTCGCTAAGAAAAGGAAGTTCAGTTTTGATGTAGTGCTCATCAGTGAATTTCCATGCCACACCTACAGCAGCGAAGTTGCCATATTTATTGTTGGATCCGAAATTGGAAGACCCGTCTCTCCGGTAACTTCCCGTCAGGATATATTTGTTATCATAGGTATAATTAAGTCTTCCGAAATAAGAATATCCGGATGTGTTGTAATTGTAATAGGAGCTTGTTACAGCCTGTGAAGGGGCTACGGTTATATACTCGATGTTATCATTTGGCTGACCGGTGCCCCGGGCATTTAATTGAGAAGTAAATCCCTCATTAATATAACTCATGCCTGCCGTTGCAGATACCCGGTTTTTATTGAAGACCCTATCGTAAGAAAAATAGTTCTCCAATATATAATTGCCGTTTTGTTGAAAGTCCAGGGTGGCCTGACGTGCCTGATTGAGATTATTAGACCCCATGTATTGTGTTTGATACGTAGTACCCCTGTTTGAATTGATCTCTGCAGAGAACTGACTCCGGAATTTAAGTCCCTGAATAAGCCTTAGTTCAGCCGACAATTGCGGAAAGAGCACCAGTGTCGTACTCTTCTGATCTTTGAGATCTACTTCCTGAATGGGATTAGCGGCATTGCTAAAATCTTCCGCCGTTGTTAAAATAGAATAGCCGCCCAGAATAGAAGGGTCTAATATTTTTTTGTAAGGTGCGTAGCTTAGGGCATTTAAGAGATTGGCGGAAGTATTGGCGCCTCTGTTATTAATCAATCGCATACCCAGACTTTGTGTAAACCGGAAACGGCCCAGGTTTTCTTCCACATATAAGCGGGCCTGCAGTCTTTTAGTAGTAGCATCTGCAATGATGGATTGCTGATTAATATAAGTAACGGACATGCTGTAATTCATTTTTTCGCCCGCGCCACTAATATTTATATTTTGCTCTGAGACCAATGCTGTTTGAAAAAGTTCTTTCTGCCAGTCGGTACTATCCACTAAAACACCCGGAGTGCTGAATTTAGGAGGCAATACGCTGTTCTTCGTTACAGCCAGGTCTTTTAACGCATCCACATATTGTGCAGCATTCAGCAGTTCAAGCTGCTTCCACGCTTTGGATACACCCCATTGAGTGTTAAAAGAGATGCGGGGCGCCCCTGCCTTACCTTTTTTGGTAGTGATGATCACTACCCCGTTTGCCGCAGCCGCACCGTAAATGGCAATAGACGCGGCGTCTTTCAGAATGGTAATATCTTCGATATCCTGTGTTCCCAGGGTGTTGAACAGATTTTTGCTGCCCTGGATACCATCGATCACATACAAAGGATTAACATCCGTGAAAGTTGACGTTCCCCTTATGAGGATCTGAGCATCGGCGCCTGGTGCGCCACTATTCTGCACTATCTGAACGCCGGGAGCTTTACCGATCAGCAACTGAGAGGCGTTGGTGGCTGTAGTAGCCCCTGCCTCCTTTGCCTTCACCACAGTTACGGCGCCTGCTACATTACGCCTCTGTGTATAACCATAGCCTATTACCACCAGGTCATCCAGTACAGCAAACTGTTTAACCAGCTTAACGGCCAGTGTTAAAGTGCTGCCGGTTTTAATATCAAAACCGGTGAGCGTCTGGTCCTTAAAACCCGTACAAGAGACCAGAAATTCGTAACTGTTGCCTGGCGGCAGTCCGGAAAATTTGAATACACCATTGCTGTCTGTCTGAACTCCAGCCCGGTATTTTGATTTTTTATTGGTGGCTATCACTGATACATTCGGGAGAAGTTCCCCTGCGTCATTACGAACAGTACCAGTTACCTGTAAGGCGGCATCCTGTGCCATAGCAGAGGATGCAAGGGTTAAGAACAGCGCACACAATAACCCCGAAAAGCATAGCTTTTTAATGCGGTAAATTTTCATATATGCAAGCCAGTTTAAGTTTTAAAGGGCACAAAGCATCCCTTATGGTGCAGACACCATTAATTATTGAAATAAATGATTCGTGATTTTTATTTTTTCTTTATAATATATCCCATCTTCTCCCTGACAAATTGCAGGTTATTGGGTAATGTTATATCCGTCAGGATTTTTTCGAGCGAATCGGTCTTTTCGAACTTTCCTTCGAAACTTAAGTGTTGAACATCGGCAGGATAATAATAAATTCCTACTCCATAATAATCGCTCAGCTGGTCCAGCACACTTGTCATTGGCTGACTGCTGAATTTGTACCAGTCCGGCTTGATCGCGCCTTTATGATCGTTACCGGCCTTCACCAGCGTTTCCATCCTATTGGCGGAAGAAGGCTTGAAGTTTCCAACGGTAGCAGTCATTCTCCTTCTGTTGTATATTAATTCCTGTCCGGGACTGAGGATAATATTGTCAATCGTTTTTTTCTTTAACACTTCGGCGCTTACCATGATTTTCCCGGTGAACAGGCGAACAGAGATCGTATTGTCTCCCTTTACCGCTTTCACATGAAAGGAGGTCCCAAATACTTTTGTACTTACTTCATCGCAGTGGACCATAAAGGCGTGAAGCCTGTCCTTTACTACGTCGAAATCGGCTTCTCCTTCCAGGTAAATATTCCTGTTTTCGGTAAAGTTCTTAGCGTAAACAACAGCGGATTTCGGCATTAAACGCACCTGGGAACCGTCCGGCAAAACAAGCGTCATATTTTGCGCACCAGTATTTTCTTTGCGTTCCTGATCGTTCTTTTCAATTGTTATTGTAGGTTCCGTTACTGTCAGCTGATTGCTTTTGGGACGCATGAACAGATACGCCGCACCGGAAATAATTCCGCAAACAACCGCAGCCACTGCTATGCGTTTGATCCATCGGGACTTATTATTTTCGTGAACTGCTTCTTTGTGAATATGCCTGAGCCATTGTGAAGACACTTTTTCCGGCAGGTCGCCTTCTGTGCTGTAATGAATAAACTCTTCTTCAGAAACGTATTTTTCGAGTATACCGGGATGCTCTTTCAGGTAATCAGCTACCTGGCGGGCTTCTTCCGGCGTGCAGGCGCCGCTAAAAAAACGTTGTATTAATTCTTCATTCATAATGGCTTGTGCTACGTATGTGCTGCTGATACTAAGAATACGTTTGTGGAAAGCGAACTACTTAGTGCAGCAGTAAAAATATTTTTTAAAGTAGGGTGCTCAGCAGGACGAGGGTAAGCAGGAGCCCGAGATAGTGCTTTAACTGTTTGATCGCCTGAAAAATATGGGCTTCTACAGTCCGGGGCGACAGGGAGAGTTCGCTTGCGATCTGTTGGTAAGTCATTCCTTTGAACCGGCTCATTTCAAAAACTTTCCGGCGCATCGGAGGCATTTCCTCGAGCGCTTCGGCCAGTTTATGCTTGAGCTCTTTTTCAGCTAGCCTATCCCACACCTCATCAGAGGGAAAGGAATGTTTATCAATGATATGGATTACCTTTTGCTCATAGACATTTTCCTTTCGGAGCAGGTCTATCATTGTTGTGCGGGCGATCCTAAACAACTGTATAGAAATATCGACGTCTTCAGACAGGCTTTCGCGGTATTTCCAGCATTTAATAAAAGTGAGTTGTGTTGTTTCCTCTGCTATGAAAGAGGATTTTGTTTTGCGAAGGATAAAAAAGTATATCTTCTTATGATGAGCATGATACACCTCATTAAACACCAGAAGGTTGCTTTTTTTCAATGCAGCAATCGTATTCACGGCATAGCAGTTTGTCCAATATTAAGCAATTTTGTTTAATTTATTCATTTCCGGACTCAGTATACAATAGTTTACCAGTCCGCTTGTCAAAAGGATAATTGCCACCACCCCTGTCTTTCCAGGCCATGCAATGAAGTAAAATTATTATGTATTTTTAACTAGCTAAAAACAGCCTGCACCAAAAAGCAGCACTTGTATGAGCCAACCAATCCTTACCAGCGCACAAGCCAGGAAGATCATTCTCCATGCAGCCGGACTATCCAAACCCGCCCAATTTGGTAAAGGCCGCGAAGCCGTCTACAAACTCATCGACCACCTCGGTTATATTCAGATCGATGCCAACGCAGTTGTGGAACGCGCCCACCACCATGCCATCTACTCGCGTGTGCCCGATTACAAGCACGAATGGCTGGAAGAACTACAGGCCGATGGCCGGATCTTTGAATTCTTCACCTCCGACTCCGGCTACCAACCCATGCACAACTATCGCTTTTCACTGCCCGTTAAGGAAGGTTTTGCTGCCAATAGAAAGGCCCTCCCACAACCAGAGATCAATCTCATGAACAAAGTGCTGGATAGGGTTGCCCGCGAAGGACCGCTCACAGTAAAGGATTTCGACAATGACCGTCAGGTTGCCAGTTCAGGCTGGTGGGATTGGCGCCCCTCCAAGATAGCCCTCGAAAGAGTCTACATGGACGGAAGGCTCATGATCACGCGCGACAAAAACTTCCGGAAACTATATGACCTTCCCATCAACCTCATCCCGGACGATATCGATACCACCTTACCCACACCAGTGGAATTTGCAAGGCATGTCATCCGCCGTGAATTGAAAGCGCTGGGCATCGCATCTGCCAAAGAAATGGCCTGGCGTGCACGCCATGTTAAAAACAACCTGGTGAAAAAAGAATTGGAAAACCTCGTAAAAGAAGGTGAAATAGGCCATGTGACTGTCGAAGGGTTGAAAACAGGCCCGCTTTACATGCTACCCGCTTATAAGAATAAAAAGATCAACCTGTCCGGCGATGCCTTCATTCTTTCACCCTTCGATGTATTGAATGTCTTCAGGCATCGTTTACGGGACTTTTTCGACTTCGACTATCAGATTGAATGTTTTGTCCCGGCTCCTAAACGGAAATACGGCTACTTCTCTCTACCTGTATTGGTAGGTGATACTTTCGTGGCCAGGATGGATTCCAAGGCCGATCGAAAACAAAAGACATTAACCATTCACAACCTTCATTTTGAAAAGGTGAAGCTAAGCAAACCTGCCATCGGAAAAATAACCGATGCCCTCCAGGCATTTGCCCAATTCAACCAATGCCAGAACATCGTGATCAAAAAATCAAACAACAAACAATACCTTACAGCCATTAAGAGCGCCCTCTGACAGAAAACAGCCCCCTAATCCGTCTATACCATATTTACAAAACGATTGTTATGAGTTTTAAAAACAAAACAGCTATTGTAACCGGTGCGGGTCAGGGAATTGGTTTTGAGATCTGCCGGCAACTGGCGAAAGAAGGAGTAAATGTTCTTCTGAATGATATCGATGAAACCCTGGCAGCCAATGCGGCAAAACTCATTACAGAAGAAGGCGGAGGCAAATGCTCAGCCCTGGCAGGAGATTCCAGCGATACCGTCTTTATTCAACAAATGGTAGATGCAGCTGTAGCACTAAGCGGGCAACTGGACATTGTAATTGCAAATGCAGGCATTACCTTATTTGGCGACTTTTTCACCTACAAGCCCGAGGCTTTTTTCAGGGTCATGCAGGTAAATCTGGGCGGCACCTTTTTTCTGGCCCAGGCCGCTGCCAATCAGATGAAAAAGCAGGCCGCAGGCGGATCATTGTTATTCACTTCTTCCGTAACCGGCCACCAGGCCCATAAAGACCTCGCAGCTTATGGCATGAGCAAAGCGGCACTCGAGATGCTGGCTAAAAATTTGGTGATAGAACTATCCTCCTACAAAATAAATGTAAATACCATCGCCCCCGGCGCCACGTTAACCGAACGCACACAGGAAGATACAGCCTACGCAAAAGTATGGTCAACCATCACCCCCATGGGCCGGCCCGCTTCCGTGGCCGATATAGCAGCCACCGCTTTATTCCTGGTGTCCGACAAAGCTAAACACATAACAGGGCAAACCATCATTGTGGATGGCGGATGGACCTGCATTAGTCCATCCCCTTATAAAGATTAGCAATAAGCTACCGCGTGCAATGGGCAAATTGCAAATTTGCCCCCTTTTTATCAAAATAGCCCCCCTTCCCCAGGCTTGCCTATAGCCTACTTTGCATTCAACGATAATACTTTCATATGAAAAAAAATCTATCCATGCTAACGGCATTGGTGATGGGTTTGTTCAGCACGCACCTGTATGCGCAACAATCAAACCTGCCTGCCAAAGCCTCTTTAAATCAGTCCTTACTCGCCAATAAGACATTTTCAAACAGCGCCCAGCCCGATACCGCCACCGTCTGGAAAGACCTGCCCGCCAGCTATTCCCTTGAAGTAGTGGCCAAAGTCAATGCCGCCGCAGGCCGGGGCCTCGACATCGAAGCCCGCAACGGAGCCATGAAAGGATGGCGTTTATCCCTCGACGCACTCAACCTTAAAACCAGTTCCACCCTTACCAACGCCAAAGCCATCACCCTTTCCCGGAGTGGCGAAGAGCATACCATCCGGGTGGCGGTAAAAGGAGATTCCGCCTATATATACCAGAATGGCGCCTATATAGAAACCCAACCACTGGCGGCGATCAAGGAAATAGTCAACGGTGTGGAGGTCAATGATGCGCCCAATTCCGGCAGCCCTTCCCTCCTCACCAACTGGGCCGGTACAGCGCCCAACAATACGGGCAGGCCCAGCGATTATGGCTGGGGATATCATGGTACAACAGTTACCACCCTGTTCAATGTGGCCAATGGCACCAGCGGCGTTCGCTACACCGATGTAAATGCTACCGTCAACACCCATACCCTCGATGGGGCTACCTACAATGGTCGCCTGCTTTTCCTGCGCTGGGATGGTGCCACTACCCAAAATACCGTCTTCTATTATCCTGTAACCCTGGAGGCCAATACCAATTATGATTTCTCCATGCTCCATGCCTATTTTTCCAACAGCACCGGCGGGCGTTCCATCACCGTTGGCGTTGGTAAAACAACCGCCGTCACCGACCGCCTCGCTGCTCATACATTTGCCACCACCGGCACCCGCGTGCTGAAAAGAGAAAACTTTGGGTTCACCTCCCAGGAAGCCGGTACTTATTATATAACGATCACCGGCGATTGGGCCCTCTTCACAGTGGGCGAACTCGCCCTGCGTAAATTTTATGCCGAACCAAGGTTCATATTTGGGAAGAACTATCCTGCCGGGGCCGTCAATATGGAGATCGCTTCCGCCACTTTTGAAGAGGGAGCTTACGCGCCTGCTTCCGTCATTACCGGTCCGCCACAAACGGTCAATGTATCCGGCGCCACAGCTTCTTACCTCACCAGTTTCAATACCAACTATATTGTTGCAGGCAAAACCGACCTGCACCTTACAGGCACCTGGACACCTATGGTCAACTCAACCGTCGCACTCAATTCCAATGATGCCTGGCTGTTTATTGACAATGTGAAGCCATCACAGGTGGTGGCCAACTGGTTGAATAAAATAACCATCAATGGCCTGCCCGCTGCCGGTAATCCCAACCTTCGCCTTGCGATGTACAGGAATGGCACGGCCATTATTCCCAATGGCAACCTCATTGCTGCCCAGGCACTCGAAGTGTTTACCGCGCCCGCCCTGGCAGGTGATAGCCGCACATTCGAGACCGCTACCTACCACGATAGCCTTGGCGTTTTCAACAACAAGGTCAGATCGTTCAGGCTGCGCCGTGGTTTTATAGCTACCCTGGCCAATAATCCCGATGGTACCGGCTACAGCCGTGTATTCATCGCCAACGACAGCGACCTGGTGGTGAATGCAATGCCCGAAGGACTGGATACATCCGTCTCCTTTATCAGGGTACACAAATGGGATTGGCCCTCTAAGAAAGGATGGGCCGGAGGAGGACTGCCCGTTACATTGACCAACTCTACCTGGTTCTACGACTGGAATATCGGCGGCACTCCCACCAACGACTATAACTATGCCCTCATAAGGCACAATGCAGGATGGCCTGCCTTCAACGACATCAATGCCAAAACAAATTCCAATACCCTGTTGGGATTCAACGAACCCGATCAGGCCGACCAGGCCAATATGCCCGTAGAAGAAGCCATCCGCCAATGGCCCGAACTGATGAAATCCGGCCTGCGCATCGGGTCACCCGCGCCCGCCAATTCATCCAATAGCTGGCTCCCTACTTTTCTCAGCAAATGCGATTCCCTCAACTACCGGGTCGATTTCGTAGCCGTCCATTGTTACTGGAACAGCCGCACACCCCAACAATGGTATGCCGGCCTCAAAGCCATTTACGACCAGGTAAAACGCCCCCTTTGGATCACCGAGTGGAACAATGGCGCCAACTGGACAGGCGAAGCCTGGCCCACTGATCCCGCCGCGCAATTCGAAAAACAATACAACGATCTCAAAGGCATACTCGAAGTGCTCGATACCACTTCCTTTGTAGAGCGCTATTCCATTTACAACTGGGTAGAAAATAAAAGAGCCATGGTGCTCGCCGACACCCTCACCAAAGCCGGGAAATATTATGCTGCCAACAGGTCGGCCCTGGCCTACGATCCAAAGCAGGCCTTTGTGCACAACTGGAAACTGGCTGTACCCATTATCTCCGGCGCCATCGACACCGGTAATTATTCAAAACTGACCCTCCGTTACCTGGAGGTCAACGGAGAACTCGGTTCCAAATATGTCATTGAACGAAAAGTAGACGGTGTAGATACCGCCTTTGTAGCCATACATACCGATTCCACTTACGAATATGGCAAGAACATCCCTTTTGTCGACTCCATCTATGCCAGTACCTCTTACCGCATCAAAGCATTTAGCCGCGACGGAAGTAAGGCTGCATATTCCGGTCAATACCGGGTGCTGCGCGATGCTACCCCATTGCCACCATCAAGCCTCACCGGCGAGGTCCTCGCTTCCAGCCAGGTAAAGCTCACCTGGAATGCAGGAACCAATGTCCGCTCCTACAACCTGAAGCGTGCCCTGGCGCCGGAAGGTCCTTTTATAACAGTATTGGGAAAAACCACACAACTCTCCTGGTTGGATACCACCCTGGCGCCTGCTACCACCTACTATTATGTAGTAACCACCCTCAACGGCGCCGGAGAAAGCATCAACTCAACGGTACTGCCTTTGACCACCAAAGCGCTGGTAGTGCCTGATGGCGTTCAACATCCCCGTATCGCTGCAGCTGATAACAAGATCACTCTTAGCTGGGACTTTATCTATGATGCCCGTTACGAAATACAACGCGCCGACGCCGCCAATGGAACGTACACCGTGATAGCCGCTGATATCAATGCCATCAACTTTGTTGATACAACAGCCATCAATGACCATACTTATTATTATAAGATAGTGCCTTATAATCCGGCAGGCCGCGGACCGGAAGCAGGACCACTGTCTGGCACACCCGTATTCGGACAACACCTGCATATTGCCTTCAATGAAAATACCGGCCAGTTGGCAGAAGATACATGGGGCGCTTACCATGGCACCCTGAAAGATGGCGCCGCCTGGACAGCAGGTAAGGACAGTGCCGCCGGCGCCGTTGGCCTCACTGTTGCAGCAAAGTCCTATATACAATTGCCCGAAGGCGTTGTAAGCAAACTGACCGATTTCACCATCGCTTCCTGGTTCAAATTACCTGCCAACCAGGGCAACAATACCCGCTTGTTCGATTTCGGCAACGACGAAGCTACCTTCATGGTGCTCATACCCAGGCTCAACAACAACCAGGTACGTTATAAGATCACCTGCCCCGCCGGTACCTTCCAGCGCGATATCACCTATACCACACCGCTCAACCAGTGGGTACACATGGCCATCAGCCAAAAAGGAAATGTGTTTAAGTTGTATGTCAACGGGCAGTTGCAATTTACCGACAGCAATTCCACGGTGAAACCTTCCGCGATGGGCTTTACCCGCGACAATTATTTAGGCAGGTCACAATGGCCCAACGATCCGTACAGCGATCATCAATACGATGATTTCAGGATCTACAATTACGGTCTCTCCGATGCGGAGGTCAGTCAACTGGCCAACAATACCGAACTCAAAAAATACCAGTTGATCACTTTTGCACCCATCTCCAATAAAAGGATCGGCGATGTCGATGCCGTCGTTACCGCCGCTGCCAGTTCCGGCTTGCCCCTTTCCTTCAGCAGCGCCGATACCAGCGTGGCCACCATCGATCAGCAAGGCAACATACAGGTCAATGCTGCAGGAACCGTACAGCTAACAGCCCTGCAGACCGGCAACGAAACGTACAACCCGGCCACCGCTTCGCAAACTCTTACCGTGTTGCCCTACAATCTGCGGATTGAGCACCTGAATGCCAATGGAACCAATGCCACCGGCAACAGCATACGCCCCTACCTAAAAATAGTGAGTGGCGATACCGTAGCACTCTCTTATAAAGAACTCACCGCACGCTATTGGCTCACCGCCGAAAACTATGCCGGCATCAATACCTGGATAGACTATGCTGTGTTGGGCAATAAGGTGAAAGCGAAATACAATTCACTACCCGCACCAAGGAATGGTGCGCTGGGATATATTACGTATTCCTTCGATTCAACGGCTGGCAGTTTGTTACCTGGTGGAAATTCAGGCCCCATCCAATCCCGTGCAGCCAATGCCAACTGGGGCCTGTTCAATGAGAATGATGATTATTCTCACACAACCAATGCCGCTTATGCGATCAATCCAAAGATCACTCTATACAGGAATGGCAAACTAATAGCCGGTACAGAACCTGCTGCCATAGCAGAACAGTTGCAGCTCACCATTGCTTCTCAAAGCAGACAGTCAGGCGCCAACACCATTAGTTCCGTTGTTCAGCTTTCCAATACGGGCAATATACCCCTCGATTATTCAGACATCACCGTTCGCTATTGGTTCACTGCTGAAGGCAATGCCACCCTCAACCAGTGGATTGATTATGCACCCGCAGGCGCCACCAATATCACTGGTTCCTTTACCCGCCTGGGACAGCCACGCAACGGCGCAGATGCTTACCTGGAGTTAGGCTTTAAACCATCCCTTGGCATATTCTATCCTTTGTGCAATACCGGCGGCATCCAATACCGCATCGCCAAATCCGATTGGTCGGCATTCGATCAGTACAATGACCACTCTAATAACCTGGCAGCGGCACTGGCACAAAACGAAAAAATTACCGTTTATTACAAAGGCCAGTTAATAGCAGGCATTGAACCATCAGAAGCCTTGCTCACCGGGAGTTCAAACACCGCAACCAATACGGTTGATAAACATCAACCGGTAACAGGTTCCTTATCGGCGGTCCTGGTTTATCCCAATCCGGTGCAGGCCAACCTCAATATCCGGCTGGAGCAGCCAGGTAAAAATGCGACAGTGAAAGTGTATCATGCTACCGGTGCCCTTGTTGCCACAGCAACTATGAACACCAGCACCCGCTCAATCTCGCTGAAGCATCTACCTGCCGGTATATACCAGGTAGTGATCACAAATGGAACCGAAGTCACCAGTAAAAAAATAATTAAAGAGTAGTTTTTGATTCGCAATCAGTTTTAGTAACCGCCTCCCGTATCTACGGGAGGCTTTTTTATTAAATATTCATTACCTTCAGTATCCTCCTCTACCGTTAGTCCATAGTGCTAAGTTCCACCAGGCCATTAATCTCCTATTAAAAGCCATGCTTTACCAGTTGATCCCACAATTCCCTGGCACCCCGGGGCAAAAGGCTTTTGTATTATTCACCATTAAAACTTGTCTCGTATGAAAAGATCAACCTGCGCTTATGTCTTGCTCGGTCTCCTCTTGCTGTCCGCTTGTAAAAAATGGGATCACCATGGTCCCTTACCGCCCGGCATCAACGAAAAGTATTATCTGTTGAAGAAGGTTATCCACGGTACACGCGCCTATACCTTTTACTTCAACAAAAAGAAAGTGTTGGATTCTATAGGTTTGGAAGATGTGAAGGATAAAGGCGTATACCGCATCTTTCGCCGCGATAACCGGCTCGACTCGGTCGTTTACCTGTCCAATGGATCCCCCAGGTGGTACCATTACAACATGCAGTACGATAGCGCCGGCAACCTTACCCGTTACCTCACTGGCGAGCTACCCCCTGGGCCATTTCCCGAACCAACCTTGCTAACCTATCACCAGGGCCAATTACGGTCCATGACCACTTATCCCCAATATCCGCCAACATCCGACCGGATAGATTCTGTATACTATAATGGTCAAAAGAATATTACCCGCTGGGTCACCAATATGCCGCGGTCGGTTGACCTGGATGTAAAAAGATATACTTACGACAATAAGTACAATCCTTTGTATTTCGTGGACGACCTGTTGGTAATTCTGTCGAGGAGCGATATTGCCAGAGAGTTCTTTCTCAGCCAGCACAATAGCACTACCAAATATTACGAACTCTTCAATGTCAATGTCACTTACCAAAATACTTACGATAGCCGGCAAAGGCTTACCAAAAAAGTCTTCACCGAACGATTTGCCCAGCAGCCCGATAGCCTGGTTTTCCAGTATCAATATTAACGCTGCTTATAACCAACAAACAAAGCCTGCAGCTTACCCCTGCAGGCTTTGTTTTAATCCCGCATTAATTTGAACAACTCTTGCAATGTTATCTGCAACTATTCTCCACGAGCGCTAAAAAAGCAGATAAAACAAGTGATTTGTCCAATAAAATGCAGGGAAAAGTAGGGCGATCAGGTGTGACGGTGAAGTAATTTGCAACCCTCCTCCTATTTGCTGTGCTCAATAAAATAAGAACGGCCCGGGATGCCGCACGATCACTGAATGTCGTGAATACTGAAGTCAATCCACGAAATATCGTGACGACGCCTGCAACGCCGGAGCAATAACTCCTTAAATATCAACTGCCCATGTATTGGTATGCTAATTGAAACCTTCGGGGTATCCACCACTTCCCTTTAAAAAAGTATCACAATATGGAAAATAAAATTATACCCGACCTGCTGGATCGTCTCGCCGGCGCTCTCCAACAAAATGACCGCCTCCAACAAACCTACCTCGACAACATGCAGGAAAATGACCATCCCGCCGTCTCTGCTGGTCAATTACGAATGAGCGAGGGGAAACTGCCTGAATTCCTAAAACAAATAGGTATCCGCAGCATCACCCTCAATGATTCGGCCCATATAAAGTCCTTGCTCAACACAGCATCAACCATGGCCTTAGAGATCGGAGGCACGCCGCACAATTATTTCCACAACACTGTCTTTACCGGGTACTTTCAAACCATTTTCCAACATACCACCACCATTGCCTTTAGAGATTGGTCCCTCTTTGCAAACGCTTCCGATTACTGGGATGTACTGCTTAGAGAAGTGATCAAGCCCCTTAAAACAAAAGAGCTCCAGTTCATATTTTACCTGGGCAATATTTCCTCCCGCCCGGTTTTTATGGTCGATGAAATGCTGGACATTATGGGCGATTTTGCCAGGCATGGTGAGGTTACTTTTATTATGGATCAACAGGAAATGAAGAAACTGTGGGAGGCGCTTAATGGCGTTAACACAGCCAGAAGCGATTTATGGCCATTCGACAATGAAGAAAAATACAAATCCCTGTTCAACACCATGAATATTCATAAACTGGTAGTATATGCCAGCAATGGCGTATCACTCTATTCAAAGAAGGAACAGTTCAATTTAACGCGCAGGGTGCTGCCCATTCCAGTCGAAAATGCCCCCTATGCAAGAAACAACTTTATCAATGGCTATTCACTCGGACTTTCCTTACAGTTGGAGAGTGCACTTTGCATCATCCTGGGCATCATCTATTACGAGTTCATCGCGCAGACCAATGTAAGCCCCGACAGGCAAGGCCTGCTCAACCATATTAAATCCTGGAAAGACCAGCAGGGTGTGCTTACTCCTCAAATTCCAAACCATTAATCATGCTAACGAATACCACCAAAAGCATACCGGTTAAGGTCTGCAAGATCGAATCAGTATCCAGAGAAGCCTCCTTAAGAGCGAAGCACAGCCAAAGCGACTTTGAGATCATCTGGATACAGGAAGGAACAGGACTACATATAGTGAATGGAGAGCAGTATCAATTAGCACAAAACGCAATATATGTTGCACTGCCGGGCGATTACCACGAGCTCATGATCAAACCGGATACCCGGGGTTATATTGTGAGTTTCAATACTTCCCAGGTAAGCCAGGTCGACAGCGATTACCACACCATTGATGAATCCTGGTTGTACTACTATTTTTCAAAGACACCCGTACTGACATTGGATGGCAGTCAGCATGATAAAATGAAAAACCTCATCATGCTGATGGAAAATGAATCCGGCACATACAGTCCATTACACAGCGAGATCAGCAGCAAATGCCTCCAGCTTTTTCAATTGTACCTGAGGCGGCACATCGAATCAACGCCCAATCTTTCCCATCCCTATAAGATGAGCACCCTGCTGAAACAATATCTTTGGCTGGTGGAGAAAGATTTCAAAACACAGAAGAATGTGGAATATTACGCCACTGAGTTGAACGTCTCCGCCAATTATCTGAACCATATGGTAAAACGGGCTTCGGGATATCCGGCAAGCTACCATATCCGCCAGCGCTTATTCCAGGAAGCCAGGAAAAAAGCCCAATATGCAGGGTTCAGCATGAAGGAGATCGCCTATTACCTCAACTTTACCGACATATCCCATTTCAGTAAGTTTTTCAAAAGCATGTGTGGCATCAGTTTTTCCGAGTATAAGCGCGCAGAATGGAAAGGAGCAGCCTGAATATTTCCTGATCTGCTTCAGGCTGTTATTTCTTATTCCCCATCGGGGGATCGACAACAAGTCCATTGGCTTCCCGTAGCAGCTGAAACAGGTGATCGGGGCGCACCACTACATAGTTGGCATTCAGCGAGGCAGCTACGTTCTTAAAATTCGTAGGACTTATATTCGTCCAGGGCTGGGCCTGAATAATGATAAACCGCGGTGAAGCGCCATTCCATCCTGCTGCAGCTTTTGCAATATGATCTTTCATAGCCTGGTCGCCCGTACAATAGTTACAGGAAAGCGCCATACCCGGAAGAGAATCGTTATAGATCGTAAGTCCGCCCCCCGTATTTTGCGCCGTCAGGCCAAGCAGCGAAGGCGCATTCGCAGCAAAACTTTGCCCAACCTTTTGATTGATGCCACCCGTAATCGTATTCCACACCGTCACTACCCGGAAGCCCGCACGACGATTATAACTTTCTGTTTTCGACACAAATTGATCCAACAAAGGTTGGCTGGGCCAGCTATTGGGGTATACATATCCATACCCCGAAGGTCCGGAGATCAGGTTATCGTTGGCAGTGGAACTTTGCCAATAGAAATTCAGCGCTCCCGGCATGGCGTCCAGCATGGCAGGCGAAAGCGTCCAGCCCATGGGAACCGACCCACGATCGGGATTATTCCAGAGTTTGCGCATCAGGTGTTCTACATACTGCAGGTTATCTCCATCACTCAGGATAAAAGCAACATAGATCTTGTTTTGTAAGGCCGGTCTGGGAGGCATGGCACTAATATTGACCGTCCGGGGCGTTCCGCTGTGCACCGTTAAATTACTGCACCAGTCACTCGCAATCGTGCTGATCCCGTAGGTGGATGCCCGCTCAATACCGGGAGCTTCTTCGGGCCACCATCCCATAAAGTTGGAACCAGCCGGCATAGAAGAAAGAAAACTATTCAGCAAACTGCTTTCTGCCGGCACCGCAGGATCAAGCCAGATCGTTGCCGCTCCCAGGGCCGTAGCATATTCACGCAGCGCTGCTTTATGTGTTTCAGGGTTCAGGCCGATCAATAAACGATGGTCAAGCGTAGGCCAATAAGTATCGTAAAGCGCCTGGTATACCTGCAACTTACTGGTATACTGTCCCCGCAGATCGAGCAATACAGGTAAGTTGTAAGGTGCGGAACTGAGTCGTGCTAAGAATGCCGGCGATACAATAAGCGCCTTCCTGTCTTTGGCCAGCATGGTGGCCAGATTAACAGTATGTATTTGTGTAGGGTCGTATACGATGAGGCCCGACAGCTCACTACGGTACTTGGTGATAAGGCTCCATTTGTCTGCTGGTTCAGACCAGTTCAACCCTAATGACTGGAGCCAGGTATATTTTCCTTCTGCAAAAGCATCACCCTCATAACTGAAGATGCGCGGCTGTGTACGATTAACAATTCCTTTGAGCGAAGCAAACAGGTACATTTCTGCGGCGCTGCCAGGCAATCCTTCTGCCTCCCTGCCTGAGCTGGTTTCGCGTAGCAGGATGAGGTCCTGCGTTTGCGCAGACGCCGGGAAGGAAGGTAACAGCTGACCGGAAGGCCAGCTTAGCTGCCCCATTGCCGGGGTCATCAACAACAGCAGCAGCGATAAGATCGCTGTTGCGAGCTTTCCGGGTAAGGCAATCGATCCTGACATAGGTTAAAGTTTGCAGTTAAGGATAACGAATTATCAGCCAGGCTAAAATACACAATCCTTCACAAAAGCCGTTTTTTTGGCGGCCGTCCCCTGCAAGTCACTGCCTTTGCCCTTGCAATCGGCATCAATGGAGAAATTTTGTATATATTCGTTATAATAAGAAGCAAGCTATTATATGAAAACATCCGCATTATTTATTGCTCTGTTATTGACTGTAACTGCATATTCACAAAGCACCCTCAACAATTACAAATATGTACTGGTGCCTGCAAAATTCAATTTCTCCAAAACAGACAATCAGTATGGATTGAATACTTTAACGAAATCCCTGCTGAATGCAAAAGGATTCACTGCATTTGTGGGCAATGAGGAATTGCCTCCCGAACTAGTTGCCAACAAGTGTAATGCACTCAACGTGGAGGCAGTGGAGAAAAACGGACTGCTGGTTACAAAAGTTACCCTGCTGTTGAAGGATTGCCAGGGCAATATCATCTTCAAAAGTAAAGAAGGCAAAAGCAGGGAGAAAGATTTTCAAACTGCCTATGACCAGGCTTTAAGAGATGCGTTTACATCTTTTAACGAGATCGCCTATAAATATGACGGCACCCTACTCTCGCAACCACAACAGACTGCTGTTGTGCCGGTAGCTACGACTTCAGCCCCCCCTCCTGCCCCGAAACCCGTATCAGCTGGTGTTACTGAAAACACCGGTGTGTTATACGCACAAGCTACGCCCAATGGATTTCAGTTGATCGATACTACCCCCAAAAAAGTATTGACACTGCTCAAAACTTCCATGCAGGATTATTTTATTGCAGAGGATGGAGCATCCAACGGTGTAGTTTTCAAGAAGGACGGGGAGTGGATTTTCGAATACTATAAAGGCAACAAACTTATTTCTATTAAGCTACAGATCAAGTTCTGATCGCCTTGCCCTGCCCAACGGAACACTTCGACGCAGGAGCTGTATATTGTGCATTTGAAAATAATACCGGGCTTTCATGAGTGGAAAAAGAGTAACTATATATGATATCGCGAAAGAGTTGGGCATGTCGGCTTCTTATGTCTCCAGGGCATTGAATGACCATCCCATCGTCAGCCCCAAAATTAAAGAGAAGGTAAAGAAGAAAGCAAAGGAGTTAAATTACAAGCACAATTCACACGCTGCCAATTTACGGCAGGGTTCTACCAAAACGATAGGTGTCATCATTCCGCAGATCAACCAGGGATTTTTTTCGGAGGCAATCGCCGGCGTAGAAGAAGCCTGCTATGAAAATAAATACAGCCTCATCATTTGCCAGTCACACGAGTCCTTTCAGCAGGAATGTAAAGCGATTGAAACGCTAATTCATCAAAACGTAGATTGTATCCTGATCTCCGTTTCTGCCGAAACAAGATCCGCCGCCCACCTGGAATCCATTAAGGAGAACCAGATTGAATTGATACAATTTGACCGGTACCTGGACGACCTGGAAGGATTTAAAGTGGTCAACGACAATATGGAAGCCACTTATGCCATCGTGAAGCACCTGGTGAAAGAAGGATACCGGAAAATAGCTTTTATCAGCGGGCCTGAAAACCTCACCACTTTCAGAAGCCGGAAAGAGGGTTTTATCAAAGGTATTAAAGAAGCCAACCTGTCAATCCCCTATAATTACATCATAGAAAACGCTTTCACCAAAGAGGAAACGACCAGGGTCGTCACTGAATTATTAAGGTCAGGGGAACGTCCCGACGCTTTTGTCACAGTGGCCGACCATCAATCCCTCGCCATCCTGCAGGCAGCGGAAACATTGAATATACAAGTCCCTGAACAATTGGGCATCGTCGGATTCGCCAATGAGTTCTTCACCGAAATGATCTCACCTTCCCTTTCCACCACCGACCAAAAAAGCAAAGAGCTGGGTAAACAGGCTGCTAACCTCTTTTTTAACAAAGGGCGTAAGAATCAGCCACTGTTAACGAACGGAGACAAGCTGATCATTAAAACCAAACTGATCATCCGGAAAAGCTCTAAGCCGGTTGCCGGTAAAACTGTGACTGCTAAAACGGTCAGGGCCTCTTCCAAAACATAGGGATGGAAGGATTGGATGGCAATTACCCAAGTATTGCAGTCTGGATAGAGGAAGCCACTAAATAAACACCTGCGGTTTCCCGGAAACTGAGACAAATGGACCATTTAACCCGGCACACGGTAACTGCTTTATTTCCGAAATTTAGGTATATGATTGCCTGAACTATGCCTAATAGACAGCTTACGCTTAGCCAAAATACCATGAACGCCATACTCGGCACTGCCGCGCAACTGGGCTCCCAGCGGGCAACCCTGGCCCGCCAGCCCAAAGGCCCGAAAACAAACACCATCGGCGTGATCGTTCATGAATTGAATACCCATTTTATTACCTCCGTACTGGAAGGCATCGAACAACAAGCGAACGATGCGGGTTACAGCCTCATTATCGCCCATTCCTCCGAGAATTGCGACAAGGAAGCAGCCAATGCCCTGCAATTGTTGCATAAAAGGGTGGATGGCCTCATAGCCTCTCTGGCCTTCAATACCCGGAACCTGGAACACTTCAACCGGTTCAGAAAAAAAGGGATACCTGTCGTCTTCTTCGACCGGGTAGCGGAAAATATCCACAGCACCAATGTGATCATCGACAATTATAAATGCGGCTTCCAGGCTACCAGCCACCTCATCAACCAGGGATGCAGCAACATCGCCCTGGTAACCGGCAACCTCGAACGCAATGTATATGCCCAAAGACACCAGGGATATGCTGATGCCCTGGCAAAGTATCATATCCCCTACAACAAAAATTATGTACTCATCAAAGACCTGAGTAAGCAAGGCAGTATAATAGCCGCTAAAGAACTGCTTAAAATGCGCGTGCAGCCTGATGGGGTGTTTGTTACCAACGACTTTTCAGCGGCAGTGTGTATGCAAACTTTTAAAGATCATGGAATCCGTATTCCGGAGGATATCGCCATGGTTGGTTTTAATGACGATGCCATCAGCAAGATCGTGGAGCCACAACTCACCACGATCCGCTATCCGGGCCACGATATGGGCCAACAGGCAGGCAGGAGCCTGATCGACCAACTCACCGGTGTTGCCCGTAAAGAAGAAACGAAGACCATCATAGTTCATTCAGAACTTATTATCAGGCCTTCGTCTCTAAAAAAGGTCAGCAATTACTAATCCTTAAAGATCAACCCGGCGAATTGCCGCAGCGATCTTCTCCAGGTTTGCCACTCATGGGCCGTGCCGGGTGATTCATAATAAACATGCGTGATGCCCGCTTTTGACAGCGCCTCATGGAAATTCTTTACGCCCGTGTACATTCTTTCCGGCTCTGTGGTGCCAATGCTCAGGTACATCAACTTCATTTTCCGGTTAAATGCTGTTGAATCAGCCCAGGCGCCGTTGTACATCTCCGTAATAGCCGCATTGGGTTGCAGGAACGCAGCACCGCTAAAGCCTCCGATGTACGCAAACTTATCCGTGTTGGTCATAGTAGTTTGAAAGGTCTGGAATCCACCCATCGACAAACCAGCCATGGCCCGGTGTTCACGATCGGCTATCGTTCTGAATCTTTTATCCGTCATAGGTATGATCTCGTTCACCAACACTTCCGGAAAAACATTGCCCGTCATACCGCCTGGTCGCTGCCCTGGCGTATTGGCAGGTACAGGCCTCGTAGGATCGATGGCATAGCCCCTGTCCATCACAACGATCATGGGTGTGGCCTTTTTTTCCGCTATCAGGTTATCCAGGATGAAGTGCATTTTTCCCTGGGCAGTCCATCCCGTTTCGTCTTCTCCTGAACCGTGTTGCAGGTATAGCACCGGGTACTTTTTTGTAGTCGCTTCATCATAACCAGCAGGGGTATACACCATTGCTCTTCTCCAGGCTTTGGTGATAGCCGAGTAATAATTGACCGAGCGTACCTGGCCATGCGGCACATCCTTCGCCTGGTAATATTCCATGTCGGTATCAGGGATATCAATGCCGCTGGCCATCCGGCCCATACCATAATAAGTCTGGCTGGAAGGATCTACCACCGGCACACCGTCAATCAGCAGGGAATAATAGTGAAAGCCTTCCACAACAGGATCGGTAATCACTACCCAATAACCGCCGGTATCCTTTTTCATATCATATTTCTTCGCAAGGTCAATTTGTAATTTTTGCGCATCAGGCGCCTTCACACGAAACATTACCCTGTTATCGGGGAAGATCAGCGGGTATTTTATTCCCGGTATATTGGTGGAAGCAGCCACCCCTTCGTCGAGGTAATTGTATTTTGAAAAGCTATTAACATCCACTGGTTTGAAGAGTAATTGTGAAAACATATACAAGCCATTCTTCCAAACCTTAAAATCGTGTACGCCCGGTTCGATGTAGTAAATATGCGGTACATTGTTTTTTTCCAGGTAATCATGGGTCCTTTTGCTGAAAGTGATAAGCCCGTCACTCTCGCCACAGGAGATAAAGAGCAGCTTCAATTGCTGTTTGGCCCTGGCAGCATCGGGCACCAATTCTTCCGGCTGCTTTGTATTGGGTGCTGAAGAGAAACCTCCTATCCAGGCAAACTTGTCCAGGTTGCCCAGGCCAAAGTTCAGCGACTGTCCGCCTCCCATCGACAAACCCGCGATGGCCCGGTTTTCCCGGTCTTTCAAAACAGGGTATGTTTTTTCAATGTAAGGGATCAGATCATTCAACAGGTCTTTCTCAAAAGTAGCAAATGCCTGCACCTTCACACTGTCAAACACATTGCCCACCGGCCGGTCATCTTTCATGGCCCTGCCATTGGGCATCACTACGATCATCGGTTCTATCTTACCATCTGCATACAAGTTGTCCAATATCACCTGCGGATTACCACCATATAACCATTCGTTCGGATCGCCGCCGATGCCATGCAACAGGTATAAAACCGGGTATTTTTTATTTTTTGAATAACCGGGAGGTGTATACAACAGCGCCTTTCGTTTTACGCCTACTGTTTTGGAAGCATAGCTGATGGTGTCAACATTACCATGCACTATACCAGTGCGCACCTTATCAAAGCCAGGTTGCGCGTGTTTGACGATATGCTGTGACCAGGCAGTTGCAATGATCACAAGCACCATTAAAAATGTAAGGCTTAATCGTTTCATGATGGTTGTTTTTATTGGATGGTTGTCGTCTTAAATGTATATACTTTCCCTTTCTGCGTAGCTATATCGTAGAGCCAGCTTTTTTTCAGCTCTGGCAGTGTAATGGCTGCGTCTTTCACAATTACCGGCACCGGGGTTATTTCAGTTTGGTAAAATGGATTGGGGTTTTCACCGGTAGCGGTTCTTAACGCCTTTGCATCGCCTGCGGTCAAAGCATTCGGAACACGTAAGCGGAGATTACCGCCCAGTGTTGATCTAATGACCAGCTTTACCAGTTTTGCCGCTTTCCATTCCATACTTACCACCTCAAAGCCCCCGTTGGCCAGCAGGCCGCTCACACTACCGGCAGGCCAAACATCCGGCAGAGCCGGCAACAGGGATACAGCACCATCCGCGCTTTGCAGCAACATTTCCGTAATACCCGATGTACAACCGAAATTGCCATCGATCTGGAAAGGTGGATGGGCATCAAAGAGGTTATTGTAGGTTCCGCCTCCGCCGGGAACTGTACCTACTGGCGTAAGCTGGTTTTGTATGAGTTTGTAAGCATGGTTGCCATCGAGCATGCGTGCCCACCAGTTCACCTTCCATCCCATGCTCCAGCCGGTCGATACATCCCCACGCTGCAGGAGCGTATTACGGGCGGCACTGTACAACTGCGGTGTACGGTAAGGCGATACCTGGTTGGAAGGAAAAAGCCCATACAGGTGCGAAATATGCCGGTGGTTATCTTTCGGGTCATCGATATCGTCCAGCCATTCCTGCAACTGGCCATGCTTTCCAATATGCATCGGCGCCAGCCGGCTGCGCAATTGTTTCAGGGTATCGGTAAAATCAGCGTCCTTCTTGAGGATAGCCGCAGCCCGGATGGTGGAGCTAAAGATATCGAAAACGATCTGATTGCTCATGGTGGTGCCGGCATCCAGCGAGGAACCCTGGTGTGCTGCCGGAGCATTTTCCGGCGACATATCCGGACAAAGCACCAGCCAGTGGTACTTCGGGTGCTCTACCAGGTAATCGATATAAAAAGTAGCAGCCCCTTTCATTACCGGGTATATAGAAGTCAGGTAGGCTTTGTCACCCGTATACAAATAATGTTCCCACAATTGCTGACTCGTCCACCCGCCCCCATTGTTCCAGGCGCCCCAAAAGGCGCCGTCTACCGCTCCCGTTGCCCGCCAGATATCGGTATTGTGATGCGCCACCCAGCCCCGTGCCCCATACATATCCCGGGCCGTTTGTTGCCCGGTAACCGACAGCTCTTTCACCATTTGCGCAAAGGGCTCAAACAATTCAGCGAGATTCGTTTTCTCCGCAGGCCAATAGTTCATTTCCGCATTGATATTGATCGTGTATTTGCTGTCCCAGGGTGGATAAAGCCGGTTATTCCAGATGCCCTGGAGGTTCGCTGGCTGGCCACCCGGCTGTGAAGAGGAGATCAGTAGATAACGACCATACTGAAAATAGAGCGTTACCAGTTGCGGGTCACTCACCGTATTGAAGTTCTTTAACCGTTCATCCGTTGGAAGTTTTGCCGCTTCCGTGTGACCAATATCTAGTTTTACGCGGTTAAAATATTGCTGGTAAGCGGCTATATGCGCTTGTAAAATAGTGGCGAAAGATCTTGCAGCTGCTTTATCCACCAGTGCCTGCGCCCTTTCATTTTCATTGCCGCTCACATCTTTATAGCTGTTGAAGTTGGTGGCCACTGAAATATAAATGGTCACCGCATCCGCCGCTTTCACCACCAGCGATGTATCCCCTGCCACCATGGTACCGCCTTCGGGTTTTATGCGCACAATGCCTTTGTACTTCACGCTGCCCGGTACTTTTTCGTGATCGATGGTGGTGCCCGCAATGATCAGGTCTTTGGCAGCCGTGGTGTTGACCTTTGCTTTGGGTTGAGGCGTTGAAAAAGCTGCATTGAAACTGATGCTGCCGCGCTTGCTGGCCGTTAAGCGGATCACGATCACCCGGTCGGCCAGGGATGCCAATACCTGGCGCGTATAGGTAATGCCGCCCACTGTATAAGAAGTGGTGGCAATGGCCCGCTCCAGGTCTAATTCACGGTAATAGTGATCATATTGGCTGTGTCCCTCAAAGGAAAGCAGCAGGTTGCCAAGCGGTTCAAACATTTGTCCGTGCGATGTTTTCGAGATGATCGTTTTACCTGCCAGTTTCTCGGCCTCCTTTTGCCTGCCCTCGAATATGAGCTTTCTTATTTCCGGCAACGAAGCCAATGCTTCCGGGTTATCATTGCGATTGGGTCCGCCACTCCACAAAGTATGTTCATTCAATTGTATGGTTTCTGTATCCACATTTCCATATACCATGGCCCCCAGCCTTCCGTTGCCGACAGGCAAGGCGTTTTCCCAGGTCTTCCCGGAGGGTTGTTTATACCAAAGTTTTAAACCCGGTTGCTGCTGTGAGTAGCTCGCGATCACCGGCAATAGCCATAAGATCAATAAAACCTGTTTCATCATTGTACGTTGAGTTTACCGTAAAAAATTTATGCTCGCATACGCTAATCCTGCACCATGGTAGCGTCCCGTTCAAAAAAGTTCACCTGCATCAGTCCTTTCGCTTTCAGCGTTTGCCACACCGGCGCAGCGATGTCAGTAGTGGCATAGAGCATATTTTCCCGGAGCCGCTTTACATCCATCGTATTGAGGGCAATACTTCCCACACCGGGCGCATGCAAGCCAAACTGGATGCAGGCCGCGGCTGGCGTAATACCAAATGTGTTGCAAACAGCCTGAAAATCTGCGCGCCACTTATACAAAGCATCATGCTCCGCCGTACCCGGTTTTACCAATTTATAATCATAATGATCACCTCCCAACAGGAAGCCCGAATGGAACAAGGCAGCATTGATGATGTTAACGCCTTCTCCATTAAGTCGAACCATAAAATCGAGCAGGTCCTGCGGATGGTGCCGGATCGTCATGCTGTTGGCGATCATCACCCAATCAAGCGGCACATCACCGGCAATACGCCGGATGGTCTTCCAATCCTTTGCGCCTACACCGATCGATCTTACTTTCCCCTGTTGCCTGAGCTGGTACAGGGCTTTATAGGCGCCCAATACATCCTCATACAATTGTTGTTCATGCAGTTTGCTTTTTGCAGTAGCCAGGTATTCATCCGGGTCGTGCACAGAAACCATTTGCGGAATGTATCCACCCAGCAATTCATTGCCTTGCTCAAAACATTCCAGTATACCCTTATAGCTGATCTTTTGCACAGCATCATATTGCAGCCCTTTCCAAACGCCCGGCTCGAAACCAGGCTCTGCTGATGTCAGTTCCGTACGGTACCAGCCCAATTTATTGCTGATGACCACCTGTTCTGGCGGCACTTGTAATTGCCGCAAACATTTACCCAGCATTTCCAAAGCAAGCCCTGCACCATATTTCCCGGCCGAATCAAAAAAGGTCGTGCCATTGCTTACACGCAAACATTCCCTGACAATCGAATACTTGACATCATCTCCATAGGCTTCAAACAGGTTTCCCAGACCGCTGGTACCAAAGATCACAGATGGCAATTGATCTGCTGCGCCATTTTCCGGTAACCGCTTTTCTTCATTTTCTTTCATAGGCGATTGTTATTTACACGCTTTTACCTAGCTCAATGTTTCGCTACAGTTATTTTTTCCCCGGTATATACAATTGTTTTTGCTGCGGGCGCCATTCCGATGCCATAACCGGCCTTATCACTTACCCACACAATGTTGAATACACGCTTTTTAAGGGCGCCGGCGTATCCCCCCTGTTGCTTGTCAATAATCAGCGTTTGCCTTTTCTCATCCCAGCGTAACGGCACCACCTGGTATTTGCCTTTTTCATAATTATAATTGTTGCCTTCGTCATTGTACAACTGCAATGCTCCATCTGCACCCGTATAGATCCTTATCTCCAGGGTATCCATCAGTTTTTCGGAAGTATATTGTAAAAAATGGCCCATCGGAACAATGGAACCGGCTTTTACAAAGAGGGGGATCTGGTGCTGTGGAGCCGGCGTATTGATCGTTTGACCGCCTACGAAACGTTTACCAGTCCAGAAATCATACCAGGCGGTGGAAGTGGGTAAATAAACATTCCATGCTGTAATTCCAGGTTCGGTTACCGGCGCAACGAGAAAGGCTTTGCCAAACATGTATTGATAGGGCTGCCGGATAGCGGCTTCATCCTTGCTAAAATCCATTACCAGGGGCCGCATAATGGTGGACCCATAGCGGCTCACCTGCCATGCATTGGAATAGATATAAGGCATCAGGCGGTACCGGAGGTCCATCATTTCGCGCATGTTATTTTCTACCGTATCTCCGTATTTCCAGGGTTCTGTTTCCGATTGGTAACCATGGATGCGGAATACCGTACTGAACGCTCCCCACTGAAACCAGCGGGTAAGAATGTCATGGTATTGCGGGTCGGTGTATTGCGAACGGCCGGGTCGAAAAAAGCCGCCGATATCGGTGGTCCAGTAAGGCATGCCCGTAAGACTGAAATTGAGGCCGCCAACAATCTGGCGCTTATAAGTATCCCAGGAAAAACCAATATCGCCCGACCAGTTAATGGTGCCATAGCGTTGCTGGCCCGGGAAAGCCGAACGGGTAAGTATGGTTACCCTTTTGTTGGGATCGGTGTTCCGTTGGCCTTCATACACCGCTTTGCTTACCAACAGCGGGTACGTGAGCCGGTAGAAATTGCCCAACCCGAAATAAGTTTGTTTGCCGATCAATGAATCATTTTCAGGTTCCGTAGCATCCATCCACCAGGAATCCACGCCCAGACTAAAGAGGTTTTTATTCAAAACATTCCAGTGTGTCTTTTGTGTTTCAGGATTGTAAATATCGATCCACGGGCTGTTGGGTATGTATAAATTTTTAGACAGGTATTCCTGGGCGATCACTGACTTTTTATCCAGGTTTTCCCACACGGAAATCGAGAACTGTGCATGCAGGTCGTGCAATTGCTGAATGAACTGCTCGGGGTTGGGATAATTGGTCTCATCAAATTTGGGAACGCCCCATCCATACTTGCCCCAATACTGCCAATCCTGCACGATCACATCCACCGGCAGGCGGCGCTTTCTGAACTCTTGTATCGTTTCCACCAAATGCCTGCCCGAAGTATACCGCTCGCGGCATTGCCAGAAACCATAAGCCCACAAGGGAAGCATGGGCACATTGCCCGACAGGTGGCGATAATTACCGATTACCTCATCAGCATTTTTTCCATAAAACACCACATAATCCAGTGACCTGGCCTCCGGCGAACGGAAAACCGTTTCATGGGCGGCAGCCTTCCAGGTCAGTGCTGGCGTATTGGTAGAGCGGCAAACTATCTGTACCGAATGTTCGCCCGCTTTTAGTGTTACCAGTTTGCTGACAGCAGGAGGCAGCCATAAGTTCGATTGATCGATGCAAGGTATACCGTCGATGACCAACAAGTGACGGTTATCCATATTGCCCAGGTCGAGCATCATGGAATAATCACCGTCTTTATCGACTGTAAATTTCCCCGTATACAAGGACTGGCGTTGCGACACCCGCTGGGTACCGGCTGTGGTGGTTACCTCGGCCTCCCGTTTATCGCCGGATGCCGAATCATTTTTATGGAGTTGCACCACATTGTCTGCAGGGTTGAACCAGGTAAGTCCATACTGGTGCCAGAGAATGCCGTACCCCTTGCTGGAATACAAGAAAGGAACGGCTATTTGCGAGTTTACCTGAATCAACTTACGGCTGATATTGCGCAGGTTGTAATGACCATCCTGGAATTGTCCTAACCCAAAGAGGGATTCATCTTCCGGTGAATCGAACCCCTGTTCTGCTATAAAACAAGGTTCGCCCGATACCGAGCCCGGTATCAACTGCCTGCTGCCGGCTTTCTCGTTGAGGAATGGTTTACCGGTACTATCACAAAATTGAAGCGCCCCGCTTTGCTTATTGAACAGCACCATCACTGCCTTTGTAGCCAGTTTGAGCTGCCCCGAAGTTTCTGAAAACCGGAATGCAGGGAGCGGTACTTTATTGACCAGTACCAGTTCCCTTTTTTCGTACAGCGAATCTTTCACCCATTGCACCCGGATCGCTTTGTTCGTGAGGGGAATAATGTGCAATACCCCTGCCGCTATTTCAATAGAAAGCCGGTCTTTCTGCAAACTATATTTTTTGTACACCTGCGCGTGTGTGAAAACAGGTAACAATCCAATCAACAGCACCAATAATTTTTTCATTTCGGTAATACGGTTTCTGAATAATCATTTTTTTCTAGGGCAATGGTACCAGCGATGCAGCAAAGCCGCCCCGGCGTAGCAGTTTCACCTCCAGGGTGGTCGATTGCTCCACTACCAGTTGTTGTATATCGAATGCCTTATCATGTTCGCCATCAGCTATCAAAGTCATTTTGTATTTTACACCTGGCTTTAAAAAACCAAAGGAGAGCGTTTTTTTCTTCGGTCGTATTTCCGCGTTAATGCCCGCTATATACCAGTCATTGCCCTTGCGCCGGGCCATGATCACTTCCCTACCGGGATATCCATCCAGCAATTGCGTATCGTCCCAGGCCGTAGGTACAGTTTTAAGAAGATCCCTGGCGGCATCAGGTAAGGCATCATAGCCCTCCGGGCGGTCAGCCAGGTGTTGCAGGGCCGATTCAAACAGCACACTCAGTGCCAGTTCATGGCCATAGGAAGTTAGGTGCGGGAACTGGGAATTGGTGAATGTAACTGGAGTATAATCCATGGCCCCTACCACATTGCGTGTAAAAGGCAATATCGTATTGTGCTCCGGCGCTGTGCCCGTAAATTCCGGTCCGTTATTATACCATTCAGCCCCGCGTACCGCTTCGTTGGTCATCAGGTTGGGATAGGTCCTCGCCCATCCTCTCGGTACCATACAACCGTGAAAGTAGACCATCATCTCAAACTGAGCGGCATCTTCCAGTATATCCAGGTAATACCTGATCATATCCTGTTTCTCACTTTCAAAGAAATCCACTTTCACGCCCGCAAAACCCAGCTTCTTCAGTTTGGTAAATTCGGCTACCCGGTTTTCATGGGTCAGCATACGGTCGCGGGGTGTAGCCGGTACACCAGTATGCTTTCCGCCAGAGTTGTACCAGATAAGGGGCTTCACGCCTTTTGACAGGATGTACTTTGCAGCATCTTCCAGCGTACCGCCATTGCCCATGCCATCCCATTCCCAGTCGAGCAAGGTATATGGCCAGTTCATCCTGGCTGCCAGGTCGGCAAAAGCTGTTACGATCTTATAGTCCTTGGTGCCGTGGTTGCTGGACCAGTAGTTCCAGGATACCGTGCCGGGTTTTATCCAATCGGTATTTTTGATTACAGACGGTGCAGCCACATCTTCCACCAGTGTAGAGGCGACGACATCCGCCAGACTGCCTGCAATGATCACCCGCCAGGGCGATTTCCAGGGCAGCGTGACCGATGGCAGGGAATCACCTTGCCCGTTACCGTCTTTCGGATTGGGGAAGGTTAGCTTGTATGCATTCCTGTCGGCAGTATTGCGCAATTTCGTCCCGCAATAATCCCGGTTCACATCGGCTTCGTGCAACAGGAACCAGCAGGTTTTATCGGCCGTATTGAACAGTGCCGGGTAGCACCAGTCCTGCTGCTGCACTTTGTCATCGCTCATCACCGTGTACAATCCTTCATTGGCCGGGTTCCATTTTTCCATCCACCGCATGGTTTGTTGCGGGATAGAATAAGCGGTGCGTTCATCCTTTATGATAAAACTGCCCTGTTTCTCCGGGAATTCATACCGGAAAGTAACCCCGTCATTCCAGGCCCTGATAACAATGTTCATCTTTGCTTTGCCGGGCGTCTCAAACATGGCCGTCAATTCATTGGCCGTATTGCTACGATTGAGCCGCTTGCCATGCAAGGCAGTATATTGCTCATTGATCAACAGCGGTTTTCCAACTTTCAGCAAAACCAGGTTTGTGGAAAAATCCTGGTCATTGCGCACCAGTCCCATATCTATACGTGGTACTGCTGCTGTTTCCTTGCCGTCCACCAGGTACATTACTTTCAGGTACCAGCTACCTGCTTTGGCCGCTTCATCCTTATGCAAGGCCACAATGATCTTCCCGTTGGTCGATTGGATCCTTGCCTGCTGTCCACGCGCTGCAATAACATGTAATAAAAATAGCAGGGCCGTTGTGATCGTAGTTCTCATGCAGTCTGTCGTTGAAGGTCATTCTATAAATTAATTACATAAAACCCAGTTCCATCACCTCAGGGTCGAAGCCCGTTCTATATCGTCTTGTCTTGTGTATTGTTTGCCCGGAATGATAAACAAGGTTGCCGGGCAGTTAAACCCGGCAACCTGATTAAGCTATAAAGAATGTTTACCAATCCTTCGTTTGCGCCAATTCAGGATTTCTCCTGATCTCTGCCGACTCGATAGGAAGCAGGTTCATTTTTTCCTGCCATGGATTTTTTACCAGCAAACTAACCGGGGTATAGGTAGTTACATTGGTAGTAAGGTTCTTGACGATATCCATGCCACGCACGGGCCTGTTTTCGACAACACTGCCAATCTTCCAGCGCCTGATATCAAAAAACCGGTGCGATTCAAAAACCAATTCTACCCTTCTTTCATTGTAAAGTCTTTGACGCAGGTTTTCACCAGTTACAGTGGCGGGTATATCGGGCATACCGGCTCTTTGCCTCACTTTGGAAATGTATTCACGGCAGGCTGCTTCATCGCCCAGCTCAAACTTTGCTTCGGCATAGTTTAAATAAATTTCCGCCAGGCGGAAAAAAGGCCAGGGATTGGTATAGAAGGTTTGCCAGTTGAGCGGCACGTCGGCCTCGGGCATAAACTTTTTGATGATATAACCTGTCCTGGGATTGTCGCTGCTATTTTTGTAGGAGTCAAAGCCCCATTTATCGCCCACCGATGCTACCCACATTTCCATCAGGTCGCCATGATAGATAGTAGAATCGTGGATAATACTGGCGTCGAACCTCGGATCACGGTTCCAATAGGGATGGTTGGGATCATAACCCGATGCCCCATTGACCGTTTGAACATTCCCGGTCCAGGTAAAGGCCGGTTGCCCGTTCTTCATATCATAATCATCCACCAGGTTTTGCGAAGGTCCGTTGCTGGCCCACCATCCGCCGTAAGCGCCATATCTTCTGCCCAGGTTGTTCATAGGCGCCTGGTGACCATTGGTAGTCGTAAAGTTGCGGCAAAAGATGTATTCGTCCTGCGCTGCACCGCTGGTCAAAATAAACAGCTTTCTGTAATCAGGGTACAAAGAATAACCTTTGGAGAAAAGCGCTGCCGCTGCATCTGCCGCCTTTTGCCATTTCTGTTTATCGTTGGTGGTATTGAATAAGGGAGAGGCCGCATACAAAAATACCCGTGAGCGCAAGGCCAGGCAGGCATCTTTGGTAGCCCTGCCATAGTTTGCTTCGCCCGAAAGATACCTTGCCGGCAGGTCGGCTATGGCTTCCGTCAGGTCTTTGTCTATAAATGCTACACATTCATCAAAGCTTGCCCTTTTAAAAGTAGCCGTATCACCCAGGTTATACGACTTGGCCACAATCGGCACGCCTCCATATCTTTCTATGAGGTTGAAATAAATGAACGCCCGCAGGAATTTAGCTTCTGCCACAATGCGAGGTTTGTCATTGAAGGAAAGCGATTTGGGATCGGCCATCTTTTCCAGCAGCACGTTTACTTTCCGGATGTATTGATACCCCCTGTTCCAATAGTACATATAACTGCCCCAGAAATCGCCGCCACCGGAGCTCGTTATATTATCAGCATTGAAAGTATTGAGCGCAAACAGACCGGCGCCGCTCCATGTAGGCGCTGTATTATAAGCTTCGTCGGCGTATTTCGAATACATATGCAGGTAAAAGCCATGGGGAATGCCATTGTACAATTCGGTATGATAGGCTTTTATAAGGTTCTCGTCGGCCCAAACTGCATTTTCTGCCACCCTGTCCAGCGGATCGATATCCAGAATATCCTTTTTACAGGAAATGAATAGTATAGTGAGTAAGACAAATAGTCCTGTTAACTTTTTCATATGCGTAAGCTTTAGAATTTAATACTGGCTCCAAAGTTGATAATGCGTTGCGGGGGATAGGTAATGAAATTACCATTGAACTCAGGGTCCGTCCATTTGATCTCCTTAGCCCAGGTAAGCAGGTTAAACCCACTTACAAATACCCGTAAATTCCTGATAAACCCGGTCTTTGCCAGTAGAGAGGAAGGAAGGTTATATCCCAGTTCAACCGTTTTCAGCCTGACGAATGAAGCATCAAACACGAAGAAGTCCGTGGCGCCAGGCGCCCAGCTATCCGCTCTTGGTTTGGAACCATTTGGATTATTGACCGTCCAGCGATCGTTGGCCCTCCAGGTCACCGCATTGGCAAAGTCGGTGCCACCCAGCACAGATGCAGTAGCATCGTTATTGTATACACCAGCCTGGCCCTGGAAGAAGATATTCAGATCGAAGTTTTTATATTGGAAGTCCGTATTCAGTCCAAATACATAGCGGGGGGTGGCAGAATAAGGCAGGATGTAACGATCCTTGTCGGTGATCTCGCCATCACCGTTGATGTCCACGATCTTCAGGTCCCCCACCTGCGTATTGATGTTGTGCGGATATTTATCCAATTCTTCCTGCGTATGGAATACACCGTCGGCCTTGTAGTAAAGACCAGAACCTACGGGATTGCCGGTAAAACTTTGATAGGGCTCGGCAGGCGGCGCTTCGTCCTGGAAGATCACCTTGCTGTATTGATAGGCCAGATTGCCACTGATGGTATAAGTTAGTTTACCCGCTGTATTCCGGTGGCTCAGGATCAATTCAAAACCACGGGAATTGACGGCCCCGATATTTTCGCTCGGCAGGCCGGAGAAGCCATACACATTGCTCACGGAGAGGTTGCGCGGCCAGAGGATCTTTGTCCGCTTCTGGTTCCACAATGTGAGGTCCACGCCCAGTTTACCATTCCACAGCTGCGCTTCCAGGCCCAGGTCCGTTTTGCGTGACCTTTCCCAGGTAATATTGGGATTGGGCATCACGTTGGCATAAATACCCGGCGCCAGGCTGGTCCCGAATACATAGTTATTACCAAAGGAAAAGGATTGCAGGAATTGATAAGGATCTACGCGGTCATTACCCAACTCGCCATAGGATGCCCTTAGTTTTAACTGGTTCACAAAAGGCAGGGCGGCTGCCATGAATTTTTCTTCCGACAAACGCCAGCCGGCAGAAATGCCGGGAAAAAAACCATAGCGTTTACTATCGGGAAATATCTGGGAGCCATCATAGCGGAATACGAACTCCAGCAGGTATTTGGATTGGAAGTCATAGTTCAAGCGTCCAAAATAGTTATTGTAGGCCCCTGCGGTAGCAGAACCGCTGTTGTCCTTATCTTCTGCCGCTGAACTGCCCACATTGATCTGGTCAATGGCAGAGCTCAGGTAATTCTTCCGGGAGGCAGATACAAAGGAAAAGTCATTCTGCTGTTGCTCATTACCCACCATCAGGGCCAGGTGGTGGTCGTCCAGGATCGTCTTTTCGTAGGTAACCCGGAAGTTATAGAGCATGGTTGTCCATTTACGGTAAGTGTCGGACAAGGAGGCCGCGGCCTGTCCCGTTCCCTGCTTTTTATCATACTCGCCTGTGACCGTATTGTACTCGTGGTAGAAATAAGGCAGGCTCCATACCTTTTCGGACTGGTTGCTCAGATCATAATTGAAGGAGGCGTCCAACTTAAGCCCTTTCACGAACGGCACTTTATAGCTTGCGGTAAAAGTTGAATACAAAGGATTGTCATCTATAAAATCCGTACCGCGCTGGTCGATGAGCAGCGGGTTTTCACCCAGGCGGCCAGGACCGATCAGTCCGTTGGGATAGCGGGCCACGATCGTAGGATTGGCCTGCAGGATATTGACGAAGTTAACATCCTGTCCGATCGGTGAGTAAGTGCGTTTATTGATGATGGTGTAGAGATTGGCGCCGATGGTCAGGTTTTTGACGAGGTCGATATCTATTTTCGTGCGCAGGTTGTATTGTTTGTAAAAAGTAGGATCGTGCCGGAAATTGCCATCCTGCGTGGTAGTGCCAAAAGAAAGCAGGTAGCGTACTTTATCTGAACCACCATTCACCTGCAGGTTCATGTTCTGCTGGTAGGAACTTGGTTTGAGCACCTCATCCACCCAGTTCGTATTGGGATACAATACCGGATCTGAACCGTCGCGGTATTTGCGGATGGCATCAGCTGAGTATTGGGGAATATAGTTTGGATTCCGTCCGGCCCTGTAGAATACGCCCTCATTATACACTTCAGCATAGGTTGCCGCATCAAGCATATCGGGCACTTTGGTAGGATCGGACAAAGCATATTTATACGTGAAGGTAAAATCAGCTTTCCCTTTGGCGCCTCTTTTGGTGGTCACCAGGATGACCCCGTTGGCAGCCCGGGCGCCGTAGATGGCGGCCGAAGCATCTTTCAACACGGAGATACTTTCAATGTCCTCCGGATTCAGCCTGCTGAGTTGGCTGCGGGGTACACCATCAATGATCACCAGCGGTGAATTATCGTTGAGTGTGCCCGTGCCCCTGATAAGGATGGCCGGATCGTCCCTGCCCGGCTGACCATTGCGTTGGTTGGCGATGAGGCCCGGAAGCCGGCCGGCCAATGAACTGGTCACATTCACCGAAGGGCTCTTAACGATATCACTGCCGGTAACGGTAGATACAGAGCCCGTAAGCGTGGTCTTTTTCTGTGTGCCGTACCCTACCACTACCACATCGCTCAATTGCTGCTCGCTGAGCGCCAACTGCACAAGTATAATAGCTTGCCTTCCCACTTTCACCTCCTGGCTCAAATAACCTACAGAGCTGATGACAAGCGTTGATCCCTCCGTGGCAGCAATGGAAAAATTGCCGTTGAGGTCCGTCGATGTACTGTTGGTAGTGCCTTTTACCTGTACGGAGGCGCCTACCACCGCCGAATCACCGGACTTGATCGTGCCGGTAATTTTTTGCTGGGCCATACTGAAGTAGGAAAAAAAACAGCAGATAACAGGCAACAGCCAGTAGGCTATTGTTGGGCGTTGCCTGGATGAACTTTGTCGGAAAGAGCATTTCTTTCTCATTAGCAAGCTTTCGTTCATGGTTAAAATTTTAATGAAGATTGGCAATCATGATTCTCCCCATCCGCCGGGGTTTCAATCTTAACCAAAGCTATATTTTTTTGAAATCGATTTCCAAATTATTTCCATAAAATTTTAAAATCGCCATAATTAACTCTTTTTCAGCTATTTAAATCATGACAGGATTAAATTAATCGATTGCATAAAATACTTATTTTTACAGCGTGGCAGGTAAGCTATATTTATGACAAGAACTCTAAACAGCCTTTCATGTCAGGTAAACGTGTAACCATTTACGATGTAGCCAGGGAATTGGGCGTATCGGCCTCTTATGTATCCAGGGCGCTCAACGGGCACCCTGCCACCAGCCAAAAAGTGCGGGAAAAAGTGCGGAAGAAAGCCACGGAGCTAAACTACAAGCTCAATTCCCATGCAGCCAACCTGCGGCAAGGCTCATCCAGGACCATCGGTGTAGTGGTGCCGCACATCAACCAGAGTTTTTTCTCCGAAGCCATTGCCGGTATAGAAGAAGTTTGCTTTGACAACAACCATAGCCTGGTGATCTGCCAGTCGCATGAATCCTTTGCAATCGAATGCAAAGCGGTCGATACACTGATCCATCAAAACGTAGACTGTATCCTGATCTCTCTTTCAGCGGAGACCCAATCCTATAAACATCTTGAAAATATCCTCGCGCATCACATTGAACTGATCCAGTTTGACCGTTGTGTGGATCACCTCAACAGCTATAAAGTATTCAACGACGACAAGGAAGCATCTTACAGCGCCGCTAAAAAGCTTTTTGAACAAGGCTACCAGCGCGTTGCCTTCCTGGGTGGTCCACAGCACCTCACGGTATTTAAACGCCGGAAGGAAGGTTACCTCATGGCCCTTAGAGAATCCGGGTTCAGCATTCCTTATGATTTTATTGTAGACGATATACTGGAGAAAGAACAGGCTGTTAAAGTCTCCACCGGACTGTTGTCCTCTCCTCAACCACCCGATGCATTTTTGACCGTATCCGACCACCAGTCCTTAGGCGTATTGGAAGTCGCCCAGTCGATGGGTATTCAGGTGCCTGAGCAACTGGGCATTTTTGGTTTTGCCAACGAGGCCTTTACACCCATAATTAAGCCTTCGCTGTCATCGATCGACCAGAAAAGCAAAGCCTTGGGCAAAGCCACTGCCGGTATTTACTTTGAGAACATCCTCAAGGGCCAGGAACCGGCGCTTACCAAACGCGAAGTGATCATCAAAACGGAACTTATTTGCAGACAAAGCTCGCAGCGGATAACAGCTTCCAGGTAATTTAGGGCCATGGTGGGCTTGGTTTTGCTGCTTATAGTGTTAAGCGCTTTGTTCGTCTCTCCCATTAATGAAAAAACATATTCAAAAAACATAACTTTACTTAACATTAGGTAATTAAATAGGTATTTTTCGCAATGATTTTTGAATTCACAGCAGTCCCGGGTTTTGACTTTATAATAATGTTTGCAAAACAGATCAATGTTGCTGTGATAGATAATGTATTGAAGATCCCGAAGACCCTGGGAGAAGGTTATGTACGTAAAGTTGGGTTTGGGGATGATTTTAGGTTAACCATCCATCGATATATACTAAAGGAAGATCTCATAATTAAACGCAATCCTGCCGAAATTCCCAATGACGTCCGTACGATCTTCTTTTATAATAACAGGGAAGATCTTGAAGTTAAATATAACAATGAGGAAAACATACCATTCGCGCAAAAAAAGGATTCTTCCATACTCTTATCCACAAATGATTTAGGCACGGAGATCCGTTTCCCTGCAGGCAGCAATATTCAATATGTTGTAGTTGGGATTACTGCCACCAGATTGCGCTCTATTCTATCTATTGAAAAACCTAACGGTACATTACAAACCATCATAGGGGAAAATGCTTCCTTCCTTTTTTCCGAAAGTCTGGATGCTGAAATGCAATTGCTGCTTAAAAATATTGTATCGGTCGATATGTTTAATTCCCTGAATAATTTCTATGTACAAATTAAAGTACAGGAGTTAATGTACTTGCTTTTTAGTAAGCTGTCACTTAGGGAAAATACTACTTTTAAAAGTATCAATAGTAACGATGCAGAAAAATTGTTGGTCATTCGCAACGAAATATTGAATGATCTTAGTACTCCGCCGGTTTTAAGTGAATTAGCTACTATCGCTTCGATGAGCGAGACAAAACTTAAGCAGCTCTTTAAGCAAACATTTGGAGATACGATCTATAATTATTATCAGAAGGCAAGAATGGAAGAAGCCGCTTTTCTGTTGAAACAAGCTAAACATTCCGTTTCCGAAGTTGGTTATGAGTTAGGATTCTCAAACCTAAGTCACTTTAGTAGGTTATTCGAGAAGCAGTATGGCATTACCCCAAAGAAGTTTTCTTACACTCCATAGGCTTTATTTATCCCTCCAATTTAAACATCACTAGTCGGATAGGACTATTCTTACGCCCTTTGGGGTTATTTTACCCATTCTATAGCTTTTACTTTTGTTATATAATTAAAGATGACAAAAATGAAAAAGTTATTCACTCCTTTTGAAAAAGGTTCTTTCAAACTAAAAAATCATCTGGTGATGGCGCCGATGACGCGAAGCAGGGCCATAGGCAACCTTCCTAATGAATTGATGGCAACCTATTACGCACAACGCTCCGGCGCGGGCCTCATAGTCACAGAAGGCACCTCCCCAAGTCCCGAAGGGTTAGGCTATCCACGCATCCCCGGGATCTATTCTGAAGCACAGGTGGCAGGCTGGAAGAAGGTCACGGATGCTGTTCATCAAAACGGATCTAAAATTTTCCTGCAGTTGATGCACACCGGACGCATCGCCCATGTTGCCAATTTACCTGACGGCTTGAAACCGGTAGGCCCTTCGGATATTAAGGCTGCCGGTGCAATTTTTACAGATTCCCTGGGTATGCAGGAACATACTGTTCCAGTGGCCCTCACAGTGGAAGGCATTACCCGTGTTATTACCGATTTTGTCCACGCTTCCAAAAATGCGATCGTTGCCGGTTTTGACGGTGTTGAACTTCATGGTGCCAACGGATATTTGTTGGAACAATTCCTAAACCCAAACGTAAATAACAGGGAGGACCAATACGGTGGAAACCTGATCAACAGAAGCCGCCTTATTGTAGAGATCACCGAAGCGATTGCCGCTGCCATTGGCCCTGACAAGATCGGAATTCGTTTTTCTCCATTTTCCCAGCTAAGCGATCAGGGATCATACGATACAGAGGAAGTACATCAAACATACACTTATCTAAGTAGCGAACTGGACAAAATAGGTATTGCCTATATCCATATTTCCGCCAATCCAGCTATTCCTGGTGAAACGTATAAGGCCATCCGTGCAGCATTCAATAATACAATTATATTTTGTAATGGCCTTACCCCCGAATCAGCAGAAGGAATGTTGCAGGATAGATCGGCAGACCTTGTTGCCTTTGGGCGTGGGTTCCTTTGTAACCCTGATTTTGTGAGCCGTATCGAAAAAAACGCCCCCCTCAATGATGTTGACTACAACACATTATCTGCACCGGGTGAAGTGGGCTATACCGATTATTCACTTTATAATTCAAAATAATGAAAGCAATACAATACAAGGCATTCGGCAATTCCGATGTGATAGAGGTGGTAGAGATCCCTCAGCCTGAAATTAAGAACGGGAACGAAGTCTTAATTCAGGTTAAAGCAGCCAGCGTAAATCCTTTGGATATCAAATTACGCAGTGGAATGATGCAACAGATACGTCCGATCACTTTGCCGTTTATACCAGGTGCAGATGTCGCAGGGATCGTTGTCGCCACCGGTGATAAGGTATCCCAATTTAAAGCAGGTGATCAGGTGATCGCTGCGTCTTTGACAGGCGGATATGCGGAGTACGCACTTGCAAATGAGAGCCAGGTGGTCATAAAACCCACCAATACATCTTTCGAAGAAGCAACCTCTTTGGTGGTTAATATTGGCACTGCCCAGTCCGTTTTGTTCAATGAAGGGAAATTAGCAAAAGGTCAGAAAGTGCTGATTCAGGGAGCGGCCGGGGCAACAGGGGCCACCATGGTGCAAATGGCCAAAAATGCCGGGGCTTATGTTATGGCTACGGCATCCGGCCAAGGCATAGCCTTGGTAAAGAGCCTCGGCGCAGATGAGGTAATAGATTACAGATCACAAGACGTTACGGCATTGGTCAAGGATGTTGACCTGGTGGCGGATTGCGCTGGTGGCGGATCTCAAAACAAGCTCTTTGAAGTGTTAAGGCCCGGGGGTAAATTGTTAAGCATAGCAACTCCACCTTCCACAGAATTGGCGGAAAAGTACAAAGTTGACGCGCGGTTTATTCGTTCTGACATCTCAGCGAATAGTTTGACCGCTGGTTTGGCGCTGGTGAGTGAAGGAAAACTCCGTCCCATCGTTGCAAAGACTTTCACATTAGAGGAAGCTGCCCAGGCCCAGGATTATGTGTCGGCTGGTGGGGTCAACGGTAAAGTTGTTCTTGTGGTCGGTAAATAGCCGATTTAATATGATAATCTATTGGGACATGGCTGTTGAGGTGAATGGGAATGGCACTTGCCTGAGCTGGGAAATAGGAAGTTGCACTGATCAGCTTATTTGCAGGCAAAGTTCGCAGCGAATAATAGGTTCCTGACAATATCCTTTTGCCTTCCCTTAAAGGCAATAATGGGATCAGGCAACGAGTTTGCGGGGAGGCTTTAATTGAGCGGCCTCTATTTTACGCCAGCGTTCTTCTTTTTCCTTTCTGCGTCCTTTGGCCCTTTGTTTTTCCAACCATTGGAGTTTCTTTTCACGGGCGATGCGTTTGCACTCCTTCTCCTGAAGTTCGGCAGTATTGTCGTAGCTGCTGTTCCAGTGGTTGCGGCCAATGAGGCGGCGATAGCGGCAGCATTTTGGATTGCTGTTGCGGTGTTTTAAGCGGGTTTTATAGTCTTTCCCAGGTCGTACAGGTTGCTTCTTACGGCCTGTTTTCAACTGAATACCGGTAGCTTTCTGGTAGAGTACCCAGTACTCTACGTAGGTCTTCCAGAGGTAATCGTAGGTTTCCTGGGGCGTTGCCTCCTTGTTGAGCATGGTCATGGCCTCACCGGTGAAGTCGCGGAACATCCAGAACTGGCGCCAGTCGATGGGCAGATCGCCATAGATAGATGAGGCGATCTTAGAAGCGGTGACAAGCCGGTCAGCATACAACCTGGTTTTGGAAAAGGCAGGATGCTTGAGGACCTTCTCGCGGGTGAGGCGGCTTTTCTTGCGCACGAAGTACTCCCCATCCATCTTATAGAAGGTGAGATGGTCCCAGGTGCACTCGAAAAATAAAGGTCCACATTGTCTGGCCATGCCGGATCTGCTTTTGCTGATCCAATTTACTTATGATTTTTGATTTTTGGGATAAAGGTGACTGAGATGACCTATAATGACTGGTATTGGCAGTTGAAGACTATGGGTTGGGGTTTATAGAGGGAGGACGATCCCAGCAGGGAAAGCATGGGAAGAGCGCGATTGGACGCTTATGGGTGTTCGGTATTTATGAAAATGCGCCTTTTATAAGGGTAGGGTACGGAAGGACTATGGATCAAAGTGGGAAGCCCCCGTTGGGAGACACGGAAGAATGAGCCGCCATCCGCGGTCAAATGCTCAAGAGAAGAAAATGCACCATTAACAAATCTTTCTTGGAAACCTAAGAATCGTTTCTTATGTTTATGGTATGAAAGGAAAGAAAGCACCCGTGCCCAATATGGAGCCTACCAAATCTGAACTGGAGATACTGCAGGTACTCTGGGCCAGCGGCCCTTCCACCGCCCGCTTCATCAATGATCACCTGAATAAGGAAAAGCGGGAAGTGGGTTACATGTCCACACTCAAGCTGATGCAGATCATGGTGGAAAAAAAATTCCTGGAAAAAGACGAAAGTAAAATGACGCATGTCTACACAGCGATCATTGCCGAGAATACGACCAAAGGCTTACTGCTTGATAAAGTGGTGGATACCGTCTTCAATGGTTCGGCGGGCAAGCTCGTCATGCAGTTGATCGGGAACACCAAATTAACGGCCAGGGAAAAACAGGAATTTGAAGAACTGATCAAAAAGATCGATAAAAGATAATCCGCTATGCAAGTATTATTGGATCAATTCCTGAAAGCGATCGGATGGGCACTGATCCATTCGATATGGTTGGGCTGTATCGCAGCCCTGGTAGCTGCTTTGATCATTGTCCTCTTGAAAAAGCAGGCTCCCGCTTTACGTTACCGCTTGCTCACGGGGGTACTAGCGCTATTTACGGTGACCGTCGTATTGGCCTTCTTCCAGCAGTGGAACCACTACAACCGGTTCCCCGGTAACATAACCGCGCCGGCCACGCCAGAACAAGTGGCGGTAATAGCTACCAGACCTTCGGTATATAATATGGTCAGCAATAGTCCGGCGCTGTTGGCAGTCATTACTTTTATTGAAAGCAATCTGATCTTTATTTTTTGTGCCTGGTTCATTTTGTTTGTTTGTAGATCAGTCAGCCTGACCAAAGGGCTTTCCCACCTGCACAGGTTGCGCAGAACGCAATCAACAGCAATCAGTGCAGCATGGCAGGCAAGGTCCAACGTGCTGGCCCGGAGAGCAGGTATTAACAATACCCATTCCTGTCGCCGAATCAGCCAAAGTGGACGTGCCGCTAACGATGGGCTGGCTCGAACCAATCATACTCTTACCAGTTGGCCTGCTGCTCCAGTTAAGCCCTTCCCAGGTAGATACGATCTTATTACACGAACTTGCCCACATTAGGAGAAAGGATTACCTCGTCAATCTTTGCCAGTGCTTCCTGGAAAGTATTTTCTTTTTTAACCCCGCCGTCCTGTGGTTGAATGCATTGATCCGGGAAGAGCGGGAGCATTGCTGTGATGACAAGGTGATGGAGATAGCCGATGATAAAGCAGACTATTGGCGCGCACTCCTGGCATTTAGCAGTGGCACAACGGTCTCTTCGCTGGCCATGCCCCTGAGTTTTTCTCCACCCCAGTTAAAGACCCGCCTGAACCGCATGATAAAAAAAGAGGCCAGAAACATCACAGCAAGGGAAATGATATTGCTCACGTTCGGCGTGGTGATCTTGTCAGCTTTCTCACTGTTCTCCCCGCCTTCCCGCAATCTGGAAAGACAGGTGGCTGAACGGCCATTGAAGAAATTTGTTCCTGAACCGGCACCGCTCCAAACGACTGGTCAATTAGTAAAAGAGCCCGCAGCACAGGTTGCCATGACTGATGTACAGCGCATAAAGTCAGTAATGACTGAGTTAGTGCAGGAACGGATAGTTAAGAGCAGGGAAGATATTCGGTGGTTTGGCATCAGTGAGACGGAGTGCAAGGTCAACGGTATTAAAGTATCTGCTGAACTACACAAAAAACTGCGCGATAAATACGGCATCAAACACAACTACGGGTTATACTACGGCCCCGTAGAGATGACGGGTACCGGCGTCTTTTTCGAAAAAGACGAGATCTGATCACTAAAAATAGCTTACTCAAAAATGGCCTGTCCACACGGGGGTGGCCGTGGCATGCCTTTAAATTACTCTTTATGAAATGTTATTTAATCTCGTTATTGGTTGTCGGGTGCACCCTGGATAGTTATTCGCAGGTCAATACCCGGAGGATCGATAGCTTATTTGCTGCACCGGGCAATTATGAAACCATGAACGGCTCGGTACTGGTAGCCAGTGAAGGTAAAGTGATGTACACGCGGTCTTTTGGATACGCAGACTTCGGGAAGCAAAAATTAAATGAGGGGGATGCAGCCTTTAATATTGGCTCCATCACAAAAACCTTCACGGCTGTAGCAGTATTGCAACTGTTGCAAAAAGGAAAACTAAAACTGGATGACAATTTGGTGAAGTACCTGCCCGCATTTCCCTACGACAATATCAGTATCCGGAATTTATTGTCTCATACTTCAGGCCTGCCCGACCTTGAACTGTTTTTTGATACCGTACGGGCCGATCCATCCAGGAAAATTACCAATGCAGACATCATTCCTATGTTGCGGCTTCGCCATCTTAACTTAAAATTTACACCAGGCGCCGACTGGAATTATTGTAATACCAATTACGGCTTGCTCGCCCTGCTCGTCGGGAAAATAACGGGCATGTCCTATGCAGATTATATCCGTAAGTACATCTTTACGCCAGCGAAAATGACCCATACCTATTCTCCAACAGAAACAGCGTTTAAACCAGATCCCAAACTCGTTACGAATTTTGTATTGGAAAAAAATTACCAGGCCAGCTATACACCGGCAGATTCCCTCACCAGTCCAATGCTCCATACCATTGTTCATAATTTTGGAGGGCTGGAGGGGCAGGGCATGATCACCAGCACCTTGCCCGATTTACTCAGGTATGATCAGGCGTTGTATTCCGGTAAATTAATTGCACCCGCTATTTTACAGCAGGCTTTCAGCCCGATCATGCTTTTAAATGGCAAAACCTATAATGCCAGTATGAACAGCAGATTGGGAAGATCTTTTTATGGCCTTGGATGGGAAATTCTTGCAGATACTTCCATGGGAAAGATCGTTTGCCATGGTGGCAGTTATCCCGGCATTGTAAGTTATTTTATCAGAAATCTTTCAAAAAAACAGACCATCATTTTATTTGACAATACCTATTGGACAGGCATTTTCTTTCTGGGTCATATGGCGTTAAGAATATTGAATGATCAGCCTGTTACCAATATTTTACCTAAGAGATCAATCGCCAGGCTTTATGGCCAGTCATTAATGCAAAATGAGGACAGCGCTTTTAATTTACTGATCAGCGCGAGGACTGACAGCAGCCATTATCAGCTAAGCGAACGGGAATTCAATACCCTTGGCTATCAATTGCTGCAGGATGGATTTACTCAGAAAGCAGAGATAACTTTCGCGGTTAATTGCTTACTTTTTCCTGCCAGCTTTAATGCCTATGATAGTTATGGGGACGCACTTCTGCAAAACGGAAAAAAACAGGAAGCGATCGGGATGTATAAACAGGCGATTGCCCTCAACCCGGATTACCAGGATGCCCGGAATAAACTAAAAAAATTACTCGATTAAATACTGTCGGGTTGCCAACACCATCGGACGCATAGCCAATCAAAAAATTCCCGGCTTGGATCATTCTAAAAAAATCAATTATGAAAACTTTATTCCATCTTTTATTCTATAAGTTTTTTAACCACAATAAGAGAATCGGTAACGTAAACAACGATGATTTCTACGCATTTAAATCCGTAGCCTTTTTATCCGTACTGGTATTCCTGAATCTCCTCAGTTTGTGGTTGATCTATCTTCTTCTGAACGGAAGGTTCCTGCCGGAAAAGGCTCCTATTGTGATAACGTTGATATTAGGCGCGGGCGTCTTTGCGACCCTTCATATGTACTTTATTCGTAAACAACATTACAAGGAGATCATTGGATCGTACAGTAATCACCCCCTCGTAGTGGGAAAAGGCGGTAGTTGGTTAACCGGCTGCTATGTGATTGGAACATTTGGATTGGCATTTGGATTGGCGTTCCTGATCGGACACTACCGATAGCCACAACATCTGGCAGAGAAAAAAGATGACATATTTTCATCAACCGTTCTTCCAAGTGCTATTTCATCACTGCGATGCTTCCCAGGCAAGTGATCATCAAAACGGAACTTATTTGCAGGCAAAGCTCGCAGCGAACGATACCGTCCTGACAATCTCATTGGCCGACCCGGCCGATACATACCATAAAGTGTAGACCAGCGCCAGATCCGGTCAGGATCTCCCGCCTGTTTATTTTGCCTTCTCCAACGACTTGATCCATTGAGCAATTTGTGTTAAGTCATTTACCGGCACATGGCCCATAGGAGGCATTTTGGTATCATAACCAGGCCAGTTTGCCGGATTGGGCTTTTGGATCAGTTGCATAATTTGCGCTACGGAATATTTCCTGGCAGCTACTTCACTGTAAGGTGGCCCGATCAGTTTATTGGCGGCATGATGACAGGCAAGGCAGGTATATTTTTGCAACAGGGGCGCCACTGATGCATAATCCGGCTTTTTAGCCAGGATAGTTGTTTTACCTGCCGTTTTCTTACCAGCCGCAGGAGTAACTTTTTTAGGAGTTGCTGCTGCCATTTTAATAGAAGGACTATCTGCGATCGGCTTTGCAATAGGGGCAGGCGGTTTGCCGGTTTCCAGTTCCTCCAATGTCCATAGCGCTGTTCTACCTTCATATTGTTTTCGTATCATGGCTACTTCAGGAATAGAAACAAATGGCGATGTTGTATCTCCGGGTCTGCGGAAACGGCGGCCTGCGTTTCCAAACTCATAACGTACATAATTTACCACTGAAGCTACCCATTCATCCGAATTGGCGCTCAGCGATGGCATGACTGATGGATATTCTTTTCCATCAACGCCCCCCTGCAAACCATGCAATATGATCTTCACCAGCAATGCCTTCTCTGCATTCATTCTTTTGGAATCGACGAGTACCGGCGCAGCCAGGGCATTGGACCCCGCTACTGTTAATCCTTTGCCTCCTGCACCATGGCAGGTAACGCACAATGAATTAAATACGCCAGAACCGGCTAAGATCGATTTTCTTTCCTCCGCAGGTAAGTTTCCCAGCCTGTTTCCATATGACCTGATATCATTATTCCGGTCTATCGCCTTTTGTGCAGCCGGAAACATATCATTAGATGTATTTGCTGCCAGCAATTCCCCGGCAAGCGATGCGCTCTTTGCAGATTTAATGCTATAAGTCGACATGAATAACTGCAAGCGAACATCATATGAAGGGTCATTCTTTAGCTCAGCCAGCTTTGCGATCACCCCGTCATCATCCTTTTTGAGATAGGGTTCGCTTAATATAACAGCAGCTTTCCTGATCTGTGGATGCTCATCTTTCAATGCTGTATATAAGATATCACGGTCCACTGCATCCAGGCCTTCCAGTGTCCATAAGGCATGCAAGCGGGCAACGTGTGAAGGTCTTGCGGCCAAAGTTTCCTGCTCTCCCTGTACAATTTGTTTTAAGGTGGGTACAACGGATTTATCGCCTAACAAAACGATCTGCTTTTGTGCATTATCTCTCCACCAGCCATTCTTATGATCAAGATAAGTGACCAGTTTAGCGGCAGGCACATCCAGCAAATGCGGCTTTTCAGACTGGGTATAACCATCATACACGAGCCGGTAGATCCTGCCATGTCCTGTATTTTTTGCCATCCCCATGGCATCTATTTTCTTGCGGAGAAATGACCCGGGCCTTGTCCAGTTGCCTTGCTGAATAATGCCACGATGCATATCAACGATATACAGATTTCCATCAGGTCCTGTATATGAATTAACCGGCCTGAAGTTCAAATCTGTCGAAGCGATAAACTCCTGGCGGTAATAGGCATTTTGTACCATGATCTTTCCTTTTAGGTCAATGACCTTTGCACGCCGGATAATCCTTGCCACCGGTTCGCAAAGGATATAATCACCCGAGAGGTCCTGCGGCAGTTTGTTTCCCCTGTATATGGATTGTCCGCATACGCCGGTAAAATGGTTCAGGGTGCTGTCGGCCCGTAAGCGCATTAAACCTCCCTGCACATCGGGTGTTGAAATAATGGGCCAAACCTGTTGAAATTCGTTGCTGAACTGATCGGGCATATCCAGCGCGCCATAGGAGGGATTCATCTGTACCCGCACAAGGGGCGTTTCACCGCCCGCGTTTGTAAGAAATAACCGGCCATAGTTATCATGCGTTACTCCCCACTGACCTCCGGGTCCGGAATACAGGGAGTCGGCTTCCAACATGCCATTCCTGTAGCGGAAACGTACAGGATCGTATGTCAGGTAAATGAAATTATCGAGGTTCCAGTCGAGGCCACTGCGCTGGTGTTCCATGTTGGCATCCAACAACCGGTAACCTTCTTTTTGAAATACTGTTCTTTTCTGATCGGCTTTCCCGTCTCCATCTGTATCCTTATAGGCATTGATGGTGATGGTGTTTGTTTCATTGACGAGCAATTCATGGTTCACACAAAGGATCATCCTTGGCAGCAATAAACTATCGATGAATATCGTGCTCTTATCCATCCTGCCATCATTGTCTGTGTCCTCGAGCAATGATATACGACTAACATTTATCTGTTCACCTTTAGCATCAGCATCCAGCATATACGTGAGCATTTCGGCTACATACATTCTTGCATCGCCATCCCACGCAATGGCTACCGGTTCTTTGATCATCGGTTCACTCGCCACCACCTCAAGATGGTAGCCAGGAGGAAGGTTAAATGTTTTTAAACTCGCTGCTGGGTCCAGGTATTCAACGGACGGAGTTGAATCAAAAATGCGGGTAGGATAAGGGCTGGCTGCCTGCGTTTGCAGGGCGTTTTTTGATACGCCGCAATTGTATATGATCACACTTGCCAGCAGCAAACCGGAAATGATATACGTTTTTTTCATATGACTATAAATGAATAATCGATCATTTTGTGGCCATCACATATTTGATGGCTCCCAATACATGTTGCAGGTATAAAGGGTCTTCCCACGATTTATTGTCGTGCCCCAAAGCGGTATAAAAACTTCTTCCGCCATCAAAATCATGGTACCAGGCCATCGGGTGATTTTCTCCATTGCCTCCACCTGTATAGGTGCTTTCGTCGATCGTAATGAGTATATGCAGGTCCGTCCCGATCCATTTGAAATTGTACAGTTCATCAAAGCGTTTCCACACTTTTGGGAGATGTGCCGTAGCCCTGTTAGCAGTATCCACCACATTGAATACAGCCTCCTGGGGCCTGGGATGATTTTTAAAATAGGCCCCGTTCAGTTCTCCAAACCATGGCCAGTCATATTCTGTATCTGCTGCTGAATGCAGTCCCAGGTAGCCCCCACCTCCCTGTATAAACTGTTTAAACGCCTGCTGCTGTTGTTCGTTCAGCACATTGCCTGTTGTACACAAAAAGACCACTGCGGCATATTGTTGTAGGTTTTCCGTGGTATACGCATCAGCATTTTCCGTGGTATCTACACTAAACTTGTTTTTTTGCCCCAGCTCTATTATATATTTTTTCCCTGCCTCTATGGAAGTGGTATGGCGGAAACCAGCGGTTTTACTGAATACTAATATTTTCTTTTGTTTCTGTACGTTATAGCTGCTCATGCCCATTACTGCCGGCAGCAATAAAAAAAAGAATAATGGAGGTTTGATCTTATTCATTTTATAAAGCTTTTTCAAAAAACGGTAGATCAGGCATGGAGGAATACATACTATCATTGCGTTCAGGTCACCGGAAGGATTACGATAGGATAGACCCATGGCTTGTATAATAAGATTATTTAATGCAATCGTTAACAAATGAGACAGAAGAATAATGGCGGAATAAATATCTGGTAAAAACAGGTAACATTTTTAGTAAAGGCAATCCGGATAAACATTTGTACTATATATTCCGTCATTTGTTCCATCGACAAGCGAAAAACCGATCGGATTATATAGTAACAAGGATCATTGCTCCCATCTCTCCCGCACCAATAAGGGTATTGCCGGACTGGCATAAAAAGGACAAAACCCGTTTTTCATATCGGCTACCCGCGTAAGGAAAAATCCATACAGGTTGTTCTTTTTATCTATCCAGGGATAGGCTCCAGCCCAGCTGGGACTACTGACCGCGGCTGGGGAACGTGCTTTTGTATAAAATCGAGCCGGGTTGGTATAATAAGCAAAATAAGGGACGTCCTGGCTGGTACTTTAGCCCGGTCCAAAACAATATTTCAAATAAAGTTGCTACAAAGCAGTACGCGATCATATGTGCACAAAAAATACCTGGTTTTACATCAAAATTTTAAATCGTTAACATGGAAACGATAAAAAAAGCAGTATGGGTACTGGGAGCCCTGCCTCTCTCGATTACAGTTTTTTCTCAAAACGCGGATAGTGCCAACGTTCCAAAACGAATAGTGGCTTATGCCCCAGACAAATTTTCAAATATCCGCCCGCTGAACATCGAGATTGCACATGCGGGTCCATACAAGTTTACAGCTGACCACGGAAATGTCAAGCTGCCTGAAAGTAAGGTCAACAGTTTTATACAGGCTAAGATCAGCGCCACCCTCGTTTTTATAAAAAGAAGATCATGGATGTTAGGTACCTCTCTCGGTTATAAATACACCAATGGAGTTATATCCCTGACTGATCCTTCTTCCGGAAGCATCAGGAATATGGATGGCAAATCACACTACTTCTCCTCTTCAGTAAACCTCACTTGTTTTTCCACATTGTTCAACAAAAAGGCCATCTATTATGCAAGACTGGTGGTGGATGGAAGCGAGAAATATGTTGAAAGAGTGAAAGGATTAATATCAGGAGCATTGGTATTGAAGGCCAATGAAAGAACAAAAATAACTGCAGGGCTTCTTGTCAATATCGATCCAAGTAGCCAGGTTCCCGTCACACCTGTTTTTTCCTATGAACATAAATTTGACAATGGCCTGATGGTAGACTTCACCCTTCCCAAAAACCTCTATCTTAGAAAACGCCTTTTTAATGGAACAGGAAGGGTGTCATTGGGCACGGAAATGGACGGAACATCATTTTATTTGTACAACTTTGATGGTACATCCCGGAAATATGAATACAGGCAGTTGGATATTAACGCCGGTGTGGTGTATGAACATGCAATGGGAGGGTTTATAATAATTGCAAAAACAGGGATAAAACTGACCCCATCAGGTAGAATATTCAGAAAGGAGGATTCATTTGCCGACCCGGTGTACAAAACAAAACCTGATCCCGCATTTTACTTTAACGTTGGGTTATCTTACAATCCATTTACATTTCTTAAAAAGAAGAACTAACAGTGATTTAATTATTGTATCCTATAATCCTTTACATCCACTTCCGATAGCCTGAAATATCCGTAAGCGAAGTTTGCGAAATGGGTCTGGTTGATGATATTCCCTCTCACCGAACCTGGCGCTGTTTGAAACGGGCCGTTATTAGCCCCGGATGCTGCTAACAATTTTCTGAAATAGTCATAATATCGCCTGGAAATTCCATACAGCCTGATATCTACCCTATCTCCGGCCTTCAGATCTTCATCAGAAAAATACTCCTGCATAAGGTTGCCTTGACTCTTCTCGTCATCCTCGGCTTTATACTCCGGAAACTTTGATACAGGCGATACAATACGATGTAGATAGTGATTTTCCTCATTGCCATTATCCTGATAGTAATAGGTGATTTCCACTTTATCACCACCAAATCCACCGTCATTTTTTTGTGTAATATTATCTTCAATTTTCGGCACACCTATACAAGTCTCGGTTGCAGTATAAACCTCCCCGTTTAAAACTACTTTTAATGTATAAATTTCCCCGATAACCGGATGGAAATTGGCACAGCCATATTCTCCAGTACCGGGATTTTCGATAAAACTAAAAACAGTATTTGCTGCATTTGTTATAACGATTTCCGCTCCTGAAACTGTTGGAAATGTCTCGCTGTAATAACCCGTTGTGGTGGAGAGCTTAATTTTCTGCTCATGGCCTGTCGTCCCCTTTACCCAATCAATCGATGCGTCAATGACCAATTTCGGTTCTGCTGTTTCTACATCCACCTTCACCACTTTTGTGCAAGACAGCAGAAAAAAACAGCATGAGCCAATCAGGCATTTAAGTAAATCTTTCATTTTTATATTATTAGCATTAAAATCTGAAATTGTACGTCACACCCGGTACGATACCGAAAATCGAAATCCGCTTTGCTTCGCTCAATCCTGTTTCTCTGTTTTGCTCGAACATAATCGATGCGGCATTGCTTCTTCCATAAACATTGTAAATACTGAACACCCATTCACTTTTCCACCTTTTTTTGCTGTCTGGTTTTGGCGTGTAAGTGGCCGATAAATCCAAATGATGATAAGCCGGAAGCGAATTGACATTTCGCTCTCCGTAATTGGCAATCGTAATTCCCTGATACTGATATTTGCCGATGGGATAGGTGGCAGCTTTCCCTGTTTGCCAGGTAAAAAGGCCGCCAAAATTCCATTTTTTCGTCAATTGATAAGCGGCTGTAAGTGACAGGTTATGCGTTTTATCGTAATTGGCACGATACCATTCGCCGTTGTTAATGCCCGGTTCCCCTGCGTTTCTTCCCGGTGTGCGCTGCTCTGCTTTAGAAAGTGTGTAAGAAAGCCAGCCTGTCAGTTTTCCGGTATTTTTCTTCAGCATCACCTCAAGTCCGAAAGCCCTTGCCTCCCCGTTTAGCAATACCTGTTCTATGGCTTTGTGGGCAATCAATTCGGCGCCGTCAATGTAATCTGCTTTGTTTTTAATTTTCTTGTAAAAAACTTCTGTTTCCAAAGAATATTTTCCTTTGCTGAAATTGCTGAAATAGCCCAATGCAACCTGGTCGAGAATTTCCGGTTTTAAATATTGGTCGCTCGGCGCCCAAATATCGAGCGGGGAGACGGAAGCTGTGTTGGAAATTAAATGGATATACTGGCTCATCCTGTTATAACTTGCCTTAATGGATTGGTTGTCATTTAGGGCAAAAGAAACTGCCAAACGAGGTTCTACATTTCCAAACTCAATGATCTTTTTGTTTTTATTGTAATGTGTTATTCCCGTAGGTCTTCCTTCCTCATAAATTTGTATTTCGGGATTGAAAACCACCGCCTGATTATTGGCATAATTATTTACATTTTGATCCCCCAATCGTTGGAAATGGCTATACCGCAGTCCATAATTCAATGATATTTTATCCGTTAGTTTTTGCTCGGCACTAACATACAATGCATTTTCCAAGGCATATTTTTTTTCAATCTGGTCGGCATTGATAGGCGATGTAGCACCCAAAGGTTTTATTGTGCCGGGATTGAATTGGTAGTAGATAGAATTGATGCCATAATTCAAAACCAGCTTATCAGACAGATGATGGCTAAAGTTGTACTTCAGGTTATAATTACGGATGTCCGAAGTCCAGTCAATGCCAACATATCTTATCTTCAGGCCATAATCGTACTTACTGTAAATAACCGATGCATTGGAAAACAATTTATCCGAAAAGGAATGATTCCAACGAAGATTAAAGAATGAGTTTCCATAATTGTTGCTGAAAAAATTATTAAAATCCATTTTATCCTTGCCAAAATATCCTGAAAGAAAGATCCTGTTATTGTCATTGATCTTATAATTCAGTTTAGCATTCAAATCATAAAAAGAAATAGCATTGGGATTGTCAGCCAGTTTCATAAACAAATGAGCATAAGAAGTACGACCAGCCACCACGAACGAACCTTTATCTTTTACAACAGGGCCTTCTGCCAATAACCTGCTCGAAATCACCCCGATCCCACCCGATATGTGATATTCTTTGTTGTTCCCTTCTTTTTGATAAATATCCAAAACAGCCGAAGTGCGCCCGCCATAATTAGCAGGTATTCCACCTTTATACAATTTCAGATCTTTGATCACATCAGCATTAAAAACGGAGAAAAAGCCGAACAGGTGTGAAGTATTGTAAACAACGGCTTCATCCAACAATACCAAATTGCCGTCAACCGAACCGCCCCTGACGTTAAACCCTGTTGATCCTTCCTGGGCATTGGAAACGCCCGGAAGTTGCAGAATAGCTTTCAAAATATCAACCTCGCCCATAACTGCCGGCATCTTTTTGATGGTGGAGATAGAAAGCTTATTCACACTCATTTCCGGCTTTTGGATATTGCTTGCTGAACTATTGTATTTCACCACTACTTCATCTAAAGTTTTACTTTTCTCAAGCATCGAAAAGTTTTTCTTACTGTTTCCTGTCAGCGTGATAGGCTCCTCAATATTCTCAAATCCCACATAGCTGACAACGATTGTATATGCTCCCCTGGGCAGGGTGATAGAATAAAAGCCATACGCATTGGTAACTGCCGAAACTTTTGCTTCAGGAATGTAAATGCTGGCACCGATTATTGTTTCGGTGTTAGTTTTCATGGTAATTGTTCCACTCAATGTGACTTTCTCCTGTGACCAGGCCCCGAATGAAATGGCTATAAATAGCAGTGTACTAATTATCTTGTATCTCATTTTATAGAAATCGATTTAACAATTGCAATTGAGATACAAAACTATTCCGTTGGATAACCGCCCTTTTTTAATTATACCAAACGTGGTAGCTTTTATAGCAAAGTATGCTAGAGCACTACTAATTATATTTCTTGTTGTATGCGTTTTCATACTGCTTCCTGCTTTCGTATAAAAAGCAAATACTTTCGTAGAAAAGCAGATCAGACCATAGCTTTAAAAATGTTAAATTTGCGCTATACATTTTATGAATGAATGACTTTCACAATCAACAGCTTATAAGCGAAAACCTGCTTTTTCGCTTCTTGATTTCACCTGAACGCAGGATATTCCGACACCTGCTGCTCATTGTTTTTATAGGCGCTGTGTTGTACAACAGCGCTTCCGTAATTGCCAACCCGATAGCGGTATTTGTATATTTTATCCTATTATTCTACGTAAATATGTACGTGCTGGTGCCAAAGCTTTTGTTCAGGAATAAAAATTTTGAATACTGCTTATCTGTGATCAGCATCCTTGTTATAGTGGCTATTGGTGGTTATTTTATCAATCCTTTTAATAAAGAAAACGGGCTGAATATCCCGCTTTTCGCCTTCCTTACCGCGCTGCTGTTAGCCGCTTCAGCTTCCATTAAACTGTTTCAGAAGGGAATGATGGACAAACAATTGATCCACGAACTGGAACAGTCGAAAACTTATGCAGAACTGGAACAACTGAAAAATCAAATCAACCCGCATTTTTTGTTTAACATGCTAAACAATGCCAATGTGCTAACGAAGAAAGATCCCGAAAAAGCCTCGCAGGTTTTAATGAAGTTGAGCGATTTACTTCGCTACCAACTTTATGACAGTGCAAGAGATAAGGTGTTGTTGACCTCGGATATTCATTTCCTGGAAGATTTTTTAAATTTGGAAAAAGTAAGGCGGGATAGTTTTGATTTCCTGATATCAAAAGAGGGAGACCTGAGCGGCGTGCAAATTCCTTCTTTGCTGTTCATTTCGTTTGTGGAAAATGCCGTGAAGCACAACAATGACGCAACGAAACCGTCTTATGTAAACCTGTATTTCGATGTCAGAAACGACGAACTTTTCTTTAAATGCATCAACTCCAAACCGATGCTTAAATCCGTTAATAATACAGGCGGATTGGGACTGATAAATGTTAAACGAAGACTGGAGCTTTTGTTCCCGGCAACACATAGTTTACATATCGAGCATGACTCAGCAAGGTATTGCGTAACCTTAATCATAAAGCTATGAACTGTATTATTATAGATGATGAACCATTGGCAAGAGAAGCCATAGAGATGTTGATTAGCCAAACTGATGGTTTAGATTTAATCGGCTCGTTCAACAGCACCGAAACCGTCACAAATTTTATAGCAAGCAATACCGTTGAATTGATCTTTCTTGATATACAAATGCCGGGCATTAACGGAATTGAATTTGCCCGAACCATTCCGAAAGAAACGTTTGTAATTTTTACAACCGCCTATTCTGAATTTGCCACCGACAGCTACGAAGTAGATGCGATTGACTACCTGATAAAACCCGTAAAATCAGAGCGTTTTCAAAAGGCTGTTGAAAAAGCCCACACCTACTCCAAATTATTCAGGGCGGATTACGCCAATAACAATATCGAACAGGTAGCAGACGATTTTTTCTTTGTGAAAGCAGACCGAAGAATCTTTAAAGTCTATTTCAATAATATACTTTTTATTCAAGGTTTAAAGGATTATGTCGTAATGCACTGCGAAAATCAGAAAGTAATTACGGCGATGAATATCAAAACTATCTACGATCAGTTACCAAAAGATATGTTTGTGCGAGTAAGCAAATCCTACGTCATCAATGTTAAGCATATCGGCTCTGTGGATAATAACACGGTATACATAGGCACCAACGAAATCCCTATTGGAAATATTTATAGGGATTTCTTTTTCAATGAATTTGTAACAAAAAAAATTATGAACAGGTAGTTTTAGCTATAGTTTCACCACCAGTTTTTTCCCGGAGTAAGTGATCACCTGGTCAGGTGTACCGGCCGTCTCCGCTCCCACTCCTTTCGTGGCATTTACCCGTACGATGTTGAACTTCCTTGCTTCCAACATGCCGGGGAAAGCACCTTGCCGGTCACTGATTGTCAGTTCCTTTTTCTTGTCGTTCCATTGAAAAGTGATAGTCGCATAAGCGCCCTTTTCATAATTGTACGTGTCGTTCTCATCTTCGTACAATACAAAGCTTCCATCGGCGCCGGGGTACACCCGTATCTCGAGCTGGTCCCATTTCTTTTCGCCTGCATATTGCACCTGGGGACCAATGGGCAGTATGGAGCCTGCTTTTACAAACAGTGGAATGATGTCCAGCGGCGTTTCTTTATTGACCTTGTTGCCGCCGGTAAATTGCTCACCCGTCCAGAAGTCGTACCAATTGGCGCCTTCCGGCAAATACACTTCTTTGCTTTTTACCCCGCTGAAATCTTCAAAGTTGGAAGAGTCCCTGCCACTGGCTACTTTCTTTATGTACATCGGCCGGGTAACCGGGCTCACCAGCAGTGACCTGCCAAACAGGTATTCATCGTTGATATCCCAGGCATTTTTATCTTTTGCAAAATCCATCATCAGCGCACGCATCATGCTGGATTGGCCGGCTGTTACTTCCCAGGAGGTGGAATAGATGTAAGGCAGCAAGCGGTAGCGGAGGTTAATATATTTATCGATGGCATCATACACCTTATCACCCTTCTTGCCAAACTGGTAGATCTCCCGGGGCGCATCAGCGCCGTGAGAACGCATCATGGGGCAGAAGGCTCCGAACTCCAGCCAACGTACGTACAGTTCCCGGTATTCAGGGTCATTGAGTTTTTTAGGGAACCGGTTTAAGAAAAAGCCACCAATATCACTGTTCCAGTAAGGGATACCGCAGAGAGAAAAATTCAGTCCGGCAGATACCTGGTTGTGTAAAGCATTCCAGGAGGCGGTGACATCGCCCGACCAGGTATTGGCGCCATAGCGCTGCTGACCGGCGAATGCAGAACGGGTAAGAATGAATACCCGCTTGCCGGCTGCGGATGGAACCGCACGCTGGTGCTGGTACACCCCTCCCACCGTCATTAATGGAAATGCATTGCGCACTTTGCGGAAGGAACCCAGCCAGGTTTTTTGGTCGAAGTCACCAGGCTTTGCGCCCAGGTGATCGGGCTCGGAAGAGTCCATCCACCAGCCATCCAGTCCCAATAGTACGAGGCCGGCATTCAGGTACTTCCAGAATATATCGCGCGCTGCAGGGTTGTAAGGGTCGTACACCCTTACCCCGGAAGGATAGTCACGGTTGGGCGGCCATTTCTCTGAACCGGATTCGGGCCAGGTGGTAAAATTCATTAGCGCACCTATCTTATCCAGCTCCCGGTAAGGTTTTGTTTGCGGGCCAAATGAGTTCCAGATGGAAATGATAAGGTGCGCTTTCAGGTTATGCACATCATCCACCATCTTCTGCGGGTTGTAAAATTCCGGGTTGAGAAATTCCATCGCATTCCACAGGTAGTTGTTGCCCCAATATTGCCAGTCCTGTATAATGCCATCCAGCGGTACACCCAGTTCACGGTATTTTTTTACCACGCCTACCAATTCATCCTGACTTTTGTAGCGTTCCTTGCTTTGCCAGTAACCATAGGTCCACAAGGGAAACATCGGCGCCTGCCCTGTCAGATCACGCATGCCGGCAATGACACCGTCTGCATGGCCGCCGTACATAAAATAATAATCGATACCCTCTCCTACTTCCGACCTAAAGGAAGTGCTTGCTGCATTGTCTGTAAAGTTGGTAGGAGAATAATTGTCCCAAAACACGCCATAGCCTTTTACCGACTGGAAGAAGGGAATATAATCATCTGTATTTCCCTGCACCATGTGCAGGGAAATATTGCGTTGTACCATTTTACCCCCCTGCTGCTGGCCCAGGCCATAAATGGCTTCGTCTTTATCCAAAACGAAGGATTGCTTTACGCTCCAGGTATTTGTGCCTGCGTCATTAAAAGGGGTAAAGGATGCTCCTTTTTCACCTTCCCGCAGCAACAAATAGGCCGCCGCATCTGAATAATCAATTTGTCCGTTTTCCAGGTGGAGGTCCACTTGTATCTTTTCGCTTTTCAGCGTTAGCAGCTTGCCTTTTTGCCTGACAGTGAACACAGTGCTTTGTGGTGTTTTGATCACCGACAAACTTTCCTTCTCCTGTATGTTGCCGGCGGGCCATTTTAAGATGCGTACCGTGGAGGCGTCATAAAACCGGACTTCTACTGCCATCGAATCGATGCCCGCTTTAATACCCCAGGTTGTTTTCTGCCAGGTTTGCGATTGGCAGGTAATGCCTGCCCCAAAAACCAGGACCATCAACACGCCGCTGCGCTGCAGTATCCTTTTCAGTATTCCGGATTTTACGATACCCATACTTTTGTTCTTTGTTTAAAGGTCTCTTGTCAAGCTTTATTTTGTTGCCGGCGTATAGCCTAATAAGGAAAGCATTTTGTCTGCATACCTGGCGCCCAATACCCGGTAACCTTCCGCATTAAAATGCAGGTTATCGGAGGCATCGGTACATCCATCGGAAGGGATCACATAGGCGTTGGGCATCGTCTTCGGCAAAGTAGCGATGATCCTGTTCATACTGGCGCATATACCACCCTGGTCAGCATGCACTACTTCGCCTGCCAGCAAAGGCACCGATGCCGCGTCGAGCTGCAGGTCTTTCACCAGGTTATCATACACTAATTTCACCTTGCCGGGCCAGGTGCTGTCGTTGGTATTCGACTCCCCCTGGTGCAGCAAGATACCTTTGATAACCCCATCCTTTTGCGCCAGTTTGGCCATCTCCACCAACCGGCCATAAGGATTGCCGCCGTACTCGGCGGCCATGTTCTTCAACCAGCCAGGCGCAGTGGATACATAAGAGGCGTAATGGTCCTTATCAAACAGCTCAATTTTGCAGCCGCCTACGGAAACATTGATCACCCCTACTTTTACATCCTTCGGAAGGTTGGCAATCATCTTCCTGCCAAAATAATCGACCGGGGTAAGGCCCGTACGGCAGCGGCACAAAGGAGGCTGCGCCGTATACCACTGCCCCATGGTCCTGTTGAGGTTGGGGCAGTCCACCGCTTCCAATACCCTAAAGCGACTATCCACTGTTGTGTCCTGCGGTTCAAACCGGGCATTGCCTTCCATATTCGATTGTCCAAAGCATAGAAAAATATAGAAGCGGGGGTCCTGCGAATAACCAGCTGCGCTCATTAGCAGCATGGCCAGGAAAAGAGAGATCCGTGTTGTCATTTTTATCTTTGTTGAAGTTCGTTGTTAATTTTGTACATCTTTCACCGCAGTGCTGTCGCCACAGCAGTTCGTAGGTTGCCGGCATCACCTGTTGTAAACCACCAAATGATAAGCGCTATTTTGACGGTCCTATAAGCTGGTATTTTCCGCTCAGGTGCAGCAGGCTGAACAGGTACATCAGTCCATCATAATAGGGATCGAAATAGCCGTCCTCGTAGGGCTCCAGCTTGGCATCCCAGATGGCCCGCACAAAATCCACCCTGTTGGGTTCTTTACTGACCAATGAAACCGTAGCAGCTGTGGATACCAGCCCAATAGAATGCCTGAGTTTTTTTACACTGCCTGCCTGGAGAATAAAATCCGGCCTTGAACCATCTACATTGAACTGATCCTCGTAGCTGTCCATACCTTTGGAGCGTAGAAATGCCTGAAAACGCCTGGCATAATCCTCCTGCCAGCTTTTGTCCTTGCCAAACCATGTATAGTCCATGGCGATATTCATGGGCACCCGCCAGGAGTCGTACCTGAAACCAGGCGGCATCCAGCGCGTAGGATGCGGCGCGCCGCTGAATTCCGTATAATCCGAATTAAGCCCCGTTACCGGATGACAGGCCCGGTGAAAAAACGCCCGCGAAGTGTCGGCGCAATCCTTATAGAATTGCTCATGTCCGTCTTTTGCATACCGTGCCCACGCTTCGTAAAAAGCAGGGAGGTGATAAGAGGGGTCCGTCCAGTTATAATTATTGCCTTCGGGTACAAACGTGATCTGCTTGTGTTCGGTGTTGATAAGGTTATAGATATTGCCGGTACCGTCTTTTTTCCACATGGCATCCAGTATCCTCCGCGCTTCGTTGTAATAATGAATGCCCGTATTGTTGCCCCAGCGGTTGGCTGCAAACAAGAGGCTGGTAATATAGTACAACTCACCATCCGAAGCCGACCCTTCTGAATTCTTTTTGAGCGTTTGTGGGTTGATGCTCCAGGCAAAATAGCCTTCGCGCGGTCCGGCCTGGTGCTGCAGGTATTTTTTGGACCAGCGCCAGATACGGTCAAACACCTCTTTCTTATTCAGCTGTAGGGCGATCATCATGCCATAGGATAGCCCTTCCGTTCTGGCATCCTGATTCTTAACATCCGATACATAGCCCATGGAATCGCCTACTTCAAAGTATACCCGTTTGGGCCCTTCAAAAATATCGTAATAAGCCGTTTCAATTTTCTTGTCGATGGCTGCCTGGCTATACCCTGCTTCCCGGAAGAGGTTGCGATAATTGCCCGGTGCTTTTGACTTTTTAGATTGTCCCTTCAGCATAGCAGGGCTTAGGGCAAACAGCACCAGCAAAACCGGCAGGCCAGTAATAAAACGGCTGCCGGAACCCAATATAATATACTTCATTTCTTGTTGATTATTTAAATATTTCCTGCAAAGTGGTAGCCAGGTATTGCTTACAATTCATCCAGGTATGACCACCTGGAACGATATAGCTTTTCACCCGGATCTTTTTCTCAGTGAACAGGGCGATATTCTTTTTCACAGGCTCAAATAGAAAGTCTTCCGTACCTACACTGATCGTAAAGAGCTTTAGTTGTTGATTGATCTTATTGGCATCTGGCGACCAGTTGGAGAAATTTTGCTGAAACTCTTCCGTACCTGTGTAAGGAGCGTAAGAAGCTATCCAGGCAAACTTATCAGTATTGGTCAGCCCAATATTAAGGGTTTGCCCGCCACCGACGGAGAAACCGGCTATGGCCCGGTCCTTGCTATCCGACAGTACAGCATAATTGGACTGGATAAAAGGGATAATATCATTGATCACATCCTTTGTAAATTCTGCCATAGGTCGTGGTCGCACATTTCCGTAGGGCATCACAATGATCATGGGCTTAGCGAGCTTCTTAGCAATGAGGTTGTCTGCAATGAAATTCGCCCTTCCCACTTTTACCCATGTCTCCTCGGTATCCGAACCGCCATGGATCAGGTAGAGGACCGGATATTTTACATTACCATGGGCATTGTACCCCGGCGGTGTGTACACGAGCAAAGTGCGCGTGCTGCCCAGGGTAGAGGAGGTATAATAGCGGTAGCTTATTTTCCCATGGGGCACATTTTGCAGTGCATGGACAAGCGGCTGGTCGCCGGGCACCTCCACGATGCTGCGCTTGAACCTTTCATTGGCAAAGATGTAGGTATTGTTGGGGTCGGCCAACTCAACATTGTCCACCACGAAACTATAAGGATAGATATCGGGTTGTACCGGTGGCACCGTCACACTCCAGATACCGGACGTATCTTTTGTCATGGCAACCGGCGCCTTTAAGAACTCTCCCTTCACCGTTACAGCCTGGGCGATGCGTGAAAAGTACCGGAAAGTAATGCTGTGATCGGCATTTACTTCGGGTGAATTAATGGATGGCGGCCGCTGTGCAGCTGTGGCAATACCTGCCAAAAGAAAGGCCGGCAAAATATAAAACCATCGTTTCATCATGATATTATTTATTGAAACAGCAATTGTGCGGTGGCGGTCAAATACTTTTTGGTATTCATCCAGGTATGTCCGCCATCGGTGATCAGGCTTTTAAAGTGCACCTTTTTATCCTTTAGAAAATCCATGAACTCAATGGTCGGTTTATACAAAAAATCGTCTGTACCTACACTTATCCAAAACAACTTAAACTGCTTATTGGTATTGTCGGGATGCTCGTACACCGGCTGATAGCTGCGTTGCATTTCCTGCGGAGACAGGGCGGCGCTATAACAGCATACCCAGGAAAATGTATCCGGGTTGCCAAATGCAGTCCTTAGTGCTTGCCCTCCCCCACGGGAAAAGCCGCCAATAGCCCTGTTGACCCTGTCCGGAATAACACGGTAGTTGGTTTCCACATAGGGGATCACACGGTCGATCAGATCGTTCTCAAAATTCTTTGCCCTGATAAGTGCGTCTGCACCTTCCCTTGACGAAGGGTCGCCTGGTTTGATACCGCCTTTCTGTTCAGCGATCCTGGCTTCCATATTACCGTAAGGCATCACAATGATCATGGGCTTTGCCCTGCCTTCAGCTATGAGGTTATCGAGTATGAAATTGGCCTTGCCTACTTTAAACCAGGTTTCTTCCGTATCGGTAGTACCGCTGATCAGGTAAAAAACAGGGTATTTTTTAGCAGCCTCTTTGTCATAACCCGGCGGCGTATAGACGACCAGGTTTCCGGTGGTTCCGCCAATAGAAGGATAATACTCATAAGTGACGGCGCCATGCGGCACGTTTCGCAGGGAATGGATCAAGGAGGTATCACCGGGAATGTCCACCAGGCTGGCTTTAAACCGCTCATTCGGGAAAAAAGCAACATTTGCCGGGTCCATCACCGTTATGCCATCTACCATAAAACTATAAGGATAGATATCGGGGGAAACCGGGCCTGTGGTTATACTCCAAATTCCTGCCGTGTCTTTAAGCATAGGCACCGGCCCTTTTTCAAATTGGGCGCTTAATTTTACATCCTTCGCCTGCGGGGCCAGGTAACGAAAAGTAACTGTTTTATTGGCATTTACCTGGGGCGATAAGATCAACGGTCCCCGGGGTGGCTGACCTGCAGCAAACTGTGAAATACCTAACATGACGGCTAGCAAGAACAGGGGGGCGATCCTTTTATTATGCATGTTGATCGTTCTATTCGATGAATGACAGCAATCCTTTTCTATAAGCTTCATTTTCAGTTGACAATGCAAAATGATGCTTGTACTTAAAATTAAGTGTTTTTAATACAGTTATGTTACCGAGGCTCAATTTGAGACGATTAAAACAATTCCCAAGTTTTGACATTCATGCTATCAATTGAAACATTTGTCCCCGGTCACGCTCATACCTACCCGTATTTTCGTAGCGCCTGATAGCCACTCCCATTTGTCCCGCATCTGCCGGGACAAGTCTTCCACATGCATCATTCACCAAAAACTGATCTAATGAAACACTTGCTACACCACATTGCCACATCCTTAGTAGTCTTTTGTCTCCTTTCATTACATGCCAATGCCCAGGTCACCATTCCGGTAGGTACCACCACCAGAAGCATGATCGTTTACGTGCCAACGGCCCTGCCTTCCAACAGACCGATGGTTATTTCCATGCACGGATCGGGCCAGAGCCCTGATTACCAACGGGCGCAAGCCAAATGGGAACAGGTCGCTGATACAGCCAAATTCCTCGTCGTGTTCCCAGGCGGTATCAACAATCAATGGGATATTTCCGGTACCAGCGACATCAATTTCATTACGGCCATCATCGACACCATGCACCGCCGCTATGGCATCGACCGCAACCACGTTTACCTGTCGGGGTTTTCAATGGGTGGTATGATGACCTACCACGCAGCCACACAGATCGCACACAAAATTGCCGCCTTTGCCCCCGTATCCGGCTATCCCTTGTGGGGCTCCAATTACAACAGTTCCCGTCCCATCCCCATCATACACGTGCATGGCGATGCCGACGATGTGGTCACTTACAACAACCTGGGCAATTACCTCAACGGCTGGATCACGAGAGATCAATGTCCCGCCACCCCACAGATCATCCAGCCCTACCCTGCCAACAAACCCAATTCCATTGCCACCCGGCGCTATTGGGGGCCCGGCGCAGAACGATCCGAAGTAGTATTGCTTACCCTGGCTGGGAAAGGCCATTGGTATTCTGTGGACACAGTAAACGGCGTACACACGAGCCTGGAAATATGGAACTTCGCCAGGCGGTTTTCATTGAGTGCTACCCTCCAGGAAAATGCAACAGGCTTCTGCAATCTGAATGGCACCATCGACAATAACTATCCCGGCTATACAGGTAGTGGCTTCTTCAATACAGCCAATGCCATTGGCAATGGCATCAACTGGTCCGTCAATTTCCCGTATGCCGGCGCCAAAACATTTACCATCCGGTATGCAAGTACGGACAGCAGGCCTGCCAGGTTGATCGTCAACGGTACAACAGTGCTGACCAACATCAGTTTTCCGGCTACCGGGTCCTGGACAACCTGGTCATCCATCACTATAACCGCCAATACCAATGCGGGCATAGCCACTGTAAGACTGGAAGCAACCGGCAACAATGGATTGCCCAATATTGATTACCTCGAAGTAAATGGAGGGCTGCCCGCTGGTTGTCCTGCGTCCATCACTACAACAACATCGACGAACAACGATCGGGCCATGCCGGACCAACCAGTCAGCACCACCCAAAGCGATTGGGACCGGCAACTGATCGTTTATCCTAATCCGGCCAGTGCGGCAGTTACCATAAAAGCGGGCACGCCATGGAAAGCCGGCGACCTGCTCACTATTTATAATGCACAAGGCAATGCCGTGTTACGCCAGACCTATAAAGGGCAAGCACAATCGATCAATATCGGCAACCTGCCCGCAGGCATTTACCTGGTACAGCTCACGAACAGCACCGGCCAGACAGCCAACCAACAATTGATCAAAAAATAGATCCTTTTTTTACTAACGTTAAAGCTTGACTATGAAATTTTCCCTTTGCAGGGTCCACCGGACTATACTGCTCCAGATGCTCCCCTTATTATTACTGCTTTCCCAATTGACAACCAATGCCCAATCGGGTGCTCCCTTGCGACGCCCCATTTCACCCCAACAGCCCACCTGGTTCATCCACATCGATTCCTGGAACCAGGCAGATCCCCAAAAGATCATCGATATGGTTCCGGCCGACATCCGCCCTTATGTAGTGTTCAACATTTCCATTTCGATTAACCATGATCGCCTCACCAGTAAATGGCTCCAGGCAGAATATGGGTATGAAATTGCAAAATCCTGGTTAAGGGTGTGTGCAGAGAACCGCGTATGGGCCATGATACAACAGTCCAGCGGAGGCTTTCAACATTTCTCCGAAACCGATCTTGCTGTATATGAAGAATTCTACCGCGAATACCCCAATTTCCTGGGCTTCAATTATGCCGAACAATTCTGGGGATATGATGGCAGCCTGCAGCCCCCGTCATCCGGCAGTTATGATCCTATTTCGCCGCCCTGGACCAATCGCATAGCCCTCTTTGCGCAGTTGCTGGAACTAAGCAACCGCTATGGCGGTTACCTGGTGGTAAGTTGGTGCCCCAATCAGTGGAACCCGAATATCAATCCGATCGGTATGCTGAAACGCAACCCGGCCTTTGCGGCAGCCTGCCGGAATTATACACAAAATTATATCCTGTGCGAAAAGTACACCCAACAATCCTACCAATCCGATATGGAGAGCACTTGCCTGGGGGCCTATGTTTCCGGTTATGCGGGACAGTACGGCATACGTTATGATGAAACAGGATGGACGAATGCGAATGGTGTTAATGCAGACTTCACCATGGCTTCCGGTATTGCACCGCACCTTGAGCATATCATGCTGACCGGTGAAACGGTCATTGACGGCCCGGAATTGATCATGACGCAAACAGCCCGGGAACTCAGTACAGCCGCAACGCCCGACGGATTTACACGACGCCGCTGGGAATTTTATCCGCAGTTCCACAACGTGAATATCGACCTGTTCCGCAAGATCATTGACGGCACCATCCGTATTCCCAGCCGCCAGGAAGTGATCAACCGCACCAAGGTCGTTATCATCAATGATATTAATAGCGGCAACAACCAGGATCAGTACAGCTCACCCCAGACACTCTTCGAAGGCCTCTACCGGATGGATGGTGACGGCAACTATGAATTGAACAAGAGCTTTTTCAAGAAGACAGGTCGTTATCCTGCCATTCCAACGGTATTCCAATTGGATGATGTGCCGGCTAATTCCTTCCAGGTGAAGATCAACAAGTCGGCATACGCTACCCGCTGGCCCAATATTACGGCGAAGACAAATGAACTGAATACCTTGTTCCCCTCCGAATACACCGGCACCTTATATGCAGGCCGTCACGAAAACGGATGGGTGGTCTACAATCCTTTAAAAGTGGATCAAACGGCCAGCGCCAACATTCCTTTCAAATACAATACCTGCAGTTCCATGGACCTTACCTTTTCGCAATATACTGGCGCAGTGGTAAAAGAAACAGCCAACCAGGTAAGATTCTACCTGAACAATTATGACCAGGTGCTGAATACAGGATTGAAGACCGATATTATCCGTATAAATGGAAGTACTGCTCAGCCTACCTGGTCTTTTACAGACCGTGGCAGCCACCAGGCAAGTGTAGTATCGGCCACTTGGTCGGGCGGTATATTTACCCTCACCGTTCAGCACAATGGCGGGCTCGATATCACCGTCAACTGCGCAGGAACAGCCACCGGGCGATTGACTGCCTATACGCCTTCGACAGTCGTCTCGCCTGTTCCGCCTCCTGTATACCAGGGGCCCATCCAGCATGAGGCAGAACATTTCGATTTCAAAAGCATTGCCGGCAATACCGCCAACGGCGCGAATGGCGCTATCCGCAACTATACCGGGCAGGGTTATCTCCAATTTGGTACCAACGCAGCGGCCAGCATCAGGGATACCCTGTACATCACCTATCCCGGTACCTACCAATTGCAGACCAGGTATGCGCTTACAGGCGGCAATGTTGGGACGGTAAATCTTTATGTGAATGGCATCAATGTAGCCACCCCTTCTTTTACCCAAACAGGGTCCACCAACACCTGGGCAGTCAATACACAAACAGTAACCCTGAATGCCGGCTTCAACACCATCGAGCTCAGGGCAAATGCAGCGGCCCCTTATTCGGTGTATGTAGACAATATAGTCGCACGCCCGGTCAGTAGCAGCGGAAATATTATTCAGGAAAACAGCACAGGTTTCTGTACGGTGGACGGAACAGTCGATACCAACAATGCGGGTTACACAGGTACCGGCTTTGCCAATACCAACAATGCAGCCGGTAACGGCATCAACTGGAAAATTGACTTTGCAGCCATCGGCACCAGCACCTTCACTTTCCGCTATGCTTCCACCGACTACAGGGTAGGCAACCTGTTCATCAACGGTTCACTCGCAGCTGCCACGATTAATTTTCCCTCCACAGGTTCCTGGACTACCTGGAGCACTGTAACGGTGTACGCCAATACTGCAGCAGGCCTCAGCGACGTTCGCCTCGAAGCAACCGGCGCCAGCGGATTGCCTAATGTAGATTATATCCAGGTGGCTGGCGGTACGGCCGCCAACTGCGCCACTGCTGTCACCACCTATGCCATCCAGGAAAATGAAACGGGGTTTTGTAGTGTGGACGGCACGATTGACAATAACTACCTGGGGTTTGTTGGCAGCGGCTTCGCCAATACAAACAATGCTATAGGCACAGGCATCAGCTATCGGATCAATGCGGCTTCTGCAGGAACAAAAACTTTTACATTCCGCTATGCCAGTACCGACAGCCGGCCCGGCAGGCTGCTGATCAACGGCACGCAGGCCATCGCAAGCATCGCCTTCCCCGCCACCGGATCATGGACAAGCTGGTCTACAGTTACCGTAACTGCCAGCACACCGGCAGGCATTGTCGATATTCGCCTCGAAGCAACCGCCGCTACCGGGCTGGGCAATATGGATTACCTGGCAGTGACCAACGGTACACCGGTGGCCTGTCAAACAACCCTTCTTGCACTGAACGACAACCCTGGTACACCTACATCAACTGCCAGGGAGTTGGCGGACCAATCGCATGTTAAAGAAAGCACGATCAGGTTATCACCCAATCCGGCCCACAACGAAATCACCGTCAGCTTAAGCGCTCCATGGAAAGCCGGCGATCAATTGATCCTGTGTGATGCTGCCGGCAAGCCGGTAATAAACCGGACGATCAACCGCAATACGGAAGTGCTGCCTATAGCAAAACTGCCAGCTGGCAATTATTTCATCAAAGTAATAAATAGCAAGGCAGAACAGGAAACCTTGCAGTTCATTAAGAAGTAACAAACGCTGCAACCAAACGGGGCTGACCAAAAAGGTCAGCCCCAACTTCTTAATCTCAGGTCGTCGAAGTACCTGAAATATGTAATGATCCCGGCTTTCAACTTAGCTTTAATTTTCAGTAGACACTAGTGGGCTTATTTATTGGTTTTAAATGGTTTTATCGAACTTGTGAACTGTATGGCTTGAGGAATGGTTTGATATTTATCAATCACCCCAATTGCCGTGCATCCTACCCCGGTAGTTTGATAGTCGAAATTGAATGTTACACCATCCGATTTGATCAGCTGATAGGTGTATTTTGCCTTTGACAAATTTTCGGTGCTGTAATTATAGCAATTGAAATTAAACGGTTCAGTTGCCGAAAACTCCATTCCGATTCCTTCAGCATTTGTCAGTCGCACATAGCGGTTGTCGGTTCGCAAGCCACAATCCTGAGGCAGCAAATACGGTACAAACATCGCATCAACTGTCGACTGATAATGCCCGATCCGATAGCCGGTTTTGCGGTCTGGATAATTCTCCTGCGGCCCACGTCCAAACCATTCTACATTTTGCATTTGGTCATCGAAAACCCATTTTGTTCCGATGCGCGGCAACGACATGGGCATTTTTCCATTCGGATCAATCGTGTGCTGCAAACTAATTTCACCGTCGGGCGAAATCGTATAAACCATCTCATTTTCGAAGCCAGCACTGCCTGCATTTCCAAAAAGAGCAATTTGACGAATACTGACAATTGCATTTTCAGCCTTATTTTCAACCCGAAATGATTCAAGTTTTGACTTCATTTTATCCAGACCAATGGAATACCATGAAGTGGCAACCATCCTTCCATAGCCCTCGGCCCTGGGAAATACATTCACCGCAGGATAGGTCCAGTCGTCCTGTTCGTTCGCCAGAGGGGCACGCCAAACATTAAGTTGCGCTCCCTGTTTTAGCAATTCTGTACCCATGTATTTCATGGAGTACAATTGTCCATCGGCTTTATTAAAGGTATAATCGAAATTTACTCCGGATACAATCAAATGTTGCTCATTCTCTATCACTTTTAAAGGATTGGTCTTCTGCTGTACCAATTTTTTATCGGCAGGAACGATCCATGGCAATTCCAATTGATCCCAACACTGTTCAAAACCCTTCGGCTCCCATTTTGTGGCTTCTTTCGAATGAAAACTAACTGTTGCCAAATAGGTTGCACCGGCTTTTAGCTGAGGCTTTGAGATAGGAAGAACGTAGATTTTTCTTGCTTCCGGTTCGACATCCACCTCCAATTTTCCGGAAGCTATTGATATTCCGTTTTCCTCCAGATCCCAACGTGCTTCAAAGGCATTCGTACTGGTAAAAAAGTTTCGGTTCTGCACTTCAATTTCCATTTTTTCGGCATTGCTCCACCTTACAGAAATGGGTTGGGCCGACTTTTTTATTTGCCACATTTCAGGCTCCGGGATCCGATCGGGCCAAATACTTCCATAGGTACGTGCGCCAATCCCATAGCTGAAAAACTCGCCTTCTTTTTGCTCCTGTTCAAAATCGAGCCACAAAGCTGCACGATTTTTCAAGTCCGGTTTTGCTGCAAATAAGTCATTGATTTCAATCGCTTTGGGGAAGATACCCACCTGATCGATAATGGCATCGCACAAATAAACCGAGGTATGCTGCCCATGTGTCTCGGCATTCTTGCCCACATTGAGAGGAAAAGGGAAATTAGTAATCTTCCCGGTGACCGGCGCTTCAGCCACCTTTTTGTTGTCGATAAATAGTGATATCGATTTCCCGTTATAAATACCTGCCACATGATGCCAGTTTTGTGTCCAATCTTTGGGTAATTCACCATGGACAACTGTTTTTTTCGAAGTGTAGATATAGAAATCGAGCGAGTTGGCACCAATTTGCTGCAAACCAAATTGATTGTTTCCTTTGGTGAGCAGTGTTCCACCCATTTTCATTAGATCGCGTGGAAAGATCCAAAACGAAACCGTTAGTTCATCGCCCGAGATCTCAATATTTCTATTTTGATAAACTTCCACCCACTGATCGTGACCATTCAGATCAATACCTTTTCCATCGTGTCCGGCAACCAGTTTGGCGCGTCCCATGATGTGAGTTGCTACTTTGTTGGGTGAGGAATCGGTCAATTTGCGAACTGGCTCGCGCAAGCCTGGACTCACGAAATCCCAGATTGCTCCGCCCATGATGCGTGGATACTGGTAAATCACATCCCAATATTCGTCCAGTCCGCCACCGGCATTTCCGGCCACCGAAAGGTATTCGTCCAGAAACGATGGTCGCGGGTCAACACTTTCAGGAACCATCCCCACCTGGTTTTTGAGGTCAAAAGGTGATGGGTAACGTGGCCCGATAATCTCTTCGCAAGGGTGAGCAAAAGCATTTCCGCCATACATCCAATATCGTGTAGTATCGTATTTCCGTCCTTCATCAATCACGGCACAAATATTTTTCCCTTCGCCACTTTCATTTCCGGCGCTCCAAAACAGAATGGATGGATAATTTCGGTCGCGCAACACCATTTTGCGAACCCGCTCGCGGTACATGGGCTCCCATTCGGATTTATCGCCCAAATATTCAGTGGCATGAGCTTCATCTCCGGTTTCATCGATGATGTAAAACCCATATTCGTCTGCCAATTCTAAATAGCGTGTTACAGGTGGATAGTGTGATATGCGTATACAATTTATATTGAATTGCTTCAGTATTTCAAAGTCTTTCCGGATGGTCGCTTCGTCCATCGTGTGCCCCAAATCGGGGTGTTGCATATGCGTATTGATGCCGTTAAGTTTTATGGCCTTGCCATTCAGATAGAAAACCTGATGACGAATTTCAGTCTCCTTAAAGCCAATGCGACCGGCAATTATCTCTTCGGTTTTACCTTCCCTGTTGATTAATTCCAGCGTTAACCGGTAAAGATTAGGGGTTTCAGCGGTCCACTTTTTAGGATTTAATACTTCTGATGAAATATTAATCATTTGTTTATTATCAGCAGTTATTTGAACTGCATCAGAAGTAAAATTCTTAACCAATACATTGTCTGAATTAAACAGCGAAGCTCGAACCTTGTAGTCCTGTTTATCGGTTTTCGATTGGTTATTTACCGTAATCTGCAAATTCAGTTTTGCGTTCTCATAGTTTTTGTCCAGGTCGGTAGTGGCATGCCAGTCGAAGATATGTACATCCGATTTTGCATACAGCCAAACATCATCGAAAATACCAGCCAGGCGCCAATAGTCCTGACTTTCGAGATACACACCATCTGAATATTTAATTACGTTTACGGCAATGGTATTTTTTCCTGGTTTCAGGAAACTGGTAACATCATATTCAGCAGGCTCTTGCGCACCTTCGTTGTAGCCAACTTCCTGTCCGTTGATCCAGACAAACGATGCCGAAGCGGTTTTCTCCATGCGCAAAAAAATGCGTTTGCTTTTCCAATTTGCCGGCAGGGTAAATGTTTTGCGATACGAGCCAGTCGGGTTGTATTCGCGGGGAACAAAAGGCGGATTGGAGCGAAACGGATGTGCAACATTTCGGAAAAAAGGATCGCCAAAACCCTGCATTTCCCAGTTGGACGGAACTGTAATTTCAGACCATTTCTGATCATTAAAATTTGATGTAAAAAAGTCGTTGGGTGTACCTTCCGGAGTATTGGCAAAATGGAATTTCCACCTTCCATTCAACGAAAGCACATTTTCTGACTTCGATTTCTGAAGATTTAATGCTTCACCAACCGATTTCAAAGGAATACAAACCGTGTGACCTTCAGTCTGGTTGATTTCAAATACCGCTGTATTTTCGATGAAAGGATAAACGTTCGAAAATTTCGATTGCTGTGCTGAAGTTGTAAAACTTGCCAGAGTGATAAATAAACCAACTATTTTCTTCATGCCCGATTACGTTTTTATCTTGATAGAAGACTATACTTTTCTCGAAGATCGACAAGTGAACTGTACTTTTGAAATATTGAGGGCAACCCTTTTGGGTCAGCCCCTCCACACAGCATAATTGAGACGATTAGACCATCGCAACCCATCTCCGGCACAGCGGGCACAGGATCGAACGGCTTAATTTTGACCCATGCAAAAGACACACAACAACACATCTTTTTTCCTAACCAGGCAGCAACTTATATTGGGCGCCATGCTCCTGGCAGCAACCTGCACACAGGCGCAAACAAACCAGATCGCCAGTCCGGACAAAAGTATAACGGTAACCCTTCAACCTACTGCCGGGGTGTTGACCTGGCAGGTGTCGTATCATGAAAAACAGCTCATACAGCCTTCTCCCCTCGGCCTGCAAACAGCCGCTAATGACTTCGCTGGTCCCTGGCGCGTGGACAGTGTCTCCGCAGTGACGGAGATCAACGACAGCTATGAACTTTTTACCGGCAAGAAGAGCCGCATCCAATACAAAGCCAACAAAAAAACATTCTACTGCAGCGACGCAACCGGCAAACCATTGCAGATCATTTACCAGGTGGCCAATGATGGCATCGGCTTCAGGTATTTCCTGCCGGCGCAGACCAATGATACCATCCGCGTAGTAAACGAGCTTACCAGCTTCACCTTTGATACCACCGCAAGGGCATTTCTTCAGCCCATGCAAACAGCCAAGACAGGATTTGAAAGCACCAATCCGGCTTATGAAGACAATTACCGGCAGCATATACCGGTAGGCGCCCCATCCGCTACCGGATGGGTCTACCCCGCCCTGTTCAAACAGCAGGATACCTGGATCCTGCTCTCGGAAGCAGGGCTTGATGGCACTTACTGCGCCACCCGCTTAAAGAACGAACCCAATGCAGCGATCTATAAAATAGCTTTCCCCGATCCACGCGAGACCATGGCGCCCGATGGAGTACTCCCGCGATCAACCGGTCCCGTTTATACACCCTGGCGTGTAGTGACCATCGGCAGCCTGAAGACCATCATGGAGTCAACCCTCGGCACCGACCTGGCGCCGGCTTCTACGCTGCGCACAACGAAGTTTGTAAAACCAGGCAAAGCCTCCTGGAGCTGGATCATGTCAAAGGACGACTCGATCGTATACTCCGAACAAAAAAGATATGTTGATTATGCCGCTGATATGAAATGGCAATACTGCCTTATAGATGCCAATTGGGATCGAAACATCGGTTATGACCGCATCCGCGAATTGGCAGCGTATGCCAAAACAAAGAAAGTGGGGTTGTTGCTCTGGTACAATTCTGCCGGCAACTGGAATACGGTAAAGATGACGCCGAAAGATAAATTATTGACGCATCAAAGCAGAAGCGAGGAATTTGCCTTGCTCAAAAAGATGGGCATAAAAGGTATTAAGGTCGATTTCTTTGGAGGCGACGGGCGTTCGGTGATACAATATTATATCGACATCCTGAACGATGCTGCCGAAGCCGGGCTGCTGGTAAACTTTCACGGAGCTACCCTGCCACGTGGCTGGAGCCGCACCTATCCCCACCTCATCACTACAGAGGCCGTCAAAGGATTTGAAATGATCACCTTCAGTCAGCGTGATGCAGACAATGAAGCCAATCATGCTGCTATGCTGCCTTATACGCGCAATGTTTTTGATCCGATGGATTTTACACCCACCAACCTGTATAAGATCCAATCAAACGTAAAACGGAAGACGACCAGTGCGTTTGAACTGGCAACGGCTGTTATTTACTTATCCGGCATTCAACACATAGCCGAGTCACCGGCAGGCATGGCCCAGGTGCCTGCTGCAATAAAAAGCTTCCTGCAGCAGCTGCCCAACCGCTGGGATGATGTGCAATTTATCGAAGGCTTTCCGGGAAAGTATGCAGTGATTGCCCGCAAAGCAGGCAGAAAGTGGTATATCGCCGGCATCAATGGAGAAAAAAATCCCCGTCAGGTGCAGCTCGATCTCACTGCTTTTAAAGCGCGAAAAGCAACCCTGATAGCCGATGGCAATACGCAACTGGAATTCTCGATCGAAAAGAGCAGACCAGCAAACACACAAACTGTCAACATGAACGCAGTGGGAGGCTTCGTAATGATCCTGGAATAGGTAACCTTGTCATTTTATAACCATCAAAATAGACCATCTATGAAAAGAGATCTAACGACACTACTTGCCATGATGCTACTGATCGCATCCTGTAGCAAACAATCAGCCAACGATCCGCTGCAAAACAGCGAACCGGAGGATTCACCCGGCCGCCAGCCACGGGAAGAAGCGACCGCCGTTGTCAATGCGGGCACGGTACAACAGTATATCCGCGGCTTTGGCGGCGCCAGTATTCGCGGATGGATAGCCGATCTTACTTCGGCACAACGCACGACGGCTTTCTCACCTACGGGCGGCATTGGCCTCAGCGTACTTCGCGTAAGGGTTTCCCCCAACAGTGCCGACTTTGCAGCCGAAAAGCCCACCATCGATGCAGCCAAATCCTTTGGTGCAACCGTGGTGGCTTCCGCCTGGACTGCACCTGCGACTATGAAAACCAATAACAACATCGTTGGTGGTAAACTCAAAACAACCTCCTATGCGGATTATGCCACGCACCTGCGCAATTTTTGTACTACCGTCGGCGGCGTATCGGCGATCAGCCCCATCAATGAGCCCAACATTACCGTATCCTATGAATCCATGGAACTCACCGCACCCGAAGTAGCCAGCTTCGTAGCAGCCCAGGGCACCAATCTCGGCGCTCCCGTAATGGCGCCGGAAACTTTCAACATGGACAAGACCTATATGGATACCTACCTGTCCAATGCTACTGCCAAAAACAACACCAGTTATGTATGCGGGCATATCTATGGAAAAACGCCCTATGTGTATTCACCGGGCAAAGAAGTATGGATGACGGAACACTATACCAATACAAACGATGCCAACAACTGGACGGATGCATTGGGTGTGGCCAAAGAGATACACGATTGCATGAATGCCGGTTACAGCATGTATGTATGGTGGTACATCCGCCGGCCTTATGGCTTCCTCGATGAGAGTGGCAATATTACCAAGCGTGGATATGTAGCTGCCCATTGGGCCAAATGGGTGAGGCCGGGATACAATAAGATATCCTGTACGTCCAATCCCACCACCGGCGTATATGTGACAGCTTATAAGAGCGGTTCAAAGATCGTGCTCGTTGCCGTGAACCAGAATGCCGCTGTTACTTACCAGCCTTTTACTATTTCCGGTGTTACCGTCGCAGGCTTCAACCGTTACCGCACCACCAGTGCGGCCAACCTTACCAGCGACAGCTTTACCATTAGCGCCGGCGCCTTCGGGATCAACCTGCCGGCTTCCAGCGTCACCACCCTTGTTTCTTATTAATGGCATCAGCCAACTGATAAAGAGAAGCGTCCATCACCAACAATAAAAAGTGGCCGTCCCGGTATGCGGGACGGCCACTTTTTATTAAAAACAAAGGGAGCGATGAGACCATCCTCCCTTATGATTGCTTATGAGAAAACGAAGGCGCTAAAGTCCTGCAACTTTAACGCGTAAACTGCCAATAGTCGAAATTGAATAGCCTGCGGCCAACCACCAGGTTCTGCCCTTTGAAGGAAAAATACAGGTCATGCACACCGTTCACCGGTACTGCCAACACCTCGGTAAAAGTCTTCCACTTGTCCCAGCCGCCCGTACGCGGGACCAGTATCGTCGCCAGTTTAGGGCCCGCAATACTATCAATATGCACCTCCAGTATTCCACCACCCAGACCTGTCGCCAAAGCAGCAGTAAACTTTTTGGGCGATTCCCTGCCAAAGTCCACCGACCGCACTTTGATCCAGCCGCCTGTATGGATATCGGATACAAAAACACCCGTGCGGGCATCCTGATCGGTCGTACAGTTTTCCGCCCAGGCAATGGTCTCTGCCTCTACACGGCGATAGGGATCGAGAGCCCCCGCAGGAGCAAGTTCCCTTGCTGAAATACTGATCGCGGGTATGGTCCCGTCTGCTTCATAGGAGAAGGACTCCACCGCAGAAGACCGCCCGTAACTGCCACCGCCCTTCAGCAAGCCCGTATGGTAAAACAAATAAGACTTGCCCTTATAGTCAATGGCGCCGCCATGATTGGTAAAGCTGTTTGTCGGTTGCTTCGACATGATCTTTCCTTTGTATACCCATGGCCCCGTTGGTCCCTCACTCATGGAATAAGAGAAACATTCGGTACCATTCTCCATGCCGGCAAACAACAGGTAGTAATGTCCATTGCGCTTGTAAAACCAGGGGCCCTCTACATACATGTCATTGACAGGCTGGCTGGCATTGCTGCCCGCGGGTGGCCGCCCCGCACCGCGCACACCGCCAAAAGAAGCCGCTGTTTGCGGCACTTCCACGATATCGCCCGCATAAGAGATCATATCCTTGTTGAGCTTTACGTAAAACAGTTTGGCATTACCCCAATACAAATAAGCCTGGCCATCCTCATCGATATAAACAGTAGGGTCGATATTCGACCAACTGCCCGTAGTGATAAGCGGCTTTCCGATGGCATCCTTAAAAGGACCGGCCGGACTGTTGCCCACCGCTACCCCAATTGACATATTGTTCTTATCCGTTTGCGCACATATATACCAGTAGAATTTACCATTGCGTTCAATACACTGCGCCGCCCATGCCCGGTCTACCGCCCAGGAAAACGACTCTAAGCTTAATGGTACGCCCTTGTCGGTCCAGTTCACCATATCTGCCGTGGCATACACCCGCCATTTGGTCATCGTATAAAAATTAAAACCAGGCTGGTCATCACCCGTATACATATACACACTGTCCTTATACACCATCGGTGCAGGGTCGGGTGTATAATGTGTCTGGATAACTGGATTCTGCCCTTGTACGATAAGGGTTGAACATATAAGGCTTCCGATCAATGTCAGGGTCTTCATGATGATTATTAAAGTCGATCTGCAAAATATAGAGCATCTTATTTCACCACAGGAGAATAATACTCCGGCGACACCGCACGATCCCGCATCACCAGCGTATCGGCCGATACGATCTGCATAAGTGGATGATCGATCGTATACGTCAGGTATACCGCGTCGCGGTCCTGCGCACCCCAACTGTTCTTTTCGCCGCGCTTTACGAATTTACCGGTGCCGGTGGCTGTAAAGCCACTGCCGGATGCAGAGATACTGCAGTTCTCATTTTTAGCGTCGAAGGTCAGCAGCAGGTTCATCGCAATATTACCGCCACTGCTGTTTTGAAATACCAGGGGCAGCTCTACGGAACCAAGTGATTTGGTGGTCATTTTCTTCACCTCATCCTGCTCCACATATTCCTTATGGCGCGTGATCGTTTTGTCGAGGTTGCTGTTGCCCGGTTTACCCGTCACCACATCTTTACCGCGGCGCAGGTAATTGCCATGCCAGGCGTTCACAAACTTGACAGCATACACGATATAATCCTTGGGTTTTACCGTCCAGTGCAGATCGATGGCACGGTTGGCATTGGGCATGGCCGCAATACCCTTCAAAATAGAATCGGCGCCTTGTACGCTTTTCATGGTCAGGGGAATGGCATAGGTATTGACAAGTGATAAAGGATCTGCAAAAAAAGCATCGTTCAGTTGCACCTCTACACCTCCAAGAATACTACCCGAAGGAATATTGATCTGGCTAGACGCCAGTTTGTAATAGGAAGAAGGCATAGGGACCACCTTAGACCCGCTACCTGAAAAATAAAGATTGCTGCAAAGGGCCTCATCTACATCAAACCCGATGACCACATTATTTCTATTTTCACGGGCCCCACCCGTGGTCGCTTTGATGGTCACTTTATGCTCATTATCCAGGGAATTATCCACCAGCAGGTCTTCGCCCAGCACTACCGTCCTTACCGGAAACTGTGAGGCAAAATAAACAGTCTGATAATCGAAATCATCAAAAGAAACATCCTGGTTCTTATTACAGGAGGAGAATGCACCGGCGGCTACTACCAGGCAAGCAAGAATATAATTTGATTTCATGTTAATTAGAATTTAAAATGATCATTCACCAATTAGTGCCAGCCTTTGTTTTGAACAAGTTTATTGTATTTCAGCACCTCCGAAAAAGGAATGGGGCCATAGTACATATGCTCCTGGTAGGTCCTGTTCTCAACGTTCAAAGGAGTAATAATCGCGCCATTGACATCCAGGCCACGCGCTGCTTCATTCAGATTAGCTTTCCAGCGACGAAGGTCCCAGAAGCGGAAGCTCTCGAAACAGAGTTCCAGGCGGCGTTCATTACGGATCAACGTCCGCATTTTATCTTTATCGCCTTTGATCTCTTCCAGGTAAGCATCTCCATTGTTCAAGCCTACCCCGGCACGTTTACGGATCGCTTTGATCACATCATAAGCTGAATATGCATGTCCGCCTGTTCCTAAAGGACCATATGCTTCGTTGGCTGCTTCCGCATAGGCCAGGTATATTTCCGTATACCGGATGCGGGGTATATAACGGTTCCTGCCGGTTATCGAAGCCGGATTACGATTTACATCCATACGAAGGCGTTTTTTCAGGTAGTAGCCGGTGCGCGTGGAAGCCGGTCGCACATTGATCCCATTGTCCGAACCTGAGGCGCTGCCCGTATTGATCACCTGGTTACCCACACCTGCTGTGCTGCCGTTATAAATGATATAGCGGGCCAGGCGGGGATCTCTGGTTGTATAGGGACTTGCCGGATCGTAACCACTATTACTGTTGCTGACAGGATATCCATTCGCCATCGGGAAAGCATCTACCAGGTTTTGCGAAGGGTTCATCAATCCCGTGCCAAACAAAGAAGGCGGGAAATGCTGGGCCTCCATGTCACTATTACCCGTAGATACATTTTCTCTCCAGATCATTTCCGGGGGATTGTTGCCGCCGTTCAGTGCGTCGATCTCGCCAGTATTGGCATAGAAAGTCCCCCCATTGGCAGGTAATCCGTTAATGCCGCCTTTATAATCGATCACAGCTGCCGCATGATCGGCCGCATTGGCCCAGGTAGCGCTGTTGGAGGCATGTTGGAAAGCGGGACTGGCAGCCAGCAAAGCAGTTCTTGCCCGGAAGGATTTTGCGATCAGGCCATTGAACAACTGGCTGGAATAGACGCCCATAACCCGGTTGTACACTGCTGTTTTTTCCGTTACCGCCCGGAAGCGATCAGGGATTTGGCTTACGGCACTTACATCTTTATACTCCAAAGGCAAATTGGCATCCGCGCTGTCCAGGTCTTTGTATATCTGCTTTATGCAGGCATCGAAGCTGGCGCGGGGCACATTGAAATCGGAATTTACCGTCTGGAGCTCAGTAATGATAGGTACGCCCATTAACTGCCCATCCTCCGTGTACCCTGCATGTGCCCTTAGCAAGAAATACATATAGAGCGCCCGCAATCCATAAGCTTCGCCTTTCATTCTCTTGTTGAAAAGGATGGCCGCTTCCGGATCTGCCGCCCAATGCACCTTATCCGCGTTGGCAAGAAACAGGTTCACATACTGAAGGGCGCCGTAGGATTGGTTCCATACCGAAACAGGATTATTGGCAGCCGTCCATGAACCGGTTGCCATTTGCAAAAGCGCATTGGTCCGCTGATTGGTCACCGCATCGTCGGTTGCGTATTCGGTATTATCGTAATAAGCGGGAATGGTCCGGTAGGCATTCATAACGAAACCCTGCGCATAACTGGCGTCGGTGTACATCTGTTCCACCGTCCTCATATTCTCCTCGTCGGCTTTCAGTATCTTTTTGCAACCGGCGAATAGGAAGGTCGCTATCCCTATAATTATCAAATGAATTTTCATATAGTTCGCACTTTATTGTTCATTAAAAGGAGGCCCTTACACCCAGGTTATAAAAACGGTACTGCGGGGCTGTTCCTATATTGGTCTCCATCAATTCGCGTTCTTTGGATACAACAAGCAGGTTGTCGGCCAGCACATACACACTCAGGCCATGAATGATCGAGTTCTTGAAAAGATCCTGACTAAAGTCATAGGTAAGTTGCACCCTGCTAAGGTTGAACCGGTTGTTTTTGAACAACCAGAAATTGGAGTTTTGGTAATTATTGTTACCGGCGCCGGTAGTGAGGCGGGGATAGGTGGCCGTGGTCTTGGTCGCCTCTGTCCAGCGGCCCCAGGCCTCATCAGAGAATTTGCCATTACCCCTCAGCCAGTAATAGGAACTGTTTTTGAAGCCAATGGCACCGGTCTGTCCACTACCCAAAGCAAACAAAGTGAATTGCTTGTATTTAAGCGTAAGGTTAATGCCATAGTTAAATGGATTGGCGCCCCAGCCATAACGGCCCAGGTCAACCTGGTCGCGGTAATCTATCAAGCCATCGTTGTTAACGTCTTTATACCTGATATCACCGGGCCTCACCTCTCCAAAGGTTTGGGTGGCGTGACCGTCTATCTCCGCCTGGTTCTGGAAAAAGCCTTCGCTGATATAACCCCAGGCCGCATCCAGGTCCTTGCCCGCCCTGTTCATATAGCCTTCCGGTTGAAGTTCATCCCTGCGGGTAGCTTTGTTGGAGTACACCATGCCGGTTACACCCAGGGAGTATTGCACCTGGCCAATGGCACTGTTTAAATTAACAGCGAAGTCTACCCCCGAACGTTTGTCGTTATTATAGTTCAACCAGGGACGGAAATCGCCCGAGCCGGTGAAATAAGAAGGGAAAACGATATTACCCCTGGAGAGCATTCCATTGGTATTTTGTATAAAGTAATTGGCATCCACCGTGATCAGCCTGTTCAGCAAAGAGGCATCCAGGCCAACCCGGAACTCATTCCTTTTAATGAATGTCAGATCAGGGTTGCCTCCCCGTCCGGAAAGCGTAGTGAAGCCCCCTGCAACGCCATCACGCCAGGGATACCATCCCGCCAGCGCGCCGCTATTGCCGTAATAGTTCTCATACAAATAATAATCCGTAGGCGTGCCATCGGGTCGCACACCCGTGATGTCGAGGTCCTGTTTTACAGAGGCATAAGAAGCTGCGATCTTCAGGTTATCAACAAATGAAACATGGTCCTTAAAGAATGCTTCATCGCTGATGCGCCATCCCACAGTAACGGTGGGAGATATGGCCTGCTGCTTACCCGGCTGCAGCTTGGCAGAATGTACCAATGCACCCGAAAAGTCCAGATAATATTTATGCAGGTAATTGTAACCTGCTTGAAACCCAAGGTTGGTATTCCTGATGGGATGATAATCACTTCCGCCTTCGTTATCTACATCGCTGGAAAATTGTGTCATATACCACCAGCCCAGTAAAGAAGCCGTCACGTTGTGTTTTTGCGAAAACGTACGGTCATAATTGAACTGCGAACGAAAGGACATGGTTTGCGTATAAGTGGTCCTTCCGATGCTTTCGCTGGTGGTATTAAGATCGTTGTTAAATTTTTGCAGGTTCGTGATCACATCCTGTCCGTTCACCTGCGACCAATCGGGTCTGTACACCGCATAGGCCACCTGGTAGGCTTCGGAATAGATGGAGGTATAATCCATGCTGTAACCCGCTTTGAAAGACAATCCTTTCAACACCGCATCGAGGTTGGCATTAGCCCCCACATTGAACATAAAACTGCGGTTCCTGGTCTTAATATAGCCGGCTGCCAGCATGTCTGTTAGCGCATTGGTAAGATTGCCGGCCTGTCCGCCAGGCAGGTACTTTCCGTCTATCACGTGATTGCTGTTCTTCACCATGGTTTGCAAGGCGCTGTTGTTGGGATCAAGCCGGTCGATGGGAATAAGCGGCAAATACCTGTTGAAATTAGGCGTCACCGTAGCCGAGGCGCCCCAGAGATCACCCCTTCCGGTATAATTATCCGATACATTGGCTACTACGTCGGTAGAAGCAGTAAGCCAACTATTGAGATCCATATCTACATTACCGCGGATCTTAAAGGCAAAATCATTATTCTTCTTTTGATCGCCATAATTCACGATGCCATTGTTGTAGGACAAGCCGATATTGGTATAATAGCGCGTACGCTCATTGCCGCCGGAGATCTCCGTAGTAAGATCAGACCTAAGGAACGCTTTTTTCAGGTAGTCCGAACTGAAGAGATCGATATCCGGGTACTTGTAGCCGTAAGTGCCAGCCCTGGTACTATCGATCGTACCCTGGCTATATCCGGCGCCAACGGTAGAAAGACCATCGTTGGTCAATGCCTCATTGTACAAGGTCATATAATTGGCGGCATTCAGGTAACCGGGATATCCTTTGGGAACAAACACACCTGTATTGGCCCTTACATCGATGGTAAGCGCTTTGGCGCTTCCTCTTTTTGTAGTGATGAGCACAACCCCTTTGGCGGCATTGCTGCCATACAACACCACAGCACTCGCACCTTTCAACACCGTGATAGATGCCACTTCCACCAAACGTACATCCGAAGCCTGACGTGGGATGCCATCTACCAGGATGAGCGGGGTTTGTCCCCAAACACTGCCCGTATAACCGCCCACCAGGCTTTGCAGGTTGTCGAGGCTATAAACACCGTAATTCTTTTTCAACAGATCAGACACGTTCACAGTAGAAACACCACCGAGCAGGTCTTGTTTGGCTACCGTTCCGAAAGCCACCTGCACAAGGCTATCTTTATTTTCCTGCGCCTGCAACCCTGCTACACGCAGCAAAGCAAGGGCGAAAAGAACACAGGAGGCCTTTATATTTTTTCTTTTCATTTTTTCTCAATTTTATAGTTTACCAACCTGGGTTCTGCTTAAACTCCGGATACATATTTGCGTCACTTACGATGAACGGAAACCAGTAATGGCGTTCACCCAATTGCCGCTCAAACAATACGGTCTCTCTAAAGTTTTTCACACGTGCATTCCTGGGATCAGCATATACCTGCGCATTTGGCAATCCCCGGTCAAATTCAATCCCTTTTTTCAGGGTATAAGGACGTTGGGTCAGCAGCAGCCAGCGGCGCAGGTCCACAAAACGATGCCCCTCAAAAGCCAGTTCTACAGCGCGTTCCCGCCTGTATTCGCTTCTGAACGCATCCTGTGAGCTTAGGAATTTTGCAGCAACAGGGCTCACACCCAATCCTGGTCTGCTCCTGATGAAATTAACGGCATCTACTGCAGTCTTACTGTAGCCCGGCGCTTTGCCCGTAGGAGCATTGTATCCTTCAGAAGCTGCTTCAGCATAGAGCAGGTACACATCCGCCAGGCGCAGCAGGCTCAACGCTACTGCATTATTGTCCCGGAAGCCATCATAATCATTGACCAGTCTGGGAAAGAATTTGGTAAACATATACCCGGTAAATACTTTTTTCGTCGCATTATCCGTCCTGTACAGACCACCCGTATACAAACTGGCATATTGGCGGAATTCATTGTTGCCTACGTAGCTGGGATTGTTCACACATTTTTCTCCGTCGATCATAATATCGTTGTAGAAACGGGGGTCTCTGCCCTTCCAGGGATATTCAGGATCATAGCCCGATTCAGCGTCTGCCTTTTCCGGATCAGGAATGGGCAGGCCATTGGCCATGCCATAGAGATCAACATAATTAGCCGTAGGATACACTTTGATACCGGAAGGGTTGATCGTCATCGGGCGATAATCGTTCACCTGGTTCCAGCGAAAACGCCCCCCTACATCTGCCAGGTTTTCCAGCAATATGGCTTCCTTCAGACCGGGTACTGCGCCTCCCTGGTTATAGGTGTAAAACAATTTCGAATAATCGGCAAAGTTAGCCAACTCATACCTGCCCGTACTCTCCGTAAGTTGTAAGGCCTGCCCCAAAATATCGGCGGCTTTTTTACAGTAGTCAACATTATACGAACTGTTGCCCGTGGATACCCGGTTCATCAAAGGGCTTCCGGCCAACAGCAGGTTCTTGCCCAGGAAGGCCAGTGCCATGATCTTATTGGCCCTGTAATTGTTGTTGCCGATCGTTGCCTGCCCGGCAGTCAACACATCCCAGTTTACCGGCAGCAGATCGGCAGCTTTTTGCAGATCCAGCGCTACTTTATCCGCCGTTTGCTGATAGTTCAACCGGGGAAGTTTGGGAGTAACATCGGCCGGTAAAGCCGTATCGATATAGGGAAGACCTCCCCAATATTGCATCATCATAAAATGGAACCAGCCCCGGAAGAAATACAATTGGCCGGCGATCAGGTCTTTTTCTTCCTGTGTTGCTTCTGTCAACTTGTCCAGGTTGGCAAGGCCGATATTGGCCTTGCGAATGCCATACCATGAAAGGCCCCAGAGATTTCCTTTTACGCCGCGGTCGTTGGAATTGCCCGGCGCCGGTGTTCCACCCGTTTTGAACCAGGATCCGAAAATGGCGGTATTCCATCCCCAATAGTCGCCCTGATCAATGTTATAGGCCAGCAAGCGGGTTTCGGTAGGCTCCCACATTTCTTCATCTCCAAAATTCCAGTTATTATGCGACCCGATACCTGTTATCAGTGGGATACATCCATATAACTCTTCTGTAAAGCCCTGAAAGTTGCGAAAGTTCTTGAATGCCTCCGTCTCACTGATATCGGCAAGCGGAGACTTATCAAGGTATTTTGTGCAGGAGCCTGCACCTACCACAGTTGCCAGCACAATCGTTAAAGGCAACAATATTGTTGTAAAATGCTTTTTCATACCAACTAAGATTTTATAAGGTTAGGTCTATACCGAAATTGTAACGTTTTACAGTAGGATAGGCGCCGCCACTGGCGCTGGCTGCAAAATTGGATTCCCGGTCATCCGGCATCTTCGTCCACAGGAACAGGTTATTGCCATTCAGGTATATTCTGCAGGTCCTTATCCCTAATCTTCTTAAAGCCTTTTGTGGCAGGGAGTAACCTATTTCCGCATTTTTCAAACGCAGGTAAGACCCGTCAAAGAAGTAACGCGTTCCTTCTCCGCCAAAACCATTCTGCGTGGCCACCCTGGGGAGCGGAAGATCGCCGCCCGATCCTTTTGTCCAGTAGCTACCTTCCACATACGCTACATTCGAACCCGAATAGGTGTTGAAGGTGGGGAAGTCAACAAACCGCGTTACATTGTTTACACCATAAAATTGCACGAACAGGCTGAGCCCTTTCCATTCTATGCCCACACTGGCATTGTAGGTATTTTGCGGCGAACTGCTGTATCCATAAGGCACCTGGTCGTTCTGATCAATAACACCATCTCCATTGAAGTCGATGATATTATAATCACCGGCCAGTTTGTTCTGGTTGTTGGTAGTACGCTGGGTACTTCCATAGATATCATCATAGCTGCCGAGAAATCCTTCGTTGAGGTAAGCGCGTGACTGGCCCAGGTAATGCCCTGCCTGTTTACGGTAGGCTGGCAATAACTCGGGATCATCGCGGAATACCACTTTGTTCTCCGCATGTGTCATATTCGTATTGGCCCATATCCGTATGCCATTTTCAAACATATGGTTGAGCCTGAGTTCAAGTTCATAACCCTTGCCGGAAACTTCTCCGAGATTGGCCATGGGCGCTGTTGTACCGAAATAGGTAGGAACAGCACGCTGGTTACCGGGAATGATCACACCCGTTCTCTTGTCGTTGAATACATCCACACTACCAGCTATTTTTCCGTTGAGAAAGCTATAGTCTACCCCTATATTGCGCTTTTCCACCGTTTCCCAGGAAATATTTGGATTACCCAGGGCAGACTGCCGGTAGAAAGTATAGGGGGTATTGGAGGTTACCGGATTTCCCATCACTACATTGCCGCCATAGGCCCATTGGTCCCTGTAAAGCCAGCGTCCGTTCACATTGTCACTACCCACCTTTCCCCAGGAAGCACGTACTTTCAACTGGTCAATAAAATCAAGCCCCTTCATGAAATTTTCATTGGTGATCATCCAACCAGCCGAAAAAGAGGGGAAGAAGGCAAAACGAAAATCGGGGCCAAACTTTTCAGAGCCGTTGTAGGCGCCATTGGATTCAATAAAGTATTTAGAGTTATAATTATAGGTGGCACGAAAAACCCAGTCTTCCCGGTAATTGGGAAACTCGCCACCGGTAGCAATCTTTTCACGCTGAAAAAGACCCAGCGCCATCACTTCATGCTTACCAAACCGGCGGTTATAATTCAATTGTAACATATAGTTCTGTCTGCGATAGGTGGCCCCTCTGTCTACAACGCCCGATTGGTTTGTCCAGCGCACCATGTCGGAGTAATCCAGTTGCGTACCGGTATTGATCTGGTTCTCCAGTACCACTACACCCGTTTCGGGATCTATCCACTTACGCTGTGGACCATTGTACAGATCGTTAATACCCCGTTGTGTTTCGCGGAAAGTGTTGTCCAGTGAATAACTACCTCTGAAGCTCAGTCCTTTGGTGATCACGTCCAGCTGCTGCTGAAGAATAAAATCAGTAGTGAGCTGTGTATTGGTTCTTTTCTCTAAACCAGACACCGCCAGGTTATACACCGAGTTGGGTACATCGGCATTGCGGGGTGAGTAAAATCCCCAGGTCCCGTCGGAATAGATCGGTCGTATAGCATCGGGAGCAGAGCGGTAGGCGGAGATCCAGTAACCCTGGTCCCCATCGGCTGCATTCCAGGGAAGCTGGCGGACCCCGTTTGAACCAAATAATTTCGTAGAGAATTTCGTAGTCTTCGACAGGTTGAAGTCGAGGTTGCTGCGCACATTCACACGGGTATAGCCATAACCCGATTTATACCCCCTGTTGTTATCGAAGGTTTTGAACAGGTCACCTTCGTAGGTATAGTCAATGCCGGCAAAATAGGTGACAAATTTGGAACCGCCCGATACGTTGGCGCTGGTATTATAAGACATCGCACTATTCCTGAACAATTCCTCTTCCCAATCCACATTGGGATACCTGTCCCACTCTGCATCATTGGCAGGAAAGCGGTATTTATTAATGATAGCCTGTGGCTTGATGGCGCCCCAACCGCCCGGAGCGATCATCAGCTCATTTTCTATGACCCGGTTCTTCAGCGATAAGGCATCATAAGCATCATATTTTGCCGGCAGTTTGGAGGCTACTTTTGCAGTTACATTGGAGCGTATCTGTATAGTAGCTTTTCCATCAACGCCCTTCTTGGTGTTGATGAGGATCACTCCATTGGCCCCACGCACCCCATACACAGCCGTGGCAGAGGCATCTTTCAACACCGAAATACTTTCTACCGAAGCAATATCAACTGCACTCATCGAACGCTCGATACCATCCACCAGGATCAGCGGCGAGGCGTTGTTCCAGGTAGTTTGCGCACGAATGATGATCATCGGATCTTCCGCACCCGGCATACCGCTGCTGGAAGAAGTAACCAGGCCCGGCAGGTTGCCTGTTAAGGCCATCCCCACGTTGGAAACACCCCCTGTGCGTTCCAGCACTTTTCCGGTAGTTTGTGCAATGGAACCCACCACACTTGCTTTTTTCTGTTGGCCGTAACCAACTACTACTACATTTTCGAGGTCCGAAGCCACATCGGATAAGTTCACAACATAATAATCCTTGTTGCCAACACGGATCTCCTGGTTCGTTTTTCCAATATGCGTAACCAACAGCAGCTGGTTACCGGCAGGGATCGACAAAGAGAACTTTCCATCTTTATCTGTCTTCGTAACGGCTCCGTTGGGCTGTACTTTAATGGAGGCATCAGCAATGGGAATATTTTTGGCATCAAGTACCACCCCTTTCACTACGCGCACTTGCTGCGCCAGCAAAGGGTTACATAAAAAAAGGGTCGACAGCACCCATACGGTCACGACAAGCCCCTTCCGCATCATTGAACTGAAAATCATGATGAGCTTTTTAATTGTTGAATATTGTTTGGCAAATAGATCAGCTGCACCGATCACGAACCTGGCCGGATGGAGGGCGTACAATACGCAAAGGCCCCTCCCAACCTGGAAGAAGGATGCCCGGAAACGGAATGGGCGGTGACTGACTTAATAATTGTAGATAATACACTAATTAGAGAGAGACAGGAGAGTTCCCTTCGTAAGCATCGTTTTGGCGTCATTTTGCAATCGTTTAGGTTTGTAGAAATAGGAGTAACCGACAACCAAAACTATCATCACTATTGAAAGAGATATGCTTGGAATCTCTAAATAACTAGGACGAATGTCAAAAAATGCACGCTATAATTGTGCTAATAAACCATTTAAACACCTAACTACCAATGCACTAAAGAAGAGATACCTTTCGTTTGCTTCGCAAGGGCAAAGGTGTCACGGCTGATGGCAACGGCTGATGGCACTACACAAAAACGGCTGCCCTTATTAAAAGGCAGCCGCTGTATAAATTGATGAATTATAAAACGAGCATGGATAGCTTAGGGCACCAGCACATCGTTGGCCGAAGTAGCATACAGGCCAATCAATGCTCCGGTAAAACCACCAGCCACATCTGTCGAAAGGATATCACCCGACACCGTGCCTCCCAGGGCATTGAAGGGCTGACCGTCTGTGGAATAGCTGAACGTATAGGCATCTCCCTGAGCGGCGACCTTCAGTTGCACAGCAGTACCCAATTCGATCTTTGCATGGGCCACTACCGTCGACTTTCCGTTCTCCGTTCTTTCGAGCACTACATAATGATCATTCCCTTTTTTGGTGATACCAAATACATAATGAAAGGTCTCCTTCTGGTAACATACCATGCCGGCCAGGTCTTTCTCCGAAGCTGGTTTGTATTGAACTTGCACCGTTGCCTCGAAATGGGCATGCTGCTGGCGGAGGAATAAAGTGGAAGTAGGCTCCGTCGCTTTGATGGTCACCGGGTAGGGCTTGATCCGGACTCCTGCTTTCGAAGTACTGCTAAAATTCTCCCGGGCGCCTCTCACCCCAATCCATCGGAAATCGAGCTTCGTTGCATTCAGGTCATCCGAGAAGGAGAAATTACCATTGGGCAGAAAACCATTGGTACCAGCCTGGTTCTTTACACCAGCCGGCATTTTTGTACGCACTTTCAAAGGCACCAGGCCGTTTTCAAATACCGGCCACTCACCGCTCCAGTCAACCGGTAAAATGAAAGTCTCCCTGCCGGTATTCACCCGTTGCTTCTCATTGGGCCGTACGGCCAGGAACACGCCATAATATTTACCACCGGGACCTTCTACCAGGTCGGCATGGCCGGCCCAATCTACTTTATTGGCCCTGTCCTTCGGAAAATATCGCTGCGTGAGTATCGGATTGTTATTGGCCGGCTTAAATGGCCCTTTAGGATCATCGCCCACAAAGATCACTTCACTATGCCAGCCGCCCGTGCCGCCTTCGGCACACATCAGGTAATAACGCCCGTTCTTCTTGTACAGGTGCGGACCTTCTATCCAGATAGGCTTTTGTGTAATGTCCACACCGCCATCCACGATGATCTTGTCAGTACCCTCGATCACCGCATCCTTTTCCAGGTCATACTCCCATATTTTAATAACGCGGTGTCCATTGTACAACGCCTTGCCCCTGGGCGGCGCATCGTTGTGCACCACATAGGCCTTGCCATTGTCGTCGAAGAACAAAGAAGGGTCGATACCATCAAACTTCAATTTGATCACATCGCTCCACCCTTTCGCAGGATCCTGTGTTTTCACCACCATATTGCCAATGCCGCCGGCGATCTGCGTGGTGATCATGTAAAATGTATTGTTGTAAGGGTTGTACTTGATGTCGGGCGCATATATACCCGCCGAAATACCTGCTTTTTCTACCTTCAATTGCGAAGGCCTGTCCAGCACATGGCCCAGCTGCTTCCAATTGACCAGGTCATTGGAGTGAAAAATAGGCACACCCGGTACCATGGAAAATGAAGAATTGACAAGGTAATAATCGTTTCCCTTTCGCGTAATACTCGGGTCAGGATAGCAGCCTTGCAGAATGGGACTGTAAAACTCGCCTTCCTGCAACGGGTTATCGGTGTAGGTGCGATCATGGCCCTGGTAAGAAAACCGGGTAAATACCGGCTCGTTGTTAGTGGATGCGTTTTTTTGGGCAATAGCAGGCAATCCGCACAGCAGGCCAAGGACGATCCCGAACATCGACTGCTTGCGCTGTGCAAAGGTCTTTACAATAGAATGTTTCATTATTCAGTGCTGATTTACACCCAAAACTAAGGGCCAGCCACCCCGGCCATGTATACATTTGTGAATATTACTGGCACAAATGTTCAGGATGGTTACAAAAGGCCGGATATCAGGAGCCTGGCAGCCTGTCAACTGGCCGGCTTCCGCTTGAGGGCTACATATTCCGATGGAGACATATTGAACTTCGCCTTGAAGGCGCGGGCAAAATAATTGGGCGTCAGAAATCCTACCGTATAGCCAATCTCCGCAATGCGCATGTCACTTTTCTCCAGCAGCGCAGCCGCCTTGTTCAATCGTACAGAGCGGATATACTCAACCGGCGTCTCCCCGGCGATGTCAACAATCTTATTATAGAGCGTCGCCCGGCTCATACAAAGGTGTTTGGCCAATTGCTCGACCGACAATTTATCATCATCGATATTTTCTTCAATATAACCCGTGATCTTCAACAGCAGCTTGTCATTTTCGCTTTCTACCGTTGCTGGCTCCGTACTCACATCAAGCCGTCTGCTATAAGCCTCTTTGAGGCTTTTGTTGAGTGATGCCAGGTTTTGGATCTTTAGCTTCAGGATATCCGTGCTGAAAGGTTTCGTCAAATAATCGCTGGCGCCCGTCTGCAAACCTTTCAGTTGATAGGCGCCGCCGGTAAGAGCAGTTAACAGGATGATGGGTATATGCGCCGTCCGTTTATCCGCCCGGATCTTCTTACTCAATGTAATACCATCCATATAGGGCATGCTGATATCACTCACGATCACATGCGGATGTCCCGAAAGGGCTTTTTGCCAGCCCTCCCGCCCATCCACAGCTTCTATTACTTTGTAATAAGGTTTGAGGTTATTGCGCAGGTAGGTGCGAAAATCTTCATTGTCCTCAATGATCAATACCGTCAGGAACTCCTGCTGTGGCTGCACTTCAACGGGCGGTCCAGCCAGCTCATCCTGCAATGCCCGCACCACCAACAGATCGCCAGTTGTGGACTCGGCCACAGGCAGGGCCTGCTCTTCCAATGGCAACCGGATGGTAAATTCACTGCCTTTGCCCAACAGACTGCTCACATGGATCGATCCGCCGTGCAGTTTCACAAACTCCCTGGTAATCGACAACCCGATGCCACTGCCCTGGTTCATGACGCCCGGAGCGGTTTCGCCCTGGAAAAAACGATCGAATATAAGGTCCTGCTCCTCCTCCGTCATCCCGATGCCATTGTCGGCAATACTGATCACGATGCCATCGTTGCCGTCCTCTTTACGCAGGCGCATGTCTACTTCGCCATCCCGACCGGTAAACTTAAACGCATTGCTAAGCAGGTTGAACAATATGCGCTCGATCTTGTCTTTGTCAAATTGTGTATAGTAGCTGTCAAAGGAACTTTGAAAGCTAAAGTTGATGTGGCGACGATCCGCCAGGTCGCGGAATGATTCAACCACATCCCGTACAAACGGAACAATATCGCCCGGCGTTTTATTCAGCCGCAACTCCTGCTCCTCCAGCTTGCGGAAATCGAGCAACTGATTCACGAGATTGAGCAATCGCCGGGTATTACGCTTCACCATCGACAACTGACTCTTTTTCTCCTGGTCGATCTCGTCTTCCAGCAAGGTTTGCACCGGGCCTGCGATAAGCGAAATGGGTGTGCGGAATTCATGGCTCAGGTTGGTCAGGAATTTGATCTTCACTTCATCAAAAGCACGTTGACGCTCCGCTTCTTTTCTTTCTTCTTCGATCAACTGTTGGATCTGCCTCCGCTCCTGTTCTGCTGCAAACTTCCGTTGCAGCCGGCGCATACCGCGTTGCCGGAAGCTCCAGAGTGCAAAAGCAGCAAGCAGTACATAAAAAGTGTAGGCCCAGCCCGTTCGCCAGAAAGGCGATTTAATATATACAGCCATCCTGGCTGCTTCGCTGGTCCATTCGCCATTCGGACTATATGCTTTCACCAGCAAGGTATAACTGCCGGGGTCCAGGTTCGTAAACACAGCCGTTTTATTGGCCCCGATAGCATTCCAATCAGTATTGAATCCTTCCAGCTTATAGAGGTATTGACACTCGTTGGGACTCGTAAAGTCAAGTGTATTAAAATCAATAGAGAAATTTTGTTTGTAGTCCAGGTTTATCTGGCGGGCCATGGCAATATCCACATCGATGATCCCTTGCTCACCGGGCACCACGGTATTATTATCTACCTTCAAACCCGTAAAGACAACGGAGGGAATATTGCGGTTATAATGAAGTGCATTGGGAGAAAAATAATTAAATCCGTCAATGCCCCCGAAGTACATCTCGCCATTAGTGGTCAGCAGGCCCGCTCCCAGGGTAAAACCGCTCCGCTGCAATCCGTTTTCGTAAGTAAAATTTTTAACTCCTGGTTGCGCCGGATCCAGCCGGCTGATCCCTTTATTGGTACTAACCCACAGTTTGCCTGCATTATCCTCCATGATCTTCCAGATCACCTCGTTGGCCAATCCGTCACGTGCCGAATAGATCCTGAAACTATCCCGCCGGAAATCCAGGCGGCAAAGCCCCCTGCCTCCGGTACCAGCCCACAACACGCCATCCTTCTCCGGCAGCAGGCATTGCACTTCGTCGATTGGCAAACCACGGGCCTGCCTGCGGCCATAGAGCCAGAAGGTATTGGTCGCAGGGTCGTACATATCGACGCCACGCCCGGGGACGGCCATCCAGATCTTGCCTTCACTGTCTTCTTCGATCGCCCGGATAAAACCGGTCTCCGGACGTTTGTCGCCGCCCGCCCCTGCTAAAAAATCTGATAACCTTTGAAATACTTTTTTACCGGGTACGTATACCTGCACCCCTTTACCATTGGTGCCGATCCATACATTGCCCCGCCGGTCCTGACGGATGCAAAAAATTTCGTCGCTCAACAGTCCAGAAACCCGATCCTCTTTCGAATAATGGCGTATCGCACCATTTATAATGTTCAGTACATAGATGCCTTGCATGTAGGTAGCCAGCCATAGCTCATCCCCCACCCGCTCCATGGCCAGGATGGTCAGTGGCTGCTGGCCCACCGGCACCCGGTCAAACAGTCCGGTCGCGGGATTGTAGAGGTTCAGCCCGCCACCGTCCGTGCCCACATAGATCCGCCCGTTGCGGCCTTCGGCAAAGGAGGTGACCTTCGGCGCACTCAACCCCGCAGGATCGAAAGGATTGCTGTGCACAAGGCCAAAGGCCGTCAGGTTCTTATCGTATTTATTAACGCCGCTCTGGAAAGTGCCCAGCCAGTAAATGCCCTGCTTGTCAATATAAATAGACCGGATGGAACTTCCTTTCAGGCTGAATTTGTCGCGGGCATTGGAAGCCACCTGCTGTACCGCACCACTCGCCGGATCCAATATATTAAGTCCTTTTTCAGTTCCCAGCCACAGTTTTCCGTTTTGATCAAAGGCGATATCATAAATGCGATTGCTGCTCAACTGTTGAATACCGTCCGGACCGGCCCGAAAATGCGCAAAGCCACTGCCCCCACGGGGCAGCTTGTTGAGGCCTCCATCGATGGTGCCCACCCAAAGATTACCCGCCGGGTCTTCCCGGATGATCCGGATCTGTTGATCGGAGATCGCCGAGTCGCCCTTTTGCCCGGAATACAATGCAAAATCATTGGTGGCCGGGCGGTAAAGATGCAGACCGGCAATGGTGCCGATCCACAGGCGCCGTTGGCTGTCTTCCAGTACGCTGATGATCATACCCGAAGCCAGGTGGCTCTTGCCATCTTCCGGCGCGTAATACTGCGTGGCCGATGTACCTGGATGGTATTTGAACAAACCCGAATAGCCGCCGAGCCAAAGATTACCGGCGTGATCGCTGCAGATGGTGCGTACAGAAAGGCCCCTGGTGACGTTGATATTACGGAAAGCATTCCGCTGCCGGTCATACAGCGAAAGCCCCTTATGCGTTCCCACCCACAGGTTGCCTTGCGGGTCTTCATACAATGCCAAAATACTATTGGTGCGGATGCTGGTAGTGTCGGCGGCATCATGGCTGTAAACGGTAAAACGCGAACCGTCAAACCGGCTCAGCCCGTCTTCTGTACCAAACCACATATACCCATAACGGTCCTTCAGGACAGCCGTCACAGTATTGGAAGAAAGGCCGTCTTTGCTGCTGTAATTGATAAAATGGAGTGCATTCTCCTGGGCTTCACTTATCCGCAAGCCAAGGAAAATAACGATAAGAAGGATCTGGCGGCAAATAATCATTACGGTAAACTTTTCACAAGGGGCAACTATCGCTAAACTACGATTTATCCGGCTTACAAGGCTTCTTTCGACATCTGTGCTAGTGATTTTTACATACAGACAAGAACGCTCCGCCCTTTATAACCGGCTAATCACTTTGCCGCCAGTTGCTCCCGAAGGGATTTCACTTCCTGCTCTAATTGCTGGATATATTCTTTTTGCGGCTGAATTAATTCCTCGATTTCCTCCTTGGTGTATTTGGGGGTAATATGTTGTGGACAGTTCCAGTCGTAGGCCTTGATATGAAACAACAATAGCCGTTCGGGTTTGAACTTATAATCTGCTGGTTTTAGCAATTCGAAGAGATCGGGCCTGGCTTTTATCTCTACGATTTCAGCTTCAGCATACATTTTCAATCTTGCACGGAAAGGATAAGATACGAGGATCAGCGATACTTTAGGGTTTATGGTAATGTTGCCTACTGAAATATACTGGCGGTTTCCGGTGAAATCAACAATACCAATCGTTTGGGGATCGATCACTTTGATGAAGCCTTTGGGCCCGCCACGATGCTGTATGTAAGGGAACCCATTTTCGCCGGAAGAGGCCATATAAAAACTATCCATCTGACTGACAAACTCAGCTTCAATAGGTGTTAGCCCGTCTACATAGCTCATCTTTTCCACCCGCTCATAAGTCTCTCTGCTGCCCAGTTTATCCTGTATTGACTTTATAACATTTGTAAATGCAAGGCTTGAATAGTTCATAACGAAACGTTTAGGAAATCCAAAGGTCCGTAATAAACTGATACAGTTGTAAGGTCGCCCCGTTAAGCCAGTTATTTGAAAAGCAAAGGAGCGAAGGAATACAGGTTGTTCCTCCATACGGGCCAGGTATGGCCTCCGGGGTATTCACTATATTGATATTTTAGTTTCAGGTCATCAAACCGCGTAAGCATGATCTTACAATTATTATAAGCGATATCTTCTTTACCGCCCATTGCGATCCACAGCAGTTTCAGGTTATTGCCAATAGCCTGCTGGTTATTTTTAATGAAACGGTATTGAGCTTCTGAAACACTTTGCAGTGCGGGCAACCACCCGGAGCTGAATACCCCCAGGTAGCCAAACATATCCGTATTCTTAACGCCGGCATACAGTGTTTGTAATCCCCCCATCGAAAGACCGGCCAGGGCCCTGTTGGCAGGTCCTTTGGCAACGCGGTAATTGGTTTCCAGGAAGGGTACCACTACCTGCTTCAGTTCATTTTCAAAGGAGCGCAACACCTGCTCGCTGAAAGGTCCGCCGCCACCCATATTGCCATCCATCATCACCACCAGCATCGGCCTGGCCTGACCAGCAGCGATGAGGTTATCCATGATCAGGTCAGTTCTGCCCTGCGTAGCCCAGCCCCGCTCATCTTCGCCGCCGCCATGCAGCAGGTAAAGTACCGGATATGACTCCGTCTTGCTATCATAACCCGGCGGAGTGTAGAGGTAGAACCGTCGCCAGGAATTGGTAACTGTAGAAAAATATCTTTTGATGCGAATATCTCCATGTGGCACCTCCTTTACACTGTAATAGGCTCCTGCCCGAAAAGGAATTTCTATACCACTCGCCATCCTTCCCATACCATAAAAAGTTTCACTGGCAGGGTCAGCAAGTGCTACACCATCGATAAGTAGAGAGTAATAATGAAAGCCCTCTCCTATCGAATCCGTGGTCACTTTCCAGTATCCGCCAGTATCACGGATCATATCATATTTGCGACCCAGGTCCACCTGTACTTTTTGTGCATCGGGCGCCTTGATCCGAAACACTACGCGGCTATTGAGTGTTATCTGTGGATAGTCGGCCGAGCGCATATTGGTAGCAGCTCTTGCATTCAGAATGGTATACGTTGCGAAGCTTGTTGTATCTACTGGTTTGAACAGGAACTGGGAGAACATATACAAACCGTTCTTCCACACTTTAAAATCGTGTACGCCGGGCTCTACGTAGTAGATATGCGGAACCCCTTTTTCGTAAAGATAGTCGTGCGTGCGTTTACTGAAAGCGATCAGGTTATCCTTATCACCGCAGGAGATCCACAGCAACTTCAGCTGACGCCTCGCAGCTTCCGGATCGGGCACCAACAGCTCAGGTTTCTTCGTATTGGGCGCGGAGGAGAATCCACCTACCCAGGCAAAACGGTCGAGGTTACCCAGCCCAAAGTTCAGCGACTGCCCCCCGCCCATCGACAGGCCGGCTATGGCGCGTTGCTCCCGGTCTTTCAGCACCGGATATTTCTTTTCAACAAAAGGTATCAGGTCGTTCAGCAGGTCCTGCTCAAAAGTGGCAAAAGCCTGTACCTTGTCGGGCGCCATGATATTGCCTGTTGCCCTGTCTTCTTTCATCGCCCGGCCATTGGGCAATACCACGATCATGGGCGCGAGTTTGCCCTCCGCATACAGGTTATCCAGTATCACCTGCGGTTTTCCCTGGTTGTACCATTCTTTTTCATCTCCACCGATGCCGTGGAGCAGGTACAATACGGGGTATTTCTTTTTGGTTGAAAATCCAGGCGGAGTGTAAATAAGCGCCCGTCGGACAGCGCCTACCGTTTTAGACGCATAATTGATCGTATCGATCCGGCCATGGGCGATACCGTCGCGTTCGATATCAAAACCTGCCGGGGCTTCTTTAACCGTAGGCTGGGCAATGGAAAGCAAAGGAAATCCTAACAGGATAATGAGTAAGAGGCGTATATTTTTCATATTGGCAATAAGCCATAAAGTTATTCCCTCACACTACAGCGACAGGGTCCATTTGTCAAAAATCCTGTCACAAATGTATTGCCCATTGCCTGGTGGCGCTTTTCAATCCACACCTAACTACTTCAGCATTAAGCATTAAGATTCATACACTCCCCCCCGCTACTTAGCTATCGGGGCCACAGCATTAGCAGCCAACGTTGCGATGGCAGCCTCATCCAGTTCACGAGCGTATACCTGCAGCTTGCTCAGCGAAGCCTTGCAGGCGTTTTGGCGATCACCGATATATTGCAAGGGAAAGAAAAGCGTTTGCACTTTGGCTGTTTCTTTTCCATTTTTAAAAACCCGTTTGGCTCCTTCCAGTTTGTCCACCAACTTACCATTTATATAGAGACTGGTGCCTTTATGATTGCCAACTATAGCAACATGCGTCCACTGGTTAGCCGGTACCTGGTAATTGAACCGGTAGTGATACCCTTCGCGGGAAAACCCAAGATAGCCGCTGCCCTGCTGATTAAGTGTTACCGTTGCATCGGATGATCCAAACAAAACCGCATTCGGCAGGCTATTGTCAGCGGGATTGATCATGAAACTTACCGTATACCCATAGCCAATACCAGCCATCGTTGTTTGCAGGTAGCTGCTTCCCCCGGTAAGCGTAATCGTTTGTCCTGTAGCATCCAATTGTGCACGACGCAGGGTTCCTTCCCTGAAATTAAACAGCAAAGAATCCATGCCCTTCAACCGGCCCAGCATATTAAGGCCCGGCCCTTCTCCGATATGGCCGGCCATCTGCTCAAATTCCGCATAGTTTACTTTGGTTGCTTTACCACCCCACATTTTTTGCGACAATACCTGCATGGCCGGAAACACCCGGTGGTGCACATCTTTTTCCGTAATCCCATTGCCTACATGGTCGTTCCATACAGCAAAGGAACCTCCCCGCAAGGGTGTATAGGGCTCAGTAAATAGCTCCTTGCCAATCCTGTTAGGCGCCCATTCTTCGTACAGGCGCTTTACGTTGAGGTAATCGTAATAATAGCCGGCTGCCGGTACAATATACAACCAGCCATCGGGCGTACTGATTCCCTGGTAGCCTTGTTCAAACATGTCTTTGGGTTCGGCATACCCGTTGTACCAGAGATTCATCGTCACGCCGGCCGATTTTACCGGTGTATTACCTTTTGCATGTGTGAGCGATCCCCACATGCGCACCTGCTTACCATAACTTTCCACCAGCCTGATATAATGGTCGGCAAAATGCCTGAATGACTCCGCTTCTTTTTTGTCGTACTCATCCGTACCGATATGCACTTCCTTTCCCATGAATACCGGCCTTGGACCGGCAAGGTATTCTTTGAAAACATTGTCGATCACCGAATAGGTCAATGGATTATTTATATCCAGGTGATCTTGCCCGTATCGCACGCTGCCGATGCCCGGCACTGCGCGACTGAATGCCAACGAGTGTGCAGGCACATCGATCTCCGGTATGATGTTGACGCCATATCGCTGTGCCAGCAACTGGAGGTCGATAAATTCCTTTTTCGAATAATGCCCATCCTTTGATGTCAATTGAGGATAGGTCTCGCTCTCCAGGCGGAAAGCCGCATAGGTGCTGTCCCAGTTATCGTTGAAGAATGCCTTAAAGCCATTGTCATTGAGGTGAATGTGGAAATCGTTCATCTTGTAATACGACATGAACTGCACGTAATTCCTCAAGAAGCCGATGGTAAAGAACTTGCGTCCCACATCCAGCACAAAACCACGAACGGCATATTGGGGAAAGTCCCTCGCTATGCCTTTTGCCAGGCGTTGGTGCAAACTGTCCTGCTCCAATAGTTGTAGCAGGCTGCGGGTAGCCCAGATAGCACCCTGCACATCCTTTGCACGAATATGCACCTGGTCACCGATCTCCAGCAGGTATCCTTCGGCAGGCAAACTACTGTCTGCACTGGCTTGCGTAAAGTAGATATCTCCTTTGGCAGGTCGTCCAACACGAATAGTGGGTGTTGCCGAATGCCACATTGTTTTCAGGTCTTCTGCCAATAAGCTGGCCACCGGCTTCAATAGATCACCGTAGGCGGGGTCGATCACCAGGCGGGAAGACCTGATCCATTCATAGTATCCGGTTGCACCTTTCCACTCCTGCAGGGCAGGGATTACGAAGGGCATGGGATTTACGGCCGTCACCTGGGCCATGACCGTCACCGGCAGAAAACCCATCAGGATGAAGAGGCAGCATGTTTGAAATTTTTTATAGGTCATAGCCATCATAACTTTTAAAGTATCCACAATGTAACCTGACTTTATGCTACGGCGCTGCGCAACCGGTTGCACCATTCCAACGAGTTACCCTCCGGTTGCAGCCGGTGCTTGTCGTAAAGATTGCCGATTGCCTCCGCATTGCCTACGGATTGCCTGAGCGCGCTCTGAAAAGGGGGCCGGTTTACTAAGGAGCGCAGGCAATCCGTAGGCAATAAGATGGCCAGCAGGTGGCCGGGTAATGCAACCATCATGGCCTGCACATGTTCTACACATGGCCTGAACGCTCTCTGAAAAGGGGGCCGTATTCCTAAGGAGTGCAGGCAATGTGTAGGCAGTAGCCAGGCCAGCAGGCCGCC
>CBIHOV010000006.1:0-311845 GCA_966211765.1 uncultured Paraflavitalea sp.
TCGTTAACAGCAGGCGTTACAAGCCTCATGTACGCGCCAAAAAGTATTCCAAAACCCCATTTGTGATGACAGCTCCGCTGGCTGAAGGCAAGGCCAGGATGCAGGCGTGTAACCAATACGCGAAGCCCATCTTTCAGGCTTTGCGGGCGGAAGTGCACGATGGTGCGCTGTGGTCGCGCCTGGTAAGCAAGCTGTTTGCCGAACTGAAAGCCGGCCGGCCCCTGGGCCTGGAATGCCTGAAAGGCTTTGAATGTAATTTACAACATCCGCTGTCGGAAGTAATCGCCGGCGGCTATGATCTTTCTGCAACGGTATCACAAAACCAGCTGGGCCTGTATGTTCAGTTGCACCAGCATCCGAAGGTAGCAGACGAGATGCCGCGGACGGGGTATCAGGTGCGCTTTGTAGCGATTATACCGGATGCTGCCAATGGCACAGTGACTAAAGTGGAAGGGTTGGGTCCGCTAACGAAGTACAAGACGGAGCTAAGTGCTTTTGACCTGCCGATTAACCTGCCAGGGACAGGTGGTCCTTGTTTGTTGCTGATGGGTATTGTGCCGCATTTGCAAGGGGAAGGGCCTGCGAGGATCATGAGTGATTCGGGGATGCGGGTGGTGTGGGTGGGGGAAACTGTGGGTAGCGAGGTTCGCGCTAAGAGTGGAGAACAGGAGGGGATGGCCAGGGAGAAGGGGACCGGGAATGGAATTGCGGAAGTGGTAGGCTTAGCGACTTCTGTCGCTGAAAAGGTTTCTGCAGAAGTGTTGGTGGCGGAAGAAGGGAGTGGTGCATCGTTTCATTCTTTAAAAAAAGTTCAATGGATTCCTCTTCATATAAATTCATAAAACCGGAAAAAGAGGTTGCTATTACTTTATGTTTATCGCCACATATTACATAAATCTCATTAAGGCTGGTATTGGTGCTATTGAGACGTATAGCGTAGGTAAACATTTGAATCATGTAATCGGCAAATACAAAGCACTCCGTATGGTTTTCAAGGGTATTTACAATATTGGAATAGTCTGGAATTCCCTTCCAGGGTTTTAATTTAGTCTCCACGCTTTGGAATTGCGAAAAGGAATAAAAACAAAACACGTCTTTGTCATAGGCTTCCGGGGTTGTATTGACGGTATTGAAATATGCTTTTAAATCTTCCGGCAATTTTAGGCCCGTTGCGGTTTCAAAGGAAGTGAATTCTCTTAAGGAGGGATATTGCATGTTATTGTTTATTCAGTTAGATAGGGGGTAGATGATAATGACGAATCCTTGCATATGAAGTAAGGGATTAACAGGCAATCCGTCAACAATAAACCGATACCTGTGCAGTTTTGATTAGTAACTGTGCAGAATTGACCCAAAAACGTGTAGCAGGCGCGATAGCTAAAGCACGTAAACCAGGCTTCGTATATTTACGATGCAGGATGTATTTACCGAAACTTTTTAATTGAGCATATTTCCTCTTGTGTTAAAGATGTTTTAAAACTACTTTTATGATGTTGATAAGCGATACGGTTTCCGAAAAATCCAAACATCCTGAAAGACCGCAATATCCAGGAAAAACCAACCATCCAACATCCAAAAAGAACCAACGGAAGCTATATCATTTAACGACCATTTAAAATTCCAGTATCATATCCAATTATCCCGGAAAATCTTCATGGTTAATGTTTTCTGAATCACGTCCAAAAGATTTTAAGCCCCGCATCAGCGGGGCTTTTTTGTGCCCTGACTTCCTCCCGGAAGCGTATTAATTGGTAGGTTGGCTGTCCAGCCCCAGATAAAATACGCTGGTAGTGGCTACCGTTTGGATCACCCTTTTTGAAGAGGTACCGAACGGGAGGCTTAAAAAGCGGGGGCTAAAGGTTAACTTTATACAAAGCACCCAACCATGCACTTTCTGCGCTACACCACCACCTTAGCCTGCCTGACTGCAATTGTCGTGTTTTCCCATTGCAGTCCCATGCCTTCCGGACCTGTAATTGCTTACCCTTCGCCGGCTCCTGATACTGCTGCCCTTCGATTTATGCCCGGCATCGTATGCAGTGATTCGCTGGACTTCAATGCGGCCTTCTCGCCCGACCTGCAATCGTTCTATTTTACCCGGCGCCTTAAAAAATGGGGAATGCTGGTGACACGGTACGACGGCACCAAATGGACGGAACCGGTACCCGCTCCCTTTGCAGATACCCGCTATGCGGAAGCGGACGCTACTTTCGGTCCCGATGGTGCGGTCTATTTTATTTCCAACCGGCCCAAGCACGCCGGGGATACCTCGGGGGATTATGATATCTGGCGCAAGCGCCCGCTGGCCAATGGCGACTGGAGTGAAGCAGAAAATGTGGCAGCCATTAATACAGACAGTACAGAATATTATATTTCATTTGCCGCCAATGGCAATCTCTACTTTGCCTCCTTCCGCAAGGGCGGACTGGGAGAAGGGGATATTTATGTAAGCAAATGGGTTAATGGGCAGTACACCAAGCCCGAAAACCTGGGCCCTGCCATCAATTCGCCGCTTACAGAACATGACCCCTGTATTTCGCCCCAGGAAGATTACCTGGTTTTTACAGGGGCAGATCGCAAGAATGGCTTTGGTGAAGCCGATCTGTATGGCGCCAAAAGAACGGCCCCAAAATGGTGTACTGCCATGAACCTGGGTAGCCGTGTAAACACGCCTACCTATGAATACTGCTCTTACTTCTCACCCGATGGCCAATACTTCTTTTTCAGCAGCAACTTTGACGTAAAATGGGTGAAAGCATCGGTCATCCGGGATGATATCGATAAGCTATGTAAGTAAGCCAGGCTTACTCTTCCGCGCATTCATCCATACGATGGCCAGCAGCATGATGAAGATGCCGGCCCATTGTACTGCGCTGATCTTTTCTCCAAGTATCAGGTGAGCGCAACAAATGGCCACGGGCAATTCGGCGGTCATAATAATGGCGCTGATGCCTGCGCCTACTTTGGGTATGCCTTTCGCAAACAGCACAGGTGGAATGATGGTGCCAAATACGGCGAGGAACAAAGCCCATTTTATAAGGCCCGCATCAAAATGAGAGCTGGCTGATAGCTGTTGGACATTCACGATCAGTATACCCAGGGTAGAGCCAGTCATGATCAGGGCGCTTTTTTGCGGAGCAGGCAGTGCATTGCCATAGCGGCTATTGGCTACTACATACAGTGCATAAAAAAAAGCTGAAGCGAGTGCATACAAGGTACCCTTGATAAATGACGCGTCCATTTGAATATGGTTCATGCCACTGGCCATTACGGTACCTGTTAATATGATGGCAATGGTGATGAGCTGTATGGCATCGGCTTTCTTTTTAAACAGGATGCGGTCCATTAATACACCCATCCAGGTAAATTGCATGAGCAGGATGATGGCTACGGATGCAGGTATATAGCGCACAGAAACATAATACAGAAAGGTGGTAAGGCCAATGGCGGCGCCGGTCAACAATACCTGCCACCAACAGGTCTTTATGTTGTGTAAGGTTAGCGGAGCTGGTTGTTTTTTTCTTCTTATCAACGCCCATACCCATAATACCAACATGCCGGTGAAGGCTTGTGAAGCGGAAATCTCGGCTGCGGGATATCCTTCGCGATTGGCCAGTTTTACAAAAGTAGAGAGTATACCGAAGCTGCAGGCCCCGATAAAAACCATCAATATATATTTAGTCATTGTTTCCGGTTGTTTAGACAATAAATGATCAGCAGGCAGGTGCTGCCTGTACAAAAAGTAACTGGGCATGCAATAACAACCGGGGCCCAACCTGGGCAAGGAATAATAGCTGAACTATTCCATTACAAAGGAATATTACCAGGGAAGCAAGATCCGGTTATTATGCATGTAATGCAACCGGAGGGGGAGGAGTGGAGGATAATAAATGGTGGTTCATAAACATCAATTGTAAATGCAATAATAACGATAAAATGCTATAAAACCAGCAGCAACGTGGTGAAGGTTATTGGGAATTGCTTTCCGATCCTGTTAAATATTCAGAAGGGAGTTTACCAGTGAATTTCTTAAAAGCATGGGCAAAAGTGTTCCTGTTGTTAAATCCGCATTGTTGTGATATACCGTGCATGTTGAGGTTTTCTGCTTTTCCTGTTTTAATAAAATCCAGGCAATATTCGATCCGCTGGTGGTTGAGGTAATCATTAAAATTTTTGCCGGTTGCCTGGTTTATAAAGGCTGATGCCTGGTGCATGGGTATGTTGAGGTCAATGGCTAGTTCTTTCAGGGAATAATTGCTATTGAGGAAGGGCCTGTTTTCTTTCATGAGCTTTTCTAATGACTGGCTCAATTGACTGATGAAGGTTTCATCGAGTACCAACTTCTGCCGGATGGGTGTTGGTGGCGATGGAGCGGGTGGTGGTGTGGGTGGTGATGGTGGTGATGGGGCGGGAGGCACACCATATAAGATCTGTGGGTACAGGTACAATGTAATGGCCGACAGCAATATACCCATTGCGGGAGGTATGGTGGTAGACCATACAGAAGACTGACCGGTAACAATGAAAATGATGGTTGGTCCAAAAAGTAATATTTGAAGCAGGTTGTAAATATACTGCCAGCGAAACCAGATGGTGTTTTGTTGTTTTACGGTTTTGTCAATGCTCCTCAAAATTTTTATTTGCAGTATCCAGTAAAATACGGAGAGCAGGGTTCTGGCAGGTACATGAAAATTTGCAGGAAACAACCAGCTTTGCCTGAAGCTATTGGCGAAGTCAAGGTTATCCAGATCGGCTTTTATCTGTTGAACTTTATAAGTGGCGGAAGAGAAAATGAAAGGTCCATAATCTACCAGGTACAGCAGGGCAGGTAACAGGTGGATGAGGTCGGTCCATCGCAGAGGGGCTCGTTTTACAGATATGCGCACGTACAGGTAAGAAAGGCCAATGTACAGAAGCCAAAACAGGTTTCCCAAGCGATAGAGGTGAGGGGAAAACAAAATTAACCTTGTATAGATCAGGTATATAACGGTAAAAGTGATACTAAAGCACAAAAAAGCTGCTCCCAGGTAATAGTTAGCCTTATTATCAGTTGTATGTGGCGAAAAGGTAAGCAGCACTATCCCGGTGAGTAAGCTCAGCACTACTGCAATTAAACAGAATATGGCTGCAGGTGTATAGATCACTTGCATAAGCATGTTTTGGTATGTCATTCAATACTTAATTCGCAGGCAGGGGGAACAGGCAGTCGAAGTCAATTATAAATGGTGATACAGTCTATCTTATGCAGAAGAGTCAATGTTTAAACAGGGTTAGGAAAGGGGATAAGGTGTGATTGTAATTGAGCAGGTTTATTTACCTAAGATAATGCATTTTGGTTTTATGTTATCTCCGTTGGTAAAAGAATTTAAACTGGTAACATAGGAAGCTTGCAGGTGCTTACACGCGTTTAGAACGCATTGCTCTTACGTGTTGGAGGCTTTTGTCTTTGGCGAATTGTTTGTATTCGGGAGAGTCTACTGCATAAATGGCCACCTTGCCGTCGGAGTTGCTGTGAACACCCCAGCCATAACGCTTTGTAAGGGGAGAGGAGCGCAGGCAGGGCTGGCCTTTGGAGAAGAATTCTACACGTGCAGCAGGCTGTTCATTGCGGCTGATCTTATTTTTATCGGCAAATACCTGGAACAATACATCATCAGAAGTGTACTTGTAGGGATTCTGCGCAATGAGTTCAAACTGGGTGGTGGCCGCGGTTTTATTTTCTCCTTTCTGTGGAGGTACTTCACCTATCCTCACGGGACAATCGTCGGCTATTTCTATGAAGGTGTTTTGATAATTGGTAGTGTGTAATCTGGTATCTTTCATGGCTTACATGGCTAAGGTACAAATTAACACTTTTTTCGTTTAGCACCATTCATGTGTCAAACCATGTACTTGCTATTTAATGTGCGGTGAAAAAGTCGGGGTAAATGCAAAAAAGTAATACCCCCGCGGAGGGTATTACCGTTAGCAGCTACCTGCTATGGCTTTACTTTCCCTTTGTGCGTAAAAGCGGGTTAGTGCTTCTGTGTAAGGGTTGCTTCCAGGTTGTCCAGCATGCTGAGCCAGCTTGGATAAGCGCCTGTTTGTTTGGCCAGGGCCTCCTCTACGGTTTGATGCAGGGTGATATTGGTTTTGTTGCCTACTGCTTCAAAGGTGATCGTTACAATGGTTTCAGCTGGCCAGTCGGGGTCCATCCCTGCTTCCACCGGCTTTACTGCATTGCCCTGTTGATCGGCTATGATCATAGAATACACCAGTTTTTCAGGAGCTTTGATAGTAAGAAACGTTCCTTTGCACCAGCAGTCGTGGAGTGAGGGGGTACGGATGCAGGTGAGGAAGTTGCCACCCTCTCTGAAATCATACTGTACGATGTCGATGGTGCAGCCATCGGGAGCATACCAATTTTTGAGGTGCTCCGGATCGGCCCAGGCCTCAAATACCAGCTTACGCGGGGCATTGATCGTGCGTTTGATCAGTACTTCCCGGGTGGCTGTGGGTGTGTCCGGCGCATTACCGGCTGCGTTTGTTTTTTGCATTTTTTTTCTTTTTTGTTTGTAAATCGGCTAAATAATTCTCCAGTTTATCGAGGCGGTTGTCCCATAACTGGCGGTATTGTTCTATCCAATCGGATACTTCATGGAGCTTATCGAGTTTTGCTTCACAAAAGCGTTCACGGCCCTGTTGGGTGATGACGAGCAGTCCACATTCAGTAAGGATCTTCATGTGCTTGTAAATAGCGGTACGGCTTACCTCAAAGTTGCCGGCCACTGAATTTACATTCAGTGATTCATGGGCTGTCATATGAATGATCTTCCTGCGTGTAGGATCGGCTATAGCCTGGAATACATCTCTTTTCATAGTAAATAGGAAACCTTTAGGTTGCAAATATATATGCAACCTAAAGGTTTCCCAAATTTTTTTAGAGAAATTTATTTGAAGAAAGCCTGGATAGGCTCCTGTCGATCGGGTGGGTCGCCCTTCGGGGGCGGCTCACCCGATCGCCGGCTTTGACGAGCTGATTGGCAGCGGTCTATTTCCATACGGGTATTTTCAGGTAGCTGTCATTGTACCATTTAATGCGGAGGGGGACAGTGGCATCCTGTATGGATTCGGTACTAACATCTTTACCGGTGCCGTAGTTGATCTGGTCGAAGGGGCTCTTGTTGATATTTACGATGGCCATGAGCCTGCTTCCTTTTTGTAATTGCCGGCTGGTGATATAGGAGTTGGTAAAGGGTATCAATTCTTTTTTGCCCGGTACCAACAGCTGTCTGCGCATGATATCTTTTGCATAACTGGCGCGGCCCATGAAATAGGTGAGGTAGAAATACTTTCCATCGGGCATTTGCTCAAACAGTACCACACTCAGGTCCATGTCTTTCTTATTGATCATGGCTGCCAATTGGCCGGTGAAGCTGCCGGATATTTCCATAGGCGCTTGCAGGGGATCGGTCTTAAACACAAGGCCATCGTTGGTATCGAGGCTGTCATAAATAATATTGCTGACATAGTAATAGCTGCGACGGGTGGTGCGATCGGCAAAATCGATCTCCATGGGCATGGTGGCTGGTTTTGCGGGACGGCGAGGCGTGAGCTTATGTATGTCACCTGATGGGGCTTTACTGAGGTAAAAGGTGAGGGTATCATTGCTCATCCTGCTGAGAGAAGGAGCATGCTTCCAGGTATTGGCGCCCATTACCTGGTAATTGATATTGTCTTTCAGGATGGCAGGTTTAGGTTTTCCCTTCAGGATATAATCAAACCACTCGTAAATGATGTCATGGATCGGGATTTTGGCCACCGGATCGATCGGATAGCCGTTGAAAACAGCATCAGGATAACCCTGGGAACCAAAATGGCCATAGGGACCGATCAGGAAATAATGGTTGGCGCGGGGATTGTATTTCAGGTGCTCGCGCAGGTAATAAGTGGCGCCTACCTGTCCGCCATCATAATAACCGGTGGTAGTGAGTACGGGGATATTGATCTGTGCAAACTCTTCTTTATAGGGGATCATATGCTGCCAGTATTGATCGTAGGAGGGATGGTCGAGCCAGCTATGGAAGATCTTATTACCCGGGCGGCCGGCGAGGGTGTCGAGTGCTCGGTAAGAACGGCCCTGATCGAACCATTGCTGCAATACATTACCCCACAATGGGCTGTTATAATCGGTCTCATCGAGCCATTTGTTATTGGATACATACCAGGTCCAGGAAAAAGGAAAGGTCATGATCACATTGTTCATCATAGGGGCATCGAGACCTGGTGCTACGGAAGCGGAGGGAACAATGGTCTTTAAGGCAGGGTGCAGGTGTTTGGTGGAGGCCCATTGGGTAAAGCCACTGTAGCTGCCACCGTACATGGCTACCTGTTGGTTGCTCCAGGGTTGCCGGGCGATCCAGTCAATAACATCATAAGCATCATTACCATCGTGCTCATAAGGCGCTACTGTTTCAGGGCTGTATCTTTTGCCCCTTGTGTAGGCCACTATGCCCACATAGCCCTTGTCGGCAGCTTCTTTGGCTTTTTTAACATCGGTGTTGCGGGCATAGATGGTAAAGACGAGGATGGCAGGCAGGGGAGTAATAACCCCTTGTTTTCTGACCACGAGTGCGGAGATGTGAGCGCCATCTCTTGTTTTGATCAATACACTGTCCTGGATAAGGTAGGTGCTATCCTGCAGGTTGGTGGTAGGGTTGGTGGTAGGGTTGGTGACCTGCGCCGATAACCGGAGGCTTGCAATAAGGCATAGGAATGCCAGGGAGAAGAACATTCTCATAAAATAGATCGTTTAAAATGGTTGGGTAATCAGGTTATAGTTTGTTCCTGTTTTTAAAGGTGGCTGATTGACGGCTTGAAACGGTTAGGTCCTCTCCGGTTTGCAAACTGATCAGTAACCTGCCGCCGGTGAGTGGTTTTACCTGTTTTATAAAATTGGTATTGATCAGGTTGGTTCTGCTGGTCCTGAAAAAGAGGGCCGGGTCGAGTGTCTTTTCCAATTGGTTCAGCGAACGTTTTATATATACTTTCCTGTTGGAATAATATAGGCGGGCATAATTGCCGGTGGATTCGATGAGGTAAATGTCTTTTACCTGGATAAAATGGTATTGCTCGCCTTCTTTGATGAAGAGGGTATTGGAAAGAGGCAGTGTTTCCTGTGCATTCGAATAATTGGCCAGTTTGACCCTGATCTTTTCCATGGCGCGGGCAAAACGTTCTTCCCGCACAGGTTTCACGAGGTAGTCGAGTGCGTGGGTATCAAATGCCTGTACAGCGTATTGGTCGAAGGCGGTGGTGAATATGACCTCGGGCACCTGGTTGAGTGATTCCAGGAGGTCGAAGCCTGATCTTTCGGGCATTTGAATATCGAGGAAGATCAGGTGGGGGTGGAGGGTATTAATCATGGCTTCGGCTTCATCGGCATCTGCTGCTTCTCCTACCACTTCATAATCGGGGTAGGCCAGGAGGTGCCGTTTCATTTCCTCCCGGGCCAGCCGTTCATCATCTATGATCACTACGCGGTATGGTTTCATGTGAGGGGCATTGTAATGGTGGCGACAACTGTTTCGGGTGTTGGCTGGGTCAATTGCAGGGACGCTTTTCCGTTGAATTGCAATTGTAATCGCTCAGCCAGGTTCTTTAATCCCAATCCGCCTGTTGCAGGTGTTTGTAATGTGCCGGGATTTTGTACGGTTGCCTGCAGGTTATGGCCATTGCGTTGTACGGTGATGGTGATCCTGCCACCTGCTTTGCGCCGGGCTATTCCATGCTTGATGGCATTCTCTACAAGGGTTTGGATACTGAGGGGTAAAATAGCGGCCCCATTAATGCTTTCGTCTACTTCGATATGGGTTTGCAGTCTTTCCTCAAAGCGCATTTTTTCCAACTCCAGGTAGTCGGTGATGAGGGCCATTTCCTGTTGTACGGTGATGAGGGTGGTATCTCTGTTGTACAAAGAAGTGCGTAATACTTCGGATAAGAGATCGATGGCACGCCTGGCGGCCTGTGGATTGTCGATCACCTGTGCTTTTATATTGTTGAGTGAATTAAAAAAGAAATGTGGATTGAGCTGGGCGGTGAGGTTATTCAGTTGTGCATCTTTGGCTATGATGGCGAGGCGCGCGCTTTCGCGGGTGGCGTTGATCTCGCGTTGTGCATAATGATAGCCGTAATAGGCGAGGAGCCAGATGCTCATGAGGCGGGTGCCTGTGACAAAAGTGGTTAACCATCTTTCGGAAAATTCTTCCCGGAGGGTGCCGGAGAAGCCCGGTTCAAACCAGTACCGCACGAGGAAGTTCTTACCAATGGTAAGCAGCATAAAAAGAAGGCCGAGTATGATAATGGCTGGTATGAGCCTGACGAGTAGTTGTTGGGGCTTCAACTGGTGCCAACCCTGGCGTACGGAATAATTACGATAGGCGTGGGTGATGGGAATATAGATGAGCAGGTCGGCAAAGAAATGGATCAGTGCCAGCCAAATGCTGAAGCCGGTGCCTATAAAGCCTACAAAGTTCCAATAGAGGGAGGCCACGGACCAGCCAATGAGTTGGCATTTCCAATAAAGTGACAAGTTTCTTCCTCTTTGCATGGCGAATTAATACGTTTCTACAGCAAACCAACAACATCTACACTGTACTATGAAAAGAAAGTACAGGAGCGTAAAAGGCGGGGTGATGAGTGCAAAGCCGAACGCAAACGTTTGCAATTGTTGCGAACAACGAGTTAAGACTGAAAAGGTTATCAAGGTGCTCGTAGATTTACGATGAGCGGCGTAATTGATGCAGTTTTGAGATTGGGCAGTTTTGCTCTTGTATCCACACTTGTGAATAACTATTTTTGTAATGTTGATTAATTGATACGGTTTCCAAAAAAGTCCAAAGGTGAACAACACCGAGATATCCGAAAAACCAGGCTCTGATAGCACCAATATCCAAATCCAAAAACCGGGAAACAATATCAGTTAACGATCCTTAAAGTCCAATGTCAATATCCAATTATCCGGGAAAAGCTGTGTGATTTATTTTCCTGATGACCGTCCAAAAAAGTTAATGAGGCCCTGATTTTTATCAGGGCTTTTCTTTTTATGTACCTTAAGGGTATTATGGAACAAACTCATCCCACCTTTGGCAACGGCAAAATATGTTATATAGAATTGCCGGCTACTGATATTACTGCTTCAGCATCTTTTTATAAAACTGTTTTTGGCTGGACCGTGCGGGAGCGTGAGGATGGGTCTGTATCTTTTGACGATGGAGTAGGGGAAGTGAGTGGAGCCTGGGTAACGGGCCGTGCACCTGCCACTTCCACCAACGGTCTTATGATCAGCATTATGGTCACGAGCATGGTGCAGACGGTGGAGGCGGTGGTGGCCAATGGGGGCGCTATTGTATTAGCACCTGATCTCAATGCGCGGGATATTGTTGCGCTGTTCAGTGATCCGGCAGGCAATGTGCTGAGTCTTTATCAGCATGGAAGGTAAGCTTTCCGGGCACCAGTAGTGATAGTCCTCTTAACTACAGCATATGGGCAAAATGCTTTATTTTGTCGCCTTTATCCATCCAACCCATTACATGATCAGATTATTCCTGACGACTTGCGTAGCCTCCCTGGCCTTAGGCGGATGCAATACTACAAAGCAAGCCGGTAAAACTCCGAAGACCGACGCTGCCATTGATTGGTATGCTTATACCAAAGATCACAAATACGATAATGCCGCTGAGTTGTACCAGTTGACGGATAGTATGATCCGTTTGCATGGTGATAAGGTAGGCTACCTCATGTCGAAAAAGTCCTATGCTGATTTTGAACTGACGCTGGAATACCGGTGGAATATGGATGCTGCTGTGCAGCGGGGCACAGGTAAAAAGAACAGTGGCGTGATGTACAATGTGCCGGATACGGCCAAGGATGTACTGTGGCCCGCGGGTATCCAGTTCCAGGTAAAGGAAGGGGCTACGGGCGATTTTATCCTGCTGGAAAATGTAACGCTGGCGGTGCGGGGTGAAACGAAGGCGCCCGGCAAAAGTGTGGCGGTGGCGCGGATCAGTGAGCAGGAGAAGCCGCTGGGGCAATGGAATACCATTTTGATCAGGAATAAGCAGGGCAATTGCACGCAATACCTCAATGGCGTACTGGTGAATGAAGGCACCAACGCTTCTTCCAAAGCAGGGCGCATCTTATTGCAATATGAAGGATCGCCGATTGATTTCAGAAGGGTGGAGATGAAGTCTTTGAATTAAGGTTCCAAAAGGATTGCCCCTACAGGGCAAAAGAATTTGTGTGCGTTCGTTTTCTACAAAGCGATAGCCCCTAAAGGGGCATTTTGAGCTATAGACCGAAATTGGACAATTGGTGTATCGAAAACGGACAGTAAAGCCTTCTGTCCGGCTATTCAATTCCTTGATTTTAAAAGAATTGCAAATGCGGCATTTTTCTCGCCGGCTAAATGCGTTGCTGCAATCCCGCAATTGATACACTATGTTTAAAGCCTATTTAAAGACTGGTTGGAGAAACCTGCGTAAGAACAAGGTTTTTTCGTTTATCAACATCTTTGGTTTGACGATCGGCATTACCTGCTGCATGATGATCTTCCTGTTCATCATGAACGAGTTTAGTGTTGACAACTTCCATCGGCAGCGGCAGAAGATGTACCGGGTCATGCGGGGTTTTGATAATAATGGAGACAAAAGCTGGGTGCCTTACCTGTCTGGGCCCTATGCGCCAGCCTTGCTGAATGACTTTCCGGCCGAGATCAAAAAAGCAGTACGGGTAAGACCTGTAACCGGATTGATCTCCTTCCAGGATAAAGGATACAATGAGAAGAAAGTGTGTATGACAGATGACAACTTCTTCACGCTGTTTTCCTTTCCGCTGATCAAAGGAGATCCGGCTACGGTGTTGAAAGAACCAGGCAGTGTGGTGATCACGGAGAAAACTGCCAGGAAATATTTTGGCAATGAGGATCCGATAGGGAAAGTAGTGCAGTTTGACAAGGAGCTGTCGTTGAAAGTAACGGGTGTTGCCAAAGATGTGCCTCTGAATTCGCACCTGAACTTTGACCTGATCATACCGATTTCCAATGTGGCCAGGGAAGAGTGGTTCAATGTCTGGATCAATAACAATCAGTTTGTGTATGTGTTGCTCGACAAGGAATCAGACAAAGCAAGACTGGAACAGCAATTCCCGGCATTCATGCATAAATATATGGGAGCGGATATGGCACGCTTTGGCGCCAAGTTTGACCTGAAGCTCAATCCGCTGAGTGATATTTATTTTGAACCTGCTTCGGCTTTCGACGATGTTCGACATGGTGATAAAAAAGTAGTGTTCATCTTCCTGTCGATAGCCATCCTGATCCTGTTAATTGCCTGTATCAATTTCATGAACCTGTCTACGATCCGCGCGGTGGAGCGCTCTAAAGAAGTGGGTCTGCGCAAAGTAATGGGAGCATTGCGCAATCACCTGGTATGGCAATTTATCGGGGAATCGTTTTTACTGGCTACCATTTCCTGCATACTGGCTATCGGTCTGCTGCATTTGCTGATGCCCTGGTATAATGAGCTGTTGGGGTATTCGTTAACTGTTTCCTGGAATGCCTTACCTATATACCTTTTCCTGCTTGGGGTAATTGTGTTGGTGGGATTTCTGGCTGGCAGTTATCCTGCTTTCGTGCTTTCTGCTTTTTCTCCGATTGAAGCGCTGAAGGGTAAGCTGCGCCTGGGAACAGGCGGTGTTTTTTTCCGGCAGGCGCTGGTAGTGGTACAATTCAGTATATCTGTATTGCTCATCATAGGCACGATCACGATCATGAACCAGATGCGGTTTGTGAAAAACAAAGCGCTTGGCTTTCATAAGGAGCATACGGTGGTGGTGCCCATCAGTAGTAATGATCTGTATGAGCGACGCTGGACATTTAAAAATGAATTACAGAATGATAAGCACGTTGAGTCTGTATCGATCATGTCGGGTGTACCGGGTGGTTTTCATGATATCCACGGATTTGAAGCAGAAGGGGCCAATGACCAGGTGTTGAAACTGAGAACGGAGTTTGCCGATTTTGAATATGTGCCAACGCTGGGACTGAAAATAATAGCCGGAAGAAATATGTCGGGAAAGTTTCCTACTGATACTGCTGAAAGTGTATTGATCAACCGTACTGCCGCTGTGAAATTGGGATTTACACCAGAACAGGCCATTGGCAAATGGATCAAGAACACGATCCGTGATCAATCGAAAAGAAGAATCGTAGGTGTGGTGGAAGACTTCAATTTCCGTTCACTGAAAGAGCGCATGGATCCGTTGGTGATCTCTCCGGCGCAGGACAACCGGGTAATCGCTATCCGGTTGAAGTCGGGCGATGTGAAGGCAGCGCTTGAGGACATCCGGATCACTTACAGCAAACTGGTTCCTGATTATCCTTTTGAATTCGAGTTCCTGGATGTAAACTTTGATGCGCTATACAAGGCAGATGAAAGACAACAAACATTAATGGGGATATTTTCCGGGCTGGCAATCTTCATTGCCTGTCTTGGATTGTTTGGCCTGGCTTCGTTTACAGCTGCCAAACGCACGAAAGAGATCGGTGTGCGTAAGGTGCTGGGGTCTTCGATCCCGGGTATTGTGGTGCTGTTGTCCAAAGACCTGCTGAAGCCTGTTTTGCTGGCTATACTGGTAGCGATACCTATTGGTTATTATGCTATGCATAACTGGTTGCAAAATTTTGCCTACCGGATCCCTCTTCAATGGTGGGTATTTGCGCTGGCAGGCCTGATAGCCGCTTTTATAGCCCTTATAACGGTTAGTTATCAAGCCATTAAAGCAGCCGTAGTAAACCCTGTGAAGTCACTAAGATCAGAGTAAATATTATCCTATGCGGATGCCCGTAATTTTACGAGTGATCCCGTAGATGGTGCAGACAAGGGAAAGGGCGGTTTTGCGCTTGTGTCCGCCGGCTTTGATGAGTAGGTTTGTATTGTTGATTAGATGATACGGTTGTCCCAATGTCCTAAGTATCCATGAAAAACCGAGTCTTAAATAGGGATGCCAATATCCGAAAAACCACCAGGGACACTCTATCATTTAAGTAACAAAGAACCTTATCCTATAGTCCTTAATCCAATCCAATTATCCGGGAAAGCCAAAGGTTAAGTTTTCCTGATCACGTCCAAAAGATTCTGAACAAGGGTGAGTGGCTTCAAAAGCGACTCACCCTTTTTAATTTGGTCCCATCTCCAGGCGGACCTTATTCCCGATACCTTCTTTCTCACTTTCTTTCGTTTCCATCCATTTGTTCAGTTCACAATTAAATAATCTGAGGGGATGACGGGCGCCTGTAATTTTGCGGCGATTTACGATTATAGTATCATCTGGCCCCGGCTGCCGGTTACTAAAAATGTACGGGATGGAAGAGGCGCAAAAAAAAGATCAACTGTTTAGTACCTCAAATGAAGATGCAGCACTGGGGCATTTTGACAGGTTATATCACCAATACCACCAGGCAGTCTATGCCAATATCTATAAGATGGTAAGCCGGCAGGAGTGTGCCGAAGATATTTTACAGGAAGTATTTTTATCGCTGTGGGAAAACAGGCAGCAGCTTGACCCGGAAAAAGTGGCCGGCTGGTTGTTTGTGGTCAGCTATAACAAGGCGGCTACTTACCTGAAAAAGCAATTAAGAGGGATCACCATTCACGTGCCGGAAGATGCGTTGCCTGATATTGCACTTGCCGAACAGCCTGATGAACAATTGTACCGGCTAAAACTTTCGGTAGTAGAAGAAGCGATCAATCATTTACCCGCCCGCAAAAAAGAAGTATTCAGGCTTTGCCGCTTCGAAGGAAGATCTTATGATGAAGTGGCGGAACTGCTGGGTATCTCAGTTCTATCTGTAAAAGACTACCTCAAACAATCTACGCGGTTTATCAGGCATTACGTAAGAAGTCATTATCCCCATTTTGAAGCAACAACGCTGACTTTGTTGCTGACTTATCTCGCTGGTTAGTGGAGGATTGCCTCCCGCTTGCTGCGGGACAAGCTCTACAGAGCAAATGAATTTGTTGATGTTCATTTCTACAAAGCTGTAGCCTCCCGCGTGGGCGGGACAAGCTCTAAAGGGGCGAGAATACCTTTTGACAGGCTGCTTTAGATCGGGTGAGCCGCCCCGAAGGGTGAGCCGCCCTTCAAGGGCGACCCACCCTTCGACAGACTGCCGAAGGTGATAACAATTACGTAACACGCAAAGGCATCCCCTTTTTTCAGCCCTGGAGTATTTATAGTGAGCCATTGGCCAAGCCCTATCATATGAATAAGTTCAAACAGCAAATTGAAAGCGTGTGGAAAGACACGATGACGACAGCAGAAAAGAAACAGTTCCTGGCATCTTTCCTGCAAGAAGAGTCTGTCTGGAAAGCCAGCCTTGAAAAGGCTTTCCGGCAGGATGTGGCCATGGGCCTGCAATACCTGCCGGCTGAAAGATCGGAGAAGGTATTGGCCCAATTGCATGCGCAGATCCGGACTGCTCAGGTACCTGTACTGCCGGAAGAAAAGGGCCGGGTGGTACGCTTCACCACCATTATGAAATGGGCTGTAGCTGCTGCAGTGGTCGCTTTGTTCTTTACAGGCTATTATTTGTTTCAGCAACAGAAAGGTCCGCAGCAGGAAGCACCTACCACTGCAGTTGCATCAGACAAGCTACGATTGCAAACGAATGAAAGTGCCATCAACCGGGATATTCAGCTGGAAGATGGCTCGGTGATCACACTGGCGCCCGGAAGTTCCATACGTTATTATGAACCATTTATTGAAGCTAAGCGGGATATCAGTCTGTCGGGGCAGGCCTGGTTTGCAGTGGCTAAAGATGCCTTGAGGCCCTTTACTGTATATGCCAATGATATAGCTACCACAGCATTGGGAACGAGGTTTATGGTGAGCACACTTATCAAAGACAAAGTGGCGATCAGGTTGTTTGAAGGGAAGGTAGTGGTGAAGTCGACGGGGAAGGAGTTAACGATGAAAGATGTATACCTGAAGCCTGGCGAGGAGTTTAGCATTGACCGGGTATTGCGCCAGTTTATGGTGAAGCGGTTCAATGAGGCTGATAATAAGCAGGGGCCGCTGGTAGCAGGCAAAGAACTACAGAAAGAAAAAGAAGTACTTCCCCCGCTGGAATTTATACAAGCACCATTAACGGAAGTATTGTTGGCAATCGGCACGCGTTACAAAGTAAGGTTTATATACGATGAAGAAACCATCAGGAATGAGCAGGTGACAGGAAGGTTCCTGTCATCGGATTCTTTGGAAACAGTTTTATCTATTCTGGGCACTGTTAATAGATTGTCGTTTAACAAGCACCATGAAACCATTACGGTCAGCATAACCCAATAACAGGATATGATCACAGTGGGCCTTGTGCCGCCATGCCTTAACAGGGATGCAGGGATCTTATTGACTAAAAAAACAAACAACGGATATGATAGCACTCAACCAAACAATTATTAAATGGTGTTGGCTAAGCCTGTTGGCGATGCTTTGCAGCACCTGGGTATATGCCCAGGAAAAAGTACAGTTAAAAGGCATTGTCAGCGCTGAAAGCGGTGAAATGCTGAATGGGGTTTCTATTACGGTCAATGCCAACGATTCAAAGGACAAGCAATCGTATACTACCAATGAAAAGGGGGTGTTTACGGTGAGCGGTCTCCTCCCAAAGAGTAAATACCATTTCGTTTTTACGCATGTGGGTTATCAGGCTTATGAGGTGAAGGCGTTTGAAATAAGAGCCGGAGTGAACAATACGCTCATCGTGCGTATGAAGGAAGCTTCTTCGGGATTGAATGAAGTGGTAGTGATCGGTTATGGGTCTGTAAAGAAAAAAGATGTTACAGGCGCCATTGGTTCTTTGAAATCTGACAAGATAGCAGAGGTAGCGGCTTCGGATGCCACTCAGGTATTGCAAGGCCGGGTGTCGGGGGTAATGGTGCAAACACTGAACTGGAAGCCGGGCAATCCTTCGCAGGTACGGATAAGGGGTAACCGGTCTATCACGGCGGAAAACGAACCACTGTATGTAGTGGATGGAATTCCATTTGTAGATGCGATCAGCCAGATCAGTCCCAACGATATTGAATCTATTGAGGTGCTGAAAGATGCTTCTGCTACGGCCATCTATGGTAACCGGGGCGCCAATGGGGTGATCCTCATCACTACTAAAAAAGGGAAACAGGGTAAGACGATCGTGGAATACAACGGATATTATGGTATTCAGAAGAATCAGCCACTGCCTGAGCTGATGGATGCGGCTGCCTTTGTGGAGTATTCCCGCGAATCGCAACGCAATTCACTGGGCGGAACGTATGATCCTAAGCCCAATAAGGACCTCGACTTTAAGAACGAACAACTGGTGGCTACACCTTATATGCTGGCGAATATGCAACGCGCCTGGGAAGGTGGTGTATATGATGCTTCCAAACTGGTAAGCACGGACTGGTTAAGTTATGGTCTGCAGGATGGCCTTATGCAGGACCACCAGGTAAGTGTGCGTGGCGGCAGTGAACCAACGCGCTTTTTATTGAGTGCAGACTATTTTAATAACAAAGGGGTAGTAAAGGACCAGGATTATACGCGCTATTCCGTACGCATTAATGCGGAGCATAGTATTGCCAAATCTATAAAGATTGGCACGCAAACGGTGTACTCGCGTTCGCAACAGAATGCAGGCTGGGGAGAAGTGTTTGATGGTTATGGGCTGAAGAGCTTTAACCCGTTGGCCTCTCCGTACGAAGAAGATGGCAAAACGCTGGCTTTGTTTCCCACCAATAATACGCGTACGCCTAATCCGATCACGAACTTCGGACATACTAAAAGGGTGAGGAACCAGGACCGTTTTTTAGGTAACTATTATGCGGAGGTGTCGTTCCTGCGAGACTTTAATTTCCGTACGAACCTGGGCCTTGATTACCGGGCCTTGCAAAACCTGGACTTCAATGCGGAGAATACAGCCAGTGCCGGCGGGCAGGCGCCATCTGCTGCGGGCAACAGCACGGTGCGCAAGTTTATGTATACGCTGGAGAATATATTAAGCTATAATAAAACGGTGGGGGATGGCCATTCGTTCTATGCGACGCTGGTGCAATCGATACAGTCGGAGAAAATAGAGTCTGCGGGCATTTCCGTAAGAGAGCTGCCTTATGATGAGCAATTGTATTACAATGTGGGCAGCGCTTTAACGATCAATGGGGTGAGCAGCGGATATTCCCGCTGGAACCTGGCTTCTTTCATGGCGCGTTTAAACTATAGTTATAAAGGAAAATACCTTGCTACGGTATCTGCCCGGAATGACGGTTCCTCGCGCCTTGCCGAAGGCCGGAAATGGGTAACCTTTCCTTCTGTGGCGCTTGCCTGGCGTTTGAAGAATGAAAATTTCCTGAAAACTTCCAATTTTATCAGTGACCTCAAGCTGCGTTTGGGATGGGGAAAGACGGGTAATTCCAGTGTCACTCCCTATACCACCTGGGGTGAACTGGGTACGGTACGTTATGTATTTGGTGATGCGACGGCGCTGGGATTTGTGCCTTCCAAAATGATCAATCCCAATCTTACCTGGGAAACAACGGGACAATATAACCTTGGCCTTGATTTTGGTCTGATGAGTAATCGTATAACAGGTAGCCTTGAATTTTATCTGCAGAATACCTATGATATCTTATTGGATAGACGCCTGCCTACGGCTTCGGGTTTTGACAGGATCTTATCCAATGTTGGTAAAACAAAGAATAAGGGTGTTGAGTTGTCGTTGCATACTACCAATGTTCGCAGCCGTGATTTTGAGTGGTCGTCTGATTGGATCTTCTCGCTCAATAAAACGGAAATTGTTGAACTGTACAATGGCAAGCAGGATGATGTAGGGGCCAACTGGTTTATTGGCAAACCGGTAGGGGTGTATTATGATCTTGGCTTCAATGGCATTTGGCAGAATACGGAGGGGGACAAAGCTGAGATGGCCAAATTCAATGCCAATGGGTCCACTTTCAAGCCGGGTGATATCAGGCCGCTGGACCGCAATACGGATTATAAAATAGATGCCAATGACCGTTATATTATCGGTCAGGCAGATCCCAAATGGACAGGGAGCTGGGGCAATAATTTCCGGTATAAGAACTTCGATGCGTCTGTGTTTTTTATAGGCATGTTTGGTCAAACGATCAATCATAGCCTGGATATGCGGTTTGATGGCCGGTACAACCAGCCTTCGCTGGACTACTGGACGCCTGCCAATCCCAGTAACAAGTATCCCCGTCCCTTGTTGGGTACTGCGGGTGTGAACTACCTCAGCTCGTTGAATTATTATGCCGGCGACTTTGTACGGGTAAAGAATATATCGCTGGGGTATTCACTGCCACCTGCTGTATTGCAAAAAGCCTTTATGACGAAGTTCAGGGTGTATGCCAGTGTACAGAATCCCTTTGTCTTTACTGACTTTCCGGGTACTGATCCGGAAGGGGCTGCGGGATTTAATGAGCCAAGTGTAACGACTTACCTGTTGGGGGTGAATGTTACTTTTTGAGAATAGGGAATGCAGAATACAGAATGTAGAATACAGAATGTTGGGTCCAGGCTCCAGAGGAGGAAAATAAATAATAACATAATTATGAAAAAGATACTTGTATACAGTGCGGCATGCCTGTTAATGCTGTCGTTTATCGGGTGTAAAAAATACCTTACGGAAAATGTAGTGTCGCAGGTCTCGTATCAGTTATACGAAACTGAAAAGGGATTGGAAGGGGCTTTGGTAGGCGCTTATAACAATATGCGACTGGGCCTGGCCTCGGAGCGGCTGCTTACTTTCAGTGATGCGGGTACGGACCTTTTTACGGTAGGATCGGATGGGAGTACTTCTTTTAATCAATACCTGGCCACTTTGTCTTCACTGGAGGGCAGGATCACTGATTTCTGGGACTATCACTACAAAGGGATCTCTATCTGTAATGTGGCCATTGCCTATCTGCCTAAAGTAGCCATGGACCAAAAGCGAAAGGCCGAAATGGAAGGGGAAGCAAAATTCCTGCGTGCCCATTACTATTTCAACCTGGTGCAGCATTATGGTAATGTGCCATTGGTGCTGGAAGCTTATGATAAGATCAAAACTGATTTTAAACGGGCGCCGGTAAAATTAATATACGATAGTATCCTGGCGGATCTGCATGTGGCGTATGACCAATTGCCGCTGGCTGCCAAAGCGCAGGGCAGGGCGTATAAAGCTGCAGCAGCGCACCTGATGGCCAAGGTTTACCTGGCAAGGGGTAGCGCCTCCTCGGCAGAGCAAAAGGCCATACGGGGCACACAGGCCTCAGATATGGACAGTGTGATCCGCTATGCGGGTAAGATCGTGAATAAGGAATTAGGTAGTTTTTCACTGGTGACGGATTACGCGAAATTGTTTGATGTGAATAACCAGGTAAACAGTGAGGTGATCTTTTCCATCCAGTTTACCAACACGCTGCTGAACAATGGCAGCGGCAACCAGATGCATTTGTACCATGTACCGCAGTATGATGCTATCAATACGAAGATATTGCTTCGTTCAACTGAATATGGCCGCCCTTATCGTCGTGTGCGCCCCACGCCGTATGTGTACAATGGGCTCTTTGGGGATACGCGGAAATATGACTCGCGGTTTGTCAAATCTTTTATATGGGGATATATCGCCAATAAAGCTGCTACGGGTATTGTAACTACAGCCGGTAACAGCATCAATGTAAGTGTGGGTGATACGGCGGTGTATTTTTCACCCATCTTCTATAATACGCAGGCAGAACTTGATGCGGCTACACAGGCTCATAAGCGGTTTGCTGTATTTATGCCGCTGAATGTTTATCTCCCTTTTTCCAGGAACAACTTATTCCCGGGATTGCGCAAGCATGTGGACCCTTTGCGTCCCACCACCAATGAGACCAATGGCGGCCGGGACTGGATAGTTATGCGGTATGCAGAAACCTTGTTGATACTGGCAGAGGCTTACGGCCGTAAAGGAGAGTTTGACAATGGGATCAAATACATTAACCAGGTACGTGAACGGGCTGCCTATAAGGAAGGGGAGTTAAAGACTGCGCAATACTGGACTTTTGAAGGCGGCAGCTATGCGGACAGGACCACTACATCGGTACCACAGATGATGGTAACGGCCGCGCAGGTGAGCAATAATTTTACGGACTTTATGCTGGACGAGCGTGGCCGTGAAATGCTGGGTGAGCTAAACCGCTGGGAGGATCTGGCACGTTGTGAAAAGCTGGTAGAAAGGGTGAAGAAATTCAATCCTGATGCCGGCAATATCCGCGACTTCCATGTACTGCGTCCCATTCCTCAAACGCATATTGACCGGCTTGATCCCAAGGGGACGATCGAGGAAGAACAGAATAAGGGATACTATTAGGAGTTAGCTTTTAGTTGTTAGGGGCCATATTTTACTATCATTCATCAAAAACGATCACTATTATGTATAAGCAAGTATTACCTTTTGTGCTCTTTCAGTTCATCATGATCTCTTTGTCTTTCTCACAGCAGGTTGATCCGCATTTTGAAAAGGTCAATAAAGCATTTATGCAACCGGGGTCCTCTGTGGTACTGGTGGCTGCGCACCGGGGCGCTCACCTGGAAGCCCCGGAAAATTCCATGCCGGCTTTCCGTACAGCTATAGAGTTGGGTATTGATATTATAGAGCTGGATGTTCGTTGTACAAAGGATGGCAAATTGGTGCTGATGCACGACAGAACGGTAGACCGCACCACCAATGGCAGGGGACCAGTAGATAGCTTCACTTTTGAGGAGATACGCAAGCTGAAGCTGAAATTCAATGGGAAAATTACTGAGGAGCAAATACCTACGCTGGAAGAAGCGTTGCTACTGGCCAAAGGTAAGATATTGGTAGACCTGGACATTAAGACGGCCGCCTGTATCAATGCAATTATGGAGACTGTAGAGAAGACGCAAACGGCCGATAATTGCTTTTTCTTTTTGGGCGCGCCCCAGCATGTAAAAGCCATTAAAGCGAAAAACTCCGCCTTCAGAACGCTGCTCAGAACGCATCGTGCGACACAGGTTGATTCTGCTCTTGCAATGGTAAAAACAGAAGCAGTGCATATAGACCCTTCACATTATACGGCTGCTGTTGTGCATACGATCAAAACGCATGGTGGCCGGATATGGATCAATGCGCTGGGGGAAGTGGACGAAAAAGTGGTTGCTGGTAATGTGGCTGCTTTTGAAGAAGTGCTGAATTTAGGCGCCAACATTATCCAGACAGACCAGCCAGCTAAATTGAAAGCTTATTTAATAAAGACGAACAGGTATCATAAGTAAAGGATATAAAGTTGAGCAGTTCCGGCCAGGGTGAGCCGCCCTTCAAGGGCGACCCACCCTGGCAATTTTAATGAGCATGGTTATACTGTACAAAAAGTTTCTCTTCCTCGATATCCAGTAAGGAAAGGTATTTGCGGATGATGCTTTCATCTACTTCAGCTTTGTGATTGAGTTTAAACAATAGCTGCCTTTGTTCATTGAGCAATTCAATGTATACCTGCCGGTAATGGGGGATGAAGTGCTCGGGGTGGGTTGTATCGGTTTCCTTGCCGGGCGTTGCGCTGAGCAGATCTATTTCTGCTTCCAGCCTGTGCTGCAGGCTTTGGAGCAGGCTATTGGACCTGAGTTTGTCGGCATGTTGTTCTTTCAATACGCGCAAGGCGGCCTGGGACATTTTTTTCTTCACGGCCGCATCCTGTTCTTCTTCTGGTATGGTGGCATCGGGGTCTTTGTAGTTCACCCATCGTATTACGGCGGGCAGTGTAAGTCCCTGCAATACGAGTGTCACCAGTATCACGGAAAAGGTAATGAAGAGGATGAGGCTCCGTTCGGGGAAGCGGCTGCCATTGTCGAGGTATACCGGAATGGAAAGGGCGGCAGCCAGGGATACCACGCCCCGCATACCTGCCCAGCCTAGTATCAGGGGACCGCGAAAGCCGGGTCTGCTGTCGGCGGTCTTGATATAGCGGCTCACCCAAACGGTGAAAATGGAGGCGCCGAATGTACAGAGCAGCCGTAGTACAATGACGAGCAGGGAGATGATGGCGCCATACCAGATGGCGGTACGCAGGCTGACCTCGCCCAGGTCTTTGATCACTACAGGCAGTTCGAGCCCAATGAGCATAAATACCAAGCCATTCAACACAAAGCTGATGGTTTCCCATACATTCCAACCCTGTATACGGCTGCGATGGTCCAGGAACAAATGGCTACGTACGGAGAGGAAAAGCCCTCCGCTCACTACAGCCAGTACACCTGAAAAATGAAATTCTTCTGCCACGATGTACATGGCGTATGGCGCTACAAAAGAGAGTACAATATTGATTTGGGGGGTAGTAGGCAGCCAGCGGTGAATGGCAAAAAATACCAGTGCGATTACTACACCTGTAAGAATGCCCATGATGATCACCACAAAAAAATTGAGGGCAGCATCACCAAATGCAAAAGTTCCCTTATTCACGGCCATCAGGGCAAACCTGAATACGATGAGGCTGGCAGCATCATTGAGGAGGCTTTCTCCTTCTACGATGGAGATGAGCCTTTTGGGCACTTTTACGGATTGCAGAATGGAAGAGGCGGATACAGCGTCGGGTGGTGAAATGATGCCTCCCAACAGAAAGCCAAGGGCCAGGGTAAAGCCGGGAATCAGCCAATTGGAAGCAACAGCTACCACGCAGGAGGTGAGCAGCACGATGAGAAAGGCAAAGCTGGCAATTACACGGCGCCATTTCCACAATTCCTTCCAGGATGTTTTCCAGGCTGCCTCATAGAGTAAGGGGGGCAGGAAGATGACAAATATGAGCTCAGGATCTATTTCAATGGGGGGTAATCCGGGTATAAAGCTGATGATCAGTCCCGCAACCACCAGCAAAATAGGGTAGGATACTTTGATCTTTTGGGCCAGCATCACCAGGAAAAGGATCACCACCACCAGTATGATATAGATAATGAAGGTACTATGCATCAGGAATGTAGCTTTGGTATTGGTCGTAAAAATAAAGAACTATTGAGGTTGACGGATATTATTTAAAAAAATATAAACTATTTTGTTAGCTATTTGGCTCAATTGCCTGTTGTGGCCGCAAAAAAACGCAGGTGAATTGGTTCAGCTGGCATGAGCTGTGCCGGCGTTCTGGCTTCCCGCCATCTCCTTTTTATACTTTTCTTCTACTATTACCAGTTGGCCTAACCGCAGAATCCTGCTACGCAATGGGTGTTTGTTTTTAGTAAGTTTATGTACCAACTAACAGCAGCTTCATGAGAAATAAACTCCTTTTGCTCCTGCCGGCAATGCTATTGCTGCAGGTGACTACTACGCTCGCACAGCACGATACCACACTTGTTTTACGGATCAACCAACTTATCGGACAGGAGCCCGCACTACGGTTCCGGGCGGATAGTGTAAGCCGGCAGGCGGATGTGCTACAGGTATATTTTAATACGAAAGGTTCCCTGGAAAAGGGAGGGCTCACAGAAACTGAATCGGAAGCGCTCACTGAGTTGCTGGCACACCTGACTACGGAAACGAATACACAGAATATCCTTTTATTGGCAAAAGATAAACAGACTGCATCCTGGAAAACCCTGGACTATTTTGTGCTCCAGCCACCGGTATTGAAATACATACCTGTGAAGAACCATGATCCATATCCGGAAAGGGCCGGAAAGTCGGCTCCGGTGCAGGGAAGGGTATTTCCTGGTGGAGGCATTCCTGGTGTGGCCGGTGCATTGACAGGCAAAACGGTATGGCTGAGCCCCGGCCATGGATGGCACAATACAGGCACTGGTTTTACCACGCAACGTGGAACGACGAATCAGGTAGTGGAAGACTTTACTACGGCCGAGACGGTGGATTATTACCTGTTGCATTATTTAATGAATGCGGGCGCCAATGTTTGGAGTGTTCGTGAGCGGGATGTGAATCCGGTTGAGCTGATCGTAGACAATGACCAGGGCGCCCCGGGCTATACTGAAACGGGCACCTGGGCCAATGGCAGCATTGCTGGTTACAACGGCACCTACCGCACGAATACGGCGGATGTTACAGAAACGGCTTCGGCTATTTATACGCCTGTTGTTACAGTAAGCGGATATTATTGGGTATCGGTGCGTTTTATCAGTGGCGCCAACCGGGCCACGGATGTAAAATATACGATTTTCCATGCAGGGGGTACGGCCACGTATACGGTGAACCAGGAAGTTCATGGAGATACCTGGGTATACCTGGGGCAATACTATTTCCTGGCGGGTGGAGACAATAAAGTGATCATCAGCAACCAGAGTCCCGATGCAGGTCAGGCTATTGTAGCGGATGCGGTGCGACTGGGCGGCGGTATTGGCGCCGATCCGGATTGTTTGAATGGGGGCGTTGCCAGCGGCAAACCCAGGTTTGAAGAGTCGGCCCGCCAATATGCCCGCTACCAGGGAAATCCTGTCTGCCGGGAGGATGTAACGGTGCGGCCTGTTTATACGGAATGGGAATTGAGCAAAGGCATACCAACGGAGATCAACAATGCGGTATATGTAGCATTTCATACGAATGCAGGGGGCGGCACGGGAACGGAAACGTACCGGTATAACGGATTGGGTGCATCGCAGCCGGTGATCACCCCCGGAAGCACGCAGCTGCGGGATAGCATCCATAAACAAATCATTGCCGACCTGCGGGCAGGCTGGCGTAGTACCTGGACGGACCGTGGCGTGAAGGAAGCCAATTTTGGTGAACTGCGGGAGCTGCGTACGATACCGGGCACGCTGGTGGAACTGGCATTCCACGACCTGGCTACAGATGCTACGGACCTGAAGGCGCCTGAGTTCAGGCGGCTGGCAGCACGTGCCATATATAAAGGCATTCTCAAGTTCTTCAATTACAGAGATGGTGCGCCCCTGGTATTCCTGCCGGAACAACCTACCGGTTTGACCGCTAAGAATATTGGAGGAGGGCAGATCCAGCTTAATTGGGCAGCACCGCAAACAGGAGGAATCTACGGCCATGCCGCTACGGGCTATCGTGTATATGCGAGTGAGAATGGACGTGGGTTTGACAATCCAACTGAGGTAGCATCCACCAACTATTCCTTTAGCGGCACAGCGGGAAAGACCTATTTCTTTAAAGTGTCGGCTGTGAATGCCGGCGGTGAATCTTTTGCTTCGGGCGTGGTGGCGGCGCGTATCCCTGCGACGGGTGAAACGGTGAAATACCTGGTAGTAGATGGCTTTGACAGGCTGGATGCATCGGCCATGCTGTTGAAAAATGAAGGAGCTGTGCTGGGCAATGTGCGCAGGATGGTATTGGACAAAATGAATAACTATGGTTATATGGTGGAGCATGGCAATGGGCTGGCCAGTTGTAACCTGGCTTTTGATGGGGCGCAAAATGAAGCCGTAGCAGGCGGGGGTATTAACCTCGCCGATTATTTTGCCATCGACTGGTTTGTAGGCGAAGAAAGCACGGCAGACAAAACGCTGGATGCTGCTGAGAAGCAATTGCTCAAAGATTACCTCGATGGTGGTGGCCGCCTGTTGATCTCAGGCGCTGAAATTGGCTGGGATATTGGCAGGGCCGCTTCTGCCAATGCGGACCTTGCTTTCTACAATAATTACCTGAAGGCGCTTTATGTAAGTGATGGCGCGGGTACGTATAATTTTAGCGGCACTACTGCTTTGCTGAATGGTACTACGGGCACCTTCGGCAATGGGGTGAATGGCTATTACAATGTAGATTTTCCGGATGTGGTGAATACGAACGGGGGATCGGAGCTGGTGCTGAATTACAGCGGTGGCATTGGCGGCGGCGCTGGCGTGGGGTATAAAGGCAATTTCCGGGTATTGTATTTTGGCTTTCCCATTGAAGCCATCACCGATGACAATGTAAGGAATAACCTGTTTTGCCAGTCGGCCAGTTATTTGGAGAATAGCAGCACACTGCCGGTGCGGGGCTTTCTGCTTACGGGCCGTGCAGAAGAAGGGGTTAACAAATTGCAGTGGGCCACTGGCTCAGAAGAAAATACAGCCCATTTCCTGATTGAGCGTAGCATGGATGGCACACATTTTCAGCCGATCAGCAGCGCCATCGAAGCCAAAGGTTCGGTGACGGCAGGATACCGGTATTCTTTCGGCGATAATCATGTGCAGCCAACAGCCTGGTACCGTATCAGAGCCGTTGACCACAATGGATATGAAAGCTTTTCGAATATCGTACTGATCAAAAATACACATGTGCGGCCGTTCTATGTGCTGGAGAATCCGGTGCGATCTGTGATAAGGCTCAAGGTTACTAATGCCGGCCCATTCAGGTTGGCGCTTTCCAATGGCCAGGGGCAAATTGTATATCGTTCCAATCATACGGGTGTGAATACAGGGGATGTAAAGATCCCGGCCACAGGCCTTGCTAAAGGCATGTATTGGCTTTCAGTGTATGGGGAAGAGGGAAGTGTGCAAACGTTTAAGATCATGGTGCAGTAAATGGCTTGCGGAGTCAAGGGATGGCCATAAATAAAGCCCCGGTAGAAACCGGAGCTTTGTTACTGTGAACACATGAAAAAACGAGCTTTATCTATTTCCAACCTGTAGGGATATATCCAACCTCTCTGCAAGGTCTTCCAAATGGATACGGGTGCTATGATCGGTTGATAGGGGTATCGATCTTTTAATGAGTGTATGGAGCTGCCGGGCATGTGCTTTTACAATGGTGAGGGCATCATTGTCCCTGCTGGCGGCGCCTTTCTGCTGGTTCAAGGCAGAAGGAATAAGGGACAGTAGTTTTTCAACATACATTTTTTGCAGATTACGCCGGTACATATTGATCTTCTTATGTGCAGGCAATTCACTGAATATGCCGTCTTTCAACTGTTCCAGCATGTCTTCGGCGGTGTAGGCATTGCCTGGATCGATCGATTCGATATACAGCAGTTGGGTGAGCTTACCATTGCTTAATAATTGTGACAGTACGCCATCCTGCACTTTGGCGATGCCTGCATAATCTGCTTTGCCGGTCAATGAAAAAAGTTGTTTGCTCATCAGCCATTGGGGTGTATCGAACAACTGATCCTGTAAAAAGGCAACAGCCCTTTTTTGCTTTTCTTTCGTCACAAAGTCAAATGCCGGGCCCGCTTCTTCAATGCTTTTAGGTGTTGTATTGACGCCACCAATATTTTTAACTACATGAAAAATATACCGGGTATACTGGCTCAGCAGTTCCTGGTACATTTCATCTGTCTTATTGTATCCATCGTCGGGTAGGGTAGTCCATTTAACCAGGTTGGGCATTACCCTTTTCAGGTTTTTAATACCGTATGCGCCGGCTTTCATGGCATCATCGCCCAGGTCCTCATTTTGCCCACGGGGATCAAGTGCATCTCCCTGCCGGCCAAAATAATACTGTTTGCCTGATGCGAGCTTATCAACGATCCACTTATTGAGTGTTGCTTTCTCCTGTTCTGCATCAATGCCTTCGGGCAATAATTTATAACCCCATTCGATGGCCCATTTGTCGTAATCACCAATGCGTGGGAAAATACCTTGCTGTGCAATATGGTCTTCAGGTTGTGCCACATAATTGAACCGGGCGTAGTCCATGATAGAGGGGGTATGTCCATGGGCCTCTACCCATGCTTTGTTGCGCAGGTTTTCGACGGGCACGGTAGAAGATGCACCAAAGTTGTGGTGCAATCCCAGGGTATGTCCTACTTCATGGGAGGAAACAAAACGAATGAGCTGTCCCATGAGAGAATCGCTGAAGCGGGGCTTGTTGGCGAGTGGGTCTACTGCGCCTGCCTGTATAAAATACCATTTGTACAAGAGGTCCATCACGTTGTGGTACCAGTTGATATGGGTTTCCAATATCTCTCCGCTGCGGGGATCAATTATGCTGGGGCCTGTGGCATTGCTGATATTGGAGGGCTTGTAGACCACGAAAGAATGCCTGGCATCTTCGAGGCTCCAGGTAGTATCATTGGCGGGTACTTCTTTGCCCATGATGGCATGCTTAAATCCTGCTTTTTCAAAAGCTACCTGCCAGTCGTTAATGCCCTGGATAAGGTAAGGGATCCATTTGCGTGGCGTGTTGGGGTCAATGTAAATGATAATGGGTTTAGCGGGCTCTACCAGTTCACCACGCCTGTATCTTTCCTTGTCTTCGGGTTTGGGTTCCATTCTCCAGCGTGAGATATTGGCCGCATTGGTAATGCCCTGTGGATTGGCATCGTAATCAATATAGGAAGTAGAGATATAACCCAGGCGTGCATCGGTCTGTCGTGACTTCATGGGCACTTTGGGCAGCAATACAATGGAACTGTTCAATTCAAAAGTGATCGGTGGGATGGAAACACCGTTGGGGTAGGGCTTGGTGAGATAGGTTTTTACGGTTTTGATCTCTATGTTGACAGGGAAGGCACGCACCTGTTGAATATAAGACCTGTCGGGCAGGGCAGCTACCAGCGGCATCAACATTTTGTAAAAACTGCCGAAGCCGAATACGGTATTGTCGGTATTCAGGTAATCGGTAACATCAATAACCACGGCTGGGTTTTCTTTATTGAGGGACTTTACCGGAAAGGCTGCCTGGAAAGATGCCTGGTTGCTGTTCACAAATGACCGGTATAGACCGTTCTCTGAACTGTCGCTGGCGCGTTCATTATAGGAGATCACTTTGAGCATGATCTTGTTGCCGGGCACTCTTTCAAACTGGATCACATTGTTGCCAATCTCATCGCCGGCATAACCGGGGGAAATAAGGAATTTGGGCAGATCGGCGGGTGATTTGGATATCCGGTTCACCACCAGCAGGTCGCGGCTCATAATGGAATCGGGTATCTCAAAATAATAGCGGTCATCCACATTGTGCACCTTGAAAAATCCATTGCCTGTCTTAGCCGATGGGGTAATTATTTCCTGGTAAGGTTTTAATGCATCGGGCTTGACAAGTAGCTTGGCCAGAACTTGTGCAGAATCTGCTTTTTTGGTACGGGCGGTGTCTTTTTGTTGTGCAAGGGTGGCTATACCGGGCAGGATAAACATACCGGTGAATAATAAGGAGTTTATTAGGCTCCGGAATAAAGTTGACATGGGGCTGTTTACGTTTACTGTTTATAATGGTGTGGTGGAAATGCGTTAAGGGCACACTGTGTAACATAACGCCACCCCGGCAGGGGCGCGTTATGTTAGCAGGCTACTAATACAATGATTTGGGAGTTGGCTATTTGGGGTATCCGTTGTTTTGTTCCAGTTTGAGATTGGCGATGATCTCAGTCTGGGGTATAGGTAATAACTGCCAGTCGGTATTCCAGGTACCACCTTTTTGTGGTGTTACGATACTCATAACGGCATCGGCTGTACCTGTTCTTTTGAGGTCGAACCAGCGGTTGCCCCATTCTGTGAATAATTCCACCTGCCGTTCCTGGGCTATGGCCGCCAGTATATCTTCTTTCGACGTGACGGTTAGAGGAGGTAATACACCTGTGATGCTACCGGCGGCCCGGGCGCGAATGGTATTGAGATCGGCCACAGCGCTGTTGGTACCTATGAGCATTCCCTGTTGGGCTCTTGCTTCGGCGCGGATAAGGTAGAGCTCTGCCAGCCTGAATACCACCATGCCCTCTACATTGGGCGTAAAAGCTTTGTACTTATAGGGGAAGTAAAAGGTGCGGGCCGGTATGGTGCCCGTGGCCGCTACATTGGAAACGCCCACCCAATTGGTAAACCGGGGATCGCCTGTTTCAAAAGTGTTTTTGAGGCGTGGGCTGATGGCCGTCGGTGCTATGGGGCCTGGCACTGAACCTGCTGGTATTACAAAGGATTGGGGTTCCCACAGAATTTGGTTCAGTGCAGTGGGCTGTAACTGCCAGATGATCTCACGACTGCTTCGCTGGAATACTTTGGTAAGATCGGGTTCGAGTATATAAGTACCATTGCGGTTGATGACAGAATCGGCCATGGCCTCTGCTTTCTTCCAATCCTGCAGGTATAGATAGGTCCTAGCCAGTAAGGCCATCGCCGCATATTTGTTGGGCCTTAACCGGTCGGTCACTACAGCTCCGGCAGCGGAACGGTATTCGGGTGTGAGGAGATTACGGGCCTCTTCCAGGTCGGTGGTCATTTGCTGGTAAACGGTGGCTTTGGCAGCGCGTGGCAATGTATTGTTGATACGGTAATCGGATGTTACGGCTAGGGGTACGTCACCAAACAGGTTGACGAGGTAGAAGTAGAAAAAAGCACGCATCAGTTTTACTTCACCCATTAATTGCTGCTTCACATTTTCTGTGACGCCTGTGGAAGTCTGTAATCTTTCAATTGACAGGTTGCAGGTATATATCTGGCGATAGATCTCACTCCAAAAAAGGGTCGATGTGGGCGCCACGGCATTGGTATAAAACTGACCATGGTAAATAGCGGTTGAATAATTGTCCAGCTCATCTCCCATAAGACCGGTGAGGAGGGCAACGCTGCTGGATCCTCCCGCAAAACCTCCGGTAGCCATCAGGTTGCTGTAAATACCGGTTACCACGGCAGCGGCAGATGCATTGTTTGAAAATGCGCTTGAGCTTACAATGGAGGATACAGGCGGATCTACTTCTACAAACTTTTTGCAGGAAAATATAAAGAGCAACAGGGCCAGGCAGGCAAGCCTGCTGAAGTATGTGGAGAGTGATATATTGTTATGATTACTTTTCATGTGTAGTGCTTTTAAAGTGTGATCTGGATACCGGCTGTGATGATGCGTAATGGTGGGATGGCCACACCACTCATGTTTTCGGGATCAAGGTTGCCATAACCGGAGATCGTGAGCAGGTTCTGTCCCTGTGCATACAAGCGCAGGTTTTGGAGGTGCAATTTCTTAATGATGGCTTCGGGGAAGCGGTAGGCCAATGACAGGTTGTTGAGCCTGATATAAGAAGCATCTCCATATCCTTTGGTGCTGTTGAGGGCTGTGGACTGATTGGTAAAGGCCAGGAAACTTGTTGTGAAACTTCTTACATCTGTAATGTCGCCCGGTTTTTGCCAGCGGCGCAGTACATCTTTGGTGGTGTTGACAGCAAACCCCGGTGGGGCCAGTTGTTGTTGTTTAAAGGCATTGGGACCCGTTTGCTTTACATAGTAGAAGGTGAAGTCCAACGTAAAACCTTTGTAGTCCAGGGAATTGTTGAAGCCTCCTGAAAAACGTATAACGGGGTTGATCACTTGGGTTTGGTCCAGAACGGGTGCGGGATTGGCAGTGATATTGCCGTTCCTGTCGCGGAATGTATATATCCCGGTCTGTGGGTCTACGCCGGCATAGTTGTATATTTTCTGGATGGTCATGGGCTTGCCGATCACGAGCACATTGGCAAAGCTGGAATTGGCCAGTCCTTCATATTCCACCAGTTTGTTGCGGGGCATATAGAAATTGAAGCTGCTGCTCCAGGTAAGGTGCCGGTTCCGGATATTAATGCTGGTCAATTCGAGCTCGATGCCGGTATTCTCAACCAGGGCGGGCAGGTTCATGGTGAGGCTGGGGAAACCAGTAACGATGGAAAGGCTATACGGCAGCAATTGGTTGGAGGTGCGGTTGCGGAAATAGTTGGCCTTTACCAATAAACGGCTGTCTTTGAAGAACCCGAGGTCAATGCCTATTTCTGCTTTGCGGGTAAGTTCCCAGGCCAGTTCTGCATTGAACAGGTTACGTGGGGTAAGCACGGTGGTATTTTGGTAAGCCACTGCATTTGTAGGGACAATGAGGAGATCGAGGAAGCTGTATTCGCCGATCTTATCATTGCCGGTACTGCCATAGCTGGCGGTCAACTTACCAAAGCTAAGAAACGGCAGGCCACGCTTCATGAATTTCTCTTCGCTGAATATCCAGGCGCCTGCAGCTGAACCAAAAAAATGGAATTGATTGGCGGGACCAAAACGGCTGGAACCGTCGTAGCGGGCATTGAGGTTAAGAATGTATTTGTTGGCCCAGTTGTAATTGATGCGGCCAAAAACAGCATTGTACTTGTATTGAAAATTGTTGTTGACAGATACGGAGAGGGAAGGGGCCGCTGATATGCTTTGCAGGAGGGCATCGCTGCTGTAGCCGGAGCCGGTCATGTTCTGCCTGTTGTTCACATTCTTTTGGAAAGTGGCGCCGGCCAGTACATTCAATGAACCCTTTCCGATAAAGGCATTATAGTTTGCCTGGGGTTCAATGATCCAGGTGCGGTTATTGTAATTGCCAAACGTACTGCTCCTGTTGATATTTATCGTGGCCGGATTGAAGCTTGTGGAAGGATAACCGATAAATTCGTTCAGTTGTAAACTATTATAGCTAAGTGTTGCTTTTAATTCCAGTGCCCTGACAGGCCGGTAGCTGATGAGGGCGCTTCCCAGGAGGTTATAACTATTGGCAGTATATAACTGGTTCAACTGAGCAATGGGGTTTTGTGAGAACTTATCCCAATTAATGGAGCCGTCGGGTTTGTAGAGGGCCGGTGCATTGGGAGGGAGGGCTGCGCCCGACTGGCCAGTGAAATCAACAGTAGGAAGATCGCTTTTGCCGGCGATATAGCTGCCTGATAATTGTGTAGTGAGTTTATTATCGGAAGAGACATTGTTCATACTGAAATGAACGGATCCTTTCTGGTCGGCTCCTGAACCGGGCATTACGGTGGTCTGTCTGCGGTAGCCTGCACTTAACAGGTACTGACTGTTGCTGCTGCCACCGGAAATACTTAGCTGTGCGTCGGTAGTATGGGCGGTATTGCCCAGCAGTTCTTTTTGCCAGTTGGTATACCGGGTAGAATCCCATACGCCATTGATGTCGTTCTCGAATTCGATGGGTAATATGGGGGCGTTGTCATTGCGCTTTGCTTCACGACGCATGGCCAGGTATTCCTGTGTATTCAATAATTTGGGTGTGGTGGCAGTGCTGCCGATACCTGTATACACGTTGATGTCTACTTTGGCTTTTCCTGCCTTGCCTTTTTTGGTGGTGATGAGTATTACACCGTTGGCCCCGCGTGAGCCATAGATGGCGGTGGCATCAGCATCTTTCAGCACAGAAATGCTTTCTATATCGGCATTGTTTACATAATTCAGTGGGTTGCCGCCATTGAGGGTGGTATTGATGGTGCCCATTCTGCCGGCAGGGTAGGGAACGCCGTCAATAATGTATAAAGGTTCGTTGGATTGGGTGAGGCTGCTTAGTCCCCTGATGAGTACATTGTAAGAGCCGCCAGGCGTACCGGTATTTTGTACAATGGTCATACCTGTTACTCTTCCCTGCAAAGCGGCCAGTGGGTTGCCTACGGGTTGTTTGGCAATATCTTCTGCTTTTACGGTGCTTACACTTCCGGTGCTGAGGCGCTCGGTGGTGCTGCCATAGGCAATGATCTTTACCTGGTCGAGCTGGCTGGGCTTGATCTGTACCAGCACCACTATAAAGGGGCGATTGTTCACGGCCACTTCAATGGGCTCGATACCTACGGCTGTGACCACCAGGATGGCATTGCCGCTTGGGATGGTGAGGGTAAATTCTCCGTTGCTGTTGGTGGTGGTGCCCTGCCGGGTGCCTTTGATGGTAATCGTGGCGCCTTCAATAGGCGCTATGCCTTCACCTACTACCCGGCCTTTGATATCAACAGGCAGGGGATCGACGGGCAGGTCAAATTGATAGACGGGTTTTTCCTTTACGACGATCATGCCACCATCAATGGTATAACTAAGTGATTGATCTTTGAAGCAGTATTCCAGCACTTCCTGTACGGGCCTGTTCTCTACCTGTACGGTGACCTTGCCGATCTTTTCCAGCAGGGATTCCCGTACCAATACGTTGAGACCGGTCTGTCGCTGGATCTCAACAAATACCTGTTTGACAGGCACATTCTTTACGGAAAGAGTAATGTTCTGTCCCTCTGTTCGGGCCGCCACCTGAAGGCAGGCTGTGAGTAAGATAAAAGCAGTCAATCTCATTACTTGCAGCAGTTTTCTTAATTGCATACTTTTGCATTGTTTAGGTTAATAAAATACAAGGTTTCGACGCCTGTTTTGGTTAGCCTGAATTTAGCTCCTGTTACCAGCAGGAGCTTTTTATTCAGGGGTATTTCATTATGCTAGCCGGACGATTGGACAGTCAGTTTTTTCCCTTCAATACGGAATTGCACCCCATTGGCCTGCAAAGCTTTCAGTACACTGTTCAAGGTGCTGCTCCGTTTCATGATGCTAAAGAACTTTTCGTTGCTTACTTTCCCTTCATAGACCACTTCGATATCATACCACCGGGCCAGTTGCTTGAGGATGGTCTGCAGATCGGCGCTTTCAAAATGGAATAACCCATTTCTCCAGGCGGTGACGGCTGCTACATTGATGTTCTTCTGTACGGCCAGTTTGTTGTTTTGCAAACGGGCCTGCTGGGCAGGCGCCAGTACTGTTTGCTGGCCATTTGCAGCGGTTACCCGCACGGCTCCTTCCTCTAGCGTGGCGGTCAGGGCCTCTTCATCATCATAGGCATTCACATTGAATGCGGTGCCCAATGCCTGTACATCGATTGTTTTGGCATGCACGATAAAAGGTTTCGAAGGGTCTTTGGCCACTTTAAAGAACACTTCGCCGGTTATTTCCACGCGCCGCTCTGCACCCGGGAAGGAGACGGGGAAGCGGATGGTGGAAGCGGCATTGAGGAAAGCTACAGAGCCATCTGCCAGGGTAAGAGAATAAGTTTCTCCACGGCTGGTGGAAAGCATATTGTAAACAGGGGCTGTTTTTTCACCGGGTTTACCTGCGTAGGTTAGCCGGCCATTTTCCATGTTCACGGCTGTTATACCCTGCTGTGCGAGCAGGCCAGCCCTGGCTGTATCCAAGGCTATGACCTTTCCTCCGTCCAGGGTGAGGGTGGCCTTGTAATTACCCGGCGGCACATCCTGTGCCGGTACCTGGGTAACCGGTGGCGGTGCGGCCTGCTGTTCATCCATCATCCACCAGGTTGCTATTCCCAAAGCGACCACCAGCAATGCCGCTACCGCATACCACCAGCGATATAGTTTACGCACTACTGCGGGCTGTCCGTTTTCCAGGATATCTACCAACATCGCATCGGCTTTTCCAGGGGCCATTACCGCATCGGGTAGGGCATGGTCCCAGGTTTCGGACAACAATCCGGGCAGGAAGGCCTGATTTTCCGGTTGCCGGAGCAGCTCAGCCAGCTCACGTCGTTCTTCTGCCGTGGCTGTTTTTTCATAGTAGGCTTTGAGTAGATACGAAAGTCTTGTATGCATAAAAGGTTCTCTTCATTATACAAGACAATGGGCCTTTTTGAAAAGGGGGAAGGGAGATGGAAATATTTTTTATTTCGAGAAGAAAAGAAGGGCCAGGGCCACAGACATGCGTTTCAATACGTATTGGGTAATATCCTTAACGGCCAGTTCCAGGTGGGTCTTAACAGATTCCCTGCCGATGCCGAGCTTATCTGCGATCTGGTGATAGGTGAGTTTTTGGTGGCGGTGCAGCAAGTACACTTCTTTGCGGCGGGGAGGCAACTGGTCGATGGCCTCATCAATGAGGCTTAGGCTGGCATTTTCTTCCGGGACATCCTCCCGGGCATTGGTTGCCTGGTATTCCCGTTCATAGGTCCTATGCCTGAGGATCTCCCGCATATTTTTTTGTAAAGCATTGAGGGCATGGTTGCGGCTTATTACAAATAGCCAGGCTTTAAAACTGGTAATTTCAGATAGTGCTTCCCGCGTTTGCCAGATCTTCAGAAAAACATCCTGGACAATTTCCTCGGCCATGGGGGCCGATTCGGTGAGCCGGTAAAGGTAGCTGTACAATAAGGGGTGCCAATCGTGGAACAGGCGGGCGAAGGCAGCCTGGTCCCCTTCGGAGACCTGTTTCAGCAGTATTTTCTCGGTATGCAGGTAGGTTGAGGACATAATACTATTTCACAAAATCATGATCATCGTAGTATATCGGAAGGGTTTAAAATTAGTCAAAATCATTAATATATAGGTTCCGGCACCTCCAGTGGATTAAAAATCAATTTTATCGGGGGGGTACCTGTAACATTTTTATTTCTCGGACGTACTTACAAAACAGTTAACCTATTATATGCTAAAAAACTTCTTCAAGATCGCCTGGCGCGGCCTGCTGCGCAGCAAAGGATTTTCAGCTATCAATATTGCCGGACTGGTAGTAGGTATGGCCAGCGCCATCCTTATCTTGTTGTGGATACAGAACGAGGTGAGTTATGACCAGTTTCATGAAAAGAAGGACCGTATTTATGAGGCCTGGAACAAGGCCGAGTTCAGCGGTGAGCTCAACTGCTGGAATACGACCCCCAAAGTGCTGGCCCGTACGCTGGAAAAAGACCTGCCCGAAGTAGAAGCTGCTGTGCGCGTAGATTGGGGCAGCAATTTTCTTTTTACGGTAGGCGATAAGAAATTGACGGTACGGGGTAATATGGTAGATTCCAATTTTCTGCAGGTATTTACTTTTCCCTTACTGAAAGGCAATCCGGCGCTTGTATTAAAAGACATGCACTCTATTGTACTGACGGAAACGCTGGCCCGGAAATTATTTGGGAAGGAAGAACCCATGGGGAAGATCATCAAGATTGATAATAAGGAAAACTTTACGGTAACGGGCATCCTGCAAGACATGCCCAACAATACGAGGTTCAGCCGGGCTGAATACCTGATACCCTGGGCCTATAAACGGTTTTTAGGTGATGATGATGAGTACTGGGGCAATAACAGCACGCGTACCTATGTACTGCTGAAACCGAATGCTACATTGGCCTCTGCGGCGCCCAAGGTAAAAGTGATGAAGCAACGGTATGCAAAAGATGAACCCAAGTGGGAAATGTTTCTATATCCATTGAAGAAGTGGAGACTTTATTCCAGTTTTACCAATGGCCAGGAAGATGGTGGTGGCCGTATCACCTTCGTTCGCCTGTTTGCCATTGTAGCCGCTTTTATTCTCCTGATTGCCTGTATCAATTTTATGAACCTTAGTACGGCCCGTAGTGAAAAGCGCGCCAAAGAGGTAGGCATCCGTAAGGTAGTAGGGGCGCAGAAGCTCTCCCTGATCAGCCAGTTCATCGGAGAATCGATGATGCTGGCATTTATAGCTGGTATTTTTGCCATCATTGTGGTGCAGATCAGTCTCGGCGGATTTAATAAACTGACGGATAAACAGCTTTATGTGCCCTATGGAAATCCCTGGTTCTGGCTGGGCGGTATTGTGTTTGTGCTGTTTACCGGTCTATTGGCGGGCAGCTATCCGGCGTTCTTCCTTTCTTCCTTTAAACCCGTGAAGGTGTTGAAAGGCACTTTCAAGAAAACGCAGGCATTGGTTGCGCCGCGCAAAGTGCTGGTGGTACTACAGTTCACCTTTGCTATTGTATTGATCATTTGCACGATCATTGTAAAGCAACAAATAGATTATGCGCAAGGCAGGCAAACAGGGTATAATAAAAACAACCTCGTTTACCACGGTTTTACGGGAGATATCGAGAAGAACTTTGAGCTGATCAGGCAGGAATTACTGTCCTCAGGCGCCGCCTCATCGGTTACCAAAACCAGTGCGCCCATTACAGAAAGCTGGAGTGATGGATGGGGACAGGAATGGGAGGGAAAGGACCCTAATGACAAAACAGATTTTTACCGCTACAATGCCGACGAAGGACTGGGCACTACGGCCGGGCTTCAATTTGTACAGGGGCGTGATTTTGACCTGAAAAAGTTTCCTACAGACTCTACAGGCATGATCATTAATGAATCGTCTCTGAAAGTGATGAAGTTTAAAGATCCGCTTGGTAAGATTGTGAAAGACAACGGCACAGAATGGCATATTGTAGGTGTGATCAAGGATTTCATTCTCACCAATCCCTATGAGCCTACCCGTCCCATGCTGATAGCAGGTGGTAAAGCCTGGTTCTCTACTATCCTTATTAAATTCAACGCTAATAATTCTACTGCAACGAACCTAAAGCTGGCAGAGCATATTTTCCATAAATACAACCCGGTGTATCCTTTTGAATACAAGTTTGTGGATGAGGAGTTTGCCCGGAAGTTTGAAGATGAAAAGCGTACGGGTACCCTGGCTGGTCTGTTTGCGGGGCTCACTATTTTTATTTCCTGTCTTGGTTTATTTGGCCTGGCCATTTATATGGCAGAGAGCCGGGTGAAGGAGATTGGCGTGCGTAAAGTATTGGGCGCTTCTGTAACTGGCCTGGCTACCTTGCTGTCGAAGGACTTCCTGACACTGGTACTCATCTCCTTCCTGGTGGCTTCTCCGGTGGCCTGGTGGGCCATGCACAGCTGGCTCAGTGATTACAGTTACCGGGTTCCCATTCAGTGGTGGGTATTTGCGTTGGCCGGTTTAGTGTCGGTGCTGATAGCGCTGGCCACGGTGAGCTACCAGGCTATCCGGGCGGCATTGGCCAATCCGGTAAAAAGTCTGAGAACAGAGTAAGTACTGTTCTTCCAAGCCTGTTTTCATTTATACCGTTATATTTTCAGGACCCTGGGTTGACCCCGGGGTTCTTTTTGGGGTGACTTACAATAAAAAGTACACTTTGGTCATTTTAGTAATGTGGCAAGATTTTCAATGACCTCCGGAGATTGCTTCTGGTATTGAAAAGGGGAGAAGCCTGCAAATTCTTTGAAGGCACGGATAAAGTGAGATTGATCGGCATATTCATTTTCAAAAGCAACATCAGAAAGTTTGGAGAAGTCGTTGTTTCTTAATTGTTTCAATGATGCCTGAAAGCGACAAATTCTTGAGAATAATTTAGGAGAGATACCAATATATTCTTTGAATTTGCGTTCAAAGCTTCTTTCGGATAATCGTAACTCAATCTGTAACCCTTTCAAAGCTACATTTCCCTTTGACCGTGCGATCGCGGAGACGGCATAATGCATCATGTCGTTTTTGCGTGAATTGTTCCTTTCCGCCTGTGTGTTGATCCAGGAAGAAATGAGTTCAATTTGTCCGGTAGTAGAAGTTGTATTCACCAATTGTTCTGAGAGTGAAGCGCCATCCGGTCTCACCAGCGTATTTGCGTCCACGCAGGTATCGGTAAGTATCCCGGCATTAAGCCCAAAAACAGCTTTTAATGCATTCGGTCGAAGGAAAATGCCCACAGCCCTTAATTTCCCTGTAGCATGGATCCTGGCATGAGTAGTAGCCTGGCCATACAGGAAAAAGCCTGGTAACAATTTGTCATTCTGGTAAAAAGAACCCTGTTCTACCGTTTGGAAGATGAGCCCCGGGCATCCATCGGCAAAGGTTTGGAACGCATGTGGAGTGGCACTGTCGGCAGGCGCTTCCAGGGTCCAAAAGCCACTGATGTATTCATTCAGGTGCTCCGGCGGTGGTATTTGTTGGTATTTCATGGCTGGTGAAAATTACCTGTTGGGATGAAGTTACATAAAATATAATAGCGATAAAAGCTTATAAACGCGTTACCTATACCCCTAAAATCTAATATCATGGACACCCTCGTGGCAATTTTTGCCAATTCACTTGTTAGCAGCCTCTTATTGTTTCAATCGATCAGACTACTTAAGAGAAGAAAAGCCCGCTATCTTTCCGTTGGATTACTGTTACTGATGCTGCCAGCTACTCTTTGCTGGGCTGTATTTGGCTATCTGGATAGCAAACAGATCATGATGGCCTGTGGCGTAGGCACTTTCCTGCTGAATGTGGTGACGCTCGTTTTGTACATGAATGCAAGGTCGTTCCGTAGAACGGCTATTTAAGTTAACCACCTGGCTGCTGCTGCTTTTCAGAACGAAAATGTGTTTTCTGGCTGTATTTTGGTATATTCAGTAAACTTTCGTTCTGAAAAAGCTGCTTGCCATAACGCTGCTTATCGTTCACCTGTTTAATCTTGCAGGCTATTTTATCCTATTCGAATATTTCATTGCACGCTCTGATCAACAATTGGTCAGGCAGTTAGATGACAAGCAATACAGCGATACCGAACTGATCGAAGTAAAACTCCCCTTGCATTTACCGTATCTGTCCAACTGGAATGATTATGAGCGGATAGATGGCGAAATGGAATACAACGGCATTTATTACAACTACGTAAAGCGAAAAGTGTGCAATGACACTTTATTTCTCCTCTGCCTCCCCAATCAAAGCAAAACCCGGTTTTATCATGCCCGCCACGAGTATGCCAGGCAGGTAAACGGTGCGCCTTCGAGAGACAACAATGACAAGCCCCTGGTAAAGAAGATCAATATTACCACTGAATACAATCAGCCCCTGCTACAGTTTAGTTTTACCTGCTGGGCCGAACCAGTAGGTTCCCCCCACTACAATCTGGTTGCCCGGCTTATCCATCCTTTTATTGATGCTCAATACAGGCCTCCTCAGGTGTTATAGCAGATCAGTATCTATATTCAATTAACTGCTATAAACCTATGTTTATGTATTACTCCTTATCCAGGATAGCAACCTGTATTGTTATACTGTTGCTGTTCGCTTCCTGCGCGCATGAAAATCGCCCCAATAAAGAAATGGTGAACCTGCTGGCATCTATTTCCAGGTCGGAATACAGCCCCCGCAATACTTTTTGTCCGGAGGCTAAGTTGCACTATTATGACTCGCTGCTTTCCCAGGCTACTAATATTACAGACTCTGCCTTTCTGGAATATACCATTGTCCGAACGATGGTGGAGCTGGGTGATGAAGAAAAAGCTATGCAAATGACCGACATACTGATCAAAAGGATACCGGTCTATGAGATCAGTCATAGGATGGCCGTTATGAAGACGATGGCCATTGCCTGTATGAGGTTCGGAGAGCGCAGTAACTGTATCCGGTCACATACAGGTGAATCCTGTGTTTTTCCTATTGCCGGGAGAGGCATACATGGAGATAAGACCGGCTCTTCCAAAGCTATTGAATTGTTTGAAAAAGTGTTGGCCAATGATCCCGAGGACCTTGAATCGAAGTGGCTGCTGAACATCGCTTATATGACCACGGGCGATTATCCGGAAGGCGTGCCGCCTGCCTTTTTGATTAAGGGACTTGATACGGATACGGCCAGCGGCATAAAGCCCTTTGTAGATGCCGCGATGCCTGCAGGCCTCAATACCAACAATATGGCCGGTGGCAGTATTGTTGACGACTTTAACAATGATGGCTACCTGGATATCATTACCAGTAGCTGGGGACTGGAACAGGGAATGCGCTATTGCAGGAACAATACCAATGGCACTTTTACGGATGTTTCTGATTCTTCGGGGCTGAAGTATTTGACAGGAGGGCTGAATATCATGCAAACTGATTACAACAATGATGGTCTCAAGGATGTGTTTGTACTGAGGGGCGCCTGGAAAGAGAAATTTGGCAAGGAGCCCAACTCGCTGTTGAGGAACAATGGTGATGGTACTTTTACTGACGTTACCAAGGAATGTGGCCTGCTTTCCTTCAACCCAACCCAGGCAGCCACCTGGGCTGATTTTAACAACGATGGCTGGTTGGATGTATTTATTGGCAATGAAACCACCTCAGAAGATGATATCATGCCCTGTGAGCTGTATATGAACGACAAGAAGGGTCATTTTACAGAAGTGGCAGCCAAGGCGGGCTGTGCCATTGTGGGTTTTGTAAAAGGCGTTACGTCGGGTGATTATGACAACGATGGACTAACTGATATTTTCATCTCTACCTTAAATGGCCGCAAGGTATTACTGAAGAATGGTGGTGTACAAGGTAATACCGTTGTGTTTACCGATGTAACAGCGCAAGCGGGCCTGGCCGAAAACAGGACACGTACTTTCCCCACCTGGTTTTGGGATTATGACAATGATGGCTGGCTGGATATTCTTGTATCGGGTTATGAGTTTGACCGGTCGCTGGCCTGGTATGCTGCAGGAGAGGCGATGGGCAGACAGGTAGGCAATTCGGGCAAGCTATTCCTGTTCAGGAATAAACAGAATGGAACCTTTGAGGATGTATCGGAAAAGCTGGGGTTGAATAAAATTGCTTTTGCGATGGGCGCCAATTTTGGCGATATTGATAATGATGGCTGGCTCGACATGTATTTTGGTACGGGTAACCCCTTGTTCCAATCGCTGGTGCCGAATAAAATGTTTAAGAATCAGGGTGGGAGCCGGTTTATTGATATTACCACCTCGGCCCGCGTAGGCAATCTGCAGAAGGGCCATGGGGTGTCTTTTGCTGACCTGGACAATGACGGTGACCAGGATATTTATATCGATATGGGCGGGGCCTATGTTGGCGATTCGTATCAAAACTCCTTATATTTAAATCCGGGACAAAACAATAACCGCTGGATCAATATTGCTTTGGAAGGTGTTACCAGCAACAAGGCTGCCATCGGTACAAAAATTAAAGTAACGTTCAAGGACAATGGTGTGCTAAGATCGGTGTACCGTGATGTGAATTCGGGTGGTAGTTTTGGTTCCAACCCCTTGTTGCAGCATATTGGCATTAGCCAGGCCGCTATTGTACAAAGTATTGAAGTGAAATGGCCGGCAAGTCGTACGGTACAAACGTTTAAGGATATACCGGCCGGTGAACATATCGTTATCCGGGAAGGAAATCCTTCGTTGGTAAAGCATATTTATAACAGCGTTAATTTTTTGCTTGCAGGAAACAGGATCGTTAGTTGTGCTCCTACAGCGAAAGTCCCTTAAAAACGATTGTCACATGAAATCACTGCTTTTGACGTTTGGTTTATTACTCCTGTTTGCGGCCGAAATATTGCGCGTTTATTTTATCATGCCATTTCCCGGCAGTCAGCAGCATGATACGATTGGCCTGGCGTACTGGCTTCACAAGAACATCCTGTGGTTAAGGATACCCGGCCTTTTACTCATTGCTTATCCGGTGGTGCAGATACTGCAACATGCCCGGTTATGGAAGAAAGTGCTATTGGTGACAGGGCTTGCTTTGTATGCGGTGATCTTCTACTTGTTTAATTATCGTTTCCTGGCCGATAAGATGTTTTACCAACCCGGATATACCCAATTTGCCGGTGCTGCTGACAATAAGATACCGGCCGATAAATTAGTGATTGGCGTTAGCATGAATGGAGAAGCCAAAGCTTATCCCATTCAATTGATCGGATATCACCACCAGGTGCGTGACAGCATTGGTGGTAAGCCCATTATGGTTACGTATTGTACTGTGTGCAGAACCGGGCGTGTATACAGTCCGGTGGTTGAAGGGCGACAGGAAACATTCCGGTTGGTGGGTATGGACCATTTCAATGCGATGTTTGAAGATGCTGCTACCAAAAGCTGGTGGCGACAGGTAACAGGTGTGGCAGTGGCCGGGCCTTTAAAGGGCAAGCATCTACCGGAAATACCTTCGGCCCAGCTTACCCTCAAGGCCTGGATGGACCAATATCCCCAGTCACGCGTGTTTCAGCCCGATACTTCTTTTACAAAGCAATATGAAGGGCTTGAAGGGTTTGATAATGGCACGATTGCCAGCGGCCTTGAAAAAAGGGATTCAGGATCGTGGAAAATGAAGTCATGGGTGGTAGGCGTGGTGAAGGGTAATACGGCGAAGGCCTATGATTGGAATGAACTGGTCAATAAAGGAATGATCCAGGACTCTTTGCCCGGGCTGCCTATCCTGCTGCTGCTGGAAAAAGATACAGCATCCTTTCATGTATGGAACAGGCAGGTGAAGGGCGCTTCCCTGCAATTTACCGGAAGCAGGGGCGATACATTGATTGATAAGAATACTTTGTCGGGTTGGAACAGGCAAGGTGAATGTATAAGCGGTGTGTTAAAAGGCGAACGCCTGGCGGCTGTACAGGCCTACCAGGAGTTCTGGCACTCCTGGAATACTTTTCATCCCGGAACGGAGCGGTATCCCTAGCTATTAGTGTTGAATGATGTGCTAAATTTTATAATGGAGGTGTGTGCCCGGAAAAGTAATGGTTACCGCGGTACCATCTCCTGTATTGCTTTCCCAGCCGATAAGGCCTCCCAGGCTGTTCACATGCTGTTGCAGGTTATCGAGCCCTGATCCCGGACTTAACTGGTCTTGTTTGAAACCAATGCCATCATCTTCGATGGTAAGTACCATATCATCATCGAGGTTGAGCTGTACCAGTACATGTTTGGCCTGCGCATGCCGGATGGCATTGTGCATGAGTTCCTGTGCAATACGGTAGGTGGCCAATTCAAAACCCTGCTCAAACCGGATGGGGTCTCCAAACCGGTAATAGGTGATCTCTGCCCGGCAACAGGGCGCCAGGTTTTGACAGTATCTTTTTAATGCTTCATCCAATCCATAATTCTGCAATACTTCCGGCATCAGGCTATGGGCTGTTTTACGTACTTCATTGGACACTTCATCGAGTAAAGAGAGGGCGGTCTGGAAATTGACGGACTCGCGAAAAGGATGTTGCGCCTGCACTGCACTCAGATGCATTTTTACAGCGGCGAGGGTGCCGCAAATACCATCATGGAGGTTACGTGCTATCCTGCTTCGTTCTTTTTCTTCGGCATTCATGATCAATAGGGCCTTTTGCAGGTCATTGCTGCTCCAGGGCGAGAATTGCAGACCGGCATTGGCACTTGCTTCCAGGGCTTTCAATAAGGTAGAGTCATAAAAAACATGGGGGATATTTACGGCCGCTTTGTCATAAATGAGCTCATTATGGGATTGATCCCCTACAACAGGGCACTGGAATACGGTGGCATAGTGATCGGCTTCTGCGGGTGTTAAAGGCCAGGTAAAGTGAACGGCTGTTGGATTGATGCCACTTTGTGTACCATCCTGGATACCATTGCGGGTAAAGGCCATGGCCAGCTCTATAAGCTGGCGGGTAGCAAAGGCTGTTTCGGGCGTTTTGTAAGCCGGGGTGAGGACCACTTTTACCAGTTCGCTGGTTTCTTCCAGGTCGTAGGCAAACACGGTGTGCATCAAAGGCAGGTAGCGGGTAATGCGTTGGGTACCTTCTATCATATTCCTGCTGTAGCGGTACAGCTGGCCGATGATGCCCATGGCATCGAGGTTGGAGATCTGGCCGATGTGCAAACCAAGGTAGGGATCGCCGGAAAGCCGGCAGGCCACGGCTAAAAACTCGCTGAATGCGGTCATTGTAATAGGGTGGCGATCAGTCTCCAGTGTGTTGGTGCTGATACCGCCTTCCTGCAGCAGGCGGGCAGGAGCATAACCCAGTTTTTCATAGTACAGGAAAATCACCCTGATCGACTCGCTTGTAACTGCATAAGTATCCATGCCAGATTGATTGTATAGCGTTCGGTAAAGGGGGTAAAATTAACTGATCAGGCTTGCTTACCCCTCCCATTCCTGTAATTACCCGGTTCGCTTTAAGGCACGATGGTAGTGAACAGATATGTGGCCAGGATCACCAGTAGTACAATACCCTGCAGGATATTGGTGCGGCCGGCGCCAAAGGAGATGCTAATGGTGAATAAGGAAAGTATGAGCAGGAGGGTGGATTTGGTATCAATGCCCAGGGTAATGGTGAAGCCTGTAAAATAACCCACAATGGCTACGGCGGGAATGGTAAGGCCAATGCTGGCCAGGGCCGATCCCAGGGCGAGGTTTAAGCTGGTTTGCAGGCGGTTTTTCCGGGCAGCCCGAATGGCGGCCAATCCTTCCGGCAGCAGGATGACGCTGGCAATGATGATGCCTACCAGGCTTTTAGGAGCGCCCAGGTTGACTACTATGGACTCAATGGCAGGAGATAGTTTTTTGGATAAGATCACCACTACGGCCAATGCCAGCAATAGCCAAACAAGGCTGGAAATGGTGGTAAGGTTCGTGGGAGGCTCGGCGTGGATATCTTCTTTTTCAGCAATCTCTCCTTCGGGAAGAAAATAATCCCGGTGACGGACTGCCTGTACCATTACAAATCCGAGATACAATACCAGGGATACAATGGCTACGAAAATGAGCTGACTGCTGGAATAAACCGGGCCAGCCGCACTCGTTGTATAGTTGGGCAATACGAGCGTTAATATTGTAATGGCCGATAAGGTAACCAGGGCGGCACTTACGCCTTGCTTAACAAATAACTGTTCTTTAAAGCGGTAACCTCCCAGTAGCAGGCATAAACCAATGATGCCGGTGAGGATAAGCATGATGGCTGCAAATACGGTATCGCGGGCCAGGGTAGATCCCTGTATGCCTTCGGACAACATAATGGTTACGATGAGCGAAACTTCAATGATCGTTATAGCCAATGCAAGGATCAATGTACCGTAAGGTTCCCCCACTTTATGGGCCACTACTTCAGCATGGTGTACAGCACTCAATACCACCGCGATCAGGGAAATGCCCATAACGACATCCATTATTCCACCATGTTCTTCGCCGGTAAGGAGTAATATTAATAATCCGATCAGCGGGCAAATGATGGTCCATAATGGCAAATCGATCTGCAACAGGGACTGTAAATATCTTTTTTTCGCCATGCTGTGGTAATTGTGAATGTGTTAAACGTAGGGAGGAGCCGGTTGTAGCAAAATAAGTCAACGCACCGGTAGCCAGGATAAGTGTTCTAATCGGTTGAAAGATAATGATTATCGTACAATTTGGCCAATAATTTTTGCGCGGTATAGCCGAAGTGGCAACCTGGTGGATGATAATATTAGAACATATCCTATTCATATTTTGATAACAACCGAAAACGGGCAATTCGGGAAATTACCTTTTACATTTGCGGGTACCGGTTATGAACCATCAGTTACCTATCCATGATGAAAAGGAAGCAACTTTTAACAAGTTGTACCATGCCTATTGGGAATTGCTCTTCAGGCTGGCCTGCAAAAAGACCGGCTCCACAGAGGATGCTTATGATATCGTGCACGATCTTTTTGCCGATATCTGGAAGAACTTTCACACACTGCCACCATCCGAATCTATAAGGCCTTACCTGGTAGCTGCCTTGTACCACAAGGTGTTTAATTATTTCCGTTCCAAAGGATTGCAGGAAAAGCATTATAAAAGTTTTGAAGCTTTTTTGGTACAACAATCTCCCGTCAACGAATACCATGCTACTGAAGAAGAAAAGCAGAAATGGGCAAATATTGATGAAGCTATTTCCACCACTATTACAGATATGCCCGGTAAAATGCGTGATATATTTATTCGCAATGTATACCAGGAACAATCTATTGACGAGATAGCTGGTGACCTGCTATTGTCCAAACAAACGGTTAAGAATCAATTGCAACTGGCTTCGAAGCGATTACGGGTTGCTTTCAAACGGGTGCATATGCAGATTTTTATGATTCCGTTTTGAGCAGGGGGGGTAAGAAGTGGTGTCTGGTTAATGAGTGGCTTAGTGCTGGCTCCTGACTCCTGACTCTCAATTTCTTGCTGCTTATTCCCGCATTTTGGCCCTGCTCTCTCCGCACTTAACATTTTGGTAATACAAAACGTCTGGTACTTTTTTCACGCTGTGTTACTACTAATACATGCAACCCTCCAGACAATCCATTGAGCTGTTCATACAACGCCTCAAAACGGGCGACTGTACGCCGGAAGAAATTGACCTGTTCAGAAAGTGGATAGGGGAGGTGGAATGGAATAATACTACTGATGAATTAACTCCTTCCATGCTGGAGTCGGTGAAAGCGCGCATGCATAAGCAGTTAATGCAGGAGTTTAAAGAGGCAACTGTTATACCCATAAAATGGGGCGCCTTGGTGCGCAAATATGTAGCGGCAGCTGCTATCATTATCACAGTGGGAGCGGGTTCGCTCTTGTGGTTCCTCAAAGGCAGGCAGGGTACGGCAACGGAGCAAACAGCTACTGCTTTGTCGGTCATTGAAAATGACCGCAATGTGGTGCGTAAGGTCACAATGCCGGATGGTACTATTGTATGGCTGAACCGGAACTCAAGACTGGAGTTTGATCATCAACAGTATAACCAAAAGCAACGGTATGTGAAGTTGTCGGGAGAGGGCTTCTTTGAAGTAGCCAAAGATGCTTCGAGGCCTTTTGTAGTGGAGACGGGTAATATACATACGCGTGTGCTGGGTACCGCTTTTAATATAGAGGCCTATCAGCAGGAGTCGGAGATCAGGATCTCGCTGGTGCATGGAAAGATCGCCCTGGAAGATAAGGCCAAAGCGATCACTCGTATCCTGGCGCCTGCGCAAACGATGCGCTACTCTAGGCAAACGAGGGATTGGCAATTATTGCCCATGGCTGTCAATAATATCAGTGCATGGACTACGGGCGCCCTGGTGTTTAATGAAGTGCCGCTGGAAGAGGCAGTGGAGCGAATTGGCAGCAGGTATCACCTGGCCATCCATTACAAAAAAGAACTTTTACGCAATAAACGGATCACCGCCATTTTTACTGTGAGCGATTGGCAGCCAGCCCTGCGCAATGTATTGTTTGTGCATGGATTACATTTTAAGCATGCAGCCGGGTATGTGGCGATCACAGAGTAAAGCAGGAAGCAGCTTTTTCAGGAAAAGAAATATAAAAACGCAAGGATGATCATTATGACCTCAACTAACCGTTTACGCGGCCGCGTAGCAGTGCGATGGCTATGCTGTACTCTATTGTTTTCATTGTTTAGTTTATTAACGCATGCACAACTGACCGGGCTCACAGAAAAAGTGAGTATTAAGCTTAAAAACACCACCGCTTTAAAAGTATTGCAGGAGCTGGACCGGCAAAGCTCCTATGACTTTTCTTACACGCAAACGCAACTGGAGAAAATAAGCATCCCGACTTTTACGCATGATAATATTACACTGGGTAAGGCCCTTGAACTATTAGGTGCACAGGCCGGCCTGGTATGCCAGGTATCCGGAAAAATAATCGCTGTGCGGGTTACCGCGCTTCCTGCTCCCACAACGGCTATGCCAGGTGCAAAGACGGGAAAGTTGACCGGCATCGTTCGCAATGAAAAGAACGAAGCGATGCCGGGTGTAAGTGTTTCCGTGCAGGGCGTAGCTAAAGGTATCACCACTTCTGTATCGGGTGATTATGTGGTATCACTTCCGCCCGGAACTTATACGCTGTTGGTATCCTTCATTGGTTACCAGTCAAGGCAGGTCACTGAAGTGGAGGTTAAAGAAGGCGAAACGACTGATTTGAGTGTTACCCTTTCACAGAGTGATGCACGGCAGCTGGATGCAGTAGTGGTTTCGGGCAGTGCCAGGCGGGAGTCTACCAGGTCTCTGCTGATGGCACAGAAGAACAATGCCAGTATGACGAATGGCATCAGTGCGGAACAGATCAGGGTAACACCGGATAACAATACGGGCCAGGTATTAAAACGTGTAAGCGGCATCACGGTACAGAACGATAAGTTTGTGACCATACGCGGCGTTAGTGACCGTTACAATAACGTACTGATCAATGGTGCCACACTCCCCAGTACAGAACCTAACCGGCGGAACTTTAGCTTTGACATCGTACCCAGTCAGTTGGTGGATAATATTGTAGTCAATAAAACAGCGTCACCCGATCTGCCGGGTGAATTTACAGGTGGGTTGGTGCAAATCAATACCAAAGAAGTGCCAACGGAAAACTTTCTTGCCATTACTGTTGGCACCGGTTTCAATACTGCCAGCGTCAACAAACAGCTGATCAGTTATAAGCGTGATGACAAAGCCTGGATGGGTAAAGTGGATGATAACCGGAAATATTTTGGTGATGGCAGGCTATTGGATCCCGTTCAATACATTAAATACCGGGCTGCCAATGATACCACCACCATACGTAAGATAGGAGCCCAGATACCCAATCGGTGGCAGTTCTATCAATATCCTTATCAGCCATCCAAAAATTACCAATTAACGGGAGGGATCAATAAAAGGTTTGCTAAAAGTTCACTGGGTTTTGTAGCCGCCCTTACCTATCTCAATGAACAGTTTGTGGAAGAGGGTGAGGCTGCTGTTACCAGCCAGTATAATTTTGATAGTGAGCGCTACCGGTACAATACTACTATTGGTGGCTTGTTCAATGCCGCCTTCAAAACAGGCAACCACCGGATAGCCTGGAAGAACCTGTATAATAAGCGATACAGCAACCAGTTGGACTGGCGTGTGGGGGATTATTTTGCACAAGGGTACAAGGCAAGAAGAACTGGTGAGGTAACCCTCGACAGCAGGTTGATCCATACCAGGCTGGAAGGTGAGCACAAGATCACTGCAGGGGGTATTAAACTGGACTGGAGTGGTGATTACATTCAACTCAAACGGGATCAGCCGGATACCCGTTTTATTACGGCGCAGGATTACAATATTCCCGGAGAGCCGATATATACCTATGACTTCAGTGATTTTTTATTGTTAAAAGGAGGAGTGTATTCTTCGTTGCTGGTAGAAAAAAGAAAAAATGCAGGAGCCAATCTTTCGCTCCCTTTTACCGTGGGAGGTGAAAAACAGTTACTGAAGGTTGGCTATTCCTGGTCTGACAGGGATGCTGACTTTGATGCTGCCAATTTAAGGATACAGGGTGATAATGAAACTGGCTACACGGAGTCAATGGGACTTGTTCCTTATCATGAAATTGTAACACAGGACGCCTTCCGGCGAGGATATATCTGGTACAGGCCTACTTCCACCCGGGCCGGCAGTCTGGGCGACAGGTATACCGGATCCCAGCAATTGCAGGCAGGGTATGCCATGCTGGATATTAAACCAATTAAGAAGCTGCGTATTACAGGAGGCATGCGTTATGAACAGAATAAAATGTCGTTGTCTACTATATTTTATGATTATGAAACGGGTAATCCTAGTTTTGATGACAGTACTTATTTGGAAAAGGATTGGCTGCCTTCGGTTAACATTATTTACAGCATTACAGAGAAATTAAATATAAGGGCCGCTTTCAGTAAAACCCTGGCCCGCCCGGATTTTGTGGAGCGTTCACCCTATGTGTATTACGATTTTACAGAGCTGGCAGAAGTGTATGGTCAAAAAGGTTTACAGGTTTCACGTATCAAGAACTATGATCTCCGGTTGGAATATTATCCTTCCGGCGATGAGATATTATCTGCTTCGATTTTTTATAAAGACTTTTCCAATCCGGTAGAAAGATTTTACCGTATTCAAACCACTTCCAACATGGTGGAGTACAGTAACCTGTACAGCGCCACTGCCAAGGGATTTGAAATAGATATCCGTAAATCGATGGGTTTTATCAATCCCGGCAGCATCTGGCTGAAGAAGCTGTATATCAGCGCTAATTATACCTACCTGGAGGGTAATATTGAAGACCGCGTCTTTACGAAGAGCCCTATTACACAGAAGGACACCAGCTATGTAGTAGAGGCCGACCGTCCCATCCAGGGATTATCGCCCTATATTATTAACTGGGGTATTAATTACCAGGAAAAACTATGGGGATTTAATGTTGGCTTCAACCGGATAGGGCGAAGGATTGTAAATGGTGGAACTATACCCTATCTTATTCAGTGGGAGAATCCCAGGAGCGTACTCGACCTGCAGTTGAATCTCCGCTTAATGCAGCAGAAGCTGGAGATCAAAACCAATCTGGGAGATATACTGAATCAACCCTTCATCATCTATTCGAATACCGACGCCAAAGATGGAGCTACTACCTCCCCCGGACCCAATAAGGATCCCAAAGGGGATGCATTTAATGAAAAGCTCGATCTGATCAATTATAAAGTAAAAAGAGGAAGCAATTTCAGTATTAGTGTGACTTACCGGCTTTAACGATCAATAGTCTACATTTTAACCAGGCATCATGAATGTGCAAAATTTACTCCGTTCTTTAGTTGTATATAGTATTGTGCTGGTGACCATTTTGCCGGCAGGATGTTCCAAAAACGAAAGCGTGTTGGATGAACCGACGTTCAGTGGTCTTTACCTGCAGGCTGTGACGGCCGATCAGTTCCGCCTGAAAGTGGTGGATGGTGAAACAGAACTGACAAATGCGCTTTTATCGCCCGGTAACCGCCTCACTGTTCTTTCTACCTATTATGATCCGCAGCACAGGATCAAGGTGTATAACTTTTTTGGCAATGCATTACTGCTTGATACCCTTATCCCTTTCAAAGGTAATCCCTATGTCATCACTTTTTACCAGGACAAGCCAGGTGATGCACTCCGATGGATCGGCCCCCCGGTGAATGAAACGTTGCCTGATGATGGCAAACTGAAAATTTCAATCATTTATACTGCCCCGCTGCTCCCGGCATCACTTAAGGTCGTAATTGAGAATACTGTATCAGAGACGAATAGCGTGTATGCGGCTACCGATAGCTTTGTGCTTGATAAGGCTACCTTCTCAAAATATTTTATTGGCAGAAATCTTAAGACCAAGAAACCCCGCCTGCAAATGTTTACTACCGGTCCGGAAAGAAAGTTGGTGGCTACTGTTAGTGCTGACAAATTCCTGGAAACGAATCCCGATTTCAGCATCTTTCTGTTTGACAGGGCCAGTGGTGGTGGCGTGTTTTCTTTGGACAGCAAAAAACTTTATTAATATTTTATAACCGAACAAGCAATGAGATATTTTCTGGCCGTGCTAACTTGCTTTTTACTGACCCTTACTTCTTTTGGGCAATCTCTTACCCCCATCTATTTTCCTGCTTATATGCAGGGAAACGGATCTGGCGGCGACAGGGTGCCTTACGTTAGTCGATTTACAGTCAATGGTCTTACCCCCAATGCTACCTATCGTTATGTGAATCATTTTGTAAGCTCTCCTTCCGAAAGCTATGGATCGGGGGTGAGTATTTTTATAAGACCCAATGGCGACTTTGAGCGGGTAGAGTTTCCTGACTTTTATGATCCTGCCATTTGCGGTGAATTTACTACTGATGCTACTGGTTCTTATACAGGCTGGTTTATCAATGAGTCTGATGGGAACTTTGTCTTTAGTCCCGGTCAGGTAGCTTATTTCCGGCTTACGCTCAACGATGGAAATGGAGGAGGATGGTTTGATTCTTACATAACCAGCCAGGAAAGTACCAATGTTATCAATTTTGGTAGTGCTGCCGATGGAGGTACCGGCATTCGCAGTACGCCGGCTACTGATGGAATAGCCAAAAACTTTGTACTTCTTTATGCCAGTGCCAATCCTGCGCCCGGAGAAGCTCCTGTAATGGGCACTTTTATTGAATCGGATGGCATCGACAATTCAACTTCCAATTTTTATGCTGCTTTTTATTCCAATGATGTCAATGCTGTTGGTAAGGCCTGGGGCGGAATCATTCCCAACAACCTGCCCAACGGTATTCGCAGAATTGCCCAATATAGTCTGGCCAATGGAACAGAAATTGGTTTTAAGACATCCGCTGATGGAAGTTGGGCAAAAGCAGGCGGGGGTACGGTGAGTACGGTAAACACCGCTGGCGGCCTTAGCAATGTGATCGTGTTGGACGGTAGTATAATTACCCTTGGCGTGCCTGTTGCTTTGCCTCAAACTATTACATTCAATACACTGCCAGCTAAATCATATGGAGCTATTGATTTTGATCCGGGCGCTACGGCCAGTTCCCTGTTGCCGGTAACGTATACCAGCAGCAACCCTGCTGTGGCTACTATTGTTAATGGCAATACGATCCACATAATCGGTGCGGGCACTGCGGATATTACTGCCGAACAGGCGGGTAATACAGATTACCAGGCGGCTACGCCCGTCACACAAACACTGACGGTCAATAAGGCTACTCTTACAATTACGGCTGAAGATAAGGTGAAGGTGCAGAATGATCCCTTGCCCGTATTTACTGTAATTTATGCGGGATTTGTAAACAGTGAGAACGCTTCTGTATTAGCCACAGCGCCCATAGCTGGTACAACAGCAACTGTCAATTCACCGGCCGGGGAATACCCGATCACAGCAGGCGGAGCAGCAGCAGCCAATTATACCTTCATTTATGTAAATGGAAAATTGACGGTTACTGCCGCCAAGCAAACGCAAACCATCACTTTCCCCGCTATAGTAGCCAAAATGTATGGAGTGGCTGATTTTGATCCAGGCGCCACCATTACCTCCGGCCTTCCTATTGTGTATACCAGCAGCGATCCTGCTGTGGCCGATATCGTAAATGGCAAATTACATATTAAAGGCACCGGCGCTGTGACCATTACAGCTGCTCATCCCGGAGATGCCAATTTCGAACCAGCTGCAGACGTAACACAATCGCTCACGATCAACAAAGCTCCTTTAACCATTAAGGCTGATAACAAGAACAAGCTGGTAGGACAGGCCAATCCGGCGCTGACGATCGTTTATACCGGTTTTGTGTACAATGAAACCAATAGTGTGCTGACCAGCCAGCCAGTGATCGCTACGGCTGCTACAGCCGCCTCTCCGGTAGGGAATTACCCCATCACAGTAACTGGCGCAATTGCCACCAACTATACAATTGATCATGTAAACGGGGTTTTAACAGTTGATCCCCTGCCGGCACAGATCATCACATTCGCTGCCTTACCGCTGAGCAGGTATGGTGATGCCAACCTCGCGGCCAGCGCCACAGCCAGCTCAGGACTTCCGGTTACTTATGCCAGCAGCAATACACAGGTGGCCACGGTTCAAAGCAATGGCACGATAACCATAACAGGAGCAGGTGTGGCCACTATCACTGCTTCGCAGGCTGGAGACGCTACTCATGCCGCGGCCCCCGATGTAGTAAGAACATTGACCGTACAAAAGGCCAATTTGATCATACAGGCAGTGGATACGGGCAAACTCGAAGGACAGGCCAATCCTCCATTGGTGATTGTTTACAGTGGTTTTGTGAAGAATGAAGATGCCACCGCACTTACGGCGCGACCCGTGGTGAGCACGGTAGCTACCAGCAGTTCAATAGCTGGCAGGTATACGATCTCTGTTACCGGTGCCGCTTCTCCCAATTACGCTATTGCACAGGTAAACGGCGTACTGCGGGTATTGCCGGCCCAGGGTGAGGGGCAGGATAATATGACGGCATGGATCAGTGCGCCTGGTCAGTTGCAGGTAAATATCTATAGTGTAAAAGCCGGAAAAGCTACCATCCAGTTGTTTGATCAGCAGGGAACCAGGGTTCAGCAAACAATCATCAATCTGGCGGCTGGTTATAATACGCCCCGCCTGCCGGTGGGTAACCTGGCTGCCGGGATCTATCATGTACGGGTGTACGGGCCGGAATTTATCCTTAAGCATAAACTGGTGATCCGGTAATCAGCATCAGTGATATAAAATAATTAATAGCTAAGAACCATTACAAATAATAATCATGCAACCTGTTTATAGAACCCGTTTCGTATGCTGCTTTTTGTTATTCTTCACTGTTGCCGGAAGGCTGCAGGCGCAGGAAGGGAATGGGAACAATACCATCAATATCACCACTACTGCGGTTCCTTTTTTACGCATTTCTCCGGATGCCCGCAGCGGGGGTATGGGTGATGTGGGCATTGCCCTGAGCCCCGATGCCAACAGCGGCTTTTACAACCTGGCCAAAACACCTTTTGCCACCGGAAAGTCAGGAATTGGCGCTACCTATGCGCCCTGGATGAAAGAAATTGCCGATGATGTATACCTGGCAACCCTGGCAGGCTATTATAAGCTGGATGAAAACCAGGCTTTATCTGCTTCTTTGCGCTACTTCAGCCTGGGCGATCTTTCGCTGGTGGATTATAATGGTAATAAATTGCAAACCGCTAATCCCCGGGAAATGGCGGTTGACCTGGGTTACTCCCGCAAGCTGTCTGATAAATGGGCCATCGGAGCTGCATTGCGATACATCAATTCCAATTTATCTACCGGCAATATCAATGGCGTTAGTTACAAGGCCGGCAACACAGTGGCAGGCGATCTTTCCATTTATTATAATGGACTGAATGATAAAAAAGTGGGATGGACAGCCGGCCTCTCTTTATCTAATCTGGGCGGCAAAATAGGTTATACTGATAATGCTGATGAAAAGGATTTTCTGCCTGCTAACCTAGGTATCGGTGCTGCCTATACGGAAGCGTGGGATGATAACAATAAGATGACGTTCGCAGCCGATGTAAATAAATTGTTGGTACCAGAATTGCCCGAAAAAGCAGAAGACATGAAGGCATACCGGGATAAAGGTGTTGCCGGCAGTTGGTTCGATTCTTTTGGCAATAAGGCCTGGCAGTTTGGTTTTGGTATGGAGTACACGTATAACGACCAATTGCACCTGAGACTGGGATTCAACAGCCGTTCCTACGAATCGGGCAACTGGCAGAACATCACCGCCGGCGCAGGCATTCATTTCAGTTTCGCTACTGTGAATTTTTCATACCTGGTGCCAACCGGTGAAAAGATCAATAGAAACCCACTGACCAATACCGTTCGCTTTGGAATATTGTTTGACTTGAAGTAAAACATGTTCCTGTAACCATTAAACCATAAGAAATTACCTGTCCATATTTATTGTAATTGTTTTAATTGTATTTAATTGTTGTAATTGTTTAACTCCAAATTTCTTATTTACTATGAAAAAGAAAATCTTTTTCGGTCTCGCAGTAGTTGTTACTGCTGCCGTGACCATTATTGCCTGTAAAAGAAACTTCGACAAATTTGATGCTCGTGGTACAGATGCGGGTCCGGTGATTGTGGATACCTGTACGCCTGTTTCCTGCGTATCAAATGTATGTAACATCACGCCTGCTACGCTGATTGATACTGTACCCAGGGTCATTGCTACAGGTGTGAACTTCACGCTGACCAACAACAAGATCTGGATCCTGCCTTACAAATGTTATGTTGACAGCGCAGCCCAGTTGATTGTTAATGCAGGTACCATTGTTAAAGCGATCAAAAGAAGCTCTAACGATTCTGCCGCAGCTATTATTGTTACCCGTTTCGGCAGGATCAATGCCAACGGATCTGCAACCTGCCCCATTATCTTTACTTCCAACGAATCAACACCTACTACAGGCGATTGGGGTGGTATTGTACTGTTGGGTAGAGCAACTGTGAATAAGGTTAATCCTACCATTGAAGGTATTAATCTGCCCAGCGTACCAGTTGGTATCGATGTGAATTATGGTGGTAATGTAGATAATGACAATTCAGGTATTCTCCGTTATATCCGCATTGAGTACGCTGGTGCAGCCATTGCTACTGACAATGAGCTGAACGGTTTGACCTGCGGTGGCGTAGGTAGTGGAACCACGCTCAGCTTTATACAGGTATTCAGAGGTAATGATGACGCCTTCGAATTCTTTGGCGGTACTGTAAATGCTGATCACCTGTATGCTTATATCCCAGATGATGATGCTTTTGATTTTGACTTCGGTTACACTGGCCGTATCCAGTACGCTGTATCTGTATTGAACAATGTGGATGATTATTCTGCCAATCCCAATGGTATTGAGTGTGATAATGATGCAACAGGCAGCACCGATCAGCCTTATACACGTCCTAAGATCTCTAACATGACCATTGTTGGTGTATGCGACTCTGCTCATTCAAAGAGAGCTGGCGATGTGCTGTTGAATGGTGCTCATATCCGCAGAAGGACTGGTAATGATTCTGCTTTTGTGCTGTTTAACTCAATCATCATGGGCTTCCCAAGAGGAATCCACCTGGATGGAGCTGGCATGATCGCACCAAAAATCAAGTATAATATCATCCAGGCGTTTGATGCTGTAGTGACTCCTGGTAAGACTTTGGATGCTTCTAATTTAACGTTCCGTACTGGCACCAGCGCCAACGATAGTGTTCAACTGGTAGCTCCTTGTAACTATTCCTGCCCTGACTTCAGGCCCAAGGTTGGTTCCTATGGTTCTTTTGGCGCTAATTTTACAGATGCTTATATTACTGGTCTTGGATTCCAGACTGTAGCTTACAGAGGCGCTTTTGCAGCTTGCAATAATGCCAATGCAAACTGGTTAGCTGGTTGGACTAAGCACTAATACCAGGTGTTTGATCTTCTATACAGTATTTATGGGCAGGTAATTATTTAACAGTGGCCGGGATAATGTGTAAAATTATACATGCTCCCGGCCATTTTACTCATAAGTCGTTAAAAAAAAGATCATGAAACTTACATCTATCATATTTGTTCTGTTGCTGGTAACGGGTGCAGTATCTGCACAAACGCTTACCGAAGTTTATATGCCCCGTTATATACAAGGGGTGGGAAGTTTTAATGAAGCTGCTGAGCGCAGGGTTCCTTATGCCTGTCGTGTAACAGTGTCTGGTTTATTGCCCAACACTACTTATTTTTATTACAACCGGTTCATCTCCGAGTTTGAAAGCCCGTTCAGCCAGGGAGAAGGTACAGTTATCCTGGCTAAGGATTCTGGTTTCGTTCGGATCCCGGTTCCTTCCATGTCGCCCGGCGAACGTGGGGAGTTTATTACCAATGCTGCTGGTTCTTATACTGGTTGGTTTGTAACAGAACCCAATATCGCTGCTACCTTTATTCCTGGTTATGATATTTTCTTTCTATTGCTGATCAATGATGGTGCAGGTGGGGAATTCATTAATTCATTTCTCCCGGCACCCAGTCCGGTACGTGTGATCAACTTTGGCTCCGATGCAGCCAGTGGTACCGGTCTTCGCGCTACGCCGCTGAGAAAGGCTACGGCCAGGCAGTTTATCCTTCTGTATGATAACCTGGATGCTTCCGGCAGGCCGATCTCCGGCACTTATGTTGAAAGCGATGGCACTAATGGCACAATAGCCAACGGTTATGCTCCTTTCTATGCCGACAGTGTAAATGGTGTGGATAAAGCTTTTGGTACCATCATACCCAATAATCTTCCCAATGGCTTGCTGCGGATGGACCTCTATGGATTGGCTGATGGCGCCTTCAAAAGATCGTATTTCCCTTATCCCGTTATTGAATCCTGGTCTCCGCTGACCATTGGTTTCAGGTGGCTTTCTGCCAACAATACCCTTATCGATACCCGCAATCCCAGCGGAGGTCTTTCGAATGTATTTGTGATCGATGGCTCGAAAGTATTGGGTATCAATATCTGGTTGTCGGGTGAGCAAACCATTGAAGAAGACAGAATTACCCTGCAGTGGGCTTCTCCGGCCGATGAAGAGGCGGTAGAATATGTAGTTGAAAGATCTGTTGATGCAGGTAAAACTTTTGCGCCGGTAACTACTGTTCGTAAAGGTACTGATAAACAGATCTATGAATTGAGAGATACACGTACAGAAGCTACTGCTTTCTATCGTGTGGTGATGGTTGGTAAAGATGGCGCCAGGACAACCAGCGAAGCGCTGAAAGTGCAAGGGGTGATCAAGATCAACCTGTATCCCAACCCTGTAACGGACCAATTATTGGTACAACACCCGAAAGCTGAAGCAGGTGCTGCTGTGCAGGTGGTAGGTATTGATGGCAGGAAACTGCTGACCCAGAACATTCAGGAAGGTGCGGTACAGACACGTGTGGGTGTTAAGAACCTCGCAACTGGTACTTATTACCTGATCTATAGCGTAAACGGCCAACGCCAAAGTAAATCGTTTATCAAGAAATAGTATTGATCCTATGTATTTACTCAATTACCTGTGGGGGCAACTTCACAGGTAATTGTTACTTATGGCTTCTTGTTGGCGCCAGCTGGTTACGGGGCCCGGTAAAGCATGGAGGCCTTAAAATACAAAAGGGCAACCGTGGAAGCGGCTACCCTAATGCTTGTTGTAATTGTTTAATTCCAGTTACAAAATTACCTATCAAATGGTAACGAAAAAATAAAAATTTCTTAAAACAGGAGACTTATGGTGTTACCGGGTAAGTATAGGGCCACAATCCTTCCTTTTCAGGGGGCTGGAAAATGGGTATGTATCATACTATTATTGCAGGTATCCCTGCAAAACCTGTTTTGCAGCAAGAAAATAGCCCCTTTTGAGCCTACAGATGCGTTGGGCATCAACAACAAATGGGTGTACGACAGCCTAAAGCTGTATTATTACTGGAACGACAAACTGCCCGGCAAGCCTGATTATTCCCTGGCAACGCCCGCCTTCTTTAAAAGCCTGCTTCCCACGGAAGATCGTTTTTCAGTGATCTTCAACGGACGGGATGTATTGCCTGCCAAATCTAGCTTCGAACTGTATGGATTTCATTATTCACTGGTTACCCATCCTTTTGATGCTCAGCGGCTGGTAGGGGTGGTGACCATGGTAATGCCCGGCACGGATGCGGCCAACCGTCATCTTCAGAGAGGCGCATTCTTTACGAAGGTGAATAATGTGGAGGTAAGTACAGCGAATATCAATGCCATTAATAATATACTGACAAGCGGAAGTCTGCTCTCTTTGCAGCTGGCGGTATTGAATAATAGTGGGACGACGCTTACGGATTCTTCCACTATGCCGGTAGCCAGCGGCACTGTACCCTATAAAAGTATTTATGATACCCATTATTTTGAAAAGAATGGGCTAAGAACCGGGTACCTGGCCTATTTTCTTTGTTATGAAAATGAAGATGCAAGACTGCTGGAAAGTATGCAGAAGTTTAAGAACGCTGGTGTACGGGAACTGATCATTGACCTGCGCTTTAATCCCGGCGGCAGTGTGGCCTCCTCGGCCAAACTGGCGGCTATGTTGGTGCCGGCTTTTAATCCCGATAACATCTATGTTACTTTTCAGGGCAATCGTCATGGAGGCACGGTGAAACAAACGTTCCGTCAAACGATTGCCTTTTCCAATAACAACAGTGGCAAGAACTTGCAGGACCTGCAAACCCGGAACCTGGGGCTACAGAGAATCTTTATCCTCACTTCCGGGGCCACTGTTTCTGCTGCAGAGATATTGTGCAATAACCTGAAGCCTTATATGCAGGTAATACGCGTCGGCAGTAAGACACACGGCAAAGACGAGGCTTCCTTTCGTATCGAAGACAAGCGAAATCCACGCCAGGTAGAATGGATGCTGATGCCTACGGTCTACAAGGTCTTTGATGCCAACGGCCGGGGAGGTTACAACAATGGATTGCAGCCCGATCATGCGATCAACGAATTCAGCAGCCTGCCCTTACAGCCAATGGGCTATCCCGGTGACCAGCCCGTGGATAAAGCACTTGAGTTGATCTATGGCAGTACGGCGGTAGGCATCACACCGCTGAGAAATAAAGTGTTTCCATTTCACGACATCAAAGAGCAATACCAGTCTACAGGAGCATCGGACAGAGGTATTGAAGTAAAAAGGCTCAATTAATAATAATGCTATGCTAAACTTACATACGATCCTTTATTTCCTTTATAAAGTTGTTGAATTCATAATACTGTCCATTATCACCATGCTTGTATCGCCTTTGGTTGCGTTGGTTTGGTTGCTGGATATAGCAGAAAAGTTAAAGCAGGGCAATCGTAAACGATTATGGGTGCATAAAACGAAGAAAGAATTTTATGATAATCGTAACAATCCGGTAATACAGGGGTGATATTAAGTTAACGCAAGGGGAGGAGTTTTGCCAACCAAATAGCAAACTCTGATAATGGTTAAGGTATTCCTCACAACCGCCATGCTCATCATGGCCGCTCATCTATTTGCCCAACAGGCAGCTCCCGATGCACGGTACAAACTGATAACAGGCCATCATGTAGTACAGTCTAAGAATTATTATCTTCTTACCTTATTGCAGCAAGATAAGGAAGCCAGAAAACTGATAGAAAGTGACACTGCACTCAGTAATATGGCCCAACGTAAGCAAACCGGCCTTGCCAATGCCTTAAAAACCTGTGGAAATAATGTAGCCTGCTATGCGGAAAACATGAAGTTCTCTCAACGGGAGATACAGGCTGTGAGCGCCCGCCTTACTGCTTTGTACAGCAATAACAATGCATTGGGCAAACTGGTGAAGCAACATCTCATTCCTTCAGGCACTTATATACTGTTTCAAAAAGAAAGTTCAGCTGAACTCCTGCGCAAAGCCTGGGAGCAGGATGCCATGGGGATCAATTTTGCCATTGGTGTGTATGCCGAAGGTAAAAAAGCCAACTATCCACTGATAGACTCCATTAGTGTGAATGTAAACAATCCACGTTATGGCAGTTTACTGTATTCGCCGGCTTATGTAGTGTTGCAGGAATGTATGGACTCCCGTCTTTTCTTTCAACTTTCCCTCGCAGCATCGCTTCAGTTCCTAGAACTGAATGAGCGGGACCAGGCGGCAGACTATGAGCCGATGGAGACAACGGTGAATAAAGCTGCTTTCGACAGGATCAAGACCCTGAAGTGGAATACCTATAAATACTCCGTGATACTGGTGCCTGGTGCAGGGCCGGATGATCCAGCTGTACCATTGAGCGCCGGCGGTATGCTGCGTTGCAGACTGGCTGCTATCCAATACCGCAAAGGGCTTGCGCCCTTCATCATGGTATCGGGAGGTAAAGTGCATCCCTATAAAACGAAATACAACGAAGCGGAAGAAATGAAACGCTTCCTGATACAAAAATTACACATCCCGGAAAATGCTGTCATCATGGAACCCCATGCACGGCACACTACGACCAACATGCGCAATGGGGTAAGGCTCATGTTCCGTTATGGGATGCCGATGGATAAGCCCGGACTTACTTCCACCGAAAGGGGACAAAGTACCTGGATCACCGGTACGCTGGTAGAAAGATGTAGAAAGGAGCTGGATGAAGTACCTTATAAACCGGGACAAAGATTGTCTGAAACTGAGGCGGAATTTTACCCGCTGCCGGATGCCCTGCATATCGACCCTACGGAACCGATGGACCCATAATGTGAATCGGCAACCGGCAGTCGTCAGTCGGCAGTCCTTTGCTTTGAGGGTGGCTTCGATTGCTGCTACTTCATAAAAATGCAACCATGAAATTACCGCTTGTATTAATAGCTTTTCTTTCCATTGCGATGACTGGCCACCAGTCCGGTTTGAATATGAAGATAAGTCAAAGCTGGTCGGTGGATTCATTGGGCGCTTGCCAGGGGACATCCTGGCAAAATGGCCGCCTGTTCTTATATGGCGACCGGGAAATAGGGATGATCCGGGAATATAAAATGGACCATGATTCGATTGTGTATGTAAACAAGGAATACAAGCTCACTCAACACGATACGGATGTTATTAACCATCCTACGGGCATTGCTGCTCATGTAAAACTGCCCACCTTTATTGGCAACAGCGTCCGGCTCAACAAAGAAGGAACCTTGTGGAAAGCGATTATTTATTGTGTAAACTGGGAAGGACTGCTCAAAACAGGTACGCTGGATGGCAACCTGCTCAACACGATTGAAGATGATGCCTGCATACAGGGCACCCGGCCGGAGTATGTACAATACAAAAACAAATGGTATGTGGCCACTGCCGATTATGGCGGTAAAGCCAATGAAGTAAGACTGTACGATCCGGCTTTATTACAATATGCCAAAAAGACTTCCGACAAGGGCATCCTGGTCAAAAAGTTTACCTGCTCACCCTGGGTACAAAACCTGCACTGGATACCGGGTAAGAATATCCTGGTATTGATCCAGAACCAGATCGAAGGCAGGAAATGGAGATTTACTTTCCTCGATTTCGAAAAGTCAATGGCAGCAGGAACAGAGCAGGTGATCAAAGTGATCGATATCAACGAAAGGCCCGACGAACTGGAAGGCTTTACGTTCCTCAATAATACATTGAAAGGCATTGCTGTAAGCTCATCCCGTATAAACAACGCCAATATGATGGACGTACGCTGGGAAAACTAATTACGGGGTGAGCCGCCCTTAGGCACTGCCAAGGGCCAGACCCAGGGCGACCCACCCCTAAAAAGCCCTTTGCTGCCCGATTGCTGCCACTGTTCTCATTTTCTTATTCCAAAAAATAACTAATGCAAATGAACATTGCACATGCTACTCTTTTGCCCAGGGGCAAGGGAGTGTTCCCCAAATTACTGTTCCTGCTGATGACGTTATTCGTCATGGCCTCTTTTCCGGTACTTGCTCAAACGGGCACCGTATCCGGTACGGTAAGTTCTGAAGCCAATGAGCCTTTGGCGGGCGCCAGCATTGGAACTAAACATTCTGGTAAAAACGTAATGGCTGATGCCAATGGTAAGTTTTCCATCGCTGTTGCCGCAGGCGACACGTTGGTGATCACCTTTTCTGGTTACAGCACCCGGGAGATAGCCGTGGGCGAAAACATGGTAGTGAATGTAAAGCTGAAAGAAGATGCCAAAATGCTGGAAGAGGTATCTATTGGTTACCAGCGTTTGCGTAAGGGTGATCTCACAGGCGCTATCTCCAGTGTGAAATCCAAAGAACTCAACCTTTCATCTCCCACACTCAGTCAGGCCCTGGTAGGAAAAGTAGCCGGTGTGCAGGTAGCGCAGGTAAGTGGTGCACCTTATGGCGGTACCAAGATCCGCGTGCGCGGTATCGGCTCCGTGAATGCCAGTTCAGAGCCCCTGTATGTTATTGATGGTTATCCGGTGGGAGGCAACTCGAGCCAGGGGCCGGGCAATAGCACCAATGCTACCAATGGATACAATCCCGGTACTTCCGGTAATGATGTATTCATCAATCCCGATGATATTGAATCGATAGAAGTACTGAAGGATGCCGCTTCTGCCGCCATTTATGGATCACGCGCTGCTGCGGGTGTGATACTGATCACTACCAAACGTGGCAAGCAGGGTAAGGGTAAGCTGAACTATGATTATATGGCAGGCATCAATCAACTGGCTAAAAAAGTAGATCTGCTCGACGGTTATGGATTTGCCCAGTTGTTCGTAGATGGTCGTAATGGCGCTTACAAAGATCAGATCATTGCCAAGGGGCTAACCTGGAATGATGCTTATTTTTCCGATGACAACGCTGCAAGGATAGCCAGGCTGGGATCCAACCCTGGCAATATCACCATAATTAAAGCATTGTATGATTTCCCCTCCCAAACGGTATTGCAGCCTCAATACAACACCGACTGGCAGGATGAACTGTACCACAATGCGCTGATGCAACGCCACAACGTGTCATTCTCCGGTGGCAACAACAATACCCGTTACCTCATCAGCGGCGGTTACCAGGACCAGGATGGTATCCTGATACATACTTTCCAGAAGCGTATTAACCTGCGCGCTAATATCGATGCGGATATCTCACCCAAACTGAAAGTGAGCTCCAGCATGTTTGTAACAGATATCAACAACAGGGAAGTGCAGGAAGGCCGTTTCAACCAGGGACCTATCCTTGGTGCATTGGTATACATGCCCATCTTTCCGGTGTACAACCCGGATGGTTCTTATGCATTGGGTAACGCTTCTATTCCCATCGACACCTATAATTATTCCTTTCAGGGCATTGAGAATCCGGTTGCCTTGGCCGACAGGGTGAAGATCACCCGCAAAGGCACGCGCGGAACTTATAATGCGAATGCCACTTATGAGTTCTTTCCCGGATTTACCGGTAAGGTGAACATCGGTGCGCAGACCTACAATGAAAAGTACGAATACTATTATCCTACCAACCTGAGCAGTGGCGCCAATCCTCCGGGATCACCTACTGCCATAAGAGCAGCCAATACATCAGCGCAAACGGTTTCCCTGCTGGATAAGCTGGCGGAGTTTACCCTTGCCTATAAAAAGAAGATCGGCCGTGGCGACCTGAATGTGCTGGCTGGTTATAGCGCCCAGGAGTCTACCAGCGATATTGTGAGTGTAGGGGCCAATGGCCTCTCCAACGATCTGATCCAGGAGGTTACCGCTAAGGGTGCAGATGCCACCAATTTTTACCTGAACGGTGGTACGGGCAAGGCTGTTACTACACTGGTATCTTACCTGGCGCGGGCTATTTACAGCTATGATAATAAATACTATTTAACGGCTTCTTTCCGCGCAGATGCATCTTCCCGCTTCGGTCCGGAAAACCGCTGGGGTAAATTCCCGTCTGTATCTGCCGGCTGGAATCTCTCCAATGAGAAATTTTATGGTGATTGGCTGGGAGCTGGTTCTACTATTAAGCTGCGGGCCAGCTGGGGCCTGACGGGTAATAACAATATCGGTAACTACCGGTATGAACAAAATATGGCCGGTTCCAGTGGTGTTGTATTTGGTAATACCGTATACACTTCAACCGCTCCTGGTAATGTGGCGGATTCGAAACTGGGTTGGGAATCTACTTCTCAGTATAATTTCGGCGCGGACTTTGGTCTGCTCAACAACCGGCTTAACCTGATGGTGAATTATTATATCAGTAAGTCGTACGACCTGTTGTTTAGCCAGAACATTTCGGCTGGGTCAGGTTCTACTTCGATCCTCACCAACCTGCGTGATGCAGAGATACGCAATACCGGTTTTGATGCGCAGATAGATGCCCGTATTGTTACTGGCAGGGATTTCAACTTTAATGTGAGCGCCAACATTACGGCCAATAAGAACAAGGTAATGAGCCTTGGTGGCGCTGCTCCCATCTATGCAGCCGGTGCTGAACGTTCCTATACTACCCACGTTACCATGGTGGGTCAGCCTATTGGTATGTTCTACGGTATCAAAGTAAAAGGCATGGTGCGCCAATCGGATATGGCCAATATAGCTGCAGACAATGCAGCCTTATTGCCCAACAATACTTTCCCTTCGGGTTACAAACTGAAAGGACCTGCCCGTTCTTCTTATTCTGCAACCCCGCTCAATCCAGGCGACCTGTATTTTGAGGACCTGAATGGCGATGGCATTGTGAACGAATCTGACAAGCAGGTCATTGGTTCTCCCTATCCTGATTTTACCTATGGCTTTAGCCTGAGCGCCAGCTATAAGCAACTGGACCTTACTGCCTCCTTCAATGGTTCGCAGGGCAATGATGTAGTAGACGGACAGGATTATTATATCAAGAATATGGAAGGGTCTGGCAATAACTATATCCAGGTGGCCAACAGGTACCGTTCAGAAGCGCAGCCTGGTGATGGCAAGATATACCGTGCATCCCGTGGCGGCACCCAGAGCAATAGTACCCGCCTGAGCGACTTCTACCTGCAGGATGGTTCTTACCTGCGTTGCACCAATATTACACTTGGTTACAGCCTTAATAACCTGGCTGTGGTGAAGAAACTTGGTTTAAGCAGCTTACGTGTATATGGCAGCGTGGACAATGCCTTTACCATCACCAATTACCTGGGTTATAACCCCGAAGTGGATTATAACAATGGAGCCAATACCACACCGGGTGTTGACTATGGTAAGTACCCGCTGATGCGTGCTTTCAACCTGGGTGTTAAAATGCAATTCTAACAGCTGAACAATCTAAACACTATTTTATGCGTAACATATATGTAATAGCGATCGGATTGGGCCTTACGGTGGCACTGGGTTCCTGCAATAAGGAATTCCTGGAGCAATCCAACCCCAACTCTGTGAATGTGGACAATAACTATCAAACGGAGAATGATATCGCGTTGGGCGTAAATGGCGTATACCAGGCCCTCAGAAGTTCCAACTGCATAGGCGAAGGCGCTTCTACCTGGACCGACGACCGGTCGGATGATGTGAATTCTACCGACAACCAATCGAATAACGGCGAGCCTTTCCAGTTTACGGCTTTTTCGCTGGTGGCCAGCAATACTTACCTGCAAAGCCATTGGACAGCATTGTACCAGCCCATCGCGAGGGCCAATATGATCCTGTCTAAGATCGATAATATCCCTTTTGCCAGTGATGCAACCAAGAACCAGTACAAGGCAGAAGTGAAGTTCATACGGGCGCTCATGTACTTTAACCTGGTACAGGAATTTGGCGGTGTGCCCCTGATCACCGAAAGATTGACGGGTTTGGATGAGATCAATAAAAAGACTTTCCGTGAGTCAAAGGAGAATGTATATGCTCAGATTGTAGCCGATCTGAAAGAAGTGGTAGCCAGTCAGCTGCCTGCAGTACAAGGTTCAGATAACAAAGGCCGTGTATCCCTGCAGGCTGGTAATGCTTTGCTGGGGCAGGTATACCTGAAGATGGCGACTGATCTGGGTGGTGATAAAACAGCCAATCTAAACAATGCAAAGACCTCCCTGCTGGCCAGCTACAATATCCGCGGTTTTGGTAAACTGTCGGAGATACCTTTCGCGGATGTGTTTGATGTTACCAAAAAGAGCAGCAACAAGGAGATCATTTTCCAGATAGCCTATAAGCAAGGTGATGCCAACTACAGTTCAAGGCTTGCTGCCAATAACCAGGCAAGGGGAGAGACCATCAATTCCCTGTTTGCTTCTACTGGTGCGGGTGGTACCCTTACCGCCGATCTGCAGAAAGAATTTGAAGTGGGTGACCTTCGTACAGATTATTCTATTAAATATGCCAACCACGCTTCTGTACAGGCTTATTTCATTACGAAATTCAGGGATGCCAGTGCGGGTGCTACCAACCTGGGGTACGGTGGTAATGATTGGATCGTATTGCGCTATGCCGATATTATCCTCAACCTGGCTGAGGTGCATCTGTTGCTGAATGACAATGCTACTGCTATTCAATACCTGGATATGGTGCGTGAGCGGGCGCAGCGTCCTTTGTATGCTGCCATGATGGCTACGCCGGCCTATGCTGCCAAATATCCCACGCTGAAACTGGCCATCTTGCATGAGCGCCGGGTAGAGCTGGCTTTTGAACACCATCGCTGGCACGACCTGGTGCGTTTCTTCACCAGGGACGAACTGGTAGCTTATTTCAAAACCAAGAGCCAGGCAGATTACAACAATTCACCTTTGTCGAACATTACCACGAAAGACTATTATTTCCCTATACCCCTGAATGAATACAAACTGAACCCTGAAAAGATGCCCCAAAATCCTGGCTACGAATAACCAACCAAACAAGGGCCTTGTACCGCAAGGCCGGATTACCCCGTACCCGGCCAACCGCCAGGTTACGGGGTAACTTTTTTAGAGCAGGCTTACACATACGCATATAGGTTAACTTCCTGTTAATATTAGTTTAATATCAGTCATTTCTGTACTCCCTTCCTTCTTTATCTTTATTATCATACGGAACGTGCCCAACTATCCAGGATGGCTCACTGTACGCACCCCGGCCGGTGTGCATTGGTATTTATTTCCACTTATCCTTAAACTTTATTGCATGCGCTATTTTTACGCAATTATATGTCTATGCCTTGTCCTGAAAGCAAGCGCTCAAAAGCAGGTATACATTCCTAAAATATTCTCTACGGATCCTGCGCTCAGTACCTGGTCATATAGTCGTTCGGTACAGTCCGAGAACTTTGTATGCTTTTGGGGTCCTGTAGTAGGCGAGCAGCCGGAAAACTATTCAGACCCTAATCTTCGGTTTACGCCTGCGCATGTATTGGACACGCTGGAGAAGATCTATGACAAATTCATTCATGAGATCAAGTTCTGTAAAGACGATCCCACTACCAATTTAGGGAAGTATAAAATTATCGTGGTCATCAATGATACATGGCCGCCCGGAGGACCTACGGGATGGGCTTTTGGAAGCAGTTATGATGAAGTGATCGGGGCCATGTGGGTACATCCTAATGCGGTGCGTGATGGAGCTGTCCTCAGTCACGAACTTACCCACTCATTGCAGGGGCAGAATAACATTGACCGCAATTTGACGGGGGGATTCCGGAACCAGTCTACCGGTTCGTTCTGGGAAACGCATGCCAACTTTATGCGGCTGCAGATATATCCACAACTTGCAAAAGAAGATGCTCCCCGGTGGATGGCTACGCGCAGCTTCCAGTATTCTTCTACCCGCCACCACTATTGCGCATTTAACCTCCTGCTAACAATACAGGAGTTGGATAGCCTTGGTATGGTGAACCGTCTCTGGCACGAGTCGGCTGCGAATGAACACCCGCTGATGACCTATCGCCGCCTGAAAGGCTGGACGCAAAGCCAGTTGAATGATTTTATATGGCAATATGCGAAACGTGATGTCATTGCAGATTATAATGTGCTGGGAACAGGAGCTTACATACGGGCCGAACGCCGCCGCCTCCAGAATGCAGAGCCGCATTATCTCTGGCGGCAGTATACATTGCTGGAGCGGGTGAACGACTCGCTGCCACACTACAAGGTGCCTGATCATCAGGCGCCGCAGGACTATGGCTATAATATCATTCCGCTGCATCCCACCTGTGCCAACAGGATGGTTAAAGTGAAATTTAAGGGACATGCGGAAGCGGCTGGCGCAGGCTGGCGGTATGGCTTTGTGGCTGTAAAAGCAGATGGTAAAACAGCGCGGTACAGCGCATCTTATTCCGCGCCGGAAGCTGAAGTGACGTTTGCCATGAAAGAAGATGAAACCTTGCTTTACCTGGTAGTAGCAGGAGCACCATCTTCACACACCACCTATGTGTGGGAGGCCGGTTTTCCCAAAATAAAAAGATTCCCTTACGAGATAAGCGTGAGCAATGCGGTGCCTGAAGGGTACCAGGATGGTTATCGTGATGAATTCAGATCTGCTGGTCATATTCATGCCAATGGTGGCGGTTGGGTAAGCAACAGTGCTACTGTGGATGCTTCCGTGTATGTAGGACCCAAAGCCATTGTACGGGGCTCCTCACGGCTTACGGGCAATGTACGGGTGGAAGGTACCGCATGGATAGAAAACACGGTGTTGAGCGACAATGTGGTTGTGAGTGGCAATGGCCGTGTGTTTGGTGGTACCCTCAGCGGCAGTGTGCAAGTGATGGATAATGCCATCCTCAGTTACTGCACAGTATCGGGTAACGTCATCGCAAAAGAAAATGCACTGGAGTGGGGCGCAACGCTGGGCAACGGGGTTGTGGTGGGTGGTGATGCCGAAATTGGCAGTTGCAGCACTACCGGCGTATACCTGCAAACGCCCAATTTCAATAATAATCGCGCGGAATGTGATGGCAAGGGAGTTGCTGATGTATCCAACATCGACATCAACCCCGCTTATACTTTGTTCCCGGGTTCGGTGATGGCCATCAGCGAATCGCCTGACTGTGTTCCGGCAACGTTTGTAAAAAATCTGGCTTTAAACGCCACGCCCGGTACTTCATATGTTTCGCCCTGGGAATCGCTGGCGGCTATCAAAGATGGCTTTACACCTGCGGGCTCCGGCGATCGCGGCCATGGCGTGTACGGCAACTGGAACAATCCCAATTCTTTTCAATGGGTACAGTATGAATGGCCGCAATCTTACCTGATCAATAAAACAGAGGTATACTGGTTCGATGACAATACTGGTGTGCGTACACCGGATACGGCCTATGCCGAATACTGGAAAGACAGTGCCTGGACTTCCCTTGGCAGCATACCCGTGCAGCGTGATGTATTCAACACCCTGTTGCCGGGCAGCATCCGCACAAATAAAATACGGTTGTCTATGAGAAATAGCCAACAGTCAACCGGCATTATCGAATGGCGGGTATGGGGTTCAGATTCCGCCTTGCCTGCTCCGGCTTACAAACTACTGTCATTTTCGGGCACCCGGACGGATGGGGCAAACCAATTGCAATGGGAGACGCTTTCGGAAGATCCCATAGCACAATACGAACTGGAGTATGGAGCCGACAGTATACATTTCATTAAGGTTGCAACCGTCGCAAAGAACAGTGCACACAGCTATCGGGTAACACATGCCAGCAATAGCAGCAACAGCTATTACCGGTTGCGACAGGTATTTATTCCGGGAAGCAGCCTCTACAGTTCGGTTGTGAAAATCAGTACGGTAGCAGAAAACCTTGCCATGCAGGCCACGGCTTCCACCTCTTATGTATCTCCCTGGGAAACGCTCGGCGCTGTAAACGATGGGTTTACGCCCTTGCATTCGGGTGATAAAAGTCATGGAGCTTATGGCAACTGGTATAATCCTGATTCACTGCAATGGGTAGCCTACGAGTGGCCGTCTAATTGCGTGCTTGATAAAGCGGAAATTTACTGGTTCGATGATGGCGGAGGGATACGTGTACCCACGATCGCTTACCTCGAATACTGGAATGGCAATGCATGGGCAAGGGTAGCAGACGTGCCACTTGGAAAAGATACTTTCAACCAGGTATCCCTGCATAGTCTCAACACCAGCCGCTTACGCGTGGTCATGAAAAACAATGTGGAATCCACCGGTATCCTGGAGTTCAGGGTGTGGGGTTATTATTCATTGCCTGCAGTAGAAAGATTGATTGTGCTGCATAAGGACCCGGCATCCGGCAAACCTGTAGACAACACCCTTTGCAACTACCTGCAGGTGCAAAATGAAACCGGCGAGGCAGTGCCTTATAAGGATATCAGCGTTCGTTATTGGTTAACAGCGGAAGAATATGCTGCAATGACAAATCTGTATACCGACTACGCGCAGGTAGGAACTGCTAAAGTTAAAATGCGCTATGTAAAGCTGGCCGCACCACACGAAGGTGCCTACGGATACCTCGAATACCGTTTTGACAGTACTGCAGGAAACCTGGCTGCTAATGGGAATTCGGGACCAATACAAACAAGGGCTGCCAAGGCTAATTGGACCAATTTCCAGAAAACAAATGATTATTCTTATGCGCCTGCCAGCGTCTATACCAAAAACGCACGTATTACGGTGTATCAAAACAATGTATTGGTGGGTGGTACAGAACCTTTGGGAATACCGGTAGTTAAAAACCTGAAGGTGTACAGTAAAAATGCAGGTAACAATACCAATACGATCGCTACTTATCTAAAACTGGACAATGAGGGCAATGTGCCGGTAAATTATAAAGATATCACCATACGTTATTGGTTTACCGCAGAAGGTAACAGTACGGTGAATTATTACCTGGACTATGCGGCTATGGGCAACGCATTCGTGCAGGGCAGGGTTGTGAAACCTGTCTCCGCGCTCAAGGGTGCGGATACCTACCTGGAATTGTCTTTTACTGCACCAGACAGCCTATATCCTGCCAGTACAACAGGCAATATTCAGCAGCGGATGGCAAAAAGCAATTGGAGCGCTTTCAACCAGGCTGATGATCATTCTTACCCTTTGGGAAATGCCTTTGCAGAAAATGAACACATTACCGTGTATGTGAAAGGGGAACTGGTATATGGAACAGAACCTGCGTTATCAGATGTTGAAACGTTGGCATTGGCATCTGGCAAGGTAGCTCCGGCAGACACGGAGTTTAAAGTAAGCCTGTTGCAAAACCCGGTATCCGGCAACGAGGTAGACGTACAAGTGAGTGGGGCAGCAGGTCGCCGGTTGGAAATGGTGTTGACAGATGCAGGCGGAAGGGTGATTATTACAAGAAACGTGAAGATGGCAGCCGTGGTAGAAAAGCAACGTTTCTTGCTGCAAGGCTCCAACTCAGGGGTATTCTATCTTAAAGTGAATATGGATCGCCAGACGAAAATCGTTAAAGTTATCCGTCTGTAATTAACAGACAGCAGCAGATTATTCAGAGCTGGCCGGCTTACCCGGCCAGCTCTTTTTCTTAATAGTAACTTTTGTGAGGGGCCTGAAGACTACAATTTCAACAATCCCACCTTATGCAGGGTATTCACCGGCTTGTTGTCCCAGAAGAGTTCAAAGTCTTCGAAGCCGGCGGCGCGGTAGCTGTCCATTACTTCCTGCAGGGTGTAGGTTTTGGCATTGCTGACAGATAGCTTGTCCAGCATCTCAGCCAGCCAGTCGCCCTGTTCCTTGTTTACACTAATGCTGTACTTCTCCTTTTTATCCTGGAAGGTGAGGGAGGTCATTTCCCAGTGACTACCTTTTTTCGATTTGGTAAAGTGCTCTACAGCAGGATGCCTGCCCAGCCATACGATCTTGGTAGTGGGTTTGGCAGCCGTATACAGGTCCTGGGTTAATACATTGGCAATGTAGTCAGGAGCCACTTTGGTTTTAGGTACTTTAAATTCAAACCACTTTTGCAGGGGATCATTGATACCAATACCATGCATATAGTTGAGCAATGACTTTTTCAACCCAAAACTAAATGTCTCATGGTCAGTACCCGTCTCATCAATATGCACCAGGTCGTTGTTGGCAAAACTTCCAAGGACATTATTTTCCCGCTTTACATTGAATTTTTCCGGTTGCAGCCCTACAGGACTATGGGCTGTCATGGTAAACAAATGCCAGAAGGCTGATTGCAGGATACCGGCGGCAAACATTTGCCGAATCATTTCCAGTGCGTCAATGGTTTCCTGGGCCGTTTGTGTGGGAAAGCCGTACATCAGGTAGGCGTGTACCATGATGCCCGATTCCGTAAAGTTGCGGTTTACCTGTGCCACCTGTGCTACCGTAATGCCTTTTTGTATCAGTTCGAGTAAACGGTCGCTGGCTACTTCCAATCCTCCGGAGACGGCAATACAACCTGAGCGTTTCAGCAGCAGACACAGATCGCGCGTAAAGCTTTTCTCAAAGCGGATATTCGTCCACCAGCTTACTACCAGTTTGCGTTTTAATATTTCCAGGGCCAGGGCGCGCATCAGTGCCGGCGGTGCCGCTTCATCTACAAAGTGAAAACCGTTTTGTCCTGTTTGTGCGATGATTTCCTCCATACGGTCGCAGAGCAGGGAAGCGGCAATGGGCTCATACAGGCGGATATAATCGAGTGAGATATCACAGAAAGTACATTTGCCCCAGTAGCAGCCATGCGCCATGGTGAGCTTGTTCCAGCGGCCATCACTCCACATGCGGTGCATGGGGTTCACCACTTCAATGGCTGAGATGTATTTATCCAACGGAAAATCGCTGTAGTCGGGGGTGCCTACCTGTCCCTGTTTGTAATCTGTACAGGCTTTGTTGTTGAAGTAGGTGACCTGTCCGTCAACCAGCGTGAAGGTGCGTTTTAGTTCTTCTATTGTTTTATTGCCTTCCACATGCTTTATCAGGTTTTCGATGGGCGCTTCGCCATCATCAAGCGTAATGAAATCATAGAATTCAAATACGCGTGGATCAGACAAGGAGCGTAATTCTGTATTGGCAAATCCTCCACCCATCACCACTTTTACACCGGGATAGTTTTGTTTGATCCACTGACCGCAGCGCAGGGAAGTGTAGAGGTTGCCGGGAAAGGGTACGGAGATGGCTACCAGTTTGGGTTGTACAGCCTGCATATGCTGTTGCAGCAGGTTGATCAATAGCTGGTCAATATAAGTGTATTCCTTTTGCAGGGCGGCATACAGTTCATCAAAACTATTGGCGGAACGGCCGAGGCGTTCCGCGTAGCGGCTGAAGCCAAAATGTTCATCCACACATTCGCGGATCAGGTCGGAAAGGTCTTCCAGGTACATGGTGGCCAGGTGTTTGGCTTTGTCCTGGTTGCCCATGGAACCAAAGGCCCAGTCGAGGTCTTCCAGTTGGGCAAAACGGCTGGCTTCCGGCAGGAAGTCGCGCTTGCAAATGCGGTGGGCGAGGGTAGGGTTGTGGCCCTGGAGGAAGAGGATCACATCGTCGATGGTGGTGATATAATCGTCCTGGAGAGCTATGACGCGGGCTACATTGTCGGTGAGGGTAATATTGGGTGTATTGCTGATGCGGGTGAACAGTTCCTGCAGTCCCTGCCGGCTGAACAGCGCCACGGTGACCTCTATGCCCAGATCGGCCTGAAAGGAGCTGATATTCCGGGTATTGAGGAATCCTTTCAGGTAGGCGGTGGCCGGGTAGGGCGTATTCAGTTGTGTAAAAGGCGGCGTCAGCAAAAACACAGTAGCACTCAAATCAGGTAATTTGGTGCAAAATTAGGTGAAAATGGGGCGGAAACGGCGGCAGTGGTCAGGGTGGGGCATTTGGGATAATGCATATGCGAAATATTTAATACTTTCGACCTTTTTTTGATCCGAACCACCAGCATTTATGAAAGAGCTTAAGGCGAAGATTCGCCTGATCTATATTCCGTTTCTTCTGATCCTTTTGGGCTTTGGCCTTGTTTATACCTTTCTCAACTGGCTTCTGATCATTAAGTTAGAGCTATTTTCCCTCAAAGAGAATGTGGTTAACCTGTGGCTTCCGATGGCTTTGTCGTGGGCGCCGATCCTTATCTGGCTTCGCCCCAGAATAAAACTGTTGAGGTTTGAAACAGACAAGGGGTTTTTTGCCTTTTATCTATTTACCTGGATGGCCATTATGGCGCCGACCTTCATTGCGCAGGAATACCTGCAAACTGCCACAGGCAAGTTAACAGCGCTTGAAAACACCAGCCAGTTTGATAAAAAAGCTTCCACCCGGTATTATACCATGCAGCAGTATTTCATTGACAAAGCGCACATGCGTGTACGGTTTAATACAACCACAAGCGGGAGGTATAACAATAACCTCAATTTTACCCTTTATGTGGCTATGCCTATTCTTGACAGCGAAGCGGATACCTCGAAGGGTAACCCTGTCTACTGGCTATGCAAAATATACTCAAAGACCATCAGCAATAACCTGAGCGGGCAGAAAAAGACAGAACGATACAAGGAATTTATGGAGAAGGCGCAGTTGGAAATTGATACGACCAATTTTGCACGTTTTACTTACCTGGAAAAGACAGGCAATTCGGAACTGCACGATCAATTTAATGAGACCATTAGGAATTCGGACTTTGCAGTCGATCATGATGTGATTGCTTTTACAGCCGAATCCGGCGCCTATACCAACAGGGGCGACAAAAAATTGTGGGCGATCTTAATTGCAATCGTTATTGGATGTATAGTGGTCTTTATTCCTGTTTTGACTGTTTCTTTATCGAGGGGTAAAGCTGAAAAATTTGACGCAGGTGTACCCAATCGTGACAACGATAATGATAGCTCAGCATTATTATCCCTTTTTATTCCCCGTAAAGATTATTGGGCAACCCCGCTTATTGTTTACATCAATATCATCCTTTACCTCATCATGGTATTTTGTGGTCTGGGTGTTATGGACTTCAGGGCTATAGACCTTTTGCATTGGGGCGGCAACTTCAGGCCATCCACCACGAATGGGCAGTACTGGCGTTTGCTCACCAGTATTTTCCTGCACGGCGGGGCTTTTCACCTGTTGACAAATATGGCAGGTTTGATGTTTGCCGGTGTATTGCTTGAGCCCGCACTCGGGAATAGGAAATTCTTATTTGCTTACCTATTGTCGGGTATATTGGCGAGCTGTGCCAGCATGTGGTGGCATCCTGTGACGGTAAGTGTAGGCGCATCCGGCGCTATCTTTGGCATTTATGGATTAATGTTGGCACTTATGATCTTAAAAGCGGTAGAGCATGAGCTTAGGGGGATCTTCCTGATCGTGTCTGTCGTTTTTATTGGTTATAATTTACTGATGGGCGCTTTCGGTCACGGTGTCGATAATGCTGCTCATATCGGTGGTTTATTAGCTGGATTTCTCATTGGCCTGGTCATGTCACGTTTTGTGAAAAAAGTAAGGCGATCGTTCCAATAAGCCTCCTACCTTCACCGCATGAAAACCGAAAAGGAAAAGATGCTGGCCGGTGAACTGTATGATGCGATGGACAAACAGCTCACAGAAGAAAGAATAATAGCAAGGTTGTTGATCAAGGCGCTCAACGATAGCCGGGAAGACCAGCCGGAAGAAAGAGCTGCTGTTGTAAAAAGCCTACTTCCCAATGCAGGACCCGACCTGTGGCTGCAACCTCCCTTCTATTGTGATTATGGCTACAATATAAAAATGGGCGAAAAAGTATTCTTCAACTTCAATTGTATAGTGCTGGATGTAACAACCGTAACCATCGGAAGCAGAACGCTCTTTGGTCCCAATGTACAGCTCTATACGGCCATGCATCCTATGAACCACCAGGAAAGGGCTTCCGGACTGGAATATGCCAAACCCATTGTGATTGGCGAAGATGTGTGGATTGGCGGTAGTGTGGTGGTTTGCCCGGGTGTTACCATTGGTGACCGCAGTGTGATCGGCGCAGGCAGTGTGGTAATGAAAAGTATACCTCCGGATGTTTTTGCAGCGGGAAATCCCTGTAGCGTGATACGCTCCCTATAATCCATCCCCTGTATCCCCGGATTTGGGGATGCCATTTTGTTTCTTTTCCCAAAAGAATGCATTATCTTAATTGCTCATTATGTGCGTATGCACATAATGGTTTTCCCTTATTGCCATTAAACCAAACCTTATTTATGTCAACTGTTGTTGCTGCTGCACCATTGGCCGCTCCCGTGAGCCAATCCGAACGTATTGGCATCATGGACGCACTTCGCGGTTTCGCTATCCTCGGTATCTTATTGATGAATATTCCCGGCTTTGGCCTTCCCTCTGTTGTTGGTTTTGATCCTTCCGTCTGGAATGAAAAGGGAACCATCCATTACCAGGTATGGTATTTTGTCAACCTGATACCCGAAGGCACTCAGCGGGCTATATTCTCCATGCTCTTTGGCGCGGGGATTATTTTATTTACCAGCAGGGCCGAAAAAAAACTGGAAGGCACCTTGCCGGCCGACTACTTCTTCCGGCGCCAGTTGTGGCTCATGGTCTTTGGATTGGTCGATATCTGGATATTATTGTGGTTTGGTGATATCTTATTTGATTACGCCTGCCTGGGTATGATCATGTTTGCCTTCCGCAGGCTATCGGGTAAGCACCTGTTGATCGGCGCCGGTATCTGCTTCCTGCTGATGCTGGGCCGGGAAACCCGCGACCTGTATAAAGACAAGTCCGTTATTTCCAAAGGAGAAAGGATCGCTGCGCTCGATACCACCCACACCAAATTGTCAGAACAGCAAAAGGAAGACCTTGCTGCTATGAAAGGTTTCAAAGAAAGAAGCACCCCCGAAAGTAAACTCAAAAGAGCGGAGAAATCTATCCGGAAAACGACGGGCAGTTTTGCCGATGCTTATGAGTACCGCGGCGACCAGTACATGAATTTCCTGGTAAGGTTTCTATACTACCATGTGTGGGATGTGTTGTCATTCATGTTCCTGGGGATGGCTTTGTTTAAGCTGGGTGTGCTGACCGGACAGGCATCTGCCAAAGTATATTGGATCATGACGGTTGCCGGACTAGGTGTGGGCCTCACGCTTTCCTGGCTCCGGCTGGGGGGATCGATCAAATACAATTTCAATTGGTTTGAACTGGCCAAAAATGAATGGATCGAACTCTACACATTGTCCCGTGCAGCCCGCTCTATCGGTATTTTGGGGTTGATCATGCTGCTGTATAGATCCGGTTGGGTGAAATGGTTGTTTGCCCTGATGCGGCCCGTAGGACAAATGGCCTTCACCAATTACCTTACCCAATCTATTTTGTGTGGTGTGTTTTTCTACGGCGTTGGCTTTGGCATGTATGGAAAACTACAAAGGGCAGAAGTGTACTATTTTGTATTGGCGGTGTGGGTGGTGCAGATCATCTGGAGCCATTGGTGGCTGCGGTATTTCAACTTCGGCCCCTTTGAATGGTTGTGGCGGAGTTTGACGTATTGGAAAAAACAACCGATGAGAAAGCAAATAAAGACCGGTCTTGCCGCCACGTGAGGGTGCAAGACCGGCAGGAATGACTAAAGTTACTACCTCAGCCACAAGATCTTTCCCGACTTGCAAGGTTTATACGTTGCACTAACGGAATCATAATAATACGTACAGGTACTAAAATGGCCAAACTCACATACATAATCAAACCCTTCTATGCCGGCAGGATAGAAGTTGTTGCCACTTTTATAGAATTGTGGCAAGCTGCTGCAAGGCGCTTTTGAATTGGTTGCCATTGCGCCACCCACAGCCACTACAACGGCGATGGACAGCATGATGATCCTGATTCTTCTCATGTGATAATTGTTTTGGTGATTGATGGTAATAGCTGTTTGGACGATCTACGGAATTGGAACATATTTACCCCGTCTGCATTGACGGTATTGGCCCGATGACTTATCAAAATAGTAGGTGCAGACGCTTCCAGATGCATTCTCACAGGAGTAATCTATTCCTTCAAGGCCACCTGCAGGAAAGTAATTGTTGCCAACTTTGTAATACTCTGGCTGAGGACAAGTGCGTTTGCCATTGGTTGCGAGGGCTGCACCCACAACCAATACAACGGCGATGGATAAAAAGATGGGTTTCATTTTTCTCATTGTGATAATAGTTTTAGCATCTGAAGGTAGAAACCAACACTGCAATATGATTGCAGTGTGCTGATGCGACCGGGAAAAATAAAGCCGAATGAAATAGCATTTCATTCGGCTTTTCTTGTGAGGTGCAATATTACCTTTGGGTTAACAGAGACTTGTATAAATCGGCTTTATTGTTGTTTTTAGGACCGCCTGGCCGCTTGTTTGCTGTAGTATCAGGAATAACCAATTACTACAAAACCTGAGTATATGCCTTCCATATTGATTATTTTCAACGGTCTTACCTTTTCCTATACTGCCCTCGACCGTGCCATTGCATGGGCAAAGGAACACAAAGCAACCCTAAAGGTCTTGTTCTTAAAGGAGCAACCCATAGAGGACGATTATGTTTTTCCCAGTGATATTGATGCAGCCGAGGCACTTTCCGATTCGGCTGATGCCCGTCGGGATGACGACCAGCTATTACAGGGGAAAACAAAGCTCGTACAGCACAAAGCACAAGCTGCCGGTATAGATTGTACTATACAGGTAAGTGACAAAACTTCCGTTGATGCCTTATTGGCTATTGCCGGAAAAGTAGATCAGATCTTCGTTGATGCGGGTGGTAATGTTAGGGAGGGAGCGGCAGGCCTGCCTTTTGATACAGATGAGTTAGTTGAAAAAGCAGCCTGCCCCGTGGAATTGATAACGGCTGAATAGGCCGCTTATTCTGCCACTGCTTTTGACGCTACCGCTTTAGCAGTCTTATTGCTCTTGTTGGTTTTAGTCTTTCCTTTTCCTTTTTTCTCCTTCTTTACTGGCTTTGTTTTGATACCGGCAGTCAACAGCTTGGCTGCTTTCTTAATACGACGCTCAAACTTCTTTTCTCCTAAAGTATCCTTCAGGCCATTCAGGGCATTAGCCAGTTTCTGACCGATCTCTTTACGGGTTGACTTCTTTGAAGGGGCGCTTTTAGTTTCTGTTGTCTTACTTGTGGACATCATGATGTGTTTTACTACAATTTACGAAATGATAATATTTAGATAACATAAAGATAATAGAAGGGTTCTGTCCGCAATGTTAAGTTTTGCCGGGACGTAGCTTAGGATGGGAGAGGTAGATGCTTGATTAGCTAATGACTGTCAATGAATTATGGAAGGTGTATTAGCTTATTTTAAATACGTCTTTGAGCGCCTGGCGGGCGGCATGGTGTCCGCACATGCCATGTACACCACCGCCGGGAGGGGTGGCAGAAGAGCAGATGTACAGGCCCCTGGCGGATGTTTTATAGGGCGAAAAGCGAAGGGCAGGCCGGGTATATAATTGCCCGAGGTCAATAATGCCGCCATTGATATCCCCGCCAATATAGTTGGGATTGTATTGCTGTAAGGTTACTGTGTTGAACGTGTGTTTTGCCATAATGGTTTGTTTAAAACCCGGTGCAAACCGTTCCACCTGTTCTTCTATAATAGAAGTCATATCCACAGTAGAGCCATTGGGTACATGGCAATAAGCCCAGGCTGTATGTTTTCCGGAGGGCGCCCGGCTGTCATCAAACAGACTTTGCTGTGCCAGCAATACAAAAGGCCGTTGTGGATGCCCGCCGCTTGCAGTCTTCTGTTCACCGGCAACAATTTCTTTAAAAGTATTGCCCAGGTGTACAGTGCCCGCTTGCCTGCATTCAGCTGCAGTAAATGGTATGGGAGACTGCAGCGCCCAGTCTACTTTAAAGACGCCCATGCCATAACGATAACGGTTCAACTGCCATTGGTATAACGATGAAAACTGATCGCCTGCAATCTGCATCAGTTGTTTGGGCGTTACATCAAACAGCACAGCATGTGCAGAAGGCAATTGCTGGAGCTTGCTGACGGTAAAGCCTGTTTGTATTTTCCCACCCAGTGATTCAAAATGCCGGGCCAATGCATTGGCCAATGTTTGAGCGCCGCCCCTGGGAACGGGCCAGCCGTATAAATGGCCCGCAGCGGATAATACAAGTCCTATGGCCGATGTTGCATAATTGGTGAGTGGCTGGATGGAATGGGCCGCCATGCCTCCCCAAAGGCCCTTCGCTTTTTGGGTAGTAAATCTTTTGGCGATCGTAGTGGCAGCTGGCAGGGCTTTCAATCCAAAGCGTGCCATGCGCAGCGGATGTTTCGGAAAATGAAAAGGGCCCAGGATATCGCTGGCTATAAAAGGCCAGTCTTCCAATACCGGTTCCATCAACGAAAGATAGGCGCCTGCATCGGCGCCCAGCAATTGGGCTGTTTCCTGTACCGACCTTTTTAATACAGCGGCACTGCCATCATCAAATGGATGGGCGGCCGCCACTTCAGGATAAATATATTCCAGTCCGTATTGTTCCAGGGGAAGGGTGGCAAAGAAAGGAGAGGTAGCAGCCATGGGGAGAATGGCCGAACATACATCATGATGAAAGCCGGGCATGGTAAGCTGTGCCGTACGCATACCGCCGCCAATGGTATCCCTGGCTTCCAGTATCAATACCGATAATCCTTGCTGCTGCAGGGTGATGGCAGCCGATAAGCCATTAGGTCCAGATCCTACAACGATGGCGTCGAAATCCCGCTTTTCCATGTTCCAAAGATATTATGTAGCAGGGAACAAAAGCATTACGATATACCGGATCAGGGCATAAATACCCAGTATCAGCATCAGGTAGCCCGGAATCTTCCGGATCAGCTGGTTTTCCCGCAATAACCTTATCACCCTACTTGCAAGGTAGGCTACCAGGACCAATAAAGTAAATACGCCGGCAGAAACGCCTATTAAAAAACTGTGAAGTTGTAATGGAGTGCCCAGATCGATCCAGTGCTGGCTTTTGAGATAGGCGACCATCCCGATCCAGTAAGGCATGGCCAACGGATTGAGGATACCAAGTACCAGCCCGCGCCTGAAGCCGCTGTTTTGAAGCCGTACAGAGAGATTGGTGGGTTTGGATGCCGACCGGATATTCAATATGCCCAGCGTGAGCATCACAATGGCGGCAATGAGGTGGAAATTTTGAACAATGACAGGAGAGGAGGTAATGAGCTTCTCAAAAGTAACAGCCAGGAATGCATAAATGTATTCCATAATGGCGGCGGCCAGCGCAAAACGCCAGGCCAGGTAAGCCTTGTTGTCAAGGCCGAGTTGCAGGGAACTGAGGTTTACCGTTCCGGGAGCCAGTGATCCTGTAAAGCTGAAAGTAAATGACAGCAGGAAATTAATGAAAGCAGTCATAGATCAATCAGTGCTCCGCTATTGTTGGTTTGCCTGCCTCTTTCCATGCCTTAATTCCATCTTCCAGGTTCACCACACTGGTAAAACCATTTTTAACGAGCCAGCTGGCTGCTTTGTCGCCGCGGATGCCGGCCAGACAATACACATATACTGGTTTGCTCTTGTCTAATTTGGCAGCCTGCTCCTGAAACTGCTTTTCATCCTGCCAGTTGGCCAGTATGGCTCCTTTGATATGGCCTTCCTTGAATTCTTCGGGTCTTCTTACATCGAGTAGCTGAACACCCTTGGCCTGCAAACCTTTTTCAAATGCTGCAGCAGCAACGGTGGTCTTGTTTTGTGCGGCGGCTGTGCCGGACATAAACAGGAGAATAAAGGCCTTGAATAAATGCTTCATGAAAACGCAATTTGAGATGTATGCTTGATTTTGTCGTTGTTTCCTTTTCAAAGATACGTGAATATGGGCTAATGGCGATTGTAGCCCTGTTAAGGTGCCAATTGGATTGGACGACAATGTTTTGCCAAAGTAGTGACGTAGTGAAAAGAGGAGCAGTGAAGTAGGTTTTTGCCTGATGAAGTAGAGATGACGTAGTAAATCGATCTTTTCTGTTTGCATCATAAGATCACTACCATCTACCAGTTATGCAAACCTGTAATTGTGACTACTACTAATCACGACTGGGAAATCTACTATGTGCATAAAAAAACCTACAAAATGCCATTACAAACGTCTTACTAACGGGAACTAATAGTCAGAATTCGTAACTTGGTAGTCTGCTATTTTATTCTATTAACTTTAAAACCTTGCTTATGAAAAGAGTTACACAACTTGTAATCTTACTCGTTCCCATTTTTTGTATCCGTTATCAGGCCACAGCGCAAAGCTGGCAGTTGGTTTGGCAGGATGAATTCACCAACGGCATCGGGCCCGACTGGGTATTTGAAACCGGTACCGGCTCTGGAGGCTGGGGAAACAATGAATTACAATATTACCGAAGCCAGAATGCTATCGTACAAAACGGCCAGCTGGTGATCACAGCCCGCAATGAAAGTTTTGGTGGAATGAATTACACCTCAGCACGCCTGAAAACGCAGGGTCGTAAATCCTGGAAGTACGGGAGGGTGGAAGCCCGTATAGCCATGCCTGCCTTCCAGGGCGTATGGCCCGCTTTCTGGATGCTGGGCGATAATATAGGAACGGCAGGTTGGCCCGCCTGCGGAGAAATAGATGTGATGGAGCATGTGAATGCAGAGAGCAGGACTTACGGCACCATCCACTGGCAGGGCGCTAACGGGCAGTATGCCTCTTATGGTGGCAATACGGCAGTAGGTGTAACCGCCTTTCACGTGTATGCTATTGAATGGACTGCCTCCTCTATCAAATGGTTTGTAGACGGTGTTCAGTTTCACGAAGCCAGTATCCTGAACAGCGTCAATGGTACCAATGAGTTTCACAACAATTTCTTCCTGATCCTCAACATGGCAATCGGCGGCAACTGGCCGGGTTTCACCGTCAATAATGGCGCCCTGCCAGCCAATATGTATATCGATTATGTACGGGTATACCAGCAAGGCGGCACACCACCCAACAGTGTAACCATACAGGCTGAGAGCTATAGCACCATGCTGGGGGTGCAAACAGAAACCTGTACCGATGCAGGTGGCGGACAGAATGTAGGTTACATTGACGCCAATGACTGGATGGCCTATAACAATATCAATTTCCCCACATCGGGCAGCTACCTCGTAGAATACCGGGTGGCCAGCCAGAGTGGTGGGGGCCGTTTGTCGCTTGACCTCAATGCCGGCGCTATCCAATTGGGCGCACTGAATGTGCCCTCTACAGGAGGTTGGCAAAACTGGACCACCATTTCCCATACGGTGAATGTCAATGCAGGTACTTATAATGTAGGTGTCTTCGCACAGGCTGCAGGGTGGAATCTTAACTGGATACGCATTACCAAACAGGGCGCTGCCCGCATCGCTTCCGGTACTACCGGCAATGAGGAGCAGAAAGCTGTTGTTGAGACAACAGGCTTTGATATTTTCCCTAACCCTGTGCAGGATGAACTAAGGATCACTACAAGCGGGCAGCTTTCCGGAGGATTGCTTCGCATATATGATATGATGGGCCGTCAGGTTTTGATCGTTACCCAGCACACCAACCGTGTCAATGTGGCCAGGTTGGCTCCCGGAATGTATACCTTATTGTTTACAAAAGAAGGTAAAACGATCACGCGCAGATTTGTTAAATAAGTGAATTGCTAAGTCCTGTATCAAAGTTGTTGAAGTAGGCTGTCACACCGAGTCCCGCGGAGCGGGATAAACGCTGTCGAAACGCTTCACTGAACGGCTTCGACAGTCCTGATCACTATCGGGACTGACACCCCTTTGCTTCAACTGAATTCCAGGATTCCGTATTCTCTCATTTAAAAACCATAACATGAAGAAGTCAACTATCTGTTTTATCCTTTTGTTCCTGAGTGTTCAATGTTCTTTCGCCCAATTTAGAGTGGTAGGCTATATGCCTTCCTGGGCAGGCAGTGTCAATTCTATTCAATACAGTAAGCTCACACACATTAACTATGCTTTTTTATTGCCTACTTCTACTGGTGGATTGCAGGCCATCGAGAACCCATCCAAGCTGCAAAGCCTGGTAACCCTGGCGCATAACAATGGAAAGAAAGTACTCATTGCTGTAGGTGGCTGGAACAATGGCGATGATGGTGCTTTTGAAAGCCTCGCTGGCAATGCTGGCTGGCGTAATGCTTTCGTGAACAACCTGATCAATTTTGTAAACCAGTACAACCTGGATGGCATTGATATTGACTGGGAATATCCTGATAATGGTGCGTCTGCCAATAATTACGCAGCTTTGATGCAGCAGTTGTCTACCGAGATGCACAACCGGGGTAAGCTGCTTACTGCTGCCGTAGTGGCCATTAACGGCGCCAGCATTCTGAATAGCGTATTTGGTTATGTTGATTTCCTCAACCTGATGGCCTATGATGCCAACAACTTTGATCATTCCACCTACAGTTATGCCACCCAATCCATCAATTACTGGAAGGGCAGGGGATTGCCGGCATCCAAAGTCGTATTAGGGGTACCGTTCTATGGTCGTCCCAGTTGGGAGTCTTTTGCTGCCCTGGTGGCCCGGGGCGCCAATCCCAATGCCGATGTTTTCAGTGGTGTGGGCTATAATGGCATCGCCACCATCAAGAGCAAGACCAACCTGGCATTTGACCAGGGCAATGGCATTATGATGTGGGAACTTTCGAATGATGCTACCGGGGCCAATTCCCTTTTGTCGGCCATCAATGAAGTGGTGGTACAAAGAACCGGTGGCGGTGGTAATACCATCACCATCCAGGCCGAGAGTTTCAATACCATGTTGGGCGTACAAACCGAAGCCTGTACCGATGCAGGGGGCGGACAGAACGTTGGTTGGATAGATGCCAACGATTGGATGGCATTTTACAATATCAATTTCCCCGTAAGCGGCACGTATAAAGTGGAATACCGCGTAGCTAGCCTGAGCGGTGGCGGTACTTTATCGCTCGACCTCAATGCGGGTTCCATACAGCTGGGTGCACTGGCCGTACCATCTACCGGCGGTTGGCAAACCTGGACCACCATTACGCACAATGTGTATGTGAATGCCGGAACCTATAATGTGGGCGTGTTTGCCCAGGCCGGTGGATGGAACCTCAACTGGATCAAAATAACGAGACCATCTGCTGCCCGCCTGGTAACACAAGGTGCTAATCCGGAAGCCAGGGTGGCCGTTGAGGAAACGGTGGCTGGCAAGTGGGTGATCTATCCCAACCCGGTACAGCACCAGTTAAATATCATGGCAGGAGAAGACATTACCGGTGGCTCCATCCGCATAATGGATATTGCCGGGCGGCAGGTATTGGCGCCCAGGGCTGCTACCTACAAGGTGGATGTATCTTCCCTGGCGCCGGGAATATACACATTGATCTATACAAAGAAGGGTAATGTGGTTACGAAACAGTTTGTGAAGTAGGAATACAAGAATACAGGAGACAGAATACAGAATCCAGAAGCTTTTGCGCGGAATAATACGCATAGCTTCTGGATTCTGGCTTTTATATTCCGGGTGTTGATTTCCTATATAGAATCCCTATCCTGTATTTCTTCTGAATTCTGGATTCTGTATTCTAAATTCTTTCTCTTCCACTAATTGTAGTGCTTCATTCGATTGTCATACCTACATTATTCACCATTCAACCTTCCCATCATGAAACATGTTTTCTTTTTTCTCCTATTCCTTGTATTGACCAGTACCATCGTCGCACAAACGCCTCCGGCTACCTGGCAGGAGCATTGGTTTGAACACAACCAGTTGCTCAACAGGAAGTTTTACGATAACGACGTGGCTATGTATTATGATAACGATGTAAGCGCTTCCGTTACCTGGCCCTATTCGTTTGTAGGTGATGTTTGGCGCTATACCAAATCGGTATACGGCGCTTTTGGCAGCGATCCTCATTTGTTTGCCATATACCATACCAATAAATACAGTGGCGGGCATCCCTCCACGTATTTTGATGCCAGCCACGACAACCGCAATGTGATTGATGTAGGCCCGGGCCCCTGGACCAGCGGCGCGGGCAACGACCTGGATATTACCACCCATGAAGTGGCGCATATTGTGGAAGGCGCCAGTAAAGGGATCAAGAATTCGCCGGCATTTGGCATCTGGGGCGATAGCAAATGGGCGGAGATATTTATTTATGATGTATACCGCGGACTGGGACGCACCAGTGATGTAACCCGCTGGTACAACCTCATGATCAATGGCACCAGCAGCTTTCCCCGGGCCAATACCTATTGGTTCCGCGATTGGTTTTACCCCATTTACAATGCTTATGGGGGTACACAAACCCTGAACCGGTATTTTACCTTACTGTCTCAATACTTTCCCAAAAGCGGCAGTCAATACAGCCGCAGTATGAACTGGGGTGAGTTTATCCACTTCTGGAGCGGCGCAGCAGGGGTCAACCTGAAGCCGTTGGCAACCACCGCCTTTGGCTGGCCTGCTAGCTATGAAACACAGTTCAACCAGGCGCGTATTGATTTTCCTTTCACCTATCCCAATGGGGCAGTTACGGTGTATAAAGATTGCAGTTATGGCGGCTATGCCGTGCCCCTGCTGCCGGGCAGTTATACCCTGGCCCAATTACAGGCAAAAGGCATTCTTAATGATGATATATCCTCCCTCAGGGTGCAAAGCGGATACAAAGTAACCTTGTATTGGGATGATAATTTCACAGGCGCCACACTCCTGAAAACAGCTGATGATGATTGCCTCGTCAATGATGGCTGGAATGACAAAGCCACTTCAGTGATAGTAGCTTCTACAGTAACCGTCAACGTACAGGCGCCCACCACCGCAACCATACGCGCTGCAACAGATGATGTCGCTACTACAGTAAAAGGCCTGGAGATCTATCCTAATCCCGTTCGCAATGAATTGTACATCGTGTCGGCAGAAAATCTGTCGGGCGGCATGGTGAGCGTGTACGATATTTCAGGACGCCAGGTATTGAATGCAAAACCGGTTTCCAATCGAATAGATGTATCAAGATTGGCTTCCGGCACCTATACCTTGATCTTTATCAAAGAAGGAAAGTCTGTTACGAAAAGGTTTGTGAAGTAGGGGAGGACATAGAATACAGCATATAGAATACAGGATACAGAAGAAATACAAGTGGTAGTCGATCGGCTGCCGTGCAAAAGCTTCCGTATGCTGTCTCCTGTATTCTGTATTCTAATTCTTACCTTTGCGCCTCAACCATTAGCCATGCACATACCCGGTTATTACAAAGTAAATGATCAGGAAATAGTAGAGCAGTTCATCCGGGAAAATAGTTTTGCTACCATCGTTTCACAAGGGAGTAAATATCCGGTCGCCACTCATATTCCGGTTGAGCTGGAAGTCAATGATAAAGGGGAGAAGGTTTTGTGGGGCCATCTTTCGAGGGCCAATCCCCAATGGAAACTCTTTGAGCAATTTCCGGAAGTGCTTGTGATCTATATGTCGCCCCTGCATCATTATATTTCTTCTTCCTGGTACGATCATCCCAATGCGCCCACCTGGAATTATGTAAGTGTGCAGGTAACTGGCAGGATATCCCTGGCCGATGAAGCAAAAACATGGGAATCTGTAAGAAGACTGGTTGATAAATATGAGCAGGAGTCTGAAAATCCGGTTTCATTGGATACCATGCCGCCGGATGTACAGCGCCAATTAAAAGGGCTGGTGGCTTTTGAGATACAGATAGACCAGATAGAGGCGGCTTACAAACTCAGTCAAAACAGGGACGATAAAAACTTCCAGCTAATTCTCGACGAACTCAATAAGAAGGACGATAGTACCGCCAGGTTACTGGCAGCCCTCATGCAACAAGTGCGGGATAGATCTTAGTCTCTCAGCATCGAAAAGGTGTATTGTGCTCTTTTTGGGGCTACCCACTTAGAACTTCACCTGTGTAGTAACACCTGTAAAGATGATGTCCTTTCCGGGGCCGGCCTGCTGCAGGAAGCTACCGCTGTTGAACCAGGTAAACTCTGCCCTGAAATATAAAAAGGGGTTAGGCATGTATACAAAATCAGTAGCCAGCTGCTTGCCAATATGCTTATCAGTAATATTCTTACCGGAATAGATCAATGCAGCATTGGGACCATAGAGCCCATCGTTGGAGCTGAATCGCCAAAATACATCATGGTCAATATTCCAGGTGAGTTTGCGGGTAAGGGATATGGCCAGGGAGGGATGAATGTCAAACAGGTTGGCAGGTCCTATCAAGGCTGCCAATCCAAAATACGCACCCCTGGGGAAGAGTGGATAGAAAGTATTTAAGCGATTATCATTGTATTGACGGTCGCCGCTGATCAACTCCGTCTTTAATCCTATCTCCGGACTGAATCGGATGCCGGTAAACTTGTAACTTGAATTCAACGAAGCAGTCCAGGCCGAAATAGTACTCGTGCTCCACTTCCCAAACTGATAGAGCCCTTCCACATCATAGCGCCAGTTGCCCATATTGCCCCAGATATGACTGCCTATGGAATGGCGATGCTCTTTGCCCACCCCTTCGTCATATAATGCTTTATCTCTCCAGAATCCAATATAATAAAGATCAATATTCTGTAGGAACGGTAATTTGTTGCGCGTAAAATAAGCGCCATACATCTTCACATGATTATTGAACCCATCATTGAAAATTCCTTTTTTCGCTGCCACATAGTGGCTGTAAAAGACATCGAGTTTGTAATTGCCGGCGGCATACAATAGCTTAACGCCATCAAAGGAATGACGATTGTTGGGCCCGTCACGCACAGACAATATCCTTTGTATACCATACAAAAATTCCTGTCTGCCTGCGCGCAGCGTCAGCCGGTTCTTTGGGGTGTGGAGAAGGGCTACATCTGCAAAAGCCTGGTGTACTTCCAGTGGGTTTTCATCAACCGGACTGGTGCCGGCCTTGCCATTGGCCAGGCTGCTTTGTAATTGTACAAAAGCCCTGAAAAATTTACCGGCATGAAGGTCTGCATGAGCCAGGTAGCGGGCCAATATATAGCCATCTTTATCCCTGGGTTCTTCGCCCCATCCCTCATTGGTAAAACGGAAATATTGGAACCTGGCTTCTCCACCAAAGCTGATATAACTATTCCCTTTGCCAATGAGTGTATATTTTAACTGCTGATACCAACCGGGGGCAGTATCCTTTTTAAGGAGGGAATAATCTTCGTCATACCGGAGCGGTTTAAAAGCTGGTATGGTTTGACCATAAATACTCAGCGAATATTGTACAAGCAGGAATAACAGGAAATGTTTCATAAAAGTGGTCGGTATAATAGGACGGAGAGGGTAAAAAGTAAAAGCTTGTTGGGTTGTTTCATGAAGTGATAATTTATCACAAAACTATCCCGGCAAGCCAGGCAAGTCAATGGCTATTTACCTCCTTCTGTTGTACAATTCATCGTCGATCTGTTACTTCAGTACACTAAACGCCTGCATCACGTCGTCCATATACCGGCGACTAAAAGGCAGTGCACTGCCATCTTGCAATATGATCTCATGGTCCTGCAGGTTGATCCTGGCTATTTCTTTTACATTTACCATACAATTACGGTGTGTACGCAGGAAGGTTTTAACAGGCAGTTGGTCCTGCAATTGTTTCAGTGATCGCTGGATCACAAATTTATCAGTGCCATAGGCCAGTTTGCAATACTTGCCATCCACTTCAATGAACCTGATCTCAGCCGCCATGATCTTGACCAGCATATTACCCCCCTTTACAAAAAAACATCCTGCAATAGCACCGAAGCCGGTTCTGTAGCCATGGCAAAATAGCCATCTGCTTCCCTGGCAAACTTTTCTACAGCCACTTCAATGGCATATTGCAATTCCTCCGTCAGATTGGCCGCCACACCGCATAGTACATAGCCACATTTTTCCAGCAACGCGATTGCCTTTTGTGCATCTGCTTCATTGTCTTCAATGACCAGTATCTTTAATGCTTCCATTATGTAGTTTTTAATGCTAAAGGAAAACAAACCAGTACCGTTGTTCCGGTTTTTTTATTACTCATGATCGTAAAACTGCCCTGGTTTCGCTCCACCATCATCTTGCAAAGTTCGAGGCCAAATCCCGTACTGCAGTTGCCCTGTGTATCCTCTCTTATCCTTTGCCATTCCTTGTTGGCTACTGCCTGCAAAACCGCTTCATCCATTCCAATACCCGTATCCTTTACCTGTATACAACATTGTTGCTCCGTAATGGCAGCACCAATAGTAATAGCGCCTTGTTGGTGTGTGTATTTGATCGCATTGTCGAGCAGGTTGCGTAAAATGATCTTGGTAGAAGTAAGGTCAGCCAGGATAAAGATAGCGGCAGGTATACTCTTATCCAGGCTAATGTCTTTGGCATGAGCCAATGGAAGATAGTCGTGAGCGACCTGGTTGATGATCGTAGCCAGGTGTAGCTTTTCGGGCCTGAAGAACAGCTGGTTGGTATGCCCCAATGCCCAGTGCAGCATATTGTCCAGCAGGCTCCAGGTATTGGTGGCGGTACGCGCTACGCGGTCTGTCAGTAATTGTACTTCATGCGCATTGTGATCAGATAGCGCTGATTGAATACCGGCTATATTGGTTTTGATCGCATGCACGGGCGAACGCAGGTCATGCGTCACAATAGAAAACAGGCGGTCTTTCATCGTATTCAGCATGCCAAGTTCTTCCTTTTGTTGCGTGATGATACGGCTGGTTCTCACCTTTACCCAGTAGGCATAATACACAAAGACCGCTAAAAGCAGGAAAGCGATGGCTGCGATCAGCAAAGTATTTCTTTCCCGGCTCCTAACCTGCAATGCTGCATCCCTGAGATCGGCCTCCTGTTGCAACAGGGTGATCTTGTTTTCATTGAGCTGAGAGGAGAACTTACGTTCCTGGGCCGCCAGCTTCCATACCTGGTCGCGGTTCCAACTGCTGTCCTGCAACAGCTCATACTGCTTCCGGTATGCCAGTGCCGAAGGATACAGTTTCCGGTTCTCATCTACTACCGCTGCATTTAGGTAGGCACTCTTTAATATACTCAGGTCGCCCGCACTCTTAGCGCACAACAAGGATAGCTTGAAATACGGAATGGCTTTGCTGTCGAGGTACTGATTGTAATATTGGTTGGCCAGGTTCATATAGGAAATAGCCAGCCCTAAAGAATCCTTGTTTTGTTTTTCCAGTTCGATATTCTTCAGGAAAAGTGCCTCCGATTCAGGGTACTTTTCCAAATGGAACAGGCATAGGGCCTTGTTGTGGTAATAGTTTTTTGTACTCACAAAGTCGGCCCCCGAAAGGAACAACTGTTCCCAACTGGCAAGCCATTGCAATGCTTTTTCATACTGTTCCTGCTCCAGCCAGGCTTCCCCCATATTCGAATAGATCTGCGAAATGATCGCAGCGTCGCGCGCATGTTTTTCCAGCAGCAGTTGGTATTGTGCGATCGATTCCTGGTACAGGTGTTTGTAATGAAGCACTTTGGCTTTGATAAAATAAGCATACTGTACCAGGGCTGTATCTTTTTTGTTTTCCAGGGCGGCAATGGTTTGTAAGCTATAGGTATAGGCTTCATCCAGGTAATTCTGCTGTAGGGCCACCAGGCTGTTATGAAAATGAACCCCATATTGGTCTGGCTTGCCCGTTACCAGCAATGCCGTATCTGCCGGCTTTTTAATGCAAAGACTGCATTGTTGCCGGAGATGCTGGATCAAAGATGCCGGTATGCGCGATGGTTGCGCATAACTACGCGAAATAAAAAAAAATACCAGTAGAACTACTGGTACGTACGGCGCAGGATATTTCATGATCTTATTAAGTTATAGCTACTGAAGTAACGGTGCCACGGGATGTTTTGGGATCGCCTACCACATACCTTACCCTGTCTTCCGGAGCAGGAGCGATGCTCCAGGTAGTTGGCAGACCGGAGAGGAGAAAAATGATATGTGCAAATGTGTTGCATCGTTGTGCGTGGCAGGTATAAATTTAATGCATTTAATGCAGGTGCAGGAGTTAAAATTGAGCGCAGCGAGACCGGTACACCACAAAAATATTTTTTGTTAACGTATCACCTGATCAAGCATAGAAAACAATATCTAATATTGTGTACTAAACACAAAATGGTCGGTCGTCTTTAAAAGGCGGATCAGCATTTGTGTCATCATAAACCAATCACCATGTCTATTCGTAACCTGCTCTACCTGTCCTTGCTTTTACTGACCTCTTGTGGAGTGCAGAAAAATACGGGTCAATCCCGCAACAAACAGGAGCTTACCATCATGAGCTACAATATCCATCATGCCAATCCGCCTTCCAAAGCCAATTATATCGATATAGACGCTATTGCTGCTGTGATCAATAAGCACCAGCCCGATGTGGTAGCGCTGCAGGAAGTGGATGTCAATACCAGGCGCTCCGGGTTGAATGAGGCTGTGGTACTGGCCGAAAAAACAAAAATGAACTTCTATTTTGCCAAAGCCATCGACCATGATGGTGGCGATTATGGGGTAGCCATCCTGTCGCGCTATTCCTTAACAGGCGGCACTACCCACAAATTGCCTACCGCAGCAGGTACCAATGGGGAGCCACGTGTACTGGCCCTTGCCAGCATAGAGGTAAATGGTAAAAAGATCATCCTTGCCTGTACCCACCTCGATGCGCAGCGCAATGATACTAACCGCGTATTGCAGATCAATGCGATCACCGGCATCCTGCAACAGGAAACCAACCCTGTTATCCTGGCCGGCGACCTGAATGCAGCAGCCGGGGGCGCCGTGATCAATACACTCGATCAGCATTTCACCCGCACCTGCATACAAAATTGTGGATTTACCATACCTCAGGTCAATCCCACCAAAACCATTGACTTCATCGCTTATAAACCATCCAACAGCTTTACCGTACTTTCCCATACTGTTATAGACGAACAATATGCTTCCGATCACTTGCCCGTAATCGCTACCCTGAAACTTCCCTAAATGAATTTGGCTGTCAGCCTGACATTTGTTTCTCACCACCTGTGCAAGCGTACAGCCTACGTATCAAAACCGGACAGTTAAAGTATTTATCATGATATAAATGACTGATTAAGAAGAACGTGGCAATTTGGCATTTTTATGGTAGGTTTTTGCATACCAAAACCTTCCAGCCATGCTTAAGAGCTATTTCAAAATTGCGCAGCGCAACCTCTTCCGGAACAAAATTTCTTCCTTTATCAATATAGCCGGTCTGGCTACCGGGTTGGGAGTGGCCATCCTCATCGGCCTTTGGATATTTGATGAACTTTCCTACAATAAGTCCTTCGATCATTACAACCGTATTGCCAAGGTATGGCAGTTTGTAAAGTTTGGCGATGGAGATAAATCCGCTTATGATGTAATGCCTGTACCGCTGGGGGAGGAACTACGCACCAAATACCCCGATTTTGCCCATGTGAGCCTGTCGTCCCAAACCCAGGAAGTCGTGTTGGCTTCGGGCAATGAGCAGTTTTCCAAGCTGGGCAATTATGTGGAACCAGATTTTACAGAAATGATGTCCCTGCAGATGCTGGCTGGCACTCGTAGTGGTCTGAAAGATATCAATGCTATCCTGCTTTCCCGGTCGCTGGCAGGCAGCATATTTGGCAAGGAAGATCCGGTCAACAGGATCATTACCATTAACAATAAGCAAACCGTAAAGGTAACCGGTGTATATGAAGATTTCCCAGGCAACAGTAATTTTAAAGGGGTGCTTTTTCTGGCGTCCTGGAAGCTGTTTGTGTCTACCGACAATAATGCCAAAAACGGAGCGGAAGATTGGGACAATAATTCTTTCCAGCTTTTTGCGCAGCTGAAAGCAGGCGCCGATTTTGGAGCCGTATCGGCCAAGATCAAAGACATCAGGAACAAGATGGAAGATCCACCTGCCTACCATCCTGAATTTTTCCTGCATCCGATGAGCAAATGGCATTTGTATTCCGATTTTCAGAATGGTGTGAATGTGGGCGGCGCCATTACTTTTGTTTGGCTCTTTGGTATGATCGGTGTTTTTGTGCTCCTGCTGGCCTGTATCAACTTTATGAACCTCAGCACAGCCCGGTCTGAGAAAAGAGCCCGCGAAGTAGGCATCCGTAAAGCCATTGGGTCGGCACGTAAGCAACTCGTGCTGCAATTCATGAGCGAGTCTATGCTGGTAGTGCTGGTGGCCTTTTTATTGTCTTTATTGCTCGTACAGCTGATCCTGCCTTTCTTCAATGAAGTGGCCGGCAAACAGATGCATATATTATGGAAGCAGCCTTTGTTCTGGTTGATCCTTGTTGTTTTTAGCCTGCTTACAGGCCTGGTTGCTGGTAGTTATCCCGCTTTCTATCTATCCTCTTTTAAACCTGTAAAGGTGTTGAAAGGCGTATTCAGGCCAGGACGTTTTGCTACCGTACCCCGGAAAGTGCTGGTTGTTTTTCAGTTTACTGTTTCCGTTATTCTCATCATTGGCACCATCATCGTATTTCGCCAGGTACAATACGCCAAGAACAGGCCTGTGGGTTATAGCCGCAACGGGCTCATTGAAGTAAACATCAATACAGCCGACCTGCGAAAGAACCTGACTCCCCTGAGGAGCGACCTGCTTCAATCGGGCGCTGTTTATGAGGTGGCTGCTGCTTCCTGTCCTATAACCAGGCAGGATGGCGGGACTACTGATTTTTGGTGGCAGGGTAAGAAAGAGGGCTCTTCACCCCTGGTGATGGCTAATATTGTAACATTTGAGTATGGTAAAACAGTAGGGTGGGATATTGCGCAGGGCAGGGATTTCTCCCGGGCATATGCCACCGACTCCACAGGTATCATCCTCAATGAAGCAGCGGTGAAGCTGATTGCCTATAAAACTCCCTTGGGAGCGTTTGTAAAGAGCAATGGTAAAGATTACAAGATCATTGGTATCGTGAAAGATATTCTCCGCGAATCGCCTTTTGCTCCGGTTCAACCTACTTTCTTTCGTCTCGGAAGGGGTATAACTACGATCACCATAAAGCTCGCTCCCTGGATGAGCACCCGTGAGGCATTGGCAAAAATAACCCCGGTATTCAAAACACACAATCCGGGCAGTCCTTTCAATTATACCTTCGTCGATGACCAATATGCCAAAAAGTTTGGTGATGAGGAGCGTATAGGTAAACTGGCTACTTTTTTTGCTGTACTCGCGATATTTATTTCCTGCCTGGGACTGTTTGGCCTTGCCTCTTTTGTTGCTGAAAAACGTACCAAGGAAATTGGTGTACGTAAAGTGCTGGGCGCTACTATTTACAATGTATGGAAATTGCTTTCCAAAGAGTTTGTCGTTTTGGTAGCCATATCCTTGTTGATCGCCATGCCCATTGCTTATTACTTTATGAGCAGCTGGCTGCGGAATTATGAATACCGTACTTCGCTTTCCTGGTGGATCTTTGCAGCCACCGGCGCCGGCGCCATTGTGCTCACCGTGCTCACTGTAAGCTTTCAGGCTATCAAGGCTGCACTGATGAATCCGGTCAAAAGCCTGCGGTCAGAATAGCTGCTGCCTGGAAACTAGGGCGGGGCAACTGCTGTATTATCTCCTTTTCATGGTGTTCCGTTTCCAGCTGGTGCATAGAACCCAAAAATTAGCCGCTGGTCAACAATCGGCAAACCTCAACCTGGGCAACCTGTCAAAGGGACTATACCTTCTACAGCCAGGGCTCATCGACGGAACCAAGACCATTAAGTTCCAGAAAGAATAGGCATCAGTTTTAGATAATAGCAGGTGATCAAAGAGGCCATCCGTATAAAACGGATGGCCTCTTCACCATTTAGGCCTGATCCCAATCTCCCGGCATGTTACTCCTATATTAACTTTAGTTTAATTGTTTGCCTGGCTGACCCCCGGTTGTAAAACTGATATATGTTTGCCCCCGCTTCCTCTCTGCCCACAAATTGAATCGCACCCACATTTTTCAAACACAAATAATCAGCCTAACAAAACCAGGAAGAGTATGAGAAAAACATTACTTATTGTTGCTTGTTTTCTTTTGGGTGTAACTGGCCGTGTAAGCGCTCAGGCACTCATTCATTACTGGAATTTTAATGTATTTGATACCGAAGCCAATCACTTAGCACCTTCCTATACCGCAGGCGGAGCTGGTCTGGCCTATATTACTGGCGGTACCAGTACCAATGATTACCTCAACGGAACAGGACAAAATTTCAATATACAGAATCTCAATGCCCGCAATGGCGATGCGTCCGGTAATCACCTGCGGATCAACAACCCTATCGGCGCCTCTTTAATATTCTCCCTGCCCTCTACAGGTTACAGTGATGTAGTACTTAAATATGCTACCCGCAGGTCTGGCTCAGGAGCCGGCATCCAGGAAATTGCCTATACAGTAGATGGCAGTAATTATTCCTTACTGACAACCATTAATCCAAACAATGGCGATCCCACCCTGCAAACCTTTGATTTCAGTGCTATCCCCGCAGCCGATAACAATCCCAACTTCAAAGTACGGGTTACCTTCCTGCTGGGCGGCGGTGGCGAAGTAGGCAATAACCGCTTCGACAATGTGACCCTCGAAGGTACTCCTACGAGCGCTACACAAACTACATTCAATCCCGGCGATTTGTTATTCGTAGGTTATCAGATGAATGCTTTGCCCAATGACGACCGCATCGCTTTTGTAACCTTCGTTAATATCCTCCCCGGCACCAAAATAAACTTCACCGATGCTAAGTACACTACCAATGTGCCCGCACAATGTGCAGGCGGTATTGTGTGGACAGCCCCTGCTGGTGGTGTAGCAGCCCGCACGGTAGTTACTATTAATAACGATGCAGGTACTGCTAATATCGGTACTGTAACCGGCAGCACTTTTGGCCTCAGTGCCAATGGCGACCAGGTAATTGTATATACCGGTACTCCTGCTGCTCCCCAGTTTATTACAGCCCTCAGCTCCAATGCCTGGCTGGCTGCCAATACCAGCTGCAGCGGCAGTTTCTCCATGCTTCCGGCAGCTTTGACCGATGGGGCCAATGCTATTAATTTAAGTACTGCACCTGGTAATACCGCCGGTAATACGGTTAATGCTTATTATACAGGTACGCTCACCGGCACAGCCGCTGCAGTAAAAGCCCTGGTTGCCAACCCGGCCAACTGGTCAGGTACTGCTTCTGGCACCCCTGCACAATCATGGCCGGCATGGAATACTCCTGGCAACCCCGGCGGCAGCAACACCACCATTACCTTCAACAGCGCGGTGCTTTCTGTATCAGAAGCTGCAGGTACAGCAGCTGTACAAATTAAACTCACCAACCCGGGTACAGGTTCTGTAGACCTGGTGGTAAAAGGCGTCCCTTATAGCACGGCAGGCGCCAGCGACTTCACGCTGAGCACACAAACCCTGCACTTCACTGCCGGCAGCAATACTGCACAGACCATTACCATACCGGTCAATGATGATGTAGCCAATGAGCAGGACGAGTATTTCATCCTGAGCCTGGAAAACCCCACGGGACTTTCCATCACCGGCAATCAATTCATGACCGTATATATCAGGGACAACGACCGTAAAGCGCCCGTTCCTACAAAGCAGATCGAGTTGGCCTACCTGGGCAGCTATGACCCTTCCGGCAGCAGCAATGCCAGCACAGAGATCGTGGCCTATGACTCCGCTTCCAGGCGCCTCTTTGTGATCAGCGCCATCCAGAACCGGTTGGATATAGCCGATTTTTCCAATCCTGATTCTATTAAGCCAGTTGCTGCCATAGACATGGTGCCTTATGGAGGTATTACCAGTGTGGCCGTTAGGAACGGCATAGTAGCTGTTGCAGTTCCAAATGCTAACCAACAGTTAAATGGTTCTGTTGTATTCTTCAATACAGACGGTGTTTTCCAAAAACAGGTTACTGTAGGCGCGCTACCGGATATGATCGTCTTTACGCCGAATGGGAAAAATGTAATGACGGCCAATGAAGGTCAGCCCAATGATTCTTATACTATGGATCCCGAAGGTTCCATCAGCATCATCGATATCTCCGGTGGTATAGCGGCCCTTACACAAAACCAGGTTACCACGCTCGACTTTACCGCTTTCAATGCACAGACAGCTGCTCTCCTTGCAGCGGGCGTACGCAGGGGAAATCCCATCACTACACTGTCGCAGAACTTTGAACCGGAGTATATCACCATCACGCCTGACTCCAAAAAAGCCTGGGTCATTCTGCAAGAGGCCAACGCTTTTGCCGTGGTAGACATCGTAGCCAAAAAGATCACCGATATATGGCCCCTGGGTAAAAAAGACCATAGCCTGCCCGGCAATGGTTTCGATGCATCCGACAGGGGTACCGATATTCACATTGCCAACTGGCCCGTGAAAGGTTTGTACATGCCCGATGGTATTGCCAATTATACCGTCAACGGTACTACCTATATCGTAGGCGCGAATGAAGGCGATGACCGTGAGTACAGTGCCTTCAACGAAAGGCTAAGGGTCAATGCAGCTGCTTATAAGCTGGATTCTGTAGCCTTCCCCAATGCCAAACAACTCAAAGACGACAATAACCTGGGCCGTTTAAGGATCACCACCTCTTCCGGTGATACCGATGGTGATGGTGACTTCGACGAGATACACCTCATTGGCGGCCGCTCCTTCGCCATCTGGAATACCACTACCAAAGCAGTGGCATTCGATAGCAAGGACGACTTCGAACAATACCTGGCCAAAACGCCGGAGAACGAACCGATCTTCAATACCGATCATGAGAGTAACGCCCGTAAGAGCCGCAGCACATCCAAAGGACCTGAGCCTGAAGGATTGGTTATTGCCGGAATAGAAGGAAAGCAATACGCTTTCATCAGCCTGGAAAGGCAGGGTGGGGTAATGGTATACGACATTAGCAATCCAGCCGACGTGAAATTCGTGGACTACAAAAATCCACGCAACGTCGCTACTTATGGCGGCGACAATGGTCCGGAAGGCATTATTCATATTTCCAATACCGCCAGCCCCGATGGGAAACACTACATCCTCGTGGCCAATGAGATCAGTGGTACGATCAGCATTTACCGTTTGAACAAGACCGATACTGCAAGCCGGTATTACCAGGATGTTGATAAGGATGGATATGGACGCAACGAAGGTTCCAGATTGTCTCTGACGCCAGTAACAGGCTGGGTATTGCAAGGCGGCGACTGCGCTGACTTTGACGCTACTATTTACCCCGGCGCGCCTGAATTGGCCAATGGACGTGATGACAACTGTAATGGTCAGGTAGATGAAGGGCTGCCCACGCAGCGGTATTACCTGGATGTAGACAAGGATGGTTTTGGCCGCAACGAAAATTCCAAACTATCGGCTATTCCATTAACAGGTTATGTACTGGTGAATGGTGACTGTGCAGATTTTGACGCTACTATTTACCCCGGCGCGCCTGAACTGGCCAATGGACGGGATGACAACTGTAATGGACAGGTAGACGAAGGATTACAAATGAAGCGGTATTACCTCGACGTAGATAAAGATGGCTTTGGCCGCAATGAGAATTCGAAGCTCTCTGCCATCCTATTAACAGGTTATGTACTGGTGAATGGTGATTGTGCAGACTTTGATGCTACTATCTATCCTGGCGCCCCTGAGCTGGCGAACGGACGCGATGACAACTGCAATGGACAGGTAGATGAAGGATTGGCGATGGTAAGGTATTACCAGGATGTAGACAAAGATGGTTATGGTCGTGAGCAGGGATCGCGTTTGAGTGCCATTCCTTTAGCCGGGTATGTAGTATTGGGTGGAGATTGCAATGACTTTGATGCAGCGATACATCCGGGTGCTGCAGAAGTAAAGAATGGCCGCGATGACAACTGTAATGGCCAGATCGATGAGCAACTCATTACCAGTACGCAGCGCTCCGGTGAAAGCATCAGCAAATTAACTGCCGAAAGCAGTAATTCATCAGGTGAATTCAATGTAGTAGTAACACCAATACCCAGCGATTATGAATTTACAGTGTACCTGCAGCAGGGAGTAACGCTGGAGAAAGTATACCTCCGTGTATATGATCAGGTAGGAAGATTGGTAGAAGTAAGAAACAACCTTTCTATCGGTAACAAGGTTGCCCTGGGCGGCAACTATGCCAAAGGCTACTATATACTGGAAGCAGTACAAGGAAAGAACAAAAAACTGATCAAGCTCATCAGGCTGTAAGAGAAGTCTGAAGCGCATTTGCTCAAAGAAGAGGCCGTTTTCAAGGTAATTGGAGACGGCCTCTTATATTTTTATACCTGGTTTTGTGGAAAACATATTATAAAAATATTTGGTGGTTGCGCACGGGTGGTTTAATTTTACACTGAAACAGGTAAAATATTGCACTATGGCTAAAGGAGTCAAATCTAATAAGCAAGGCCCGCAGGCGCCTCCTAAAAAAAGCTCCAAAAATAATAAGGTGAAGCCTTATACTACTAAAGCTCCCCCTAAAAATGAAGTGAGAGAAGAAGCGGTAGCTTATGATAATTATAAATACACGCCTATGCATAGCGGTACTGTCATTCTTTCTGATGCTACTAATAAGCCCGAAAGCCAAATGACACCCCTTGAAAAAGTGGGCATTGCTCGTGATGGCATCAGCAAAAAAGACCTTGAAAGTCTAAAAGAGAAAACTTCCCTCGATTACGATAAGCTCGCTTTGGCGCTGGCTGTTACAAGGGCCACGCTTATCAATAAAAAGGGTAAAGAAAAATTCAATGCCCCCCTCAGTGAGCGTATTCTTGATTTGGCCAGTTTGTATTCTTATGGCTATGAGGTTTTTGAAGATGAAGCCCGTTTCAATCAATGGATGTTCCGTCCCAATAGAGCATTGGGTGGGCAGGCCCCCTACGATCTAATGGATAGCCAGTTTGGCAGAGAAGAAGTACGGGATATCATCGGCCGCATTGATTACGGCGTTTACTCATAGACTTACTTACTATATGGTTGTTTACCGGATCGGAAAAACAAGGTTTGCTAAAGATCTTACGGGCGAAGGCGCCAGATTGCACGGAGGGCGCTGGAATCATAAACTCACTCCCTGTATCTATACTTCCGAAAGCCGTGCCCTGGCTGTACTGGAATATACGGTCAACATCAATATCGATGATGTGCCCCGGGCACTCAGTATCACTACTTATGAGATACCTGATAATGAAATTCTACACATCATAACAGCCAACCTGCCAGGAGACTGGAGATCAGTGCCGGCGCCTTCCTCCACAAAAGATTTTGGAACGCGCCTTTTAAAAAATGATGCCTCGATTATCAGGGTCCCTTCTACTGTAGTTCCGGAAGAATATAATTATATACTCAACCCCCTTTATGCCGGAAGCACAAATTTCAAGATCATAGCAGTGCAGGATTTTATTTACGATGTGCGTATTAAACTGGAGTAGTCTGCGACAATAATAATAAAACAGGGCTTCCTTTGCCGGAAACCCTGTTTTATTTGCTTGCTGATCCGTAATATTTATCACCATTGTTATGCCTGTGTTGCCGTCGTATGCAGGGCAGGTGCAGCAGGAAAATCTACCGGCACTTTAGTAACTCCATGGAGGTAGTTGGTGATGATCTTATCGCCTATCAATACAATAGTATCCACCAGGCTCTCTTTCGTATAACCTGCTTCAAAGAAGTTGTTTACCAAAACAGGGTCAGGTTTGCCTTGATGTTGGACAAAGCTTTGGGTAAGGGCTGCCAGGGCATTCAGCTTGGGATCGAATGATGCAGCACCTGTCCGGATCTCCAATATCTGGTCGTCCGTAAAGCCATTTAATTTCCCAATCGCTGTATGGGCGGCCAAACAGTATTCACATTCGTTGACCTGACTTACCACCAGGTTGACCACTTCTTTTTCTTTGGCCCTCAGCGAGGTTTTGGAACTTTGTAAGGTGAGGTAGGTGCCCAGGGCATTTTGTGAATAGGCCATGGTAGCGTACAGGTTGGGCGTTTTGCCGATTGCTTTTTTCAGGTTGTCAAATAATACCTGGTTGGCGGGTGATACTTCTTCTCTGGTGGGGACTGTAAACTGGTTCATTTGTATTATTTTTTGATTTTTACTGTCGTTATTGACGATGTAAAAATGCACCCGTTTACGCCCTGTAAAAATGGACGCTCTTCCCGAAGACTTGATGATTTTTCCCGAAAGCAGGAATTTATGGCAGAATATGGGCTTTTAGACCTTAGTTTGGAAGGATCTCTTAAATTCCCCGGGTGGAATGCCCGTTTGATTTTTGAAGAACCGGTTAAAGTGGGCGGCATCTTCAAAGCCCAGCTCCCCCGCAATTTCCTTGGCCGATTTATCAGTATAATGAAAAAGCCTTTTGGCCTCCTGGACAACCCGTTCCTGTATTACCTGTAAGGGAGATTGGTGATTATATAGAGCGAACAGGTTGGACAGGGTTTTAGGTGATTTATTCAGTGCCTGTGCATAGAATTGTACCTGGTGTTCCTTCTTATAGTGGTTTTCTACAAGCAGGTTGAATTGCCGGATGATATCTATTTTATTTTCTTCCAACATGGAAGGATGGAGGTACTGTTTTCTGGCCAGCCGGGTTACTTTTATGATCAGCCTTACCAGCAACATGCGTAACATGCTTCCCTGTACATCGTCTTTGTCCTGCAGCTCGTCTTTGAATACTTCCAGCAACAAGGTGAATTTTTGTAACTCTTTTTCGTCCAGCCGGATAAACATGTTTTCCACACTTCCCAGGAAGATAAACCCCACACAACTCACTTCTTTGTCGTTGTCCATAATGCAATAGAAGTCGCGGTTAAATTGCCATGCCACAATATGCTCTGGCCTTTCAAAACGGAATGACTGGCTGATCACCAGCGGGAGGATGCTATTTGCAGGAAAGATATAGGCAACCTCATCTATCACTATTTCCTGGTCGGCGCCCTGGTTCCAGGCAATGGTAAGGTACTTATGTTGCCGGTCGCGCGTAAAGAAGAAACGGTCAAATTGTGATTCCTTTTCAGTGAGCAACAGTTCCCCACCAGTGACTGCATGTTTGTAGAAAAGTTTCATGGGAGGCAAAGATATGCAGGGTTTTTGAGGAAAGAATGCTCCAAAATGGGGCCTTGTGCACCTGTTTTTGCCCGCACCTCGTGGCAATGGATTTGTGGCCTCAACAGCAAAACCATTGTTCATTTAATTCTTAGCTATGACAATCCAGCCACAAGAGTTCCCGGTGGTTATACAGGCGTATCAGCCTTCGGGCAGCGAAGATCTTTTTGTTGCGGAGCAGGTAATATACAATCAATCGGAAGCCGATTTGTTTACCTCCCGGCATACGGGACTGCTCATTAAAGCACGGAAACCCAATTCCAGTGAGTTACAAACGGTACCCAACTACGCGCCGGTCCGTACCCGTTCAAGAGGTATAGGGGTAGGCTTTATAATTATATTGTTACTGATTGCCCTGATCGTTGCCGGTTTTGCAACCGGATGGATACAGCGTAATCTTGACATAACCATTTGACGAAATATTACCGGCATTAAATAAAGAAGCGCTGTACAAGTCCAACTTGTACAGCGCTTCTTTATTATACTTACTGGCAAATTATTCTGTTTTCAGGCTCTTGATAGGATTGGCCAAAGCTGCTTTGATGGCCTGGGTACTGACTGTGAATAAGGCAATCGCTAAAGCCAGTAGGCCTACACCTACAAATATCCAAAGACTAATGTTGACCCGGTAATCATATTTATTCAACCAATCATGCATCAACCAGAATGCCAGTGGTGAAGCGATCACACAGGCAATCAGTACCAGCCACATGAATTCTTTGGACAAAAGCAGCCAAAGGTTGACCACTGAAGCTCCCAATACCTTGCGGATACCAACTTCCCTGATCCTGCGCTCGGCCATAAACATAGCAAGCCCAAATAGACCCAGGCAGGAAATGAAAATAGTAAGCCCTGCAAAAATAGAAGCCAGTTTGCCTACCTGGTTTTCTACCTTAAATTTTTTACCAAACTCTTCGTCTGCAAAGCTGTACTCAAATGGCAAAGATGGATTGTATTTATCAAAAATGGGCTTAATGGCTGCCAGGGTTTTATTCAGATCAGCTGAAGGCTGCATTCGAAGAAAGATATTGTTGACACCATCAGTTTTACTGCGGTTGAAAATAATAGCCAGTGGCCCCACCGATTTAAACGGATCAGTGAGCACGATGTTCTCCACTACGCCAATGATGGTTTTCACCTGGTCGCCCGATTTCATGGTTTTGCCGATAGGATCTTTATAGCCGATCAGTTTCAGGGCTGCCTCATTGAGGATGATGGCATTGGAGTCTGTAGGGTAGGCACTGGAGAAAGCGCGTCCCTGTTTGAATGTAAGGCCCGCTGTTTTTTCAAAGTCCCAATCAGCCATTATAGCATCCAGTGCCTGGTCGGCTGCCGGATCTTTCCCTTCCCAGGAGAAATCACTCCATTGGTTATAGATGGCTGTAAGGGGCTGGGATGCCTTGGATATCGATGCAAAGTAGCCCGTGTTTTTCAGTTCCTGTTTCAGCGCATCATAGTTGAGTGCCAGGTCATGACTGGCAGGGATGTTGATCATATTATTGGGATTGTACCCGATCGAGCGATTCCGGGCATGCTCAATTTGCCGGAACACAATAATGGTGCTCATGATCAACACTGTCGAAATGGTAAACTGCGATACTACCAATACTTTCCGGAAAAGCGCAGGACCCTCTCCTTGTTTAAAAGATCCTTTTAATACTTTCACGGGTATAAAAGAGGACAGGTAAAAAGCGGGATAACTGCCAGCCAATAACCCTGTAATAAGGCAAACACCCAACCCGATGAGCAGGAGGTATATATTGGTGAGATCAAACCTGATGTGCTCAAAGCCCAGGTCTTTCAGAAAAGGCAGCAATAGCTGTATCAATACGATGGAAAATATGAAAGCCAGCAAAGAGGTCAACACCGCTTCACTCAGAAACTGGAAAATAAGATTAGACTTGTGTGAACCCATCACCTTTCGGATGCCAACTTCCTTAGCCCTTTTTTCAGAACGGGCTGTAGACAGGTTCATGAAATTGATACAGGCTATCAGCAATACAAAAATGCCGATAATGCCAAATAACCAGATATAGGTTATTTTACCACCTGCATTGACCCAGTTTTTATAGTCATTATACAAGTGCCATTTGTTGAGCGGATGGAGGAACAGGAATTGATTTTTTAGCCTGGCATCCTTTTGTGTACTCAGTGTGCTGATCTTCTTTGAAAATGCTTCCATAGATACACCTTCCTTGAGCTCCACCATATTCATCAGAAAGTTATTACCCCAATCGGTCCTGTTATTCTTTATCCATTCATCATGCGCGATCAAATACTCAAAGGGAATTAAAAAATCAAAGTTGATGGTAGATTGATAAGGAACATCCTTAACAACAGCAGTTACTTGTACATCATTTGCATTGTTTAGCCGGACGGTTTTGCCAATGGGATCTGTTGATCCAAATAATACCTGCGCAAGCGAGGCCGAAAGGATAATCGAATTAGGACTCTTCAAGGCAGTGGCAGCATTGCCTTTGATCAGCGGAAAGGAGAACATATCCAGGAATGCAGGGTCTACATACCTGCCTTTCCTGTTGAGTTTTTTATCGCCAATTAGCAGGCTGTGATCAAAAGCCCAGGTAATACGGGTGGCCCGTTTTACTTCAGGGTAGTTGGTCCTTAGCTCATCATACAAGGGTAAAGGGGTAGGCTCCTGGGTATTTTTTTGGTTGTTGAACATCGTATTTTTCAATACCAGCGCTATGCGGTCTTTGTTGCTATGAAAAGTATCGAACCTGGTTTCAAATTGTATCCACAAGCCTACCAATAGGGCAAACGTGATACCCGCAGCCAGTCCAAAAATATTAATGAAGGACAGCGATTTGTTGCGCGCCAGGTTGCGCCAGGCTATCTTAAAGAAGTTTTTTATCATATCAGGGAGCTTGAATGGTGTACATAGAACTAAAAGGATACCATTTTTGCACATAGTTGTATGTCAATTAATTAGGGTTAGCGAGATGGGGCTATCCTGTTCGTTTTTGTTACAAATACTGTGCGCCCCGTACAGCGGTACTCCCTGCCATGCTAATCATGATAAGAACATAACGTTGCCAAAAAGCAAAACGCCGCTGGTGTAAACCGGCGGCGTTTTCTGGCTACATGGTCCAATGCTTAATAAGCATTCAGTGTTACATTGCTGCCAATGCCATAGAAGGCCAGGGTAGCATCCTCATCCAGGATCTGTCCTTTGTAAGACAAATAATTAATGGAGAAGCCCACAATGCCTTCTACGCTGCTTTTTACATCCCCAACGGTATCATCGGGGAATGCCAGCACCCAGATGATCCTGGTCTGTCCATTAATTTTCAACTTCACATAAATGTTGTTGGGATGCGGTTCTGGCTCACCAGTCAATACTGGATGAGGTACTGCAGGCGCTAAAGCAGAAGCGGGCGTCGCAAACCCTGTTGCCATCAACAGGCAGGTGATGATCAGTGGAAGTAATTTTTTCATGGAAATGATATTTAGCTATGAATGTAGGTAAAAACAGAAAATGAAAATCAGTAACTGTGTTGTAACAACGATTATTGATAACTTATATGTACACATGCAAAATAATATGCTGCAAAAAGGATTCATCGATAGGGGATTGTAGTGCATGTGTACAACAAGCTACATTGGTGGATACTGAAATGTATTTCCACCAGCCCAAAAACAGACTGGATATTACAGATGACTGTATGCACCGTCCCGGTTGCATGTTTTGGCCGCGCGGGTCTTCCTGCCGGACTATAGAAAACAGGTATTGACTACCGGGAATAGAATATTGTTTACTACATTCGGTATCCTGCTTTAAAATACCTGCATGATTAAATTATTTTATTGTTTTATCCTGGTGCTGATGGCAAGCGCTGCTGTAGCGCAATCACCAAAACCTATGTATCGCTCCCTGGCCGGTTTTCAATACCTGGAGGTAGTTAAAGGGAAGGTGGTTGCAAATGAATCATATCCTTTGCTGATAGCTTTTCACTATTCCAGTGGGAAACCCGAGGAAACCATCGCTGATTATGATAGCCTGAAAACACCGGTAAGGATCATCATTCCCAGGGGCAACCATGCCAAAAGAGAAGGTTTTTCTTATTTCCCGGTTAACTATTATAGGGAAGACAGTGCTACCCAGGTAAAGCTATCCAGGAAGGCCCTGGACAGCGTAGCTGCTTTTGTAAAAGCCATTGAAGCCAGTTACCATAGCAGGGCTGTGGTGAGCGGCATATCACAAGGTGGCGATCTTACCTGGCTGCTGGCGGTTTATTATCCGCATTTGTGCAAAGCTGCTTTCCCCTTTGCTGGGTTTATCCATCGGCAATCTTTTGCTGATATTTTGAAGTTGCCTGTCAACATGGTACCTGTCTATGTATACCAGGGAGAGGCCGATCCAATTATAGCAGTTGACTATACGCGGGCGGCTGTGAAAAAGCTGGGGACTAAACTTAATCTGAAGCTAACTATCTATCCCGGCGTAAAACATGATATTTCCCTGCCGATGAAAAGAGATTATTCACTGGTGATAGATAAAATGCTGAAGCAGTAAGCGCTGCTTCAGCATTTTAAATTGGGGGCTTATAAAGGTTTTACCGGTACGCAAATATCTACAGTCACTTCTCCGTTCTTAGGCATCCCATAATACATCTCAAAGCAATAACTGTCGTCGGGCTGGTATCCGCTGGTAGGGAACCAGGTGCCAAAGAACCAGCGCCAGGCTTCGGGAAATTCAGGAGGCGTTAAGGTGAAACTGGCAATTGCGTGCTTCCCGCCATTGAGCTCCATTTTGCCTATTTCGCCATCTACTTTGGTATCGGGGGATACCGGAACGCAAATACTCAATCTTACTTTTTGCGCATCTGTTACGCTGATATCGTCATGATAAATGGCATACGAAGTGATATCAGGACCTTTTAATAATCCACGTGCTCCTGCCCATGCAAAGATCTTATTGAATAGCCTTTCAAATAGCGCTCCATCTCCCTGAAAAGGACCTGTGTGTCTCAAATAAGCCAGGGTAACCGCTGGCAGCTGTTTTACTTCCACCTGATGAATAAGTTCCATAATTGACCTCCTTTTTAATGTTTGTGTTTCACCACAAAAGTATTCGGAGCTGCCGTCAACAGGTTGACTGCTGTTGCTGACCGGTTGACTATTATTGCTATTCTGTTGCCTGGATTTTCTGTATAAGGATGGAGCTACTTTAAAGTGGGATTTGAAGTTGCGGGAGAACACCGATTTGTCGGTATAGCCGCATTTCAGGGCTACTTGTATTACTGGCTCATGCAAGTGCATCTTCAGTATAGAAGCCGCTTTTTCCATTCGTAACCGGGTAAGGTATTCAAAAGGCGTTTCTCCGGTATAGCCCCAGAATATGCGGGAGAAGTGGAACTTGGAAAAATGAGAAACGGTGGCCAGTTCATCCAGTGTTAATGGCTTTTCAATATGGGCATCCATATAATCCGTCACCCGGTTGATACGGGAGGTATAATCATCAAGCAATACTTTGTTTTCTGTTTTCATGGCTGTAATAAGTGGCTTAAAATTAATGCATTTCCTACTTCCATCTTGCTGCAAAAATAGCCCTATGCAGCATGCCCGTTTGCATTTCGTTGTACACAGGTAAGTACCTGGTAGATGGAGTAGTGGCTGAATTAACTTGTAAAGGAAGACGGGAAAGTGTTTTTGTTGTTGCCAGGACCGGCTCCCCGTCAGTTGCTCTTATTACTTAACTGTGATCTGCTCTACTATATATGATTTGATCTGGTGGTCATAATAGCCATAATAATGGTTTGTTCTGACGGATAATTGACTGGCTGCTTTTGTGAACTTGATGGTTTTAATGTATTCATTGATCTGGTCGGATATTGTTGAGGTACTCCCTTTGATACTTTGATGGGTGGATGGGTCCAATAGTATCTTGAAGTATGTTTTTTTGTAATTCAGTTCGCTGGTTGCAAAACCTCGGGAGACGGGTGTTGCATAATACCTGGGAGCACTTATCGTTCCCAGGTTATTCTGGGTATGATAGCCTACAGGACCACCTGTAGTTGTGCCCATGCTTATGGGCGTTAAATTGTAGGTTCCTGCTATAATAATTAATTGCCCTGCAGTGTTTTCTGTAACCATCAGCCCTTCATTGTCCTTTGTCAGTGCTGCTATCAACTTTTTAGCACTTCCAATTTCCTTTGAGCTGTTGAGTGATCCCCACCTGTAATCATCTGTAACAGGGGCTGCTGCAAATGTATTAAGGTCAGTTTCTTCGTTTATTTCCTGTACGTAAAGTTGATTTCCTGTTTGGACGTCGTGAGTAACAATACGTATATTCTTCTTGTTCAGCGCCAGGGAAAACAGTTTGTTACCCTTAAGGTAAGAGTTGATATACACATCATCCTTATCCTCTTTGGCAGTAATGCTTGAATAGTCGATGAATTTTTCCGTGGCCTGAAGGTCGGGAATCGAAATAGTAAATACATGCGCAGGATTGCTGCCATCATTAATGAGGAGATCGAGCCTGCCTGGTTGACAAAAAAGCTTTGCCGACTCAATAACTGATGAGAAGTCCGGTTCCTCATCGTTTTTGATTACCTGCAGATTCTTTAAGTATAAGGATAATACACTGCGTTTTTTATTGACATAGGCAGGCACTTTAAAAGGAATATTCTTTTTAGTGAGCTCTCCTTTATCATTTACAAGGTATAGCAACAGCTCCTTGTCCCTGTCGCAGGACGCGAGTGTGATATGGATATTGTTCTGGCTAAATGAAGCTTGTAGTATCTCAGCCTTATCTATTTCAAACAGCTCTTTGTGAGAGATCTTTTTTTGGGCAAAGTCAACAGTTTCCATCTGGAAATTTTTGCCACGATAGTAAACATAATGATACTCTTTTCCGTTGACCGTTCCTCCACTATACTGCAGTAGGTTTTTCGATTGAATTAAGGCTGAGTTGTTGGCGTCAGGTGATAGTTTGCTAATGATCTTGAAATCTTTATCCAGCAATAAGTAATCTGCTATCCGGTTGTTTTGTAGTAACATGGAAAAGGTGCTTTCCTGGTTTGCATCGAGTATATAAGCTCTTTGTTGAACAAATTCATATTGTTTGGTAAAAAGGTTGGTAAAGGAAAATTCGAAGGGGTAAGCCAGCACCTTTTTTTGAGCCTGTGAGAAAGTGCTAACAAATAGTAGTAGGGATAAAGAGGACGATCTGGAAAACATTTTTGTTAACCCTAACGGCGGGGAACAGTAAAATATTGCCTTTGAGCAGGCTGAATGGCCTGATCTTCAGTTGTATGCAAATATTTTTAGCTGTTTGTCAACAGACAGCTGACTATAAGTTCTTACCTTGTTAAGTATTTTAATATTTCACCATGGATGATTTTCAAGCCATCAGACAGGCGATAGCACAGTTTCATACACTGAGCGGATCGGAATGGAGTGCATTTGCCGCTAAACTCCAAATGAAGACATTTAAGAAAGGGGAATACCTCATCAGGGAAGGGCAGGTTGAGCAGGCCATCTATTTTATTAATAAAGGTTCTACCCGAAACTACTTCTTAAAAGACGGGAAGGAATTTACTGTTGATTTCCAGTTCCAGGGCGATTTCGTTACCGCCTATTATTCATTCATTACCAGGGAACCCAGTTCCATCTTTATTGAATGGCTGGAAGAGGCAGAAGTAGTGGTTATATCCCACCAATCCTTGATTCAGTTTTACAAGGAATACCATAGTGGTGAGAAGATCGGCCGGTTGATGGCAGAATTCCAATATGTAAAACGATTAAGAAAAGAAATGGATTTTCTTTCCTATACAGCCGAAGAAAGGTATGTACAATTGATGGAGAAAAACCCACAATTAATCCAACAGATATCGGTTAAACACCTTTCTTCCTATTTAGGTATTCAACCGGAAAGCCTGAGCCGGATCCGGAAATTGCATGTAAGAAGCTAACATACATCATTTTTGGTCATTCTTATAATGGTGACATTTGCTTTGTAATAATCGCAACTCAACAATGAAACCATTTTATTTATTATTGGCCGTATTTGTGTTAAGTACCAGTATTGCCAAGCTTACCACCGGTAGCTGGAACTTGCCGTTTGGGGGCAACCTGGCGATGGCCCTCATGCTTTGCTTTACGGCCCTGGGGCACTTTCTTTTTACCAAAGGAATGATCCTCATGGTGCCAGGTTTTATTCCTTTCAAAAGAGAACTGATCTACCTGACAGGTATTGCCGAGATCATCCTGGGAATTGCGCTTCTTTTCCCGTCTGTGCGTGCCTATGCTGGGGTGGCGTTAATCATTTTCTTACTGTTGATGCTGCCGGCTAATATTTATGCTGCAGTCAATCATGTAAATTATGAGAAAGCAAGTTTTGATGGCCCTGGTCTCAGCTATCTGTGGATAAGGATACCCTTACAGGCCATCTTTATCGCCTGGCTCTATTATTTCTCAATAAGCAAATATGCTGAGGTTGCTGCCTCTTAAAAGAATAAATACCCTCTATGAAATGTACAACAATGCTGGTTTCCCTGTTCATCCTGTTTTGCTATGCAAGTTACTCCCAGGATACCGGGCCCAAAGTCACTGTAAAGAACCTGGAAGGGAAAACCGGGCAGATTTATATCGGTTGGTATAACAGCGCTGCTGCGTTTGCCAGTAAGCAAAAGGCGGTTTTCGTGAAAACCATTAAAGCGACCGGACAGTATGAACTGAGTGTGCCATTTGAGGCCATACCTCCTGGTAAATATGCCATCGCTGTTTATTTGGATGAAAACGGGAATGGCGTTATCGATAAGAATATTTTGGGGATACCCAAAGAAAAATATGGGTTCTCCAATAATGCAGCGCCTGCCATGCGGGCGCCCAGGTATGAAGAAGCTGTCTTTGAAATGTCAGGGAAGGATAATATTGAGATCAAATTAAAATGAGTGTATAGGAGTGACCGGTGTTGACTACTCTCTATGTATTCTTATATTCTTTTCAATTGGTATGATTCGGTATAGATGCTTCATGTTTCCTTTGCTTGAAAATTGCTGCATAGTCTTTGGCAAACTGTTCAAAGCTGCGTGCCGGGTGGCCGGTTATCTGTTGCACATCCTGGGTTACGATCGCGGCTTCATGGTTGCGGTAATGCGCATAATCTTCAATTAAGCCATCGGCCTGCCAAAGTGGGAAGGCTGCTTTAAGCAATGCTCCATGCATCACTTCGTCGGATGTGTCAACAAAATGGACAGTTTTGTGTAGTGCTGCAGACAGGAAATCGGCCATTTGATAATGCGTGATGGCTTCCGGTCCTGTGAGGTTGTAGGTTTTATTTTCGTGCCCTTCCCCGGTCAGGGCTACAGCGGCCACTTCGGCAATATCCCTTATATCTACGGCGCTGATAGGCGCATCTCCAACAGCTGCGAAAAATATGCCTTTGTCGGCGATGTATTCCTTCAGGGCAATCAGTCCCTGCATAAACAAATTGGGGCGTAAAAAAGTATAGGGTATACCACTTTCTTTGATGTGTTGTTCTACTGCTGCGTGGTAACGCAGGAAGCGTACCGGTGAGCTGGCGCTGGCAGCCCATTGGGATAATTTAACGATATGCTTTACGCCGGCCGCTTTGGCCGCATCCACGAACCGTTTCTGCTGACTTTCCGCCAACTGGGAGGAATTGGTGAGCAGGAAAGCTTTATCGATGCCTTGCAGGGCGGTAGCAAGGCTATCTGCATTGTTAAAATCGCCTTCAATGATCTCTGCGCTGGGCAGTTTGTCCAGCCCATTTACCTGCTCCCTGTTCCGTACCATGACGCGAAAGGAGAAGCCGCGGGCAGATAATAATTTAGAAAGTTCGGAACCAATGGTGCCGGTAGCACCGGTGATCAAAATGCGGGGTGTAGCTGTTGTTGACATCTTATTATTTTTTTGTTGCTGATGATGGTGTAAAAGTAGCCAGGTGGCTTTCCCCGGGATTGTAAGAAAACGAAAGGAGGTTAAAGGCAACAGGGCAAAAAGGCAGCGAGGGTGGGGGAGAAACAACATAAACGCTGGCATCGTATCTTGCAGGTCCTATGGCAAATAAGGCATTCCAATTTTTGGCACGATTTGGATTAGACTGGTTTATACTTTCCCTTATTGGTGTAATTGTATTGGCCTCGCAGTTTCCGGGACCGGGTGTTGCCGATGGGCCCTTCTCCATTTCTTCTATTGCCAATATTGGCATATCCCTGATCTTCTTTTTTTATGGGCTGAAACTCAACAGGAGCAAACTGGTGGCCGGACTTAGTAACTGGCGGCTGCATATCCTTGTTCAAGTCAGTACTTTCATTATATTTCCTTTGCTGTTACTGGCCCTGCGGTTTTGGCTGGACCGGGACGATCTGCATATCCTTTGGCTGGGTACTTTTTTCCTGGCGGCATTGCCTTCTACTGTTTCCTCCTCGGTGGTGATGGTATCTATTGCCAATGGCAATATCCCGGCGGCCATCTTCAATGCCAGTATTTCCAGTCTGCTGGGGATCTTTATTACGCCCATCTGGATGAGCCTGATAACGGGCGGCAATCACAACAGCATCGACATGGGAGATATTATGATGAAACTCCTGCTGCAAATACTGGCGCCGGTCGTATTGGGATTGCTGTTGAACCCTACAAAACTGGGAAAGGTGGCAGGGAAATATAATAAGCAATTGAAATATTTTGATCAGCTAACCATCCTGGCTATTGTGTATACGGCTTTCAGTGAATCATTTGACAAACATATGTTCAGCAACCTGGGTGTAGGGGAGTTGTTGTTGCTGGGTGCTGGTATGCTGGTCTTATTCTTTTTGGTTTACTTTATCATTGGTTATATAGCCCGCCTCCTCCACTTTAACCGGGAAGACAGGGTGACGGCCACTTTTTGTGGTTCCAAGAAATCGATCATCCATGGTACAGTCATGGCCAAAGTGATCTTTATGAACAGCCCGCTCACCGGTATCCTGCTATTGCCCATCATGCTGTACCACGCGCTCCAGCTTATTGCCGTCAGCATTATTGCACAGGGCATGGCCAAGCGGCAACAACATCCCCATTAGTTTTAACATTTTGATGGCTATACAATGCTGTAGGTAGCGTACTAAAACGGAGCGCCTGCCGTTAGGGTGCTAACCCACACCGTTAACCATGTACAAGCTACTGCCATGCAGTCTTGCAGTTGTTATACTTTTTACCTCCTGCCATACACCGGATCATTCCGAAGCCCTACGAGTTATCAATAAGAGTTTTATCAATGCCCAGGCTATCCTTTCAGAGAGGAACGAGGATATCTACGAAGTATTGGCCGCCAAAAGAAGGGATCCACAAACTAATGCTAAGGCAACTCTTTGGGAGCCTAAAGCACTTGTGGTTAAAGAACTGACCGCCGGGATCAAAAGCTATATTAAGAGTATAAAGCAACAACTGGATGCGCTGCCACCCCATGATGAAGCGCAAGTCCGGAAATTGATCAAGGTTACAGGCGATAGCCTGTATACCAGGGTGCTTAAATATAATACGGCTGTGGTTGGGGTATTGTATTCGGAAGAATTTGTGGATAATCCAATGCTGCAGGTGCAATTGAAGAAAGATGTTGAATATTTAAAAGAAGATATAAGCGCCAGGTCTGGCATCCGACCAGGCGGTATGCATGGAAAAATACCCAATCTGCAAAACTGGAAAAAGGTTTACCTGGAAGAAGGGTCGCCCATACTGGTAATGGCCATGCTCAATAAAATAGAGCAGGATGTAATGATGACGGAACATACTATGGCGAGGTATATAAATAACCAGGTATCTAGTCTTAATTGTGGTAATTATGAGCGATTCTCCGCCGTGATGGTACTTAGCAGTTCTTATGTAAAGGCCGGTCAGGAAATTGAAGTGACCGCCGGAGTAGGGGCCTTCAGTGCAGCTGCTGCACCCGCTGTGTATATCAATGGAATTAAAAGGCGACTGAACGATGAAGGAGTGGCGCTCTATAGTTTAAAAGCTACGGGCAAACCCGGCAAATATACCGTGCCAGTTAAAGTTGAATACGTTAAACCAGACGGCTCTAAGGCATTTGTAATCAAGAATCTTAGGTACATCATTGCAGAATAAGGCACCCCGTCATTCAATCCCAGGCTATGAGCAATATTTTTTCAACCCGGATTTTCTTGTTTTTGCTGGCAACGATAAGCTTTAGTGCCTGCGATCGTTCTTACAGCGAAGCCCAACTACAAGCGTTAAGTCGCAATATTGAAGCGGCCAATGCAATGATTGAGGATGATATTGACCTGATCTTTCGGAGGCATGATAATAATATTCATGACCCTGCCTATAAGTCAATAGCTGAAGTGTGGGATCCCGCCTTAATGGGCATTAGAAAGCATATGGGCAATACAATTCGTTACCTGGACAGCCTGAAGCGATGTATAAGAAATATGCGAGAATCCAGGACTGAAGGCGTTAAGGAACTGATAAAGGGGCAGGAGGATGCTTTGTATAACATCATTGCGGGAATCGCCGGTCATATTGATACCTTGTTCAACAATGTTCCGTTAGCGAATGACTCATTGGTACAGTCGGTGATCAGGAAAGATATGATGGCCTATAAGAGGGCGATTGGCATTCGGTTCAGTTCCGGAAGAGATAGTTTACCAATTGCTAAGATAAGTTCCCGAACATGGTCGGATAGTCATTTTTTGGGCGCTACTTCAATAATGATCATCGCCATGCTGAATAAGCTGCAGCATGATGTATTACTTACAGAATATGATTTGGTTACTTATATCCATAGGTCGCAGGTATTTGATAATCTCCGATATTATTCTAATATGCCTATTGCTTTCCTTAGCAGGAGTGCTGTAAAAGCCGGTGATTCCATAGAGGTGAGGGCGGGTATAGGAAGCTTTGCAGAATTTGAAGGGTTGCAAATTACAATTGATGGCAAACCTGTTCCCGTAAACCAGCAGCATATAGGGATCTATGAACTTACCGCAAAAGGAAAGCCGGGGAATTACACCATACCCGTTACCATCCAATTTAAAGAGTATAATGAACGGAAAGTACAGTCAAAGGAATACTTACACTATACCATTCTCCCCTAATTCACTTTCTATGCAAAAAGCCTGGCTGTTGGTTTTTCTATATGTGATCACTGCATCAGCCTGTAAGCAAAATTCACATCAATACAGGTTGGCAGCATTGGAGCAATCTGTACTCCAATCCAATCAATATTTGAAGGCGCATACCACCCGTGCTTTGAGGCGCATAGATGACAATTGGTATAATCCACGGCACAGGCTGAAGGCTGAAAAATGGAAGCTAAAGGCTACCCGGGTTCAAAAGGCCTCGGAGGCAGCCATTGCCTATCTGGACAGTTTGAAGCGTGCATTAACAGAGCAGCATCAAAGCCTTTCAAAACTATTTGATGTCGAAGCCGGCGGCTCGCCTGTGTATTACCGGTTATTAAAATACAGGGAGGATATGCTGTCGGTAATTGATACCATTGAGTTTAAGGACAATCCCAGGTACCTGGAGCAGTTGAAGAAAGATATCTTACTTTGGGATTTCCACCTGGAATTGCTCCCCCGTGATACCTCCGTTATAACTACTGCTCAACAAATTGCAGCCATTAAAACATGGACAGGCAATCATTTTGGTGCTGGCTCTTCCAGAATTGTTTTAACTATGCTGGATAAATTGCAAAATGATGTGCTGGTGTCTCAGATCCAGTTAACGAATTATTTGAGTGTACAGTTCTCTTCAAGTTGGTGTGGATATTTTGTCAACCAAGGTAAGGCCCTGATCAACAGTACCGCCATAAAAGAAGGGCAGGCTTTGACAATATATGCAGGCGCCGGGCATTTTGATTTTGACAACCATCCAAGATTTTTTGTACAGGATTCAATTATCCTTGCCGATTATTATGGCTGGGCAACGCATCGTTTCAAAGTACAAGGTACACCAGGTAAATACGTGCTACCGGTGCGGTTTGAATATGAAGAGAGGGGAGTTATCAAAACGGATACCCAACAACTTGAATACATAATTGTGCCTTAACAGCCAGGCCACAGCCCGGGCCCGCTTTTTGCCGTTATTTCCCAAAAACGAGCTATGACTACACAAGAAGTTGCTGACAAGCTGGTATCCATCTGCCGTTCAGGCGATTGGACAAAAGCACAAAAGGAACTCTATGCAGAAAATGCTGTAAGTATTGAACCGGAAGCTACCCCGGCTTTTGAGAAGGAGACCAAAGGACTGGCAGCTATTATTGAAAAAGGCAAAAAGTTTGAAAGTATGGTGCAAACCATGCACAGCATTGCCCTATCTGCACCCATCGTGGCCACCAATTCATTTGCTTGTGTCCTCGATATGGATGTTACCATGAAGGAAGGCGGGCGCATGCCTATGAAAGAGCTTTGCGTGTACCAGGTAAAGGATGGTAAAATTATTGAAGAGCAGTTTTATATGTAGTTCAGGGCGCCATACCGGGAAATGCCTGCAACAGTTTTTCCAGTCGCGCTACTATATCCGGATAATTAGCCGCCAGGTTAAAATGCTCACCGGGATCAGTTACCATATCAAAAAGTTCTGTGGTGGCAGCCGTGCCTGTACCTGTTATCCGCAATTTCCATTGCCCGTCACGTACGGCCTGCGCCTGGTTATGTACATAATAGATGGGCCGGTGCGTGAAATGTGCCTGCTTGCCTGATAGCAAAGGTACCACCGACTCCCCATCGAGTGTTCTGCCGGTGGGTAGGGGAATCCTCAGCCATTGGGCAATACTGGGCAGGATATCGAGTGATGAAACAGGATCAGTAATGGTGGCGCCTACCGGTACATGTCCTTTCCAATACAAGATAAATGGCACACGGTGACCACCTTCATAGGTATTTGCTTTTTGCCCCTTGAAAATTCCTGTAGTGCCCACATCCCAGGGTTTGGTATAGCCATCACCCAACATCCTGTCGGGGAAGCCGATCCAGGGACCATTGTCACTCGTAAAAATAAAGAGGGTATTATCCGCCATGCCTTTGGCTTCCAGAGCCTGCCAGATGCGTTGCAGACTTTCATCCAATTGTTCTACCACATCTCCATAGAGCCCGCCGGCAGAATGACCTTTCCATTTAGCCGGAACCGCCAGTGGCAGGTGCGGCATATTCTGCGCCAGGTATAAAAAGAAGGGCTGTTGCTTTGATTGTGCATTGATATAGCGGATAGCTTCCTGTGCGTAAAGATTAGTAAGGATTGTATCGGCTGGTTTGATGATGGCGGGAGTACGGTTGCGAAATATTTTCATGACCGTATCAGTCTTTACATAAGGGCTTCTGTAATCATGGCTGTACAGGGTTCCGAAAAACTGATCAAAGCCCTGGGCATTAGGATGATAATAAGATTTGGTATCGCCCAGGTGCCATTTACCAATAAGAGCGGTATGATAACCCACCTTTTTCAGCATTTCAGCAATCGTCACTTCTTCATCGGGCAGACCATTGGGAGCACCCGGCCCAATGGGTACCGGCAGGTTCATACGGGTGGCATAGCGCCCCGTGAGCAATGAAGCCCTGGAAGGCGTGCAGGTAGGAGAGGCTACCAGGAAATTAGTGCCTTTGATGCCCCGGGAAGCCATCTTGTCGAGGAAAGGCGTTTTGATCAGGGGATTTCCAAAACAACTCAGGTCGCTGTATCCCATATCATCTGTCAATACGAGAATGATATTGGGGCGGTCCTGCGCATAGGCCGCTTGCAATAGTAATAAACAGGCAGCCAGTATTGTTCTTATCTTCATGCTGCAATTTATAGGGAAAACCTCTTTATGGAAGCATCTTTTGAAAATAGCGGATACATCAGTGAGCGGATTCCTGTTCCTATGGAATGGGAGGAGGTGTTTTCTCATTTCTATTATGCGGCCAACCGAACGGAGCAACCTGTTAGAAAAACTTTGCTGCCTACTTTCCAAACCTTCATGGTATTCAGTTTTGGTAATCCCACAACCATCTACCTGGAGGAAGATGCCTTGCCATCGGGCAAAAGCATGGTTATAGGCCCGCTCAAGAAAGCCCTGGAATATGCCTTGCAGCCCGGCAGTGAAATACTGGTGGCCAGCTTTAGTTTCGATGCTTTTTACCGGTTCTTTGGCCCGGCATTGCAGGCGTATAGTGCGTTGGTACAAAACCCTGATGAACTGATCAGGCAACATTGCTTTGCCCAACTGTGGCAGGAACTGCATGATCTGCCCACCATGGAAGAGCGTGTGCAATCCATACTTGATTTCTCCGCCACCTACCTGCGCGAAAGAGAAACGGCTTCTGATGCCATTATACGGGATGGCCTGACTGAAATGATCATGAATCCCGTTAAAGTAGTCGCCGCCAAAAGCGGACAGAGTGAAAGAAGCGTGCAACTGAATTATAAAAAATACCTGGGTTACAGTGCCAAAGAGATCAACCGATACCAGCGCTTTCAGAAAGCCATTCTGTTTACCCGGGAAGCCTGGGAAAAAGACGGAACGGTTAATTGGTTTGATGTGATAGACGCGTGCGGCTACTATGACCAGTCACACCTCATTCACGACTTTACCCATTACCTGGGCATTCCACCTGCTCAGTTCCTCAAACTACAATCGGTGATCTGCCTAGCAGGTAGTTAATATCCCATCCTTTACACTTCTTCTTTTGACAATACCCTGTTGGCTACCTTCCCAATGGAAAGCCCCTGTACCACAATGGAGAAAACCACTACAAAATAGGTGATGGCAATAATGGGCTGTTTATAAGGACCATTATCAATAGACAAGGCCAGGGCGATGGATACACCTCCCCGCAAGCCTCCCCATACCAGTATCTTGATGGTACCACTGCTAAACTTGTTCCGGAAAGGGATCAGCCTTACAGGTATCCAGATGGATATGAACCTGGCCAGTAATACTACCAGAATGGCAATGCCACCCATGAGCCAGTAACTGTTAAGATCGCGTATGAGTAAAAGCTCAAACCCAATGAAGAGGAAGAGGATGGCATTCATGATCTCGTCGATCAGCTCCCAGAACTTATTGAGGTAATCTTTGGTGGTAGCCGACATGGCCGTTCTTTTGCCATAATTACCAATCACAATACCTGCGGCCACCATGGTAAGCGGTCCCGACATATGGAGGGTGTGGGCGATCAGGTAACCACCCATTACTACTGATAGCGTGATCAGTACGGTCACATTGTAATCATCGATCTTCCGGATGGCATTGGAAGCGCCCAGGCCCAGCAGGGCACCCAATACAAACCCTCCCAGGGCTTCTTTCACCAGCAGCCAGCTGATATTGCCCAACGACATTTCGATATCGGTACCCTGTGCCAGTTGGAGGATCACCGAAAAGACCACAACGGCCACACCATCGTTGAATAAGGATTCGCCGGCTACTTTGGTTTCCAGGGATTTTCTTACGTTGGCTTTCTTCAGAATGCCCATTACAGCAATAGGATCGGTAGGGGAGATCAGTGCGCCAAACAACAAACAGTAAATGAAGGGAAGGTCTATGTGCAATACATTAAAAACATAGTACAGGATGGCGCCAATCACAAAAGTGGAGATCAATACGCTTACGGTAGAGAATACCACAATGGGCCATTTCTGTTCACGCAAGTCTTTCAGGTTAATATGGATGGCCCCTGCAAAGAGCAGGAAGTTGAGCATGGCGCCCATCAATACCTCAGTAAAATCAACATCCATCAGCAAGGTGGAGAAGTGGGAAAAGAATTTAGGAAACAGGTGCCCACTTATTACCAGCAGTATGGAGCTAAGCATGGCGATGATCATGACGCCAATGGTTGACGGCAATTTCAACACCCGAAGGTTGATGTAAGAGAAGAACGAGGCAAGTACGATCAAAACAGAAAACGAATAGTAAAGCTCCATAGGGTTCGTTAAAACAGTGCAAAATAAAAGCAGCAAAGATACCATGACTCACCGGCAGGGCATCTTAGAATTACATTAGAATCGAGACGGGAGCGTGAGGGGAGAAGATCATGGAAAACTGTATTTTACCAGCTGCTGTTAATTATTAATAGCAGGCTTTTTTGTACTGTTTTTTTCCACTCACTCATTTGAGGGAGTGGAAGCGGGTTTGTAAAGGTCTAATTTGGCTCCGTCATGTCAGGTGGTAATGCTTTTATTCATCCCGGTGTGGCAATAAACAAAAAAGTTAACCTTTATGAAACAAGTCGTTTTTGCCTTTTGTACGGGTCTCTTACTGATCGGTGTAGTGAGTTGTAGTAATGCGCAAACTGATGCTGCAAAAAAACAGGCGGAGCTGATCAAGGAAACAGTTAAAAAGAATTCACCGGGTACTATAGCCACTTCCGCCAAAGGTTACTATATGACAGCTAAAATTGATGGCAAGGACTGGTCGGCTACCCATATGATGCCTGATGAGAATACTAACAGCGGGTACATACGCCTTTTCGGTGAAAGAGGTGACGACAACATGAGCTTTCAGTTATGGAAAAGAGGTCTTGCCGTTGGCAAAAAGATAGATTTCTCTGAAAACCATGCGGCCGATCTTAATCTGAAGGATAATCCTGCTTTTTTCGGTGGACGAACAGGTTATGTGGAAATCACCAAAATGGATGATCAGTGGATGGAAGGAACTTTTCAGTTCACGGCTACCAGTAGCAGCACTGATAAAAAAGTACAGGTTACCAATGGCCGTTTTCGCGTGGCCTTGGTGCCCGGCGTTAAATAATAATGTTGTGTCCGGAGAAGTTTAAGAAACACTATTCGTTTTTGAGGGAAAAGGAACTTGTCTTTCTTTTCCCTTTTTGTTTACGGGTTGCCCGGGGAATCATAGGGTTCAACAACTGTCCCACATAGTTCTGCGGAAAATCTTCTTTAATACCATATTGGGCTGGTTCGCGGGGTGGGCAGGTATAAGTGCCAAAGAGTTTGTCCATGAGTGGTGAGATATTGGCATAATTCCCGGCATCGCGTTCAATATCATGGTGCCAGTGATGTAATTCCGGTGAGCCGATCAGTACCTTTAAAGGGCCTAAGGGAAGACGTACATTGGAGTGAATGTAGATGGCCCATATGCCCCTGAAGGCAACAATGGCAGCCATTGATTCCAATTGAAATCCAAGGATAAAGGCCGGCAGGTTGATAAGGCCCACAGTGTAAATAGAATCCAGGGGATGCTCACGATGGGCGGCCAGCCAGTCGAGCTGTTGTGTGCTATGGTGCACCTTGTGAAAACGCCAAAGGAATTCAACCTTGTGTTGCAAGCGATGCCCCCAGTAGATCAACAGATCACTAAAGAAAAGCACTTCCAGGGCCTGCAGCCAAATAGGTTGACTTGCAGTGAGGGCCCTGAATTTCCCTGAAATGATCCCATCGAGCCAAAAGCTTCCGTAATTAAGCAGCCACAGTACAAGACCATTCCACAATAAATATTGTCCCAGGAAATGGCAGAGGTCGAGGAACCAATGCTGGCGGAAGACCTTTTGTTCCTTTTGGGCCGGGAACACTTTTTCCATGGGTATGAATACCAGAGCAAGGAAAAAAAGACTGGCGCCGGTAGCCAGCAAGAGTTGCAACCAGTACATGTATTATTGTTTTACCGTTTTGTATTTGCGTTCACGGGAAGCTATGCTATCGATTAACCTTAGTGCAGGACCAGGGGGTACAATGACCACAGATTTTGAACTGCTCATCATCCATTCCCTTTTCATCAGAGGGGGTTTGCTGACTCTTTCTTTATTTCTGCTCCGGAGGGCAGAATCCAGGTAAGAAGGCCGTTCTTTCATCACGACAATACTTTTGGAAGAGGAGAAAAATCTTTTTTGCTGGCGGTCAGAATCGGGTAAGCGACGTACCAGTGAATCTTTTAATGTTGGCGGAATAGTGTCTGCCGCCAGGCTGTTGCTTAGCAGTAGTTGGTCGTTGACAGGTGGGGAAGGGATTAGCATATCCATTCTATACAGGATAAACAGGCTTAACAACAGTACAAAACCCAGGAGGGTAAGGCCCTTTATAGGTGTATTTTTTTTCATGTTATGGTGGTTAGCATGGCTTCCTCGAATTGGATGCGGGGAAAGATGCTCTTACATAACAGGTGTAACTGGAATATCCGTTTTACCAGGCTATGTGCAGGGAAATATTGCCCACTTCCTGGCGGGTGAGCCCTTTGAACAAAGCAGAGGAGCTTTTTTGCATGAATGAAACACCTACATTTCCATTGGACAATACTGCACCCCAATCGATGCGCGTGATCACCCTGCGCCTTTTGAGATCGGGCACACTGGTTTCTCCACTCACGGGAGCTGGCGATTTTACGTTGTGGTTGAATACGCCTCCTTCCAGCAAGGCATTGGTAAGAATCAGTTCGGCTGCCGGTTGCACGATAAAATAGAATTGCCACCGGTTTATACCCGACTTATCGGTACTGAACTGTTGTATGAACCCATCAAAATACGGGTTCATTTTGCCGAGCCTGATCGTGGTGTATACAGCTGCACCGTTGACCATGGTTCCGGCAAAAACCTGGCCGCTGCCGATAAGCTCGGCCCAACGGTTGAGTTGGATCAATTGTTTGTTGACCGTAAAATGATAATTGAGGAGCAGGTCTGTTGGCTTTTGGTAATCCCATCCACGGGGAGCCTGTGCCTGTATAATGCGGTGGATCAGTTTTTGGGTTTCTTCACCCAGGGCGGGCGGTCCCATTACACCCAGCACTATTTCTGATTGAAATGAGAGCTTCTTAACAGGATTGGAAGAGTGCAGGCTGCGGGTGACAAACATCGCGGCTGAATAGGGATAATCGGTAGGATCAGGTCTGCGGCGCAGGATATTATCGGGTGTAACGATCACCTGCATAAGGCCCCAGCCATGGGTATTGACGCTGTTGGCGCCTGCCTGAGGCAACAGTTTGCTGAGGAAGGATCTTTTTTGCTGCTGCCAGAAAAAGTCGAGCCTGGTGCCGTTGGTATACCCTTTGTCGCTGCCCAGTTCGTACAGGTTCATGGCATCATTGTCTTCATATACCCTGAACATATGCCTGTTGCCCGGTTGTTGCTGGGCAACAATCGTTGAAAATGGCAGACCTGCAAGGCAGACAATTAAACACCAGCAACTTCCCTTCATGCTATGACTAAATATGACGCTTTAAAAACCAGACATTTTGGCGATTCGTACCAAAGGTGTTACGTTACAACGGTTTACAAACTGATTTTGTTTTGACCCGGCGGTGAAGTTCGCGGTTTTATTTTGTGCGGAACCTATCCACACCAACAATTTACACAAGGATAGCATCTCTTGCTTTTAAAGGTCATTGGCCGGAGAAGAGGGAGAAGCAAGAAATTAGGTAATTGCACTGGCTTTTTTGGCAGCGAATTCAATGCGCCCCGAATGCACTGGTAATGTTCATCTTATGAATCGCACCCAGCACCCGCATTTTATTGCTAATTGCACTGGCAAGGCTAACTCAGTGCAAGTTGTAGGCTATTGCAGTGCAATTAAATAAGCGGAAACCGGCCACCGAACGGCAGTGTGGGCAGCTTTCAATTCGGAGCGGAGGCGGGTAAAAAGAAAGGCTGCTCCAACAGGAACAGCCCTCCACCTAATGCACCTTTCTAACTTATTTGGACAAAGTTTCGAACTCTTTATCAGTCAATACAATATCGCCGGCATCCAGGTTTTCCTGTAAATGACCCAGGGAACTGGTACCCGGGATCAGCAGGATATTATCGGCCCGTTTCAGCAGCCAGGCCAGGGCTATTTGAGCAACCGTTGCATTGTGGACGGCTGCAATGCCCTTGATCTTATCGGCCAGTGTGTCCGGACCTGAGGCAAGGGGAAACCAGGGAATAAAGGCGATGTTGCGCTTTACGGTGTAGTTCAATACGCTTTCCCATTGACGATTGCCCAGGTTATACAGGTTTTGGACAGATACGATGGGTAATACTTTTTCAGCCCTTTCTATCTGTTCGACGGTGACCTCGGAAAGTCCTACATGGCGGATCTTGCCGGCCTTTACGGCGGCGGCTACGGGCGCCAGGGTTTCTTCCACGGGCACCTTGCTGTCTATGCGGTGCAGTTGCCAAAGGTCGATGGTATCTACCTTCAGTCTTTTTAAACTGCCTTCAATGTTTTCGCTGATATTTTTGGGATTGCCATTCGGTATCCATTGATCGGGGCCCGGCCTGTCGAATCCACCCTTGGTGGCGATGACGAGCCCTTTTTGATAAGGATATAAGGCATCGGCTATCAGCGATTCATTGAGTTTAGGCCCATAGGCTTCGGCCGTATCAATAAAGTTCACGCCTCCGGCTACGGCAGCCTGTAACACTTTCTTTGCTCCTTCGCGGTCTTTGGCTTCACCAAAAACACCCTTACCCGCCAATTGCATGGCCCCATATCCCACGCGGTTGATTACAAGATCACCACCCAGGTTCCAACTTGTTGATATCGTCTTTGTGCTCATCTTTTTTACGTTTTAAATGTGTGAATATAAAAATAACAGCCTGAAAGAGTCAATGTTCAAAAAGGATATTGCATAATGCAAAGCGTTTATTGCAAAATTCAAACAAAGTTGACCTCGCGTTTATATGCGCGTCATTTTTAATGGGTGCAAGCGGTTTGTAGGTGGAAGCCTATGAAGGTAAGGTACTGTGCACTCAACAGCAGGTTGTGGTGTATGAAAAACAAGGTATGTATTCCCCTGCGTTAAGGTGCGTGTTAGGGTTGGATGCAGGCATGGTCGTATTGGTGTTACAAGGATAAAAGAATCGGTCTTTCAGGTGGTCGGTGACTCTTTGATCGGTTGTTGATTTTAGTTACCTTGAATGGGAATCATATTGTTAATCTTAAATGTTATCGTCATGAAACAAAGCGATCAACTGATGCAGCCTTTCTTTGCTCAGTTCCTGGAAGCGCAAAAGCGCACACAGGAGACCGCTGGTGAAAACTACATTGGCATAGAGCCTGTTTTTACCACAAAGCCATTTGTTGATATGGAGCATTCGCTGAAGTATCCTTCCGATGGAGATGAAACTTAGGCTTACATGCAAGCAATAGTCTAACGGCTATTGCTTGTTTTAATTATTTCTATGGTTTTATGTATTACTCATTCCCATGACCATTATACCGTCGACCTTGTACAGCAACACCTGGAGAAAATGGGTGTTCCTTCTTTTCGGTTGAATGTTGATGAATTTGCGGTAGGGTATTCCATCAATTATACGGTGCAGCAATATTGTTTATCGGGCAAGGGGCAGTCCATCACAGATACACAGATCAATGCAGTGTGGTACCGGAAGTTGTGGGATTTGAAAACACCGGAGCACCTGGATCCTGCTTATCGACCTGTTTTTACCAGGGAATACCTGACTTTCCGGGATCTCTTTTTTAATGCTCTGCAGCGGGTGCCATGGATGAACCCGATGCAGGCCGATCATGCTGTGTGCCATGACAAACTGCAGCAGTTGCGAGTGGCTTATGCAGTAGGCCTGTCGATACCTGCCAGTGTATTTACCAATGACCCGGCTGTTATACGTGATTTTTTTAAGCGTTGCAATAATCAGGTAGTGATGAAGCTGCACAATGCCCTGTCAAAAAGTATGAAAGGGGATGGCGCTTTCTTTCCAACTACCCGGTTGAACGAGGCTGATCTTGAACAGGTGCACCTGCTGGCTTATTGCCCCATGATATTCCAGGAATATATTCCCAAAGCTTATGAGCTGCGGATCGCCTGGGTGGATGGGGAATGCTTTACGGGGCAGATCGTCCATGCGCAGGGGACAGCTCCAACTGACTGGCGTACGCTGACGAACAGCACAGGGCAATGGCAGCCCTATGTATTGCCGGTGCCTGTGCAGCTAAAGCTGAGCAAGCTGATGAAAAACCTGGGACTTGTTTTTGGTGCGATTGATATGATCAGGCATACTAATGGCGAATACGTATTCCTGGAAGTCAATCCACAGGGAGAATGGGGCATGCTGCAAAAATACCTGAACTATCCTATTGGAGAAACCATTGCTGAAAAACTGATAACACATATACAAAAATGGCTAAACAAAAAATACTGATCGTTACACATAGTGCGGATAATACAAGCACGCAAACTGTGATTGATCAAATTCGTGCGTCAGGCGGGGAAGCCATCCGGTTCAATGTAGACCATTATCCGATGGCGATGGGACTTACCACTGCTTTTGTTGACAATCGCTGGCGTATTATGTTGGATACCGGTACTGAAGTACATGACCTGGATGATGTAACAGGGGTATGGTACCGCAGGAGTCATAACCTGGGCAAGGGGTTGCAGGAAGCCATTGGAGCCGAATACCTGCCGGCAACCATTGATGAAGTAAGACGTACCCTGACCGGTATGCTGGAGGGATTGCATTGTTTCCACCTGGGAAGGTACAGTGTTTACCGCCGGCTGGACAGTAAGGAAGAGCAATTGAAAATGGCTGTACGGCATGGGCTGCTCATTCCGGATACCTGTATCAGCAATGATCCCGAACAGGTGCGTTCGTTCGTACAGCGGCAGGGTGGAAGAGTAGTAAGTAAAATGCAAAGCTCCTTTGCCATTTACAAGGGGGCAGAAGAACAGGTGGTATTTACCAATACAGTGACGGACGAGCACCTGCAGGAACTGGATGCACTGCGGTATTGCCCCATGGTATTTCAACAGGAGGTGGCCAAGCAACTGGAGTTGCGGGTTACGATCGTGGGTCAGGAAGTCTTTGCTTTCAGTATTGATTCGCAACAGGTAGCCAATGCGCAGGTAGACTGGCGCAAGGAAGGGTTAAAGATGGTGAATGACTGGAAGTCATATACCTTACCAGCAGATATAAGGACAAAATTATTGTTATTCATGGGAGATTATGGGTTGAATTATGGTGCCATTGACCTGATCCTGACACCTGATGATAAATATTACTTTCTCGAAGTAAATGCCGCCGGTGAATACTTCTGGCTCGACCGGTTGTGTGATCATGCTATTTCACGGCAGATAGCGGCGGTGCTAATGGGAACGGCGCCGCGTAATTGAGACAGATCCTCGTTGTTATGGTGGCTACAGACGTACATGCAATCGTTGCCGGCATCGATTGCGTAAATAAAGTATGTGGGTACTTGTTATTGCTTTCGTTTATTTGTTGAATTTAGGTTGGTAATCTTTATTATCTCCTAACGATCAAAAGCCTTATTTATGAAAATTTATTGTAGCATTTTAGTGCTGTGCATCTTCATTGCCTCCTGTCAGAAAGCCAAAGAAACGATCCCCGAACTTCCTGTTGAAGAAGAAGCTCCTGTAGCACCTCCCATTCCTGTTTCCGGTCTCCGCAGTATCACTGTCACTACCGAAGCTGCGCTGAAGTCGGCGGTAGCAGCGGCCGTACCTGGCGATATCATTACCATCAGCGGTACCATCAACCTCACCAGTACTTTGCAATTACTGGCCAGCGGCACTTCCAGTTCCAAGATCAATATTACAGGTGGTGTGCTCAACTGTTCCGGAATTGCTTCGGGATGGGGCGTTAAATGCAATGGCAGCTATTGGAATATCACCAATATGACCATTAAGAACGGACCGGATTGCGGACTTGTATTCCAAACAGGCGGTTACAATTATGTGTACAATGTAACCACTTCGGGCAATCATGATTCGGGGCTGCAGATCTACAATGGATCGCACCACAACAATATCAGCTATTGCAAATCCAATGAGAATTATGATACACAGAATGGTGGTGAAAATGCGGATGGATTTGCCTGTAAATTGTCGGCCGGTGCCGGCAATAAGTTTGACCATTGTACGGCCAACCACAATTCCGATGATGGCTGGGATCTCTATGGACAACCTTATACAGTAACCATCACCAATTGTACGGCGACCAACAATGGCTATGGCGCCAATGGAGATGGTAATGGTTTCAAGCTGGGCAGTGCAGGTCAGAATGTGCCGCATACAGCCACTAACTGTACTTCCAGTTACAATAAAGCCAGCGGCTATGACGGCAATGGAAATACCGGGCATATCACCACTACGGGAAGCGGTGGCACAGGCAATGGCGGGACCTTGTTTTACAGGATATATTGAGAGAAGGGATAAAGTCATCGAGGCAGCAAGGCAACGAGGAATGGCGCCTGAGGGATCGCTAATGACAAAATAACTTATTGGATGGTAATACCAGCGCGGTGGCATACGGTGAATGATAGGTAGCTTGCAAAGGCCCATGCTTTTGTAACCCTTAAATGTACAGTATGAGACCGGTTGCTTTCATAAGGATCACCTGCCTGTTGTTTTGTTGTCTTGCTGCTTTTTATGCTCCTGCCCAGGAATTATATGCAGGCCGCTACAAGGCGAAATTTACCGAAGCACCCCGGATGGTGCCTAGTTCCAAAGTACCTGATGCGCCCCTGGCTGGTAATGGTGATATTGGCCTTACTCTGGGCGGAAGCCCTGATAACTTGTGTTTTTACCTGGGTAAAAATGATTTCTGGCGTGCCTGGCCGGTGTATCCGGGTGGTGGAATTGCATTTCCCGGTGCATTGCAAGTGAAGGCTGAAATATTGAAAGGCGCTTCCTGGTATGCTGAGCAGGTAATGGACAAAGCTTTAGTCAAGGGCAGTTTTACAAACGGCCAAACAACGGTATCACTTACAAGCTGGGTAGCCGCTACACACAATACAGTAGTGGCCGAATTTACTGCCAACCAGGCTTGCCGCTTACAATTGAAATTATGGGCGCCGGTGGGAAATACGGCTGTCAACGGCGCCGGCACTACCAACCAGGTGCAGTGGGTAACCCGCTCATTCAACGATACCGCTTTGCAGGAATGGCCCTGTCATATGGCCATTGCTATGAAAACGCTGGGCGGAGTGATGGACCAAAACAACAACATTGAACTGTTGCCTGGAAAAAAGGTCATAGTAACACTCACCCTGTATACCAATTTCGATCAGCCACAATGGAAGGAGCAGGCCATCCGGGATGCCGGTGCGCTTACCACACAAGCTGTTGAAAAAATGAGGGGTGAACATGAAGATTGGTGGCGGCAGTTCTGGTCGAGGTCTTCTGTAAGGATCGGTGATCCCTATCTCGAACAATATTATTACGCTTCGCAATACCTGCTGGCTTGTTCATCGAGGGGTGATAAGTTTGCGCCCGGCATATGGGGACCGTTTATTACCAAAGATTCTGCGGCCTGGGGCGGGGATTATCACCTGAACTATAATTACCAGGCTCCGTATTGGGCGGCTTACTCTTCCAATCAAATTGACCTTACCAATAATTTTGATCAGCCGCTGCTGGATTATATGGCAAAGGGTGCTGTACATGCCCGGAGTTTATTGAATGTGCGGGGCATTTATTATCCTGTGGGGATCGGGCCACGTGGCCTGGTGACCACCCGTTGGCCATTGACACCCGAGGAAATGGAAAAGCGGTATGGCACACGGGAGAATACGATCGATGACGGGTATAAATTTCTGGGGCAAAAGATCAATGCAGTCTTTAGCGTAGGCAATATGCTGATGCGTTTTTACAGCACCTACGACTCGTCCTATGCCTTGCGGGTATATCCTTACCTGGCAGAATGTGCCAACTTCTGGGAAGACTACCTGAAGTTTGAAGAAGGACGCTACGTGATCTATATGGATCACTTCAACGAGATCATGCCCCGGCTGGGCAGTACAGGCAACTGGCGCGACCGCCTGGGTGATTTTAATTCTACGCTTTCGCTGGGCTTGGTCAAAATGTTGTTTAAAGGCATGATGGACATGAGCACTTACCTGGGCAAGGACCAGGCCCGGCAGGAAAAATGGACGCATATACTTACGCACCTCAGCCAGTTTCCGGTAGGGGATGTAGGTGGGAGGCGCAGCCTGCAGAGTGTTGAAAAAAGGCCCTGGGGTTATGAACCGCCGGCAGGTTTGAACCGTGTGTCAATTCATGGTTTGCTAATGCCGGCGGGTGTGGCCGGACCGGTAACAGATTCCGCTTTCAACAATATCTTATTGGACGATGTAAGGCATTGGAAAGACAAAATGAAAACAGGTGCTGAATGGGGCAATACGCTCAATAACGGTATCGAGACCTGTTTCCCCGGTGCTGTGCGGGTTGGTTACCATCCTGAGGAAATACTGCAATACCTGAAGGAACGCATTGCGCGGCAATCTTTGTCTAACTGGTGGATCACGCAAGGAGGCGGCGGTATCGAAACCCTGTCAGCTGTACCGCTTACGATCAATGAAATGTTGTTACAAAGTTATGAAGGGGTAGTGCGTGTTTTCCCCAATTGGGAGCATAACAGGGATGCGCAGTTTGATCAGTTAAGGGCATATGGCGCTTTTTTGGTGAGCAGCCGTCTGCAAAAGGGGCGGGTGGAATATGTTCACTTGCTAAGTGAAAAAGGGCGCCCCTGTACCATGGCCAATCCCTGGCCAGGGAAAAGCATACAGCTGTTTAGAAATGGCAGGAAAGCAGAGGTGCTAAGTGGGACCGCGGTGTATTTCAATACCGTCGTAGGGGAAACGATCCGCATGCTTGTTGTTTCCATTTAAGGGGTTGAATACGACTAAGTGTTGGGGTGGTATTTTTTCATATACGTTACCAGATATTAAACTATCTTTAAAAGGGATCAATTTGGTAGCTATAAGACCTAAACCTAGTAGCCCTATCCTAAATAATAAGCCATGTATTCAATCAAAAAGACTGCAAGATTTGCAGGGTTGATCTATTTAATTGTTGTACTGACCGGAATTTTTAGTTTAGCCTATGTACCCTCCAAACTGATCGATTGGAAGGATGCTGCCAAAACAATGGAACAGATCGCCGCTTCCGAATCTTTGTTCCGATGGGGTATCGCCAGCAGTTTTATATGTTATATCGCTTTTTTATTATTACCACTTGCTTTATACAAATTATTAAAACCTGTTCATGAACAGGCTGCCAGATTGATGGTGATCCTTGCCATCGTGAGTGTACCTATTTCCTTCCTCAATATGCAGCACAAATTCGAAGTGCTGACGCTGATCAAAGGCGCTGATCACCTCAAAATATTCGACAGTGTACAGATCGCCTCACAAGTAATGGCACAACTGAATGCGTATGATGATGGCATACTGATCGTTACCATATTCTGGGGATTGTGGTTGTTGCCCTTTGGTTTCCTTGTTTATCACTCAGGCATGCTGCCTAAGATATTGGGTGTGCTGTTGGTACTGGGTTGCTTCGGCTACCTGATCAATTTCTTCGGTCAGGTGCTTATTCCTGGCTTTAGTGAAATGGCCATTGCAGGTTATATCACCAAGCCAGCCAGCCTGGGAGAAATAGGCACCTGCTTGTGGCTATTGATCATGGGCGTAAGGGTCAAACCCGGCTTCCTGGCTCCTGAAGCAGTGGTAAGCAGCCAGAGTTTACGCTAGCGTATGGTCGAGAAGGGGAGTGGTTTCATGAAGACAGATTCTATTTTCTCCACGATCTTACCGTCTTTTTCCGAAGCGTCGCGGACTGCTATCCATACAGGATCGGCGCGCATGGCGTCGAATGACTTCTTTCCTTCCTCTTCACTTTTGTGGGCTAAAATATAGATCAGCTTTGGCTGGGTGCTATCTTTTTCTATGGTGGTCCAATAAGCAATATTGGTCATGCCATGACTTTCGAAGATCTTTTGTGTATGGTCCCTGAACCTGGCCAGCAGGTTGGGTAGTTTACCGGGAAGACAGGTATAGGTGCGCAACTCAAATACCCGTTCAGGATTTTGTTGGGAAGGTTTGATGATAGGGGAAATAGCGTCTGCATCCATTAAAATGGAGGTGATCCTGGCTATGATCTTTCCATTCTCTTCCGATTTGGAACTTACCTGTTTCCATTCAGGATCGGCCACAAATGATTTCCAGGAAGCATCGCGGGCCTCTTTACCGGGGAAAGCCAATACATAATAGAGGGCGCTATCGGTATTGTTCACGGGCAGCCAATATCCGATATTGGTCATGCCATGCTTTTCAAAAATACGCGTAGTATGATTGGCAAAGCGTGCTTTCAGGTCATTCAGTTTACCGGGATTACAGTAATAGATCCTGAGCTCGAATAACCGGGTGTCTTTTACCTGGGCTGTAGCCAGCTGCTGAATAAAAAGCAGGGATAAGATAAATGGCAAGGTTTTCATAGGATAAATCTACTGCACAATAGCGATTCTTTTTCTTTTTTTTGGTTCAACCTTCTACCCAATCTTCTTTAAAGCGGTATAACAATCGGCCAGCAGTATTTTCAATGGGTCGGATGTTGGCATCAGTTCCAGCCCTTGCTGGCAAACCGCTATGCAGTCATCATATTGCTGGAACTGCCATAATTCCCGGGCATGTTGGTACAGTTCTTCACCCTGTTGATCAATAGAGGGGGCCAGCCTGAGAAAACGGGCAAGGGGGGAAGGCTTGTTGAAATGTTTCCTTTTCACTTCGGGCCCTTTTCTGGGAAAAGGCTCTTTGTAATGAGCGGCAGCGATGTTCTCAAAGATCACCCCTGCCTGTTTGGCTTTCTCTGCTACATGGTTGTCATAGCTCAGTATAGCAAGTAGAAGGTGGAAACTATTGGTGCCCTGTTCCTTTTGCTGATGAGCGATCCAGGTGGCATGCCAGATGATCCTTGAGGCCTCGTCTGAAAGGGGCAAAGTATCGTCGTCTGTTGCTGTGGAAGTAGCAGGATGGAGCTCGCGGAGCCAGTTAAGGCAATCGTCTACGGATAAAGGCGCCAGGTATTTGGGAGTGAGACAGCCGGTGGTGAGCATAGCAACCAGTAAATGATCGATATGTATAAATCCATGCTTACATTCGATGGCGAGGTTCTTGGCTTCGTTGATGACCTCCCTGAGGTCGGCGCTATCCAATTGGTTCATAATGAGCTGTAAAGTTAAGGGCCCTTGTGTGGGTTGATTTAGCAGAGAACTAACAATCGTTCATCTATATTGACCTAATATTAGAAAAAAACGCCTTAAAAACCTGATTATCCGGATATATTTTAAGAAATTCGCATTTCCGTTTTAAATTATACAAAATGAGCAAAACGTCCGCTACATTATTTGACAAGGTATGGGATTCCCATGTAGTCAGGAAAATTGAAGATGGCCCTGATGTGTTATTTATCGACCGCCATTTTATTCATGAAGTAACGAGTCCGGTGGCCTTTCTGGGCCTGGAAACCCGGGGATTGAAGGTGATATTTCCCGAAAAGACGTTCGCTACAGCCGATCATAATACGCCTACTATCAACCAGCATTTGCCGGTGCAGGACCCCCTTTCGGCCAACCAGCTGAAGGCCCTGGAGTCCAACTCCTCCAAATATGGTATTTCTCACTGGGGTCTGGGCAATCCCAAGAATGGTATTGTACACGTGGTAGGACCGGAAAATGGCATTACCCTGCCGGGAATGACCATTGTGTGCGGTGATTCGCATACTTCCACCCACGGTGCTTTTGGCGCTATCGCCTTTGGTATCGGTACTTCAGAAGTGGAAATGGTGCTTTCTTCCCAGTGCATTATGCAGCCCAAGCCTAAGAAAATGCGCCTCAATGTGCATGGTAAGCTGGGCAAGGGTATTACCCCCAAAGATGTGGTATTGTACATCATTGCCAAACTCACTGCGGCAGGTGCTACCGGTTATTTCGTGGAGTTTGCCGGAGAAGTATTTGAGAACATGACCATGGAAGGCCGTATGACGGTTTGTAATATGAGTATTGAAATGGGCGCCCGTGGCGGTATGATCGCTCCGGATGAAACCACTTTCGCCTATATCAAAGGCCGCGAAAAAGCACCCAAAGGCGAAGCCTGGGAAAAAGCGCTGGCTTACTGGAAAACATTGAAAACAGAAGAAGGCGCCACCTTCGACCTGGAACATCATTTTGATGCAGCCGATATTGAACCCATGATCACCTATGGCACCAATCCGGGCATGGGTATGGGCATCACCAAACATATTCCCACTGCACAGCAGGTAGGCGGCAGCAAGGCCAGCTACGATAAGTCACTCGACTATATGGGCTTTCATGAAGACGAGGAAATGCTGGGCAAGAAAGTGGATTATGTATTCATCGGCAGCTGTACCAATGGCCGTATCGAAGATTTCCGAGCTTTTGCCTCCGTAGTAAAAGGACGTAAAAAAGCCGATCATATCACTGCCTGGATCGTGCCAGGCTCTCATATTGTTGAAGCACAGATCAAGGAAGAAGGTATCCTGGATATTTTAACAGCAGCCGGATTTCAACTGCGTCAGCCGGGATGTTCTGCCTGTCTGGCCATGAATGATGATAAAATTCCTGCCGGTAAATATGCGGTGAGTACCAGCAACCGCAACTTTGAAGGAAGGCAAGGACCTGGCGCCAGGACCCTGCTGGCAAGTCCTTTAGTGGCTGCCGCTGCTGCCGTAACAGGCGTGGTGACGGATCCCCGGGATTTGCTGTAAAGGAAGAATATAGAATTCAGTATACAGAATTCAGAAGAATACAGGTCATTAACAACATTCATCAAAAAGAGCTCGTAGCTCAAAGCTCACAGCTCGCAGCTTATTCGAATATGGCTTACGACAAATTCACCGTATTGACAAGTGCAGCGGTTCCTATGCCCATAGAAAACGTAGATACTGACCAGATCATTCCGGCACGTTTCTTAAAAGCAACCGAAAGGACAGGATTTGGTGATAATCTTTTCCGCGACTGGCGCTACAATGGCGATGGTACACCTAAAAAGGATTTTGTTTTAAACAATAATATCTACTCAGGCAAAATATTGGTAGGCGGCCGCAACTTCGGCAGTGGCAGCAGCCGTGAACATGCTGCCTGGGCCATCTATGATTATGGTTTCCGCTGTGTGGTATCCAGTTTCTTTGCTGATATCTTCAAGGGCAACGCGCTCAATATCGGCATCCTGCCGGTGACCGTGAGTCCTGAATTCCTGGATAAGATCTTCAGGGCTATTGAGACCGATCCCAATACCCAGCTGGAGGTAAACCTTCCCAATCAAACCATTACCATCCTGGCCACAGGAGAGAAGGAATCATTTGATATCAATGGCTATAAGAAGGACAACATGATCAATGGCTATGATGATATTGATTACTTACAGGCTATGAAAAACGAGATCCAGTCATTTGCTGAGAAAAGCCTCTATTAATTAAAAACAGTCTGTAACGATTATGTCTTCTGCCAGATATCTTGAAATAATGGACACTACGCTCCGTGATGGTGAACAAACCAGCGGGGTTTCTTTCACAGCATCGGAGAAACTAACCATTGCCCAGCTTTTACTGACGGATGTAAAAGTAGACAGGATCGAAATTGCTTCGGCCCGGGTGTCGGATGGTGAGTTTGCAGCGGTAAAAGCCATTACCAAATGGGCTAAAGCCAATGGTTTTCTCAATAAGGTGGAAGTCCTCACTTTTGTGGATGGTGAGGTATCGGTGCAGTGGATGCAAAAGGCAGGGGCCAAAGTGATGAACCTGCTTACCAAGGGTTCTCTGAACCATCTTACCCACCAGCTCAAGAAAAAGCCAGAACAGCATTTTGCGGAAGTAGCGGCTGTGATCGCACTGGCGAGGAAAAAAGGACTGGAGTGTAATGTATACCTCGAAGACTGGAGCAATGGTATGCGGCATTCGAGGGATTATGTGTTTCAATACCTCGATTTCTTACAACACCAACCTGTGAAAAGGGTGATGCTGCCGGATACTTTGGGCGTACTGATCCCTTCAGAAGTATATGAATTCATTTCTTCTATTGTAAAGCGATATCCCGATCTCCATTTTGATTTTCACGCACACAATGATTATGACCTCGGTACTGCCAATGTGCTGGAAGGCATCAAGGCGGGCGCGCACGGCATTCACCTTACCATCAATGGTATGGGCGAAAGAGCAGGCAATGCGCCCCTGGCCAGCGCTATTGCGGTGCTGAATGATTTCCTGCCAACGATTAAAACTTCGGTGGTAGAAAAATCATTGTATACGGTAAGCAAACTGGTGGAAACCTTCTCCGGTTTTCGCATCCCGGTCAATAAGCCGGTAGTAGGGGAGAATGTGTTTACTCAAACGGCCGGTATCCATGCCGATGGAGATAAAAAGAACAAGCTGTATTTCAGTGACCTGATGCCTGAACGTTTTGGCCGTCAGCGTAAATATGCCCTGGGCAAAACAAGTGGCAAGGCCAATATTGAAAATAACCTGGCGCAGCTGGGGCTGCACCTTTCGGACCCTGATCTGAAAAAGGTAACGCAGCGCATTATTGAACTGGGTGACCGGAAAGAAGTAGTAACGCAGGCCGATCTGCCTTATATCATTTCCGATGTGCTGAACAGTAGCGCCATTGAAGAGAAGGTGACCATTGAGAACTATGTGCTCACGCACTCCAAGAACCTCAACCCATCGGTCACCTTAAAGATATCCATCCAGGGCGAATTGTTTGAGGAGCATGCACAGGGTGACGGACAATATGATGCTTTCATGAATGCACTGAAGAAAGTGTATAAGAAACTCAAGCAGGAACTGCCTTCTCTTACTGACTATGCAGTACGTATTCCGCCCGGTGGTAAAAGTGATGCCTTGTGCGAAACGATCATTACCTGGAGCCATAACAATAAAGAATTCATCACAAGGGGGCTGGACAGCGATCAAACGGTGTCGGCTATAAAGGCTACGCAAAAAATGTTGAATCAGTTATAGGTTGTAGCCATAGGCAATCCCTGTAAATTTCCCAATCAAAATATCTAAATCATAATAATCTCTAATGGCTACAAAGCATATCTTAATCGTTCCAGGTGATGGAATTGGGCAGGAAGTAACAACAGTAGGTAAAAAAGTACTGGATGCCATAGCTGCAAAATTCGGACATACATTTACCTATGATGAAGCCCTGATCGGGCACGTTGCTATTGAAGCAACGGGTAATCCCTTACCGGATGAGTCATTGGAAAAAATGAGGAAATCAGATGCTGTATTGTTTGGCGCCGTAGGCCATCCAAAATATGATAATGATCCTTCTGCTAAAGTAAGGCCTGAACAAGGCTTGCTTAAAATGCGCAAGGAGCTGGGATTGTATGCCAACCTGCGCCCCATCAAATTGTTTGATGAATTGCTGAGCGCATCCAGCATCAAACCGGAAATATTAAAAGGTGCTGATATCCTTTTCTTCCGTGAGCTGACAGGGGATATTTATTTTGGAGAAAAAGGAAGGAAGAACAATGGCGACACCGCTTATGATATTGCCGAATACAGCCGCTACGAAGTTGAGCGTATTGCCCGCAAAGCATTTGATGCTGCGCGTACAAGAAGAAAGAAATTGTGTTCTGTAGATAAAGCCAATGTGCTCGAAACTTCCAGGCTGTGGAGAGAAGTAGTACAGAAAGTAGCCCTGGAGTATCCTGATATTGAAATAGAACACCAGTTTGTAGATGCTGCAGCTATGTTGCTCATCAAAGATCCACGCCGTTTTGATGTGGTGGTGACTGCCAACCTCTTTGGTGATATCCTTACCGATGAAGCATCACAGATCGCCGGTTCAATGGGTATGCTGGCATCGGCCTCTATTGGCGATGGTACAGGGGTATATGAACCCATTCACGGTTCAGCACATGATATTACGGGTAAAGGAGTGGCCAATCCTTTGGCTTCTGTTTTATCTGCTGCTTTGTTGCTTGACATTTCATTTGGCCTGAAGGCTGAATCTGAACTCGTCATCAGCGCTGTAGATAAAGTGCTGAAAGCCGGTTTCCGCACTAGGGATATTGCTGATGCAACCACGCCAGCCGATAAGGTCCTCGGAACTGAAGCGATGGGTAAAGAAGTGTTGAAACACCTGTAATTTGATAATATTATTAGAAATGGCTAAGCAGTCTGTCGATGGCTTAGCCATTTTTTATTGCGTTTAATTGGTCTCTGCAAAGGTTCAATCCCGCTTACCTTTAAAATACGCTACAATCGCCATGGCATGACCATGCCCCAGGTCAAAATCATCCTTGAGCCATTGTACGATCTCGCCGGCCTTTACTTTGGGGTCGAGCACACCCTTCTGAACGAACTTCTTCTTTTCTGCCAGCTTCACAAACTCTTCAGGTTTTTTGCCTGTCTTTGCTTTGATATTGTCTAAGTATGCCTGGAATGACATGGTGGTAATGTTTTATGAAGCAAACTTATAAAGTCGTGCTCACATTCAGGCAGGCTATATGCGACTTTATAGGGTGGCAAATAGCGCCATGGCAACTGTAAGGGGTGTCAGTTTGCCCCTGGTGGCCGGTTTATTAAGTGCTGCTCTGGCAGCCTGGCTGAAAGGGGTATATTGACAGTAGCTGGGCTCATTGTCGTAATAGTCGAGCTCGAGGATATTGTCCAGGTTGGCATCTCTGATCAGTACACTGAGGGCTCCTGTGTGTAATTCATTATTAGTTAGTGTTCCTCCACAAAGCGCCGCGCTAAAGGTAATGGTAAGGCCCTTGACTGCCGGGGCGCAGGTAATGGTGGATTGGAGGTTGGTGGTTTTGGCAATATAGACGGGTTCGTCCACATAAACGATACAGTCAGAGCGTTCACTTGAAATGAGCCATATCAGGTAATTGCCATCTACAAAGTCATTGTAGAGGTCATCGGTGATCGCCAGTCCAAAGGAACCGCTGTTATTGTAATACGTTACCGGGCAATAAGATTGAGCCTGGGAAGTGGAAGTGCTAAATGCTGAAAACAGCAACAGGCAGCCAATGCTGCGCAGGAAGGATCTGCTCATGGTGATAAGGTTTTTGGTTTAATTGAAATAGGAATCGTTCTTTCAAGTTATGAAAAAGCGCTGAAAATTGTATAACTAAATGCCTTGTTCCTGGCTGTTTTTTAAACCAATCAATGGTTTGTTTCATCCTTTTTGGTAGGTTTGGGATATGCCGGTAAACTTTGTTGCACAGCTGGAATATTTTGCCAGCATTATTCCACTCACCTATGTTGCTTTGTTCCATGTCATCAATCCGATCGGGTCGGGGGTATTGTTTTATAATATTACGCCGGGGGCGGATGGCAAAGAGCGCAGGCGGCTGGCCAAAAAGATAGCGATCAATACTGCCGTGATGCTCATCATTATTTTAATGGGCGGTATTTATATCCTGAAGTTGTTTGGCATTACCGTGCCGATCGTTAAAATATGTGGAGGTATGGTGATCCTGGCTATGGGCTGGCGTTCGCTGCAAAAGGACGATGATACAAATGACAGTGATGATAAAGTTAAGCTGGCCAATAGCATCCGTGGGTTTGAAGCTTATAAAAGCAAGTTGTTCTATCCCTTCACCTTTCCCTTCACGGTAGGGCCTGGCACTATTTCGGTGGCGCTGACCATCAGTGCCGAGTCGTTGGTTCACCAGGGCAACAGCGGGCACAGCATGTTGCAATATGCCGGTGCTATCACTTCCATTTTACTTATTGCCCTTACCGTCTACCTGTGTTATGGTTCCACCGATGTGGTGATGGGGCGTCTTTCCCTGCAAATGCGCAAGGTGATCATGAAGATCTTTTCTTTTATCCTGCTTTGTATCGGCGGCCAGATCGTATTTAGCGGTGTGGAAGATTTTATCAAATACATAATGAAGGCGGTTAATGGATAAAAGAAGGGGCTGCGGCATCGCCACAACCCCGTTTATCATCAAACCAGATCACTTCTTTACCAGGGCGCTTTTATTACCGTATGTACGGGGCCATTGGTACAAATAAAGCCACCGGCCACCACTTCAATAGGACGTGGCGCATTGAGATAGGCATTTAACCACAGCTTGGTATTGCGCAGGTCGGTGCTTTGAGGACCGGGATAATTGCGGATACCCATTTCACTGGTGGGATTAGTGGGATCAGCGCCTTCCGGCAGCAGGGTTTTCACAAAAATATTATTGGAGCCCACATTTTCGTAAGTATACTTTCCGGCAATGATCATTCCGAGGAAGTAGTTTTTTACCTGGTCTACAGGATACTCTTCCCATGCGGTGCCAGGTCGCGTGATCGGGATGCCCAACTGATCTACATCATCCACCTGGTATTGCGTGAAGTAAGCGTCAACACCTCCTCTGATAGCTGCATTCTGCAGGAAAATATAGGTTCTGTCTTCTTTTTTGTATTCTTCTTCCAGGCCGGCATATTGCACGCCCCGCATCATCAGGGCAAACAAGGTATCCTTGTAGCCGCCTACACCGCGGCTTTTCAATAACTCCCAGGCATTCATATTCATATTGGGATCCAGTATCACCGGTTGATGCTCCCAGCTTTTCTGTGCTTTATAACATCCCATGCCTGCTGTTGCTGTGAGCACTACCAGCAACCATAGGGCCATTCTATTATTTAAATGCTTCATAACAATCAATTTTAAATATACTAATCAGAATAGGGTGGGTTAGGGTCAAGGAGATTATTACTGTTCATGACCGTACGGTTGATGGGCCATAAGATCTTGCGCAGGTCTGTACCCCAATCTGATAAAAAGTTGGACCTTCTGAATACTATCGGATTCATCACCGTAGGTACCCGGTTATTGCGTACCAGGTCATACCATCTTTTCGATTCGCAGAAAAGCTCTTTCTGGCGCTCCATCAAAATGATATCCACAGCGCCTTCTATATCTCCACCCCCTAAAGTAATAGGTCTTACGCCTGCTCTTACCTTCACGGCATTGATGAGGTCCTGGGCTTCCTGGAACCGGTTCACATGTACCAACGCTTCGGCCCTCAACAAGAGGATATCCGCCATCCGGTAAATACAGTAATGCGTATTCTGCTGTCCGTTCTTGGGGTAGATCTGCATCTTATTGGCATCCAGGTTGACCGGGATAAACTTGGGATGCTTCTGACGGCTGGTAGAATTGGTATCCGTAGTAAGTGAGAATCGTATATCCGTATACCGGTCAGCAACCCAACGGTTGTACAGATCAATATCCATACCACAGGCCACACTGTTGCTGCCGTTGCTGAGCTGGTTGTACAATCCCGAAGTACCATTTACATTCCAGTCCCAGGGAAGGCTCCAGATATTTTCTGCTTTGTTGGAATTGTCCTGGTCGGGTGCTATAAACAATTCTTTCCACCGGTCTTTGGGAAGGAGGTCATACTTGCCAATGAGGTTTTGGGAGGCTTCGATCGCTTTGGTATATTCTTTCCGCCACATGTATACATCTGTGAGCAGGGCATAGGCCATACCTACATTAACATACCAGACCACCCTTACTTTGGTGGGATCAAATAAGGAAATGGATTTGGTGATGTCGGGCATGATCACCAGATTCATGATACTGTCCACCGAACTCCTGGCCTTTAACGGCGATTGGGTGATGTCCTCATAAGGTTCGGTCCAGATAGGCGCTTTACCCCATAATCTGATAATGGTAAAATAGCAATAGGCCCGCATGGCATACAACTGCGCCAGGTTATCATTCACTTCCGTTTCATTGATCGACGGATCGCGGTCGCGGATAGTAGCTACATATTTCAGGGCCGTATTGATATTGCCGATAGCACTGTATACAGGCGTCCAATCGGAACCCACTGTAGTAGCCGTCAGTGCATTTAAAAAGTGCACCCGGTAATTATTATTGCCACCCTGCTCCAGGTTGTCCGAACGGATATCTCCCCAGATGAGGTAATTGGAACTGAGCATCTGCTGAATACCGGAATACACGCCTGCCATACCGGATTTGAGGTCGTTCTTTGTCTTCCAGAACTCTTCCGCCGGAAGGTCGGTGATCGGCTTTTTATCCAGTAACTTATTGCATCCGCTAAGGGAAGCAACCAGTACCAGCGCCATGATCAGATAGGTAAATTTCATATTGTATAAGTTTAGAATAGCAAATCGTTAAAATCCAATATTAAGTCCCACACCCAGTTCGCGTCTTCTTGGGTACCGGCCACTATCATTACCCGGTGTAAGTGTTCCACTGGAAAACTCAGGGTCAAACCAGGAATAATCGGTCCAGGTGATCAGGTTACTTCCGTAGATATAAGCACTTAACCGCTTTGCAAAAATGCGCCTGAGGGATTGGGGATTGAGGTTGTAGGTAAACCTTACATAGGCAAGGCGCACAAAGGACCCATCTTCAAGAGCATAATCACCTGTACGACCACCTCCTGTAGAACTGAATTCTTTGCCGGTAGGGTATTGGGCTATATCACCAGGTTTGCGCCAGGCGCCATAGATCAGCGCGGGCAATGCAATACCATTGCTGGAAGAATACACATTCATGGACTGTGCAAATGAATTATATATTTTCCCGCCCACACTGGCATTCACCGTGAAGGTTAAACGGAATTGCTTATACCGGAAGTCATTGGTGACAGCATAATAGAACTTAGGCCGTGCATTACCAATCACTACGCGGTCCCGGTCGTCACTGGCGCTGTCGGAGAAATTGAATTTCTTAAACCACCTGTCGCCACCCCTTAACTTGCGGTCCTGGTAGTAAAGACTATTCACTTTGCCCGTATAGGGTCTGTCGTTGAAGGTATAGCCGGCCAATACGCCATTAGAACCCAGTACAGGTGTTAGCTGTTCCCATTTTTCATTAAAGGCATTGGATTCATCATATTGAAAGATACCACCGGTAATCCAGCCATAGAAATCTCCAATGGCACCGCCTTCGGTGATCAGGTAAGAAGCCGAGCCCGTACCTTCCACATTACCCCTGATAAAATCTCCATTGGCCAGGCGCTTGATGTTACCCCGTTCAAAAGAGATATTACCGTTTACAGACCATTCCAGGTTCTTATTCCGGACCAGATTGGCGCCAATCTGCAATTCCACCCCTCTGTTCTCGATATCGCCTACGTTTACATATACCTGATTATAACCACTTTCTTTGGGCATTTCCTGGGCATACAACAAGTCAGTAGTAGACTTGATATAATAATCAAGCGTTACATTCACCCGCCTTTTCCAGAATTGTAGTTCCAGACCGATATTCTTTTGCACGGTCTTTTCCCAACCCAGCGTAGAGTTGCCAAAGGTCTTATCCAGCAGCAGTCCATTCACGCCGTTGTAGTTATTGCTACCAAAACGGTATTTTTGGCGGGCAGCATAATCTCCGCCTCTTTCATTACCATTTTGCCCAACACTCACGCGTAGTTTACCTTCATCCAATATATTACTTGCCCAATCCATGAATTTTTCTTCTGAAAAGCGCCAGGCTGCGCCACCGGCTAAAAAGGCGCCCCAACGGTTGTCTGCCCCCACACGGGAAGATCCATCATAACGTACTGTACCATTAATAGAATATTTCCCTTTGTAACTATAAGACAGGCGGCCAAAGGCTGCGGCCATCGCATTTTCACTTCCGCCTGACCGGGTACCCGGCGAACCACTTACCACGATCTGCCCGGCTGAATTCAGCGTGAGCACATCTTCTGTGGCATAATTAACACCTGACACGGATATATTCCGGCCACTATTGTTTTCTACGGAAGTACCAAGGAGAGCGGTTACGCTATGCTCTTTAAAACTTCTGCTATAGTTGAGGAATGACTGGAACTGCCAGTTGAATTGTTTTGACCAGGCCTCACTACCATTGTTGTTGTCATTGGTAGTGCTCAGGATTGTTGGACTGAACCGTATATTGGTAGCGTTATTGAAGTCAACGTTGATATTGGAAGTCAACTTCAGGTATTTGGAGAAGTCAACATACATCTGGTTAAAGATGTTCACATTATAACGTTCGCCCGATCTGGTTAGTAACAAGGCTTCTGCTACCGGATTTCTTCGTCCGCCGAGGTTGGGGATCAGGGCGCCATCGGCTGTATACAAGCGATACCGGGGATCGCGCTGATAACCTTGCCCTATACTGGTGCCCTCATCAATCTCATTCACATTGCGCCAGCCAAAGGCAATCTGGTTGGTAAACTTTATTTTCTTCGAGGCAAACCAGTCAATGTTGAGCCTGCCTTGCATCAGTTTGGCCGAACTGTTAATGATCAGGCCTTTGTCGTTTACGAACCGCAGACTTGAATAATAACTAAAGTTTTGTCCGCCGCCTGCAAGGGATACATCGGCCTGGTCTTTGATGGCCAGCTGCGTGAGTTCATCAATATAATTGACATCGCCATTATAAGTAGGATTGAGCGAGTCGCCATTCATGCCTTGTAAACCAAGGCTGCCGCTCTGGATCTGACGATACAGTCGCACTTCAGCTGCATTGGCCTGCCGTATTTTATTGGCTATCTGACCATAGTTGCGCAGGTAGGAAATATCGATCCTTGGTTTTGATTCTTGTCCGCGTTTGGTGGTAATAATGATCACTCCATTGGCTGAGCGGGAACCGTAGATGGCTGCTGAAGCAGCATCCTTTAATACTTCCACGGATTGAATATCGCTGGGGTTGATATCGTCTGCATTATCGCGCAACATGCCATCTACTACAAACAAAGGAGCGTTGCCCGCCTCAAAGGTAGAGCCTCCCCTGATCTGGATGGTACCACTGGCGCCGGGTTTACCGGCATCATTGATCACCAGCATACCCGCTGCAAAACCCTGCAGGGCATCGGCCAGGGTAGTAGCCTGCCGCTCCTCTATTTGTTTGGCGCTGATAGAGGTAATGGCGCCGGTGATATCCCGCTTCTTAGCTGTACCATAACCAATCACCACCACATCTTCCATATTGTTATTAGTCGCTGCAAGGAAAATATCAAATTGACGCCTTTGGCCAACTCTTATTTCCTGTGGTGTATAACCCACTGAAGAGATCACCAATAGGGCATTACTGTCGCTGACATTCAAGGTGAATTTTCCGGCAGCATCTGTAAAAGTACCCAGCTTTGTGTTTTTTACCGATACGCTTACATTGTACAGCACAACGCCAACATCACTTTTTACTAAGCCTGAAAGTTTAATCACGTTACCGGGTTTTTGTTGCTGGGCTGTAGCCAGGCCCGACAGCAAGGGTAGCAACAACGAAAGCAGGATAGCGTAGGGCCTGCTGCGTTTGCTTTTAATGGTACAAGTTTCTATCATAATTCAGGTTTTGGGCAATGAAAAAATATAAGGACGCCACCATAGGGCGCCGGTTTTTTTATTGGGTAGCTCCGTTGATACCGGATTGTATAACTGCGCCTGTTGCATCTATCACACAGGGTGAGCTGGCAATCCTGTCGGCCGTTTTAAAGGACCAGCGCCTGATACCTGTAACGACATCCACAGCATAGAGATAACCATCACGGCTACCGGTATATACCAGACCATTGGCTACTGCAGGACTGGATTCAATAAGGCCGCCCGTGGAAAAAGCCCATTTTTGTGCACCCGTGGCTGCATCAATAGCATATAGTTTATTATCATAGCTGCCCACATATACTACTCCATCTTTCACTACGGGGCTGGAAGCGATCACGTACCCTGTAGCAAAATCCCATAGCTTGGTGCCCGTGGCAGCATCTACTGCATACAGTTTATTGTCATAACAGCCTACATATACCACACCGTTGCTGATAGTGGGGCTGGACTGGATCTTTCCTGGTGTGGTGAACTCCCATTTCTTAGCGCCATTCAGGGTGTCTATGGCATAAAGACTACTGTCAAAACTGCCCACATATAGTACGCCATCCACTACAGCAGGGCTGGAATAGATAGGGCCTCGCGTGTTGACACCCCACCTGAGTGTGCCCCTGGCTGAATCCATAGATACTACCCGGCCATTGAGATTGCCTGCATAAACAGAGGGACCGCTCAGGGTAGGGCTGGAATAAACTTTACTGCCTGTGGCATATTCCCAGCGGCGGGTACCGCTCACTGCATTCAAGGCAATCACTTTGCCATCGCCGCTGCCCACAAATACAACCCCTTTTGATACCGTTGGGCTGGATAGAACCGTATCGCCCGTTTGGTATTCCCATTTCTGTATACCAGTAAAAAGGTTGATGGCGTACACCCGCTTGGTATGGCTGCCTATGAATATCAGGCTATCGGCCACCGTGGGGCTGGAATAGGATTGTAAAGGCTGATTGGGATGCGTAAAAGTATATTTCCATAAGAGGCTGCCGTGTATGGCATCTACTGCATACAGATTGTTGTTGTTGAAGGTAGAAGTGATCAATACGATATGGCCCGAGGGCGGAAATACGGGCGTCTCCTCTTTTGTACAACCAGCCAGCAGGAGCAAACTGCAAATGGCCGGCAAGATGGTATACAATAATTTCTTTTGCATAATTAGATCTGTTTTTGCACTGATAGATGTTTCAATAGTTTACCCATGTTCACGCCATTACCGGAGGATAGTAATATTCTTTTGCAGCTTCCATCCTTCACCGATCACCTGCACTGAATAAATACCAGGGTCCATATAATGAACAGGGATGTCGAAATCATTGATCCCCTGGGCATGGTTGAGTATCACTTTCCGGCGGGCTACCAATTTGCCTTGCATATCGTACAACAGGATGTTGGCAGATCCCGGTACGGTCACTTTAATTTGCACCCTTACGGTACTGCTGCTATTGGAATAAGCCTGCAGCTGACGGGTATCCTTGCTCTCGTCAATGGGACTCACTTTTAATGTACCAGGAACAAAAACAATATTGTAATTGACGGCTGTAGCCTGGCTGGCTAGAATGGGATAATTGCCGGCGAAGGAAGTCAGTACGGCCGTGGTGCTGAGAATGGGCTGGCGGGTGAGTACCGATGGGTTCTCTCCATTTACAAAGCCTGTGTATTTAATTGTTTTGAATTCCGGATTCTGTTGGCCCTGGATCTTTGTGGTATCACCAGGCTGTATAATAAGTGGTGCTTTATTAACTCTTAGTGTGCGGGGTATGCTCACAGCTGCTGTATAACTCACATCACCTGGTTGAGAAGCAGTAATGGTGGTGATGCCAATGCCTATCACATGCACTTTACGGTCATTGTCTGTGGTGATTGCTACCTCCGGATTGGAACTGGTGTACCTGACGGGCAGGTTGCTGGAAGCAACAGCACCCGGATCGAAATCGGCATCGCCATACAATTTATCAGTCAACAGGCCAAAAGTGATCGATTGCGGGTCCTTGGCTAATCTCAGCACACCGTTCACATATTGGAAAGTATAGTTGGGTGATTGAGCATTGCCCGGTGTCAGCGTATATACGCCTTCGGGTGAATCGATCGTTGCATCTGATGTGGCTACAGGCAATACGGTCAACTGGCCGGGAGCATCTGCATATTTAAAACCACTATAGGTAAAGCTAAATCCGGTGATGGGGTTATTGGGCCGCATCGTACTGTCATTGGCTTTAATAGTCAATACCGCTTTGTTAATCGTGAGTTGTTGTGTGCGGGAAGTTGCACCTGATTGAGCAGCCGTAATCGTTGCTGTGCCAGCTCCTACAATTTGCAGCTGGTTTCCTGTCACCACTGCTACCTGGGAGTTATCGCTGCTATAAGTAATGGGGATCGCCTGGTTGTTGGTGATGGCACTGGGATCAAAAAGAATATCGCCATAGGTTTTAAGCGGTAGCGGATCAAAGATCACCTGCTGAATGCCTGCGGCGAATCTGGTTACTACCAGGGGCGATAGATCGCTCAGGATAGCCCTCGCTGTGCGATTGGCAAGGCCGGTGCCCAACGGGGGTTGCCAGGTGGCCGGCAGGTTGGCATCGAATAATGAAATACCGATATTGGAGAGCGCCAGTGTTTTGAAGTTGGTACCCTCCAGGCCTGCGGTCCATTGCAGGGCGATGTCGCAATTAGCAGTACCAGCGGTGCGATTGATCTTCCATACTGCATTCACCATCGTATCCAGTGCAGCAGCTGGTAATGAAAGCCCATCGGGTGCTGCATTATCCGTGATGCCTTCAAATACCGTCATGATCACATCAACCGGACCATCCGGACGAAAAGTGACGGGCAGGTAGTTCGTGGCGCTGCCAATAGGAACAATAGTAGGAGCAGCGATGCCCTTATAAGCAAAAATAGCCCGGGCCCCGTTTGTTCTGTCTACATTGGTTACGATATAATTGCCAGGGCCGAAATTGCTTCCTTTCAGGGAAGCGCCGGTCTGCAGTTCTACTGCATCAGCCGTTCGAATGTTGAGCATGCCCGATTGCATCACCAGGCTATCGGTGATGGTAACGGGCGCATTGGTGGTTACCAGGCCAGTGGCATTCAGTTTCAGGTAACCCAAAGTCAGCGGTGTAGGATCGGGTATGGTACTGATGCCGAATGGAGTAGTGGTGGGACCGTCAATAATATAACTGGTACGTGGTGCATAAGTCTTATTACCCTGCATCAATACGGAGCCTGTGACTGGATCGAAACCATTGGGGTTGGCTGTTTGTAAGACAGCTCCTCCAGTGGTCGTAAAGGTGGCTGTAGTGGCTGCATTATCCGTAAGGCGGAAGGTGCCGAAATTGATACGCCCGGATATGGCAGCGGTGGTGGTAACAGTGATATTCCTGGCCATCGACAGGTAAGCAGAAGGATTGACGGTGATGTTGGGAAACGTGATATTACCATTGCCTGCAACCACTTGCCTTATTCCATTGCCACCAAACACAACTGTTTGTGTGCCGGCTGCAGCGAGGGTGCCATCAACCGTAAGATTGCCTTTAATGGTAGTGGGAGAGCTGCCATTTACCGTGAAAGTAGCGCCTGTACGTACGATGAGGGTATCTATCTGAACGCTGCCGCCGCCTGCGGTTACCGTCACGGTTTTTACACCGTCGCCAACGATCACATTACCATATGATTTTGAATTAAAGAAACTACCCGGCTGGCCGGTAGTACTGCTGTTGATAATATAATTGCTGCCCGGCATGAAAGTGAGTAGTTGCACCGTGGCACTATTGCCTTCGGGTGAATACTGTCCATCATAAATGAGGGTGGAACCTGGTTCAAAGAGTACCGATCCTGCAGCGCCGGTATTATTAAAGGCGGAAGCGCTGATAATGGCGGTGCGGAAAGTGGAACCGGGTGCAAATCTTACGGCAGGTATCATGCCGCCGGCTGGTATTGCCAGGCGGTTATTCACACCGCCGATGATCGAGAGGTTGCCTTCTATCAGGGCTCTTGCTTTCAGGTTGAGGGATATGACCGCAGCTCCCGTACCCAGACCGTTGTGCCGGATGGTGAGACCAGAAGTGGTATCTATATAAACATCTTTCCCATCACTCGATCCATTCAGGTCATTCGGAGTAATAGTAAGTGTGTTGGTGCCCGTAGCGGTGGATTTATGGAACAGCACCCGGGCTCCATTGATGATGTGAATACGTGCTGGTTCATTTTGGGTGAAAATGGGAATGCGGATCGTATCCGTACCAGCCACTACACCAAAACCAATATTGCTGCCATCGATCACCAGGGTATCGCCCTTGGTGATGGAGGTTGCTCCATTGTTGGCGCCCGGATGCACGGTGCCACCGGTACCGCCACCCAACTTTGAGTTCCAGTTGGAAACAGTTTGAAAACTGGTACTGGCGCTGCCATAGCCACCTACCCAGTACCACTTACGGGGCTGGGCATTCACGCAAATGGTAGCGCAAAGCATTAAGAAAATAAGTGTAAATTTCAATCGCATGGTGATCGGGTTTATATAATAAAGCAGGCCCTGTTCCCGCTGCATACAGGAACAGTTATAATAATCTTTCGGGTATCAGAAGATAAAAGGGCGAAATAATCACCTGAATATTGAGCAGTCAGGGGCACAAAATTCCTGGTCCGGGAGCTGCCTGGAATTGCAATGAATAGCACCATCAGGTGATGGTGTTGGTTAGCTACAATATGTCAGTAATGAAATTTGGTAGATTAGGCAGGCTGTCCGGAATACGGGACATGGATGGGCGAGCCACTTTCATAAAGCATAGCAAAAGTTTAGGTTAACAATAATACAAATAACTAATTTTTCCTTTACTCCGCGTTCTATACTATAATCCAAATTGTAAGCTATTTTAACCTATTGTTGTGCGCTAGATAGTTTCAGTGCAATACAATCATCATATAATATTATTCCGGTATTATATTTAAGTTCATTATGTTTGAGCTACCCATTTGATAACAGGCATAAAACTTATATGAAGCAATCATCAGAAGAAATATCGATCTCCAGGCTGAAGGCTATTATTGGCGGAGCGATTGGTAACCTCGTGGAATGGTACGATTGGTATGCTTATTCTGCCTTTGCCTTGTATTTTTCTGCTTCCTTTTTTCCTGCCGGCAATGCTACTGCCCAATTGTTGAATACGGCGGGTGTGTTTGCCCTGGGATTCCTGATGCGCCCGATCGGCGGGTGGCTATTTGGTCATATAGCCGATAAATCGGGTCGGAAGAAGTCCATGACCTGGTCCGTGCTCCTGATGTCATTTGGATCATTGTTGATTGCCTTTACACCTACTTATGGCACCATCGGTATCCTGGCGCCGGTGGTATTGCTGGTGGCGCGGTTGCTGCAGGGCTTGAGTGTTGGTGGGGAATATGGTGTATCTGCCACCTACCTCAGTGAAATGGCTACGCGCAACCGGCGGGGATTTTATTCCAGTTTCCAATACGTAACGCTTATTGGCGGGCAATTGATCGCATTGGGGATACAGCTTATTTTACAAAACTGGTTGACGGAAGCGCAATTGCATGCCTGGGGATGGCGCATCCCTTTTATTATTGGCGCTATCTTATCGGTAATAGCCCTTTACCTGCGCAGCAGTTTGCAGGAAACACCCTCCTTTGCATTGCAGCAGGCTAAGAAGATAGAACAGAAAGGCACGATCCGTGAATTGCTGAAACATCCGAGGGCCATCCTCACCGTGGTTGGATTAACCCTGGGAGGTACCCTGGCGTTTTATACTTATACTACCTATATGCAAAAGTTCCTGGTAAATACGGTACACCTTACCAAGGAACAATCTACCATGCTCTCCTTTATCTCTTTATTGCTTTTTGCCTTGTTGCAGCCTTTCCTGGGTGCTTTGTCTGATCGGATAGGGCGGAGGCCCCTGCTGATAGGTTTTGGCGTATTGGGCGTAATCTGTACAGTACCGCTGCTAACCGCCTTAAGTCACACCAGCTCCCTATGGATCGCTTTCCTGCTGTTGATGGCTGCACTGATCATTGTAAGCGGCTATACCAGTATCAATGCCGTGGTGAAGGCCGAGTTGTTCCCGGCCGAAGTGCGTGCACTGGGTGTGGGATTGCCTTATGCCCTCACCGTAGCCATTTTTGGTGGCAGTGCAGAATACATAGCGCTTTGGCTAAAAAAGATTGGACATGAATCCTGGTTTTACTGGTACATCACAGGTTGTATCGCGATCTCGCTACTGGTGTATGTGCTGATGAGAGATACGAAGCTTTCCTCCAAACTGAATGAAGAGACGCGCTAAAACCCAATATCGGGTAATTGCAAAGGCCTGATAACGAACGCCGATAATCTCCTAACTGCCACTATACTTTTGTATACTGCTTACAAATAGGAACCCCCTATACATTGTTTTACCTTTGCATTTCAATTAAGAAAAGGAAAACATTATGGAGATAGGAATAGACAGTTTTGCAGCCGAAATGACCGGTCAAAACGGTGCGGCGAGAAACAATACAGTAGCCATGGCCCAATTACTGGAGCGCATGGAACATGCCGACAAAGTGGGCCTGGATGTATTTGGGATTGGGGAACACCATCGTAAGGACTTTCTGGATTCAGCCCCTGCGCTGATCTTAACGGCCGCTGCGGCCCGCACCTCAAAGATCCGGCTTACCAGCGCCGTTACAGTATTGAGTGCTGCTGACCCGGTAAGGGTATTCCAGGAATATGCTACCCTCGACCTGATATCGCAAGGCCGTGCTGAAATGGTAGTAGGACGTGGGTCCTTCACGGATGCCTTCCCCTTGTTTGGATTGAACCTCAGGGATTATGACGAGCTCTTTAGTGAAAAGCTCGATCTATTGCTCAATATCAGTAAGAATGAATTCGTGACCTGGTCGGGTAAATTCCGTCCGGCATTGAAGAACCAGCCTATATACCCCAGGCCGGTGCAGGAGCCCTTGCCCATTTGGCTGGGTGTAGGTGGAACACCTGAATCATTTATCCGTGCCGGCATGTTGGGACTTCCTTTGATGGTAGCGATCATAGGCGGAGAAACGCATCGTTTTCGTCCGTTGGTTGATCTTTACCGGCAGGCCGGACAACAAGCGGGCTTTACGCCAGATCAATTAAAGGTGGGTATTCATTCACTGGGTTACGTGTCGAACACCACTGAACAGGCGATCGATGAGTTCTATCCGGGTTATGCCGCCAGCATGACCAATATTGGAAAAGAACGTGGCTGGCCACCCATGACCAGGAGTCGGTTTGAGTCCCAGATGGGCGCACAGGGAGCTTTGTTGATCGGAAGCCCGGAAGAAATAGCTGCCAAGATATTGCGGCATAGCGAAGCCCTTGGCGGGGTTACCAGGTTCACCTTCCAGATGGATACCGCATCCCTGTTGCACGATAAACTCATGCAGTCCATTGAGCTCATTGGTTCAAAGGTGGCGCCGCTGGTGAAGGAACAGCTCAGGGCATGAATTAGCTAAAAGTGCTGAAAATAAATCTTACCTTTAGTAAGGGCGTAAATGATGGCAAACAAACTTAGCAGAAAATATTAGGAGACTTCCGGCTAACGCAGAGGTCCCTTCCCTACGCAGACTTTTTTTCGAAGAGCATGTGTAGGGATTGAATGTCAAAAGCTTGTCTGAGATTTCAACATATTTTATGTTATTTGCCATACAATACCCATTTTCAGATTTCAGGAAATTTGTGTCTGCCCAAACCATAAAGGCAGGGTTAAATGATCTTTCTATATTTTCAAGCGGTCGTTCCGATTCGTTTATTCCTAATTTTGGCGCTATTTCAAACAGGATAAATGATAATATTAGCCTGTTCACGGAAGAAAAACATTTCTGTTATGCTATTCGCGCCTTAAGAATACATATCGACATGGTGCCGAAAGAAAGTGCACCCGGTAGCGAAGGCAAAGTGACCTACCTAAAAACTCCACAAAGACTTTTCCCTTATCCCAATGATCCGGGCATTTATATTGCTCCCAATGTAGCCTATAGAAGACTATTTTATGATGGCTTGTTCAGGGCCTGGTATGAGATTGCTTTTGTAGACTGGGTTGAAAAAAAAGTAGCGTCAGCAGGGGTAGAGAAATTATCTGTTACTGCGTACTTAAAGAATTATTTCTCATTAAAAGTCCTGGTCCCAACGGGCGACATAAAATCCAAAGAGGATGATCTGCTCAAGGATAAATTCAGAACGACAGAATTGTACAGGGCGGGGGATCGTATTCAGGACTTATATATAAAGACAACTTCGGACGCCTCAAGGTACAATGAGGTGAATAAAAATGGTTGGATAAGAATGGCTTCACCCATTGCCCTGGCAATTTTAGGAAAAAGCGAGAAGCTATATATACCCGAAGGCACTCATCTTGTTACAACATTATTGAATGGGACCTTTGAGGTCTATGCAGAAAAGGTAAAGATCAGCAAAACGATTAGCCGCAGGTGTTGGATCGTGGTTGTCAATAAGCCAGGGTTCGTATCGTACAATTCAAACTATAAAAAGACCCTCACTGGCCAGGAAAATGATATGTTGTACAAGCTGCGGCTGTTTCTATTTCGTCAACATTCCGAAATTTGTGCCTTACATGCCCTTTCAGATAACTTTATCAACTTCCGGTTAAATAGCCTGGATACAGATTCTGTGGCGTTTAATAATTTGCTGACCTATATGGATGACCTCACCAGGCGCCTGGCATGTAAGCATCGGTATGGTATTGAAGAACATGAATTAGAATTGTTAAACACCCTGACCTTTGGAAAAGACTATTTTAGTGATGTCAGCTTCAAACAGGTTTTAGAGAGAATAGAAGGGTTTTTAAATAAGTTAAATAAAAAAGAAAGGGAGGATATCAGTGCTGTTCTTAAAAATATAAAAGACATCCATAACAATATTTCTATCACTTTCAATAACACTCAAATTATGGATAACCATGAAGAGATCCACGGCGACAAAATTGATATCAGTGGAAATGTATCCGGAACGGGCATTGCCATTGGTCATAGCCAGGTAAATGTTAGTCAGGGAGTCAGTGTAGCTGAACTCAATGCTTTATTTACGCCCATCATGCAAGCCATAGAAAGCGCTCCTGCTGAAAATCGGGAGGAAGCGACCAAGACTGTTGTGGCTTTAAAAGAAGAGTTGGCAAAAGATAAAAAGGCCGATGATTCGAGGATCGGTAAATTGTTGGATGGGCTGGCGGGACTTGTTCCAGGTGCAGTGAGTGCAGTGGTAAGTGTTTTTGCAACGCCCATACTTGGTGGACTTGCCGGACCCGTTACCAAGTTTGTATTGGATAAATTCCGGGGTAAGTAAGACTCTTGCAGATCATTATACCAGTTGCTTCATTGCCTCTTTCGCTTTGTTGATCCATACACGATTAGCATTTCGCTCGCGGGAGCTGAGATGGGTTGATTCATCGATGAGGGCTGTGAATATAGCCCTTGCCTCCTGCTGTTGGTGCCCTCTATGCAGGAATAAACCATACTGGTAGCGTGCCTCAAAATGAGAATAGCGCACATTCATCAATTTAAATTCTTTTTCTGCCTGAGCTATATCTCCCGTATGCTCCAGCGCCATGGCATACAAGAGGTGTGCCTGCGAGCGGGCAAACTGTGGTGTTTTGTACAACTTCTGCGCTTTTTGTATTACTTCCTGGTAGCGCTGTTGCTGAGAATAAGCAATGATGAGTTGCTTGAGCAGCTGTTCATTTTCTGTAAAAGCGCCAGTATAACTTCTTTCATACAATGTAACTGCTTTGTCCGTTTGACCGGTAGCCAGGTAGGCATCGGCCAGCATCATACGGTTATTAAAGGTATCGGAGAAGCGAAGGTTTTCCTCCAGCTTGCGTACCGTACCGGAAGGGTTGATCAGCGAGCCGATCCCTGATTGTACCTGCCTAACTTCACGGCCGGTAAAAATTTCAGAAAAGATATAGACGATACTACCAACCACTGGCAAAAACACAATGATCCATATCCATTTACTCTGGTTGCCTTTTTTAATGCAATGGAGCACGCAGATGAGCTGCAGCGCTCCGGTAATATAATAAAAATTATTACTAAGAAAAGGGAACATAATATTGAACGGTTGGTTAGGGGCTGATGTGATTGGACTCAAAAATAATATCCCCGGCGAAGCAAATGAAAAATAGTTTATTATTTCCGGACGTTCACCCAGACTATATTTTTACTTACTTTAGAGTTTCTAACTGCCCTGGAAACGCTTTGCCATTTGTTCAACCATACCACGAACAGGAACTGCTGCTGCGCATTGCATCCGGTGACCAGGAGGCTTACCGGCAACTATTTGAGTGCTACTGGGACAAAGTGTATGGAATAGGGTTGCGCCTCACCAAATCTCCCGAACTGGCCAAAGACCTCGCGCAGGAAACCTTTATTAAAATATGGAATAACCGTGATAAGCTACCCGCAGTCATTAATTTCAGTGCCTTTATTTTTACCGTTTCCCGCCACCTGGCGATCGACCACCTGCGCAAGAAAGTATTTACTACCAGCAATGAAGATTACCTGGTAGCCTACTTCAGTGATGATGCCATGTTGCCCCATGAAAAGGCTGAGTATAAGGAACTGGAGAAATTATTGGACAGGGCCATTGATAACCTGCCCCCGCAATTACAGCAGGTATTCAGGTTAAGCAGGTTCGAAGGCCTCAGCCACGCAGAAATAGCCTTGCGGATGAATATTACCCGTATTACGTCAAAATCTTATATGGTGCGGGCACTGTATGCTATCAGGAAATACCTCTCGCAGCACAATGATGAGCAGTATATTATTATGCTCGTGGTGTTTTTATTCCTGCCATAATTTTTTTTAATGTGCATGCTCTCCTCCTTCTTTCTTTTCCGTCCTTGTTATAGTCGATTGCTGTAACCGCACAAAAGCGGGGACTTTTTAACAAGGCCATTATGTCAAAACAGGACCTCTTCCAGGAATTATTCGAAAAATTCCTGAACGATAAGAAAATGACGCCCGCCGAGATCAGGCAATTACGGGCGCTTGTTCAGGACGAACACAACCGCGCATTATTGGATCAAATGCTGGCCTCCCTTTATGAGGAGGAGATACGCGAGGCTGGTACTACAGAAAGCAATACCCGCATAGCTTTTGAAGAAGTATGGGCCAGGCTGCAGAGTCCGGCGCCTGCTACATCCTCTGATGCTGCAGTGGTTGAACTGCAGCCCCGCCGCCAATGGTGGAAGTATGCCGCCGCTGCCGTGCTGGTACTCACTTTGGCGGCCGGCGCCTGGTGGCTATTCCGCGGCAATACCCCGCCTCCGGTAGTACAACAAGGCCCGAACCCCAAAAACGATATACAACCAGGCGGTAATAAAGCCACACTAATATTGGGGGATGGTTCAAAGATCATCCTCGAAAATGAACAGAACGGCACCTTGGGACAGCAGGGCAGCACCCGGGTAGTGAAACTGGCCAACGGGCAGCTTGCTTATGATGCAGCTGGGAATGCTCCTGCTACTGCCACTTTGTACAACACCATTACTACTCCCCGGGGTGGCAAATTCTATGTCAGCTTGCCCGATGGCAGCCGTGTTTGGCTCAACGCTGCCAGCAGCCTCCATTATCCCACAGCATTCAATGGTACGACAAGGGAAGTGACCCTTACCGGCGAGGCTTATTTTGAGATCGAAAAAAATGCCGCCATGCCTTTCCGTGTCAACCTCAACGGCATGCTGGTAGAAGTGCTGGGTACGCATTTCAACATCAATGGATATGATGATGAAACAATGATCAAAACAACTTTACTGGAAGGAAAAGTGAAGGTTGTGAATCGGCAGTCGGCAATCGGCAATGCTGCGACTACTGATCTGCATCAATCTGTAATTCTAAAGCCTGGACAGCAAGCCTCTATACCTATATCCTCCAAATCCAATACATCCTCCCCAATCCTGGTTCAGACAGTTGATGTTGAAACCGTCATGGCCTGGAAGAACGGCCTTATTCAATTTGATGGCAACGATATCTATGCGGCCATGCGCATGATTGCCCGCTGGTATAATGTGGAAGTGGAATACCGGGGAAATATTCCCAACGCGCATTTCCGGGGAGGAATATCCAGCAATGTACCCGTATCACAAGTGCTTGACATGATGGAACAAACCGGGGAGATCCATTTTGAGATCAGTGGCAGGAAGATCATTGTAACTCACTAAGCAATTTATATTAACCTGAAAAACCAATTCATTATGAGCCCTTAATACTCTATGTATGATCCCTGGGCCTAAAAAAACCGAGAGTGTTGGTACCACCCCCGGTTAAGATCGGGTCCATAAACTTGACAATCCATTTATTAACCCTAATTACAACAAATGTATGCTTTTGACGCTTTTTTCCCAAAGCGCGCCGCTGCGCGTTGCCAGCGGTAAAAACTACCCACGATTACTTGCAAAATCGTTACTGATCATGAAACTAACCGTGCTATTGATGACGATTGCCATGTTGCAGGTGCAGGCGGAAGGCATTGCACAAACTGTGACGCTCTCTCTGCGCAATACGCCACTGGACAAAGCATTCAATGAAATCAGGAAGCAAACCGGCTATACTTTTCTGTATACCGATGAACAACTGTCCATTGCCAAAACCGTGACCCTGCAGGTGCAAAACGCACCGCTCGACAAGGTGCTGGAACAGTGTTTCCGCTACCAGCCACTTACTTATGCCGTGAGTGGTAAAACCATTATCGTAAAACGCAAGGCTGCTGTAGTAACAACGGTCAGTATTGCGGAAGATATTACCATTAAGGGTAAGGTGACCGACGATAAAGGTGATCCGGTGGCCGGCGCCACCATACAGGTGAAAGGAACCGGCAAGGGAGTCATTACCAATGATAATGGTGAATACGAGATCACCGTGGCCAATGCGGATGCGGTACTGCTCATCTCTTCCCTGGGCTTTAATGAGCAGGAGGTAGCGGTGAAAGGAAGGACCGCCATTTCCGTTACCCTGGAGGTCGCCCCTTCCAGCATGAAAGAAATGGTAGTGATCGGATATGGCGAGCAAAAGAAAGGCACGCTTTCCAACGCTATTACCACCGTTTCCGCTGCCTCATTCCGTGAGCAGCCGGTTAACCGGCTCGACCAGGTACTGCAGGGGCGTGCGGCCGGTGTACAGGTGACCAATGCTTCAGGAGCCCCAGGCGGCAGCGTCCGTATACGCATACGCGGTTCCAACTCCATTAATGGCGACAATGGCCCCCTGTATGTGGTGGATGGATTTGTTGGCGCCGACTTTTCCTCCATTAACCCGGAAGATATTGAAACTTTACAGGTATTGAAAGATGCATCGGCTACGGCTATCTATGGCAGTCGTAGCTCCAATGGCGTGATCATCATTACTACCAAAAAAGGTATAAAAGGAAGCCTGAAGGTTAATTTCACCGCCCGCTTTTCATCAGCGGAAGTGCTGAAAAAACTGGATCTGTTGAATGCCGCTGAGTTTGCCGAAACTGTTAATGCACATGCACAGGCATCCGGCACTACCCAGCCTTTTACTGCAGCACAAATTGATGAGTTCAGAGTCAAAGGCGGCACCAACTGGCAGGATGAGATCTTTCGCCGCGCAAGCACGCAGGAATACCTGCTTAACCTGGCCGGGGGCAATGATAAAAGCGGTTACTTCATTTCCGGCGACTACCTTAACCAGGATGGGGTGATCAATAATTCCTATCTTAAACGTTATACCCTGCGTTCAAATATCAACTCAAAACTGAGCGATAAAGTGTCTGTTTTTCTCAATGTACTGGGCTCCTACAGCACTTCGCAGAATATTGATATCCCTGCCGATGGACCGCACAGTCCACTGGCACAGGCCATCACCTGGTCGCCCACCGTGCCGGTGCGTACGCCCATGGGCGGTTATACACTAGCCGATCCTGTTAGCTCTGCTTTCTTTAACCCGGTGGCATTGACCACTGATCAGTTAACGGTAACGGAGCGTATGCTGGCCAATGTGATCGGCGGGTTTAAGTACAGGATCATTCCCGGTTTGTACCTGAGCCTGCAATATGGGGCCAATTACCTGGGTTATGAGAACAAAAGTTTTGCCGGCAAGTCGGTGAACACCGGTACCTCTACTACCAGCCTTCGCTCCAATAAAGAGATCAGGCTGCAGGGCACCAATACGCTGAACTACCGTAAGGTATTTAATGATGCGCACAGCCTCGATGTTACGGCCGTTATGGAATACCAGCAGTCTACCTATAACTATATGGGTGTAGGCAGTTCCAATCTGAATTATGAATCCTTCATGTGGAACAATATAGGATTGGCCACAGCGGGCAATCCTTCTTCGGGCTATTCAAAATGGGCGTTGTTTTCCCTCATGGGCAGGGTTAGTTATGCCTATAAGGATAAGTACCTGATGTCTGCTACCATCAGAAGGGATGGTTCTTCGAAGTTTGCAGAGGGCAACAAATACAGCCATTTCCCTTCTGCTTCCATTGGATGGATCCTGTCGGAAGAACCGTTCATGCGGGACCTGCAGGTATTCAGCAACCTCAAGATCCGTGGCAGCTGGGGCCTCACCGGTAACCAGGGCATTGATCCCTACAGTACGCTTTCTTCTTACTCCAACCGGGTGGCTTCTTTTACCAACAGTACTACACAGACTGGTATCATATTGGGCAATATCGGTAACCCTGACCTGAAATGGGAGACCACCGAACAGAAAAACATTGGTTTGGAGGCAGGCATATTGAACGGGCGTATTTCTCTTACAGCTGATTATTTTATAAAAGATACACGTGATCTGTTGCTGGATGAAACCTTGCCGCTGTACCTGGGTGGTAATGTCATTACCCGCAATACAGGCGAAGTGCAGAATAAAGGTTTCGAGTTTTCGATAGAAGCCGCCGTATTGGATAAAGGGCCGGTTACCTGGAACAGTTGGTTTAATGCCTCTTTTGTAAGGAACCGTGTAGTGTCCAGCGGACAGCGTGCTATTATATTTGATCCCAACAACCGCAAGATTGGCGGCGGTATGTCACCCCAACCTGAATTTGTGGTAATGCCTGGTCAGCCGCTGGGCGCCATCTGGGGGCTTACTTACCTGGGCACCTGGAAACCCGGCGAGGAAGGTAAAGCGGGGCCTTATGGCGCCAAACCCGGCGATTCCCGCTACCTGGATAAGAACGGCGACAATGCAATTGATGCCAGTGATTACGACATAATAGGCACGGGTGTTCCCACTACCACTTTTGGCTGGAACAATACGGTTAATTATAAAGGCATATCCCTGAATGTATTCTTTCATGCCATGCTGGGCTTCGATAAACTGAACTATAATAAGGCGGCTGCCATGTACCACGGCGGCGATGCACGGGAAGCTACCTATGTGGATATTAAGTACCGCTATATTCCGGGTGTCAATGAAACCTCGGATATTCCGGCCTTCAGCTCTACCAACAGGAACTTCACGCAATCCACGCGTTTCCTGGAAAAGGCAGATTTCCTGCGTTTGAAAAACCTCAGCCTGTCATACGAGATACCGCGGAAAGCGTTGGGCAACATAGCCGGACTTCGACTATTTGTGAGCGCCACCAATCTATGGACCCTCACCAATTATACAGGTATTGATCCGGAAGCCAACTCTGCTGCCGGCGATATACGCCAGGGCATTGATTATGGTTCTTATCCTAATACTAAAACCTTTACGGGAGGGTGTACGCTTAGTTTTTAACCGTTAAAAACATTTACAGATGCAAAAGCTTTGTTTCATTTCCATATTATTCCTTGCTTCCGCCTGTTCGAAACAGTTAACGGAAGAGCCTAAAGGCCTCGTAGTGGGCTCCATAGCCCTCAGCAATATGGCTGGCCTGGAATCGGCGCTGAGCGGCGCTTATGGCAGCCTGATGGTGCCCTGGGAAAGCGGTTTCACAACGGTATCGCAGATTGCCATGACCATGGGCGCCGATGATCTTACTACGCACGCGGGCTCTAATAAAGAAGAGTTCCGCGAGTTTGACCGCTTCAGTGTGGCTAACCTTAACAGTCGCATGGTGCCCATCTGGCGCGGTTGTTACAAAACGATACAGTCCACTACCAATATCATTAACAACTATACGAAAGTGCAGGATGGTACGGAAGCGACCATTCAGCCCATTGTTGGTGAGGCATATTTCTTACGTGGCCTGTGTTATTACTGGCTTACCCGGTTCTGGGGTGAGGTGCCCATTATCCCTTCCGAACAATACAAAGCAGAATTTCTTACGCTTAAAAAGAGCCCGGCTGCAGATGTATACAAGTTGATAGAGGCCGACCTGCTGAAAGCGGAAGCATGGATGCCCAATGCCAGGCGTAGTACTGGCCGGCCCAACAAAGGCTCCGTAAAATCCCTGCTGGCAGATGTGTACCTTACACAAGGCGGATGGCCCATCAACGACCCCTCCAAATATGCGCTGGCAGCCGCCAAGGCAAAAGAAGTGATAGACAATAAGACTGCTTATGGTTTTGATCTTTACCAGGGTGGCTTTCTGAAGATATTTGCCGGCGGTACCAATGAAGATGTATTCGCGCTGTATACAAGAGGAAATTGGGTTACCTATAATTCTTTTTATGGTCTCTCTACCATGCCTGAAAATGAAGGCGGCTGGAGCGACTTTTTCCCGGAACTGAATTTCTTCAACAACTTCCCCGAAGGCAGCCGGAAAGACGCCACTTTTTCTACTTCTTTTGTAGTGAATGGCGTTACCATACCCTGGCAGGACGTAACCACCAAACATCCTTATTACAAGAAGTTTACGATCCAATCGGGTACCAAGACTGTTTATATGTCCAACAACCCGGTTCTCATGATCCGCTATGCCCATGTGCTGCTCATCTACGCTGAAGCGCAGGCCCGGAGTGGCAGCGTAAGTGCTGATGCCTATACCGCTATCAATGCTGTTCGTAAGCGTGCAGGCCTGAGCGATCTGCCGGCCGGATTAACGGGCAACGATTTTATCAATGCGGTGATCGATGAAAGGGCCTGGGAATTTGCCGGTGAATGGAACCGCTGGTTTGACCTGGTTCGCCTGGAAAGGGTAGAAGCGGCTAACGCCAATAAACATCCGGACGATCTGACGCCTGCGAAGCCTATCACCAAAGCCAATTACCTGTTGCCAATACCCGGCGCCGATGCCCTGATGAACCCTAATTTATAACAGTGTTCTTCTAAAATTTTGCCATCATGAAAAAGATAACGATCAACTTGCCCATATGGGGAGGCGCTAAAGTGCTGCCCCTACTCACCAAAACTTTCACACTTTTCTTACTGTTTTGCCTGCTGCTATGCGGCAAAGGGCAGGCCCAGTTCCTCCTGCTGGATGATATGGAAGGACATGGTCCCTGCTCGGGCAGATGGACGTATTATGCCGGTAATACCACTACCGGTAAAGTAGAGTTTAGTGTGCCCAATCCCGCTGTTACAGGACTCAACACCAGCTCGCATGTTGCGAAGTTCACCAAAGACACTACCAGCTTTGAATGGATGTCGGCCAGTTGCAGCCTGCCCGACTCCTTTGATCTGAGCACCAACAGTGTTTTCAAAATGATGGTGTACAGCAACGTGATAGAAGATGTCATGTTCAAGCTGCAACCCGGCGCCAATTATAGCAAAGCGGTGTTTCTTACCTATCGCATTAAGAATATCAATACCTGGGAAGAGGCCGTCTTTGATTTTAAAAGCGTTAAGAACAGGACCGACTTTAATACCATTGTAGTGCAATTCATAGATGGACGGAAAGCCAACGGTATCCTGCATTTCGACCTGGTGCAAAGCCCCGACCGGGTAAATGTCACCCTGGGCAATACGAGCATATCTATGGGCCAGGAGCAGGGCGCCATTATACAGGCAACGATACATAAGAACACTTTTGATACGGTATTGAACAAGGCCAACTGGGTAGCGCAGCAACTGCCGCCCGGCGTTACTATTGACAGCCTGCACCGGGTGAACGATACTACGGTGAATATTGTGCTGGCTGGTAATTCGCCGGCCAATTATTCGCGCTTCACGCTCAAACTCACCATTGCCGGATCGGAGCTGGCCGGCTCCGGCGCTTCGCAGTATGTAGCATTGGGCAATGTTGTTTTTGAAGGCAATCCCAATTACACCCTTGTTTTCGAAGATCAATTCAATGGCACGGGCCTGCCCGATCTCACCAAATGGACGGTGGACGCACGCCCCAAAGGCTGGATCAACGGGGAGCAGCAGGTGTACACGGATACTTCTTACGACAATGCCCGTGTACGCAACGGCAGCCTGGTCATTACCGGTAAAAGGGATTTTCCCAATTACAATACTACAGAGCCCTGGTCTTCAGCACGCCTCATTACCCGCAACAAAGTCGATTTCCGGTATGGCAAGGTGGAAGTAAGGGCAAGGTTGCCCCGGGCACGCGGCTCCTGGCCAGCCATCTGGCTCATGCCTACCACCGACACGTATGGCGCCTGGCCCAAAAGCGGTGAAATTGATATCATGGAACATGTAGGTAATAATTTCGGTACAGTGCTTTCCACCGTTCACACACAGAACAATAACTGGACCAATGGCGGCCACCTTTCCGCGTCAAAACTCATCCCCAATGCGGATACCGTGTTCCATGTATACGCGCTTGAATGGAGCGAAGATTCCCTGCGCTTCACCTATGATGGTGTTAAAGTGTATACTTATGTGAACCCTAAAACAGATTGGAAGGACTGGCCTTTCGATCAAAAATTCCACATCATCCTCAATGTGGCCATTGGTGGTGGTATGGGCGGCGCTATTACGCCAGCAGATTGGCCCGATAGTATGCTGGTTGATTATGTGCGCGTGTACCAAAAAGGTCTTGGCACGCCCGTGCTGGACAGCATAGTAGTACTTCCTGCTAACAGGGCATTGGTGAGTGGCAGGAAATTCCAATACACGGCGAAGATCTTCGACCAGAATGATTTTCCGATGGACCTTATGCCCGTATGGAGTATTTCGGGCGCAGGTAATGCGATCACTGCAGGTGGATTGGCCACGATCTTGTCTCCGGGAACCATAACGGCTACGGCTATTTATAATGGCGATACATTATCCGCCACAGCCAATGTGACTACCAGGGTTGCTAATTTCAAGCCAGTACCGGCCCGGATAGAAGCGGAAGCATTTGATTATTCCAATACCTCCCGCACGGAACCTGCCTTGGATACCAGCGGTGTACTGAATGTGAGCTTCATTGGCTCCTCTTCTTTTATGGAGTATGATATCCAGGCGCCCTGGACAGGCAGTTACCGCCTCCAGTTGCGCGTAGCTGTCAATACGGCCAGTACGGTGAAAGTAATGATGGGCGATACTTTGCTCACCACCATAAAACTCCCGGCAAGCGGCGGCTGGCAGAATTGGATCACCGTTACTTCCGCGCCTTTCCAGATGCCGGGTGGCAAAAAGACTTTGTTGATCCAGTCCACTACTTCCGGTTGGAATTTTAACTGGCTGAAGGTGATCAGGGCTACGGATGTTTCTCTTTCCCATATCGTGGTGACACCCGACAGTGCCAGTGTTTTTGTAGGCGGAAAGAAACCGTTCAAGGCAGCGGCCTATGGCAGCGACAGCAGCCGTTTTGACCTGCCCTTTACATGGTCCGTGCCATCAATGGGCGGTGTGATGGATGCCAAAGGTGTGATCACCGCAAGTGATACGCCTGGTATTTACAAAGTAAGGGCGGCTTATAACAGTAAGAGTGGCTATGCAAAGATCAATGTGCTGGCCCTGCCGAAACTGGCAAGGATCCAATTGGTGCCAGATTCTCTCACAGTGCCTTTTGGCGCTTCACAGCAATATACGGCACAGGGGTATGATCAGTATGGCAGTGCTTTTGCGTTTACCGGGGCTACCTGGTCAGTAACAGGCGCTGGCAACTCCGTTACTCAAACCGGTGCTGTTACTGTCGGTACAAGCGTTGGCAGCTATACGGTTACTGCCGTCAAAGATAGTATCAGTGACGTTGCTACCTTCTTTACCGGCTACGGCTGTACTTTCAATAAACGCTATGAAGCAGAGATCAGTACATCACGCTCTGGCGTGCCCACGCTGGAAACCACCACCGATACCAGCGGCGGACAGAATTTTACCGGCTTGCTTGCCAACCATTGGTTTGGTTACAGTGCCTTGGGCATCCCGGTAAGAGGCAAATACAATGTGAGCTTCCGGGTATTGACCACGGCCACGGCCAAAGTAAAACTGGTAAATACTGGTATTACGTATGGCATCATCACTCTTCCAAACACCAATGGTCAATGGGCTACCATTACAGATACCATGACGCTGCCATCAATGAGTTACGCCAACGTAACTGTGCACCAGGGTTCTTTTAAATTCAACTGGTTCTCTATTAACAATTGTGCGGTACCACCGGCGCCGGATACCACCACCGCTTCCATAACTATGAAGACTGCCATAGCTGGTGAAGTGGAAATGCCGCTGACATTCAGGGTATATCCCAATCCTGTAAGGGATATGATCACTATTGAGCCAGGCAAGCAGCATTATCACACGATGAAGTTGCTGGATATGAATGGCCGGCTTCTCCGTCAGTGGTCAGTGCCGGCAGGGAATGCAAGGTTCAGCAGGAACCTGGGCAACCTGCCCGGCGGAAACTATATGTTGCGCCTGGAAGGAACATCCGGGCCTGCATCTATACAGATCATTAAGTTGTAATAAAAATGTAAACTATTGCCCCACCCTTCAAGGTGGGGCAATATCTTTAGGGTGGGACAATAAATACAAAATTCAAACATGAAAAGAGGAGCCTTTTTTTTACTATGGATATTTTACGCCTGCGTTGGTCATGGAGCTGATCTTACCCGTAAAGAGGGTTACAACATAGTAGATTTTGGTGCTATTGGCGACGGTAAAACCATCAACACAAGTGCTATTCAAATGGCTATCGACAAATGTTCCGCCAATGGAGGAGGGGAGGTGATCGTACCCAATGGAAATTTCAGGACGGGTACTATCTTTTTAAAGCATAATGTGGCATTGTACCTGAACCCTGCTGCTATATTGAGCGGCAGCACCAATAAAGAAGACTACGCTAAGGAGGAGAATGCGCTCATTGTAGCCAACGAACAAAACAACATTGGTGTTTATGGCCGTGGCACCATCAATGGAAATGGAGACGATCCGGCCTTTTTCAGCAAAGATCCTGCTAATGGTTTGCCCAACCGTCCCAACCTCTTTGGCATCGATAAATGCACCCATGTAAAACTCAAAGAGTTTACCGTAAAAAACGGCGCGCGCTGGAATATACACCTCATTAGTTGCGATTTTGTGTCGGTAGATGATATTAAAGTCATCAGCAGGGCAGTGGCCAATAATGACGGCATCGATGTTACTGATTGCCATCATGTAACAATCTCCAACAGTTATTTTGACTGCGGGGATGATGCCATATGTCCTAAAAGCTATTCAGCCAGGGGCGTTCAAAACCTGGTCATCAATAATTGTATTATTAAAAGTGAATCCAACGGTATTAAGTTCGGTACAAAAGGGGTAGGAGGGTTTCAGGACGTGGCTATCTCCAATTGCATTATTTATGATACCAGGCTCTCAGGCATAGCGATAGAAATGGTGGATGGGGGAATCATTGACAGGATGGTGATCAGCAATATTACCATGCGGAAAGTAAATGGCAGCGTCTTTATTAAGTTAGGAAAAAGAAGTGGCGATAAACCCGGTATACTGAGAAACGTGACCATCTCTAATTTGATTGCCGACAGTATAGGATTATGGAAACCGGATACTACTGCGGCTTATTATAAAATGACGGCCAATTCAAAAATTGGTATAGCTATTGTTGGCCAGCCAGGTTATATGGTAGAGAATATTACGCTCAGCCATGTAAGTTTTCAATTTGCAGGTGGCGGAGACGACCAGGATAGTAAAGCGGTGATGAAAGACGAAGCCAATAGCTATCCTGAATACACCAACTTTGGCGTAACACCTGCTTACGGACTCAATCTAAGGCATGCGAAGGATTTGGTGTTGCAGGATGTACAATTAAGCACCCTTGCTGAAGATGCCCGTCCTGCCATCTTTATGGAAGATGTGAAACAGGTGCATATAGATAACCTGAAAGTGCAAATGTCGGGTAAGGCGAAGGCGTTTATCAGATGTAAAGATGTGGAGGATGTGTTTATTCAGGGTTGTAAGCCCGATGCTGTTCACATTCCGTTTTTATCATTCGAAGGCAAGGCTAAGGATATCAGCATCATTAACAATGATCTGCATAAAGTAGCCACTGCTTATACGAGGGAGGCTGTTGTGGATAAGAAGGAGATCTACATCCAAAACAACAGGAAGTAAGACCGCGCTGAATAAAATAGTGTAGTTGACCGTTACTCGGCCTTGTGTAGTTTCTCGATAATCTTCACCTGTTCTCCCGTGATGGAGTAAATTAACTGGAACTGATCCGTAATGGCTTTCAGGTCGGAGAGGGTTTTGCGCACTGATTTTTCCGGGTTGCCTGGGCCGGCATTCATCTCCTGGCGCCTTTGTTCCAGTAATTGTTGGAGGCGTGCGCGTATGGGGTAGTCGCCGGGTTTTAGGTCAGATTTTGTGATGGCCTGGTTGTCCAGTAGGTTGAGCGATTGTTGAAATTGATCATCCACCTGCTTAATGAGTGGCTGAAAATCTGCGGAAGCATATTGCGGTGCCGATCGCTGTGCATAATAGGAGAGGGAAGCGATATGGGAAGTGAGCAAATGGCTGGTGGCCACAAACTGGTGATAATGTGGTAGGCCCGGTTGCTTGTTCTTAGGCTCTGAGAGCATACGCTGAAAGTGATCCGACATATTGGCCAGGGCCACAAAGGCTTCCTTGCGGGCCGTTCTGTAATTCTTGATCTCTGTGGCCTGTCCTACAAAAGAACAAGATACTTCTGTGAAATATTGACGGTTTGTTTTTACAAACTGGAGAATAAAGGGTTCAATCTGTTCATGCTCCCATAAGGGCAATACAAAAGTGGACACCAGGTAAGCGATCAGGGAGCCAATGCCCGTATCCACAATCCTGTCCTGCAGCACGATGGTCAATCCATCGGGGTTCATGAAGTGAAAGCTCATCACCACATACGCGGTAATGCCAACCGATCCGATCAGGTAATTGAGCTTAAGGTAACTGTAGGCCATGATCATGGCCACCAGCATGAGGATGAAGAGTACCGTATTGTCTTTGATAAAATACAGCAGGGCAAAGGATACAGCAGCCCCAATGAGGGTACCTCCCAAACGTTGAAAATTGCGTTGTTTGGTAATGCTGTAGGCGGGCTTCAGGATGGTGACGATGGTCAGCAATATCCAGTAACCATGGCCCAGCGGGTACAGTAAGGAGATGATGTAACCAATCATCATGGCCAGGGTTACGCGGATAGAATGCCTGAAATGTGATGATTTCAGCGAGAGGTTGTCGAACAAGAGGCGGATATTGAATTCCTGGCCTGCCGAATCCTGCTCTTCCAATCGTTCAGCCCCTATTTCTTTATTCTTGCTGATACTACGGTCGTAGGTAGAGTAATGCGCCAGTACGCCGATGCGTTCTATCAGGTCCTCTATACTGTAGAGGATATGCCGGAGTTTGATAAACCCTTCAATGGTATGGGGACCCAGTTGCTGATCTCTGAGTGCAAAAAAGGCTTCACTGGCTTCTTTGAAGGCGGCATCCAATGAATTATCATCTTTATAGGGCAATCCTTCCTGAACGGCCAATCCTATTCTTTGCAACTCATCAGAAGACTGCATGATCAGGCGATGATAATTTGGGAGGATCTGGGTATCATCAAATTCTTTGTGGAGGGCTTCATACTCCTGCTGGGTGGTCATGATGCGCTCAAAGAGGTCCATGCTATCCAGGAACATCATCATGAGGATGCGGCCTTTGCTGGTTGATTCGGTGATCACGCGCCGGGCCCTGAACAGCATCTCCCGCAGTTCATCCTGGTGTTGGTGAACAGTGACCTGGAGGCGCATCAATTCCCGGTACAAATGATCATTATCCCTTTCTTTATCGTAGAAAGCTGCCTTCACGCGCAGGTAGTTGGCAATTTCCATCAGGTTCTCCCCCAATAATTGCTGAATAGGCTTGAAGGGACGCAGTGAATAGAGCGTAAGGCTCAATACTGCATACCAGGCGCCACCAAGGGTAAACCAGGCGGCATCGCGCCAGATATTCAGTGATGCAAGGTGACTGTCGATGTTGAAGATGAACACAAACAGGGCAATGATGCCGATGGCGTTGACCCGGTTGCCATATATACCCACCAGGGAAAAGAAAATGCCAAAAATAATGATCTCCAGCCCGATAAGCCAGGGTATGTTCCGGCTGAAGCCAACGATCACTACCATCACAAAATTGAGCAGGATGCTCACCAGCATGCCGTTGCGACGGTGTTGGGGAGGGCCGGGGGTGTCGGTAGTGCTTACTACCAGGGCGCCAAGGGGAATGGCCATCATGGAGCTCAGGAGACCGTAATGATTTAATATTAATGCGGGTATGATGGCGCCGGCTGTTATGCGAACGCCTGCGTATAAATATTGACTACTGATAAACTTCCTGAATTCCCGGGTATAATCCATAGCGTGTAATCATAACTAAGTTACACCCCGTTTTGTTGGGTTGGGCCGAATGGCAGGTTTAAATTTCTGTAACTCATCCGTTTGCGAAAATATTTTGGCGGTCGTGCAGGAGAGAGGGGCTATCTTTGAGCAGGCAGGGAGCGGCTTTCAGAATAATTCAGAAAACCAAGCTAATTTCATCCACAGGGTGTGAAAATAAAATTGATTAAAAATTTGGTACAATATGTTTTTAGCGTATTTTTGCACTCCCAAAAACGACATAACGGTCCTGAAAATGAGACAGTTATTAAGTAGAAAGGGAGGTGAGATCTCGTAGCTCAGTTGGTAGAGCACATCACTTTTAATGATGGGGCCCTGGGTTCGAGTCCCAGCGGGATCACAGAAAGAGGTTATCGGAAGATAGCCTCTTTTTTTATGCTATTTTGGCTCGTCCGCGTTAGGCGGCGGCTCAGATTACGGATCAGGTTGAAAGTTGGTGGATTTACAAGAAAGTGGTTGTTGATCATTTTCCGCCGTTCAATTAGTCGATTTTCTCTACTTGCTTTAGAAGCCATAAAACGTGGTATTTACTATAGCTTTGCGCAAAAAAGAAGATGGCGTTTTCCGCATTGGGTTTATCTGCACCGTTATTAAAGGCAATAGGCGACCAGTCATTTACACAGCCTACGCCTGTGCAGCAGCAGGCTATTCCAGCTATCTTACAGGGAAAGGATATACTCGGCATATCTAAAACCGGCTCTGGCAAAACTGCCGGTTATGTATTGCCTGTACTGGAATTGTGCCAGCGCCGGGTAGAAAAGAAAGACAGGCACGTGCGGGTCCTGGTAATAGTGCCCACCCGTGAACTGGCTATACAGGTAAATGATGTTTGTAAAACCTTCGGCGCTCACCTGCCGAATAACATAAAAACAATGGCGGTGTATGGTGGTGTTTCCATCAACCCGCAAATGATGGCCTTGTATGGCATCGAAATATTAATAGCTACTCCGGGTCGATTGATTGATCTGATAGAACATAAAGCCGTGCACTTGTCACAAGTGGATATACTGGTGCTGGATGAAGCCGATAAAATGCTGGACCTGGGCTTTAAAGAGGAGATGGATAAAGTGTTTCAGCTACTACCGGCCAAACGCCAGAACCTGTTGTTCTCTGCCACTGTTAGCGAGGATATTAAAGATATGCAGCGTTACCTGCTGCACCAGCCGGTAACGATTGAAGTGGTAGAAGAAGAGCAGAGCATTGAACTGATTGAACAGCTTGCCTATCATGTAACCGAAGCACGTAAGGGGCCGCTTTTACGTTACCTGATCAAGAATGAAGGTATGCAGCAGGTGCTGGTGTTTACTTCTGCCGTAAGAACGGCAGATAACCTTACCGGCAAACTTATCAAAAATAAGATACAGGCAGCTTCTTTGCACGGCCACTTGAGCCAGACTGCCCGTCTTGAAACGCTGCAACGTTTTAAAGCAGGCAAGCTGCGTGTATTGGTAGCGTCTGATCTTGCTTCGCGGGGTATTGATATTCAGCAATTGCCTATAGTCATTAACTACGAGTTGCCACGTTCTCCCAAAGATTATATTCATCGAATTGGCCGTACCGGCAGGGCAGGGGTTTCGGGCAGGGCTGTTTCGCTGATATGCCCTGATGACCAGCATCATTTTGGCATCATCCAGAAAAAGATGGGGAAAAAAGTAGAGATTCGGGAAAGTGACAATATTAATCTGCAGGGCTTTTAACAATCACGCCGGTAGAATTAGCCAGAAAAGCACCTTCCGTATATTGCCTAAAATATGCAACACTGATAAATTGTTTTAACTTCAATAAGTGTACGCTAAATAAACGCTCATGCCAGGCCCCATACCTACTAAGATATTTCCTTTTTTGATATTTGTGCTTGCCTGTTTTAATAGTTCATCCCAGGTCCCTACCTATCTGATGAAAAATGGTACTTTAACTTCCTGCAGTGGATACCTATTGGATGAAGGTGGTTATTCCACGGGATATCAAGGCGGCACTAAGATCCTTACAATCATTTCTCCGGATAATCGCCCATTTGGAATGCACATTGATACTGCGCATTTTGTCGATGATTATGATAAATTGTTCATTTATGATGGAAGCGATGATAAAGCTCCGTTGTTATCTATTATCGGGAATCAGGGAGGAAGCAGGGGAGTACGTACAACAGGGAACACATTAACAATAAAATTTTATGCCAGTGGGTATGGTACTGTTGGAAAGTTTGGTTTTCGGGCAAAGTTCTCCTGCCTCGACAATCCTCAGGTAGCAGAATTTATGACTATTTCAAATAAGTTGTGGGATGGGAACATGGACCTTGCTGATTATGACAGTGATGGTGATCTTGATATCCTCGAAAAGGGCGTTATATATCGAAATGATGCAGCACCCGACTCCCTGTTATATTTCGATAAAAGTGTTTCACCGCTTGGCAATTGGTATTATTCCAGTTTTACAACGGCTGATCTGGACGGTGATGGTGATAAAGATGTTTTTGTTATAGGAAGAAATCCTTCAACAGGGAGTTTAGAGCCAAAATTATATTTAAATGACGGAGCTGGTAAATTTAAGGTTTCGAGTCCGACATTTTATCCAGCTTTTCAGGGAACAGCAAAAGCCGTCGACTTTAATAATGACGGTAAAATGGATATATCCTATATAGGTCAATCTTCGTATACCGTCTGTACTTTTAAGCTATACTTAAATAACGGGAATGGAACTTTTACAGAAAAATCAACCGCCGTTCCAGGTCTGTCCGCTTCAAACCTGGATTGGGGAGATAGCGATAATGATGGCGATGTGGATCTTATTATTCATGGAAACAATCTCAATAGCACTTATACTAAGCTGTATATTAATAATTCCGGCACATTATCCGAACTGTCAATGGACCTGGTTGGTACAGAAAGTGGAACGGTTCGCTGGATAGATATTGACAAGGATGGAAAACTAGACCTGTTCTATACCGGCGTTCACAACATGGGTAGCATATATTGCATTCCTCCGCAAATACTCCTTAATAAAGGAAATAATAAGTTCGAAAAGCTCCCAAACAATCTGCCTGAGTGGTTTAAGATGACTATGGACTTTGCAGATTATGATAACGATAACGATCTTGATATTGTTGCAACAGGTGGCGGAGACGTAGGAGTGGCGTCTAATGTTGCCATTTTCAAGAACGAAGGCAATGGACAGTTTAAAAAGATCGATATAGCCTCTTATGGTAATGCTGGCGCTTACTGGAAGGATTTTAATAATGATGGCAGGCTTGATGTATTTGCCGCCACAAGTTTTGACAGAAGTATAGTCGCCAAAAACATGGGCAATGATTTATTTCAGGCGTGTAGTTTGCCGTTACCTGCAATTGATGGCAAAGGTCATGTAGCCTTAAGTGATATGGATGGTGATGGTCGGGACGATATTATCTTTGTTGGAGATATTAAAGATTATGACTGCATTAGTAGCGGCAATTCCATGATCATTAATAAAATAACATGGGCCTACTTTTCTGTTCCTCAATTTACCCGAATAACAGATCTCGCCACCACAAAAAAAATACCCTACACGGAGTCGTTTTGGCGTTGGGGCGATTTTGACAGTGATGGCTTGCTGGACATACTTGTAACAGATGACCCGGTAAATTCGACTTCTTCTCCCTTATTAATTCTAAAAAATTATGGAAAAGATAGTTTCAACTTAGCATACAGTGGATTACCCGGTTCTTCCCAGGCAGGCATTGTTGATTTTGACAATGACGGGGTGAATGAATTGTACGTCACTCCCAATAGCGTTTATAAATGGCAGAATAATAAGTATGTTAAAGTGTACGAAGATAATATGGGATGTGTTTTTTATGACGATTGTGGTCGTTTTTATATAGACTTTGCTGATTTTAACGGGGATGGATATATAGACGTTGGCATGAGTAAAAACAAGTATCTTAATATACTAAAGAATGATGCTACAGGCCGGCTGTCTGCAGCTGGCGGTGGATCAAACAATAAATTCTTTAAATGGGTTGATATAGATAATGATAAAGACATGGATATTATTACCTCTGAAGGTGCCATTGAAAATTTGGGTAACGGGAGGTTCGTGCATAAAGTTGCGGGTCTTGTTCCTTTTGGGGAGGCAGGAATTGCGGACTTTAACAACGATGGCTTTTTGGATATTTTTGCACTTACCGAGCGCAGTAGTGATGGAACTGCCAATATTTACTATAACCAAAATGGCTCATTCTTCTTTCTGGATAAGACACCGGCGGTGTTTCCGGTTATCAGGGGGGCGACATATAATGACGGCGCCCGCGCATTTGATGTTGACAATGATGGAGACAATGATATTGTATTTTCGGGTCGCACCTGGACTTGTTCATACAACGGAGTAATGATCAATAAGTATAATTTTAAGTATCCGAATCTGCATCTAAGCAAGCCTGTAAATAATGAAAAGATCACGACAGGCTCAAATTACCAGATTAGCTGGTCAGGTAAGGATATAAGCGGAAAGATCACTCTCTACCTGTCTACCGATAGTGGCAGGACCTATAAAGTAGTGGCGAATGATGTGCCTTCGACAGCGCTTGGAGGAGCTTACATTTGGAATACCGCAGGCGTATCTCCTGCCCGTTTCTGCTTTATTAAAATTACGGATAACAAGGGCATGGTTGACATCAATGACAAGCCTTTTGAATTGAAAGCACCGGTGGTGACATCAACCAATGATGATCCGAATAATAGATTTATTTTAAATATGTATCCGAATCCTTCCAATGGAATGGTGACATTGGACTTTAATGTACAGTCAGTAAAGAACATTGTTTTGAAAGTTTATGATAACCTGGGTGTTGAACGGAAAACCATTAACATTGGCATCTCCAATGGCCAAAACAAACGTAAAACTTTAGATTTAAGTAGCTTAACAAAGGGGGTGTATTATATGAGGCTTATTTGCGACAAAACGTTGCCGGTGGTGAAATTGGTGAAGCAATAAAATATTCTTTAAATCTGTACTTCACTGTTGTAGACCTCCTATAATAGGCTTTTTTTATGCTATTTTGGACCAGGAACATCTGCTCAGGTGTTTTCCGGGATCAAGTTGAAAAATGGGGGGATTAAAGAAGATTGGTACCCCTTAGCATCGATGAGGCGTCTCTGTCCAATGATGAACACTATATACCTTTCTATGGTGAACACCCAACTCCAAATGGCGCAGAAGGCCGTGATAGACAATATGCGCCATATGCTCAATGACCAGGTTTATTATGCACAGTACACCAGCTAGCCAGAGGGTTTTGAAGTAACAAAAATTCATGCAAAAATTGGATGGTTGGGCATCATTGCGGGCCAGAAAGTAAAATTTATGGACAAATCATCGATTTGCCCAGTTAATAGCGAGAGTCCGCCGGCGAAAACAAAGTTGGCAGAATTTGATGACATAGCCTGCCAGTATAATAGCAAAACGAGTTTTCCCGGCATTTTCACGATGGAAACCAATTGTAGCCATACAACTTACCGTTTTGATGTTAATGTAATTAAGTACACCCGTGTGGAGGCAGGGAATGAATATTTGCGCTCAACATTGGTATTGAGCCCGAAGATAGGGACAGGCATAAAGGAGGGCCCCATAAAAGCGAGCGCATCGGTAGGCTCGGATATTACCATCAACATGGATAAAGATGGAAAAAGAGAGTGGGATGCGGTAGTAAAAGCAGGTGTTGAACTAGGAGTGGGAGGCAGCGCTGGTCCTGTAAAAGCAGAAGCAACCATTGGCTCAGGTATCGAACTGGAGATAGACAAAAGCGGGGTACAAGAGGTAAGTATTGTATCAAAAGCCAAACTGGAAGCTGGCATCGAAGCGCCGGAATCACCAGGTAAAACGTCCATAGACAAAAAGATCAATAAGGGCGTAGAACAAATAAATAAAGGAATAAGCAAATTGGATACATCGGTAGAAATAGGCGTAGAAAGCCGGTCAAGTCTCATCAGCGGTTGTGGATCAGTTACCGGCACCGGTATACTGAAAGGCATCAGCTTATCGCAATGGTAAAATATTCAAACACCCCATATGAAATACATTCTTTTAACCTTTTTCTCATTGATGACAATAACTGTCTTTTCGCAGGATTGTACCAAAGAACTGCTCCGTCAGAAACCGGGTACCTGGAAAGCAGGGCCACAAGGTTCCATTCACGACGTAACTGCGGCCGACCTGGCAAAAGAAAAAGCAGTAATAGCGGGTATTCACAAAATGATTACTACAAGCTATGCCCCCACCGGATGCCAAATCGGCTACAGTAGTATGTATGGCAAGTACTCCACTGCCGACCAAAAATGGCTGGCAGACCCCTATACCTATAAAATGTTTATTCTCCGGTATTTGTGTGACAGAAACAGCAGCGATAAATCAAAATACTATGTTGATGTCTCGACTACCACATCGGTAGACATTACAGCCAATGTGGTGTATTCATTGAATAATCTCTATGCTACAACAATTGCCTTGGATGAAGTAAGACCCTATCTAAAATTAAAACAAAAGCCGGTAAAAAAAGAGGGCGTCTGGTACATGGGCGAAGAAGTGGTGGGTGACTATGGCACAGCAAACGAGATAAAAGAATATCGCTGGTTGATTACGTACAACGATACACTACCCTTTTATTACGTAAGCCGAAAAGAATATTTGCTGATACAAAAGAAAAGATTGGAGAAATATATACAGGAGGTTCCCAGTGAAAAAGAATATTCCAATGTATACCTCAACAACGTGAATGATTTTTTAAAAAAGCCTGAAGCTGAATTAGCCATTCCAGCCATTTGTATGTGGAATGAGGAGGAAAGATTTGAAAAATTTGTAGAGGAGGGGGCCCGTGGTTCTTTCATTGCAATAAAGCCCAATCTTGCATACTATCACAAGGGATTACCCAAGTCTACCCCTCAATTTTTTACCGTGATTTATAAAATAGCAAAAGGCGATGCGGTATTTGCAGACAATTACGAAGCGATTAAGAAAGCCGTCGATCTTACAAAACTTAAAAACATGCTTGGAAAATGAATGGTCTTACCGTAAAGAAAGGCATTCAACCAACATAAGCATATGAAAACAATTTTGACTACCCTCGTCCTGGTACTTTCGGCAACCTCCGTATTAGCGCAGAAAGAAACCTTTGACCTTATCACTTACACAGTACCCGGTAACTGGACAAAGGAAACCACGGAGAACGTGGTGAGCTATGTTAGCACTGATAAGAAGAAGAAATCCTGGTGCAGGATCAGTATTTATAGAAGCACAGTCAGCAAAGGAGACATTGAAAGCGATTTTGAAAGCGAATGGAACACACTGGTTGCGAAAGCGTACAACATAACCGAAGCGCCGCAGGTAAGCGAGGTTGTGGAAGCAGACGGTTGGAAAGTAAAATCAGGCTCAGGTACATTCATTTTTGAGAAGGTAAGCGCCACCGCCCTGATTACCACACTTAGCGGTTTTGAACGTTGTGTAAGCATTGTTGCCATTACCAATAATCAGGTGCACCTTGCGGCAGTTCAACATTTTTTCGGAACGATAACCATGAAAGTGCCTGATATAACAAATGCACAACCTATTACCACGCAGCATCATACCGCAATAAATGATCCATCGTCGGTTATTGGCATCTGGGTTAAAACTTCAACCAATAACAACCGTAGCGATCAGGCAAATGGTCTCCACGGTTACAATAGCCGTCAATATACTTTTAATGAGAACGGCACGTACAATTATATTAGCAGGACTTTTTCTTACTTGCCCGATATCTTATTCTCAAAAGAAAATGGAACCTACGAAATAAGTGGTAATACTGTAACACTTACGCCTAAAAGCAGTATTATTCAAAAATGGAGTAAGGGTTATTTCATTGATACGGATGGCCGAAAAGTATATTTGGATAAGCTCGGTACCTTGCTGGTGAGCCAGCAAAAAGCATTGGAAAAAACCAGCTACCGGTTCACCAAAGAATACTTTTCAGGCGTTCAGGAATGGTGCCTGGCATTTTCCACAGACAAGGAAACAATGCGCGACGGGCCTTTCAATGGCGGCAATTATTATCCCCGTACATGGCTGTATAATGCTGTTGTTTCGGATAAATTTCTTGTCAGGACTGATTAGTAAGGTTCGCCAGAATGAGATTATCGAATGATAGCCTTTTTTTTATGCTATTTTGGCCCTATGGCATCTACTTAGGTGTTTTACCCAAAATAACTCTTATGCTTAAAAACTATTGGATGGTGGCCTGGCGCAGCCTTGCCCGCAATAAAATCTATAGTCTCATCAATGTGCTGGGCTTAGCGTTGGGTATTTGCGCCTGTTTGGTCATTTACCTCATTACCCGGTACGAATTCAGTTTTGATACCTTTCATCCGGACCGTGACCGCATCTTTTGTGTAGATGCCACGATGCATGGTCGTCACCTAAATAGCGTACCTGGTCCTATGCCGGCCGCCATGCGCCAGGAAATGACCGGCTTTCAGACCGTGGCCGCCTTTCAGCCCTATCCCGCCAGCGTGACGATATCAGATGCTCAAAATGGAAAACCTCAGCGTTTCGAAGATGACGGTAGCCTCGCTATCGCGGAACCTCAATACTTCGACATTTTTCCCCACCAGTGGTTAAGTGGAAATGCAAAGACCGCTCTGACCATGCCCAACTCGGTAGTGCTAACCTCTGAAAAGGCCAGAAAATACTTTGGCGATCTCGACCCGGACAGGATCATCGGCCGGACCCTCTATTACCAGGATTCGCTGCTGGTCACTGTAACAGGTGTCGTCGCCAATTGGACGGGTAATAGTGATTTTAATTTTAGCCAATGGCTCTCCTATGCTACGATCCCTGTTAGTTTTCTTCAACGTGAGATAAAGCTGGACGAATGGAACAGTACAAATCGTTCCAGCCAGGTCATGATCAAACTGGCAAAGAACGTCAGGCCTTCACAGATCGATGCGCAATTCACTGCCTTTGCCAAACGGCACTACGGGTCGAAACCACCGTTAGCTGCCCGTTTGCAACCGCTATCAGGCATTCATTTTCATCAGGAATATGGCGGTGAAAGCAGAAAGGCCAGCTTACCAGTCCTGTACACACTAATAGCCGTGGCAGGATTTATCCTTATTCTTGCCATTGTCAACTTTGTCAATTTGTCCACCGCACAATCCATGCAAAGAGCGAGAGAGATCGGCGTCAGAAAGGTACTGGGCGGTAGCAGGTCAGGCATTGCCGCGCAATTTTTTACTGAAACCATGGTGTTGACGGTCGCTGCAGTGGGAATTGCGGTGCTGATGGTAAAGCCGGTGTTCAGTGTGTTCGCTGATCTGATACCAGTCGGCGTGCATTTCAAGGTGGATGGTGCTACGCTTTTATTTTTGCTGTTGGTAACCGCCGCGACAACCCTCCTGGCGGGTTTTTATCCGGCGAAGGTGCTGGGAAGCTATCAGCCCACGGTGACCTTGAAAGGGATCACTGCTGCGCCAGGCGGCGGAAAAGGAATGTTGCGCAGAGGACTTATTGTCTTCCAATTTACCATATCGCTGTTGTTTATCATAGCGTCTGTCGTCATCGGTTCGCAGCTGCGGTACGCGCTGCGTGCTGACCTGGGTTTCAAGACGGATGCGATCCTCACAATAAGCCGTCCACTTGATAACAGATTGGGTGGGATGGGTTTCTCGTCGGATAAGAAACGAATGCAGCAACAGGCTTCTGAAGAGCCGGGTAAGATTGCGGTACTGACGGAAAAGATTCGGCAACTGGCTGGTGTAGAAAAGGTGATCAGAGAGTGGAAGTCGCCGATGGGAGAGGCTCATAGGGGATTCGAAGGCGGCGGACTGAAAAACAGCAATGAGAAGCCGATCAATATCTCCTATCATTATGGCAATGAAGAGTATATCCCTTTTTATGGGATGAAGCTGGTGGCGGGGCGCAATCTGCTCCCCAGCGACAGTACCAGGGAACTGCTGATCAGTGAGGCTTGTGCCCGTGCACTGGGCTTTTCCGATGTGAGCAAGGCCATTGGCCATGAGGTAGTCATCAGCCCTTTCGAAACCTATCCCGTAGTCGGCGTGGTGGCTGATTTTTATGAGAACTCTTTTCATCGGGCGACCTGGCCGATCATCATCCGACACGACCCCACGCAGGAAACCACCATTGCGGTTAATATCTCCGCAAAGGGCATGACCACCGGCGAGTTGAAGACCCTCATCGGCCGTATAGAGGCGGCCTGGAAGACCATCTTCCCCGGGCAGCCGTTTAGCTATTCTTTCCTGGACCAGAGCATCGCCAATATGTATGCAGACGATCTTCGGACCGGGCGGTTGACCAATGTGGCGATGGGGATCACTGTTTTTATTTCTTGTTTAGGTCTGCTTGGTCTGGCCATTTTTTCTACGGAAAGAAGGACCAGGGAGATCGGCATACGAAAAGTATTAGGGGCTACTGTGTCGGGTATTATGGTTATGCTTTGCAAAGATATTATCCTGTTGATCCTGATCGCCTTGCTGATCGCCAGCCCACTGGCCTGGTATTTCATGCATGGCTGGCTACAGGGCTTTGCCTACCGCACAGCGCTTAGCGGCTGGATGTTTTTGGCAGCAGGAGCGGCGGCTATTGGAATAGCGTTGCTTACCGTCGGTTTTCAGGCGATGAGGGCGGCAATGGCTAATCCAATCAAATCATTGCGTACCGAGTGACCTATACCTGGAACAAGCTATCTTTGGTCACGGCTTTTATGAAAAATACATTACCTGAACTATCAGTAGAACCTTTGCTGGAGTATTTTGAACGCCTGATTCCATTGAATCAAGCGGAGAAAGATTTGGTGCTTGCCAGCTTTCATCCGCGGCTATTCAGGAAAAGGCAATACATATTACAGGAAGGCAATGTATCCACACTGTTTTATTTCGTAGTAAGGGGTTGCTTGCGTATGTATAAGGTTGACAAGAAAGGGGGTACCCATATCTTACAGTTCGCCTCTGAAAATTACTGGGTAATGGATATTAAGAGCTTCCATGGCATCAAACCATCAGCTTTGAATATTGATGCGCTGGAAGATTCTGTTGTCTTGCAGATCACCCGTGAAGACCTTATCTCTCTTTATCTAAAAGCCCCTAAGTTCGATCGTATTTTCCGGGTTCTGATCGAAAACAGTTATGCAAGACTACAGGAACGATTATTGCAAAATATTAGTTCTACAGCAGAAGAAAGATATCAGACCTTCCTGGAGATCTACCCCCACCTTGTTAACAGGCTTCCTCAACTACAAATTGCTTCTTTCCTGGGTATTACCCCGGAGTTTCTGAGCAGGCTAAGGAATCGGCGTACAAAGAGTAAAAACTCCTGAAATCTTAAACTACATCAAGGTTTTTTCTTAAACCAGGTCATTGGACAACCCTGTCTGATGGTGGTAAGTTTGCAGTGATAATCAATTACTTCAAACTAAAGATTTAGTATATGTCACAAAAAGATTTGAAAGTTGCCGTCATCGGCCTTGGCAATATTGGAACTGCCGTAGCCGGTAACCTGGTAAAAGGTAAAAGACCAGTAATTATAGCAGATAGAAAAGCAGAAAAGAGTGCAGCCCTTGCCTCCCAATTGGGCGATTTAGCTACTCCGCTCGATATACCGGGCGCCATCAGAGATGCCGATATCATCGTTATGGCCGTATGGTTTGATGCCATCAAAGAACTGCTGAATACGTATGCCGGTGCCCTGGAAGGTAAGATCATTGTTGATCCCTCTAACCCAATTGCTCCTGATGAAAAGGGTGGATTTAAGAAAATCATAGGCGAAAAAGAATCAGCCGGAGAAACCATTGCAGCCATCCTGCCCAAAGGCGCCAAACTGGCTAAAGCGCTGGGCTCACTCGGTGTAGCCTCGCTAACCGATGCTGCGTTTCAGCAGCCCGAGCAAGCTGTACTTTTCTATGCAACAGATGATACCACTATAAATGCAGCAATAGAATCCCTGATCCAGGATAGTGGCTTTGAACCTGTACGTGTAGGCGCTATCAGCCGATCCATACGCATTGAAGTCTTTGGAGATCTGCATGAATTTGGTGCACTTGGTAAAACTGTTACCAAAGAAGAAGTTGCCGGCAAGATGTAATCAAACATCAATATTAAAGAATGCTGTCAAGCAGTAAGAGGCTATCAAAATTGGTAGCCTTTTTTTATGCCCTGCATGTACTACGCTTCTTAGAAATGCTAACATCAGCTCACTTTTTTTCATGCTGGGCCTCAACCCCATATCGTATTGCCGCTTCTAGTATATCAATGTTTATATCTTTCAGCGTTTTGAACCTGATGCAATACCCGGTGACGCTAGCCTTGCCTAGTTTTTCCCCATAGGTTTGGGCCAGGTATTTTTTATCCTTGATACCAAGGATATAGACAGATATCCCGGTTTTGTTTGCACTTATGCCAATTCGAAAGAATTCCCTGGTTTTTCCATTGGCATATTTTATTGTGTACGATCCATATCCTATGTTAGGATTACTAACAGTTTTATTTTCGCTGTCTTTACCATCCTCGAACCATAATTTACAGCCTGGTAAAGCCTGAAGTGTGCGTAGGTGCAAGGCTTGCACTTCACTACGTTTTGGTTCAGGCAGGCTGGTAATGTACTTTTTGATTTGTTCCTGTACGTCCATATAAAATATTAAATTACTATTTAAAATTGTTTCCCCAAATGTATCGCGCTCTTTCTGAACGCACCGGTAGTAATGCGACAATCTAAGGTGGGTTTCGCGTCCATTTTTTGTATAGCAATACGAAGGTTGTAAGTGTTTGGTTATAAGGGCTTACGCAAAGCTGCCCCGGTAAAATAGCTACACTTCTATGCGTCTTTGGGGGAATCCCCATTTGTTCCGATTTATACAATTGTACAATTGATCGGTAAAGTAGCTTTGCCGGGAAAAATAGTAAACTATAAGCATGAAAGCATTAACCTTATCTAAGTTCGGCAGTTCCGATGTACTTGAATACAAAGGAATAAATGCTCCGGTATTAAAAGAAGGGGAGATATTGGTAGAGATGAGGGCCATCGGATTGAACTTTGCCGATATCATGCGGCGGAAAGGCGATTATCCAATGAGGGGCCATGCGCCCTATATCAATGGCTTTGAAGGAGCAGGAATTGTAAAGGATGCAAATAATAATCCGGGACTCAAAGCCGGTGACAGGGTAGCATTTGCTGATGTGCCCTTTGCCAATGCAGAACTGGTAGCCGTTCCTTTCGAAAATGCCATTCCTCTTCCAGATGAGATCAGTTTTGAGACCGCAGCTTCTATCATGTTGCAAGGCCTTACTGCCCATTTTTTGACTGCAGATAGTCACAGCTTAAAACCAGGCGAAACCGTCCTTATCCATGCGGCTGCCGGTGGGGTAGGGCAGTTGCTTATCCAGGTGTGTAAAATATTAGGCGCTACAGTCATTGGCCTGGTATCTTCCAATGCTAAAAAAGAAGTAGCCCTTTCGTTCGGTGCAGATGCTGTCTTTTTATATGACGAGGGATGGAAGACGAAGGTATTAGAATTATATCCGAAGGGTGTGGATGTAGTGTATGAAAGCATCGGCACTACCATGGAAACCAGTCTGGCCGTAACGAGGGTGTTGGGCAAGGTAGTGCTCTTTGGCCTGGCCGGCGGCAGGTTGGAGTTGGGCGATCCATTGTGGATCATCGCACAGTCCAAAACGATTACCGGCGGAGATCTGTGGGACTACCTTACCTCAAGAGAGGAAAGGATAAAAAGGTCAGCACAGTTTTTTGCATGGATCATTGCCGGAAAGATAAAACTATCTCCACCCACCATCTTCAAGCTATCAGAAGGCAAAAAAGCACACGACCTAATGGAGGGAAGAAAGAGTACCGGAAAGATATTGATGGTGCCCTAAAGAGCAATAACAGCAGTCCCGATATCTGGTGGATTCACGAAATATCAAAAGCCGTTTTGTGAATAATCACAAAACGATTTTCCGGCCCCTGTTCATTTTACAATTGTTTAATTTTAGCCTGCGTACACTTTTTCTCGCCTTGTAAATAACGCAGTGATGAACCGGCACCTGTATCTTTTGATCGCCTTACTGACTTTCCAATTTGTGGCCACTGCCAGGCAGGCTGGTGATGGCAAACCGCCGGTATCCAAAGAGAAAGCAGGCTTATTAGAGCGCCTGGCCCAATCAAAACCGGATACTGGCCGGGTACATGCGTTATTTGCCCTGGCAGATTTTCATTGGCGCAAAGATTATAGCCTTGACAGTATGATCAGTTACTGCAATCGCTCTATGGCCCTGGCCGGGCAATTGAAGTATGAAAAGGGATTCAATGAGAGCGCCAATCTCCTGTGCATAGCTTATACAAAGAAAAAAGAGTTTGATAAGGCCAGAAGCCTGCTGCCCCAGGTGAGCAAAGAGCAACAGAGCCGTTTACTGATCCGTATCGGGGAGGCATTTCTATTCGGGCCAAACCTGAAGAAACCTGACCTCGATACTGCATTCCGGTATTTTAGCCAGGCGCTGCAGGTGGCCCAGGCAACCGGATCAGTTACCTGGAAGCACGAAAGCCTCATTGCGCTGGGCAAGTATTATTATTCCTCAGATCAATTGCAAAAAGGGAAAGAAGCCTTTCTTGAGATCATTCATGACTTGCAATTGTCCAAAGATGTGACACAGGAAGCGCATATCTGGAATGAAATGGGCAAATACATGCCTGATACCGATAGCACTTTCCGGGATCAAATGTGGGCCCACAACAACTCGCTCCGGTTGTATTACCAATTGAAGGATACAGCGAACCTCTATTCCGTGATGGAAGATATTGGGGCCATTAATATGTTCCATTCCCGGTTCGATACGGCCAAAGCGCAATTCCTGCAGGCCATACAATGGCGTAAACAATTAGGTAGAAAAAGCATAGTTACCAGTGCCCGGTCTCTTGGCTGGCTGTGTTATGCCACCGGCAACCTGGAGGAAGCGCTCCAATGGGCGCTGATGACGGAAAAGAACCTGCAGGAGCTCGAAAAGCGCCCCGCTGCCAGCGATCAGTTACTGATGGGCCTGATCTATGCGGAAGATGGGCAATATCAAAAGGCTTTATCTTATCTTCTCGACATCAGGAGCGCTCCCGCATACTTTCGCTTCCTCATCGCCCGAAAGACAACAGAGCAATACATCCGGTTGGGACAACCGGAAAAGGCCCTGACCTGGCTGAAAGATTTTGAGACCAGCCATCCGCCAGAGAATCCAAACGACCTGGAATCTATTGCTGCGGCAAAAGGCGATATTTATACGGCGCTCAACAAGCCGGCGCTGGCCGGGCAATATTACCGGGAGATGATCGCGCTGGACGGGAAGGCACAGCAATTCAAAGCCCGGGAAATACTCGGAATGCCCTTTAATGTATCCGGAGCAGAAGCTCATTATAAAATGGCCCGCTTCTATGTGGAGCAGCAGCGCTATACTGAAGCAGCCCCCTACCTGGCCATCGCCGCAAAGATCAATGCCTTTTCCGGCTACCAGCTTTACACAACCCACCTTCGGCGTGATATCCGCCAGTTGCAGTATAAGGTAGACTCGGCAGCCGGCAATTACCAGGCAGCACTGGAACATCATATCCAATACACCCTCCTCAATGATTCTATTTCCAATGCTGTCAAGATCCGTCAATTCCACCAATTGCAGGTACAGAACGAAACGGCAAAAAAGGAGTTGACCATCAGCCAAAGGGATGCGGAAATAAAAGTAATGAAACGAACAGATCTGCTGCAGCAGGATAACCTGAAGCAGGCACGCTTCATACGCAATATCAGTATTGTTGCGACACTGGTATTCCTGGCACTCGCAGCCTTGTTGTACAAACAATACCGGCAAAAACAACGTGCCAGCCAATTGGTCACCATACAGAATATACAATTGCAACACCTGCTGAAGGAAAAGGAATGGCTGCTGAAAGAAGTGCACCACCGCGTCAAGAACAACTTGCACACGATCATCAGCCTGCTGGAATCGCAGGCCGTTTTCCTGGAGAATGATGCGCTCAAAGCCATTGAAAGCAGCCAGCACAGGATCTATGCCATGTCACTGATACACCAGAAACTTTACCAGGTAGACAATGTCAAGACCATTGAAATGGGGCAGTACCTGCCTGAATTCATTCAATACCTCAAACAAAGTTTTGGAAATACGAACAAGATCATTTTCCAGATAGAGATCGAGCCCTTGTCGCTGGATGTAGCAGTCGCTATCCCCGTCGCGCTTATTCTCAATGAAGCAATTACAAACTCTATCAAATATGCATTTCCAGGCGACCGTAAAGGCACCATACGGGTGGCCATGTACCACGAAGCAGGAGAAACAGTACTGGAGATTGCCGACGATGGCATTGGCATCGATGAGAACATCAAAGATCAAACCCTTAATTCGCTGGGCGTAGAGCTGATGAAAGGATTGAGCGAAGATATTAACGGACGAATTGAGTTTGCCAGTGCTGCCGGAACAAAGATTACCGTCAGGTTTACGGCCGATCCTCTTTTCTATCCTACCTTACAACCTGAAAAAGAAATGGAGGTACCAGCATGAGCATCCGGATAATGATCGTAGAAGATCAGTTTATTGAAGCCAACAACTTAAAGCATAACCTGCTGGGTGCAGGCTACGAGGTATGTTCTATTGCACGGTCGGTTCCCATCGCACTCACCATCATCGAAAAGGAAAAGCCTGAGCTCGTTCTGCTTGACATTTTTTTGCAGGGACCGCTCACCGGCATCGACCTCGCCAGAACACTGGAGAAAAAAAATATTCCCTTCGTATATCTTTCAGCCAATTCGAATAAAGATGTGCTGGATGCTGCTAAAAGCACCAGGCCCTATGGTTTCCTGGTGAAGCCATTCAGGAAGACTGATGTATTGGTCATGCTCGATGTGGCGTGGTACCTGCACCAGGAAAAGCTGGCGAGCAAAACGGTGAACGAGCCAGCACCCAGCCCGCAAGCTGATGAGGCCGTTGGCGGCATCATTGGGGGAGGGGCTGCTCACCAGGAATTGTTAAAGAACATCAGGATCGTGGCCACTTCCAATACCTCCGTGCTCATCGTTGGTGAAAATGGCACCGGGAAAGAACGCGTGGCGCAGGCCATTCACCAATCATCACCACGCTCCGGGCAACCGTTCGTTGTCGTGAATTGTGGGGCCTTACCAGCCAACCTCATCGAGTCGGAATTATTTGGTCATGAAAAAGGTGCTTTCACAGGCGCCCTTCAAAAGCGTGTCGGGAAATTCGAGCAGGCCGACGGCGGCACCATTTTCCTGGATGAAATAGGAGAACTGCCTCCTGATGCACAGGTGAAGTTCCTGCGTGTGCTGCAGGAAAGAGAAATAGAAAGCATTGGTGGCCGTGTTAAAAAGGTCAATGTGCGGATCATCGCCGCCACCAACCGCGACCTTGAACAGGAGGTGGCAGCAAGCCATTTCCGGGTAGATCTTTATTACCGCCTCAATGTATTTCCTTTGCGCCTGCTTCCCTTGCGTGAGCGGAAGGACGATATACTGCCGCTGGCCCTGCATTTTTTGAAGATCCATTCACGCCAGGCAGGAAAAACCATCAGCGGCTTTTCTAAAGAAGTCATGAACACCTTGCTACAATATAGCTGGCCCGGCAATGTGCGCGAATTGCAGAACATCGTGGAGCGTACGGTACTGCTCACAGAAGGTCCGGTGATCGACCAGCTTCCTATACAAGCAGAATCCCGTCGTGTGTCCGACAATTCAACAGCCGAAGCAATGAGGATCAAAACAATGGAAGAGAACGAACGGGACCACATCATAGCCGTGCTCGAAAAATGCAACTGGAAGATCTCTGGCAAAGGAGGTGCAGCGGAACTGCTCGATATCAATGCCAATACACTCTTCTCGCGGATCAAGAAACTGGGCATAGAAAAGAAGATCAGCACTCGCAAAAGCGAAGGGTAGCCACTATTTTCCTATATCATCGATCCATAACCAAAAGTTTCAACCTGCTCTTGCTTATGCCGGTATAAATGAAATAAGTCCCACTGGTAAAATTATGCAGATCTAATCGGACCAGGTTAACACCTTTGGCCAATTGCAGAGCCTGTGACTTTACCACCATGCCATCAGACCGGTAGATGATGAGCTGCGTGCTGATTGGCTTTATTGCTTCTATTCGTAATGTGGCAGACTGGCTGGCCGGGTTGGGGTATAACTTTATGGAGGTTGGAAGCTCACTGTCTTCGGGTGATGCCTCCGCAACGGTCTTCATAGCGGCGGCACTTGTCAGTATTTCCTCACAGGAGGTGTGTGCCGCATCAAAACCATCACCGGCGCCGCCGGAATACATCCCGCAGTTAATTGCTGCTGATTGGTTGAAGGCAGCTCCATCAGCACTGCCGCCACTGTACAGGGCGCAACTGATAGCCGGAGTAATTTTGTGTGAAGCTCCTGAACCTGGGCCTCCCGTAAAAGGTGTTACCTGGCTATAACCCGCCAGCATCGTGAAGCAATTTATGATCAGTAAGATTGTTGTTTTCATGCTGTGATTATTATCTTCTTGAAACGCCACGTCCGCCAAATGAATGGTTGCGGCCTTTGGCATCATTGGCAGGAAGGTCGGTATTGTAGATATGGGTGCTTCTGTCAGACACCCGTAGTTGCTCTCCGTTGTTCATACTGGACCAAGAGCCACCGCGGTAGGCAAATGAATAGGGTTTGGTGTTGGGAGTTTCCGTGATCTCACCTGGCCAGCCTACATTGGAATAGCCCGCATAGGGAGTAATTGCCAGTTCTCCATCACCATGGGTGCCGGTGAAATAAAGTCCTTTGCCATAGTTGGAACCTTGTGCATTGATACAGATCTCATATACATTGCCACTCAATTCCATAATACCATAGAAAGAAGCGCCGGCCTGCGCCCTCGAAGTGCCTGCTTTGGCTGCAAAGCCACAACGAAGCGGTCCGTCCGGTGGCCCGCTTTCGTAAAGAGCAGGCCCTGTACCGGGTGCAATGTAGTTACTGACAGTCTCGCCGGGTGTATCCTCAGAGCCCAAAGTGATCGTGTCTGCCTTTGTGATACCACTGGTGCCCCAGGCAAATTCTGCTGCAACGGATGTATTGGTGCCACGACAGGCTTTTTCATATTCAAGTTCTGTCATGGGGCTGAGTGCTGCCCAATCAAGATAAGCCATCAGGTCATCAATGCTCAGCCAGTTGCAGGCCCTGTCGGGCACGGCAGCTGCCATTGCAGGCCAGGTACCTGCAATGGTGTAGCGCGACTGATTGATGTTTGCCGCATCATACCTGGTGAGGAAGGCATCGTGGGAAATGCTGTTCAGGAATTCAGCATATTGTCCCTGCGACAATTCATATTTCATACAGTAAAATGCAGTGTACCCATTCGGATAAACGGCAGGCACGGTGTAATAGTCAGTAAAAGAACTGCTCCATAAACTCGCGCCGGAAGGACTTGTTGAAATAGCGTCCGCACTGGTTACCTGGTAGGGGTAATTGGTAGTGCCGGCCTTGAAGCTGTAGGTAGAAACGCCATCCCCAAGGTAAAAGGCGCCCGTAGGGACGTACACCATTTCAACACCAAATACTTTGTATTCAAAATCCCCGACGGGTGGAGCATCCAGCCGCAATTGAATGCTTATACTGTCGATATGGCCGCTGCCGGTGGCCGACCGGTAGATCATTACGCCTTTTTTATCTGCATAAGCATCCACAAAGAGAGGGCTGCCGGCAGTATGATAATTATCCTGAGAAGCCAGGTTCGCGTGTAGCCATTGTACGGCAGCGCAGTCCCTGCGTTTTACAAAAAGCCACACCGCATCCCGGTTTGCGGGACTACCGGTTATCCGCCAGCTATTTTCCCAACTGATGGTGAATTGAAGGAATTGATTGGACCCGGAAATTGTTTTTGTAACTGCACCAATGCGTAGATTGTTGCCTGTAGCGGAGAATGTAAAGGCAAGCAGGCAAAAACAAATAAAATAGTATTTAGACATAGTCGATAAGGTTTTCGATACTATCAAAGTTGTACTTTATTGATTGGGGAAAAAACCTGTTTTGCACCGGAAAAACCCGGTCTTAAGGAAGAAGTTCCTTCTCTTTATCTAAAAATGTAAACACCAGTTATAAACGGTTTCGGCCCCGAAAGCTACCCAAAGCATCCAATGCTGCCCAATCTCGTATAGAACGCCCATTTATCGGGCGTAATTTTTATGCCTTGTTGCAAAAAAAGTCGGGTGTTTATAATGGGTACGTATCGTAACCAAGCCGCGCAGATGCCCCAGCTTTGTGTTATCAAAATTGATTGATATGATAACAACAGCAAACTTTCCCGACTTCGATCCTGCGGCCCTGATGTCCGCATTAGCAGGCGGCCTGCTGGCCATCTTACTGCCTACGGATTGCCTGCGCTCCTTAGAGAACTGGCCCCCTTTTCAGAGAGCGTTCAGGCAATACGTAGGCAGTCCGGAGGCAATCTACCTTCTTTACGACAACGTACAGCGGCAACCGGATGGCAATTATGCATTCGACTTTGGATCGTGAATATTGGTTGGGATCTTAATGTCAGCTTGTGTATGTTAACGCAATTGTTACCTTCGATAAATTGTTCTTTAGGAATGTGACAAAGTAGGATTACCAAGGATCTAAACTCAACCAAAATGAAACGACTCCTCCTGGCGATGGCTACCGCCTTGTTTTTCTGCCCGGGTTACGCCCAATACTTTCCCCAGGGAAAAATGGTTGACTCAAACAAGATCTCAGGATTACTGGATCGCCTGCATATGGACATTTCAAATAGCCAGCGTGCAGCCACCTTGCTGGATCTGGGTTATGGATACCTGTATAAGAAGGGTGAGTACAAAAAAGATCTGGACAGCGGTATGGTATTTTCCAGGCAACTGACCGAGCTGGCCACACATATGGGAAGCCCCTTTTATCGGCAGGAAGCGCTGTTGTTGACATCGCTTTTACGCATGGAACAAAATGACCTGGCTGGTTCCGAAAAGCTACTCTCTGCCATGGATGATACTACCCGGCTAAAAGCGCTGCTTGGCCTCGCTGCTTTTTGTAATGCTGCTGCTGCAACCAATCCCGAAGATCGGCACATGCTCGATCTTGCTGCGCGTTATGTGGAAGCCGCTTTGCCGTTGGCGATCAACACCAGGCTCCTTTTACGTTGGACAGTGGGTACTGTGGACGCTACTGCTAATCACTACAGAGCTCGCCATCTTATTCCCCTGGCAGAAAAATATTACCTGCTGCCCCTGCAAAGCACCAATGCGACCGGTTTTCCTTCGACATCCCGTGTGTATAGTAACCTGAGTATCGTGTACACCACAGAAGGCAATTTTTACAAAGCAATGGATTATGGTATACGGGCCGAAAAAGCTTTAACGGCGCAAAGTACGGACGTCGATGTGGCCTATGTATATAATTGTTTGGGAGGTCTCAATGCAGTGCAGGAGCGGCCTGAAAAAGTGTTGTATTATTACGGCAAGTTATTGAGCGAGCCTTTGCGGTATAGGGATCATCTGCAGTTTTATGGGGCGGTAGCTACCTACTGTGCAAACCTCCAAAAGCTTAACCGGGTGAATGAAGTGTTACCGTATATGAAAAAGATGCAAGAGGTAGCTCCGCCAACAAACAATATAGATCACTATTTTGCCAACATGGCCCTTGGGCGTTGTTACCGGGAATTGAGGGACTTTGAGGCTGCGGAAAAATGCTTCCTGGATGGAATAAAATATGCCGAGGCAGGCCGTATATCAACGGGCGGCATCAATTATCACCTGGGGCTGCTGTACTACCAGTTTGATCAATTTGAGAAAGCCGTTACAGTGTTTAAGATAGCCGAAAAGAAAATGAGCGTTGAAAATAGCCCATTGATCGCTATGAATAGCCTGGCCCTGGCAAAGGCAGAAGCAGCCCTTAAGGATCATGAGAATGCCTACAGATCCCTCCTGAAAAGCAAAACATTATCTGATTCGATCTTCACTGTTGGCAAAGCACGGCTGACAGACGAACTGGAAACACAATACCAAACAAGTAAAAAGGATGCCGAGCTCCGCTCAAAAGAGGAGAATATCCTTGTGCTGAATCATAATGCCAGGCGGATGAAACAGGAGTCAAAGATCCGGGAGGCCGAACTGAAAGAAGCATCGCTGATCCGTCAGCGGAATGAAATAGCCCTGCAGCTGAAAGCGAAAGAGTTTGAAATCCTTCAGCAAAATTCCCTGAAGCAACAGGCCGACATTGACAGGGCCAAAGCCAGAAGGAAGCTTACTTTTCTCATCATAGCCCTGCTATCGGTCATCGTGGTATTGTTGTGCTGGTTATTCTGGTCTAAACTCAGGTCAAACAAAGTTATCTCTGATAAAAATAGTTTGCTGCAACAACTCGTGAAGGACAAAAGCTGGTTGCTGAAGGAAATGCACCACCGTGTGAAGAACAACCTGCATACGATCGTCAGCCTGCTGGAATCTCAATCCACCTATTTGCACGATGATGCACTGCAGGCGATCCAGCATTCACAGTCCCGTATATTTTCCATGTCACTGATCCATCAGCAACTTTACCAGTCGGATGATAGCAAGACGATCGATATGGCAACCTATGTGCCGGAGCTGGTCGGTTACCTGAAAGAAAGCTTTAGCCTCTATAGGACTGTCCACATCCGGTTGGACATCGATCATATGGCATTCAATGTAGATGAGGCCGTATGTCTGGGACTCATCATCAACGAAGCGGTGACCAATTCCATGAAATATGCTTTCGATGTTGGTCAACAGGGGGAGATCTATATCCGACTCAAAGCAATCCGGCATGATGAGTTTGAGCTGGTGTTGACAGACAATGGAAGGGGAATGCCAAAAGACTTTGATCATGGAAAACCCGGTTCGCTGGGTTTTCAACTCATCAGGGGATTGAGTGAGCAACTGCAGGCTTCCCTCGTTGTCGTTAATGATAATGGAGTTAAGATCATCGTTTCTGGCATCTCTGCTTACCGGACCAATAGAGTAAAGGCGATGGAAAATGAGTTGAAGCAACATTGGGCGATGTAACAGTGTTGATACTCCAAAAAATAAAGGCTGACCTTTTGGGTCAGCCCACTATACTGTAAATTTTCCATCCTTAATTTAGTCAAACCTGTCCAGGTTCATCACTTTATTCCAGGCTGCCACAAAGTCCTTCACAAATTTGCCTTGTGCATCGCTGACTGCGTATACTTCTGCAATCGCTCTCAGTTCAGCATTGGAACCGAATACCAGGTCTGCCCTTGAGGCGGTCCATTTGGGTTGACCAGTAGCGCGGTCACTGCCTAAATAGATCTCTCTGTCTTCGGAAGTGGCTTTCCAGGCAGTATTCATATCGAGCAGGTTGACGAAGAAATCGTTGGTGAGCTGGCCCGGGCGTTGGGTGAAAACACCTTGTTTGGAACCATCGAAATTAGTGTCCAGTACACGCATACCGCCTACCAATACGGTTAACTCAGGTCCTGTAAGGGTGAGCAATTGAGCTTTGTCTATCAGTAATTCTTCGGTAGATACATGGAGTTTTGTTCTGCGGTAGTTGCGGAAACCATCAGCAAGGGGCTCCAGGTGACCGATTGATTCCACATCGGTTTGTGCCTGGGAAGCATCCATACGGCCTGGCTTAAACGGAACTGCTATTGCTTGTCCTGCATCTTTCGCTGCTTTTTCTACGCCTGCGCCACCAGCCAGTACGATCAGATCGGCCAGGGAAACTTTTTTACCGCCAGCTTGTGCATTGTTGAACTCCTTTTGAATGGCATCCAGTTTGCCCAACACTTTTTGCAATTGTGCCGGGTTGTTCACCTGCCAGTCTTTTTGAGGGGCCAGGCGAATACGAGCACCATTGGCGCCGCCACGTTTATCAGATCCACGGAAGGTGGAAGCGGAAGCCCAGGCGGTGGAAACCAGTTCCCCTACGCTCAATCCGGATGCCAAAACTTTGGCCTTCAGGCTTGCAATATCATTTTCATCGATCAAGGGATGATTAACTGCCGGAATAGGATCCTGCCAGATCAGTTCTTCTTTCGGCACATCAGGGCCCAGGTAACGGGCGCGGGGTCCCATATCACGGTGGGTTAATTTAAACCATGCCCGGGCAAATGCATCTGCAAATGCGTCGGGGTTTTCCAGGAAGCGCCTGGATATTTTTTCGTAAGCGGGATCAAGTCTTAAAGAAAGGTCGGTAGTGAGCATGGTGGGCAAATGCTTCTTCGAAGCATCATATGCATCAGGAATAATACCTTCTGCATTTTTAGCTACCCACTGGTGTGCGCCGGCCGGACTTTTAGTAAGCTCCCATTCGAAGGCAAACAGGTTCTCAAAAAAGTTATTACTCCATTTGGTGGGCGTTGTGGTCCAGGTAACTTCCAGTCCGCTGGTAATGGTATCGGCGCCTTTACCGGAACCGTAACTATTGCTCCAGCCCAGACCTTGTTGCTCAATGCCGGCAGCTTCAGGTTCTTTACCCACATGGGTAGCAGGAGCTGCGCCATGGGTTTTGCCAAAGCTGTGTCCGCCTGCAATCAGGGCCACTGTTTCTTCATCATTCATGGCCATGCGGCCAAAAGTATCCCGGATGTCTTTAGCGGCAGCTATAGGGTCAGGATTGCCGTCAGGACCTTCGGGATTCACGTAGATCAATCCCATCTGCACAGCTCCCAGCGGTCGTTCCAGGTTGCGGGAGTGGACCTTGCCATCTGCATCGTCATCAGAAACCAATACGCCATGACCTTCTACCACGCCATGTGAGCCATGCGCATAACGCAGGTCTCCACCCAGCCACTTGGTCTCAGAACCCCAATACACGTCTTCATCGGGTTCCCATACATCGGCACGGCCACCGGCAAAGCCAAATGTTTTAAAGCCCATTGATTCCAATGCTATATTACCGGTGAGGATGAGCAAATCGGCCCAGGATAGCTTGTTGCCATATTTCTGTTTGATAGGCCAAAGCAGCCTGCGGGCTTTATCCAGGCTCACATTATCGGGCCAGCTATTGAGGGGGGCAAATCGTTGTTGTCCTGAACCTGCACCACCCCGGCCATCATCCACACGATAGGTGCCGGCACTATGCCAGGCCATACGAATGAACAGGGGACCATAATGTCCGAAGTCTGCCGGCCACCAGTCCTGCGAGTCGGTCATGAGTGCATGAAGGTCTTTTTTCACAGCTTCCAGGTCGAGGGTCTTAAAAGCAGCAGCATAATCAAAATCTTCACCCATCGGGTTGGATTTGGACGAGTGCTGCCGGAGGATATTAAGTTTTAGCTGGTTGGGCCACCAGTCGCGGTTTCTGGTGCCGCCACCGCCAACATTTTGCTTCAGGCTGCCATTATGAAACGGGCATTTACTGATGTCGTTAGATCCTTTTTCCATCTTTGTAAGTTTATGGTATTGATAAACAATTGTTTGCACTGGTATTGGTGCAGGGCCATAAAATTAAGGTTTTGGGGATATAATCGCCATCGATTAATTCTATATTTCGATAGCTTAAATCTATAAGTGTGTATTAGCTATGTCAGGATTAATAAACAGACCGGTCCGGAGGATGGGGGAGTGGGCCACAAGTTAATAAAAAAAGAGCACCCCCATCTGCCTTGACGGGGCATGCTCCTTTTCTTAGCCAATAATAAGATCAACTTAATACACCACGACCGCTTCCTGCTGCAGGAACCTGCCAGCCAGTTTGTGCATTAAGGCCACATACCAGGCCTTGGTCTCTTCATACCGCTTTTCTTCGATCAGGCGGAGGCAGGTAGAAAGATCGGTATGGTACAGTTCATGCCAGATCGCTACGCTGTCGGGCCCGTCATTGATCGCTGCTACCAGGCTTTCCGAAAGGAAGTAATACAATTCATACAAGGCTTGCCCATTGGACTGTTGCAGCAACCATTCGTCCCTGAACAACCGCAACTGATCCAGCCTGGTATCAGGCTCTTTCAAAAATGGTGTCGCCGCATCAGTAACAAAGCATTTCTTGGGTTCATTGGGGTCATCGCAGGGAGGATCGCACTGACCGTACTCGAGAAAAATGTTGAGGCTTCGATGTTGGTCATCCAGGGCTTCCAGCACATTGATGTACTGGCGGCATATCCGCGTGGGAACAGCATCGAACCCAAAATGGAATTCGACACCTGCGCAGGATTCTGCTTCCAACAGACCGGAGAGCTTTTCAATACCCCAGAAATAACCACGGGGCAGGCGGGCATGGTAGATCTCACTTTCTTCACTACTGAAATTACTTACATGGTTGGCCAGGAGCTGCATGGCAGCATCCAGCACCACCCTTGAACCATCATCGCACAGATACCCTTGGGGAGAAACAGTACGGATAATAGCCGATTCCTCGTTCATGCACCTGCGGGTAGGCACGAGGAATATCCTTCTGGACGAAGGACGGGCAGCATCTTCCAATCCAAAAAGGAAGAAGATACCGGAAGCATCGGGCGTTGCTTCCACACACTGCAGCAAAAGTTCTTTGCTGATAAACACCGAGGGGACCTGGGTAGGATACTTAGCTTTGAATGAAGCGGAGAGTTGACGACATTCTTGTGCGCTGAATGGTGCGCCAACTGAAGCAGCAGGCTTTTTTTTGAAATTTGCCATAGGTCATGAAGGTTTTGAAGTGAAGAAATAGTGTATCTATAAATTTAACCAATCCACATTTTCTCCCTGTCGATTTTGACATATATGGAACCCCCTGATAACCTGTAGCCTTGCGCCCTTTTTGCCTTCCGGCAAAAACTCTATCTTTACCCTGAACGCTATACGCCCCCCATGAACAAGATCATATGGCTACTATTATTGAGCATACCCGTTAGCATGTATGCATGGAGTCGATCTTTTTCCGACACCATAGAAATCACTACCAGGTCAAGGATGTTTGGTGTAATGCAGAATGGAGATGCCAAAGACCGCATGAATTTCATACTCGACAATCCGGACGATATCAAAAGTTTGGTACCCACACTAACCGCAGGCGGCGAGATAAAAGCAAAATGGGGGAGGGCATTATATTTAATTACGTTGGTAGAGGACAATGTGCAACTGGCTGCCTGGATGGTAAATATTGAGGATAATTACATCTTATACAAAGGGCGCACCTATGCATTTGATGCCAAACAGATCAGGCAGCTTGCAAAGAACAACCGCTTTAAGTACAAAGCCAAATTTATAAAGTTCCACTCCAATGAGGAGGCCAATCAATACCTGAAAAAACAACTGCTCGACAGGAGCTTCATTCTTGCCGATATTCCCCCGGTTATCTACGATGGCAACTTCCAGGTTAGGTTACCCCGCAATAACCTGCATCCTAATGCCCGCGCAGCCATCGACACTCTGAAGAGGAGGCTGGAAAATGTTACGCCACAAAACACATTCGTCGTCAAATACGTGCTCAACCACACAAGCATTCGGGATAGGGACAACTATACATTTCTTGTGCACTGTGGTAAAGAGGTGTTTGAAGTCTTCTCCCAGGCCGGCTACAAAACAGGTAAATGGAGGAAAGAACCAACCGAAACTGTTTTCTTTTACAGAACCCATTGAGCACTGAAGTAAAACAAGCCTTGCCCAATTCCCGCCGCACACTTCCTTCTACTGGTTGGATAGAAAAAGAAATTATCGAGTTTCTGTCAATCATCCATCACATTCGCCGCTTAAACTTACGCTTAGGTAATTAAGTCTACTGTATTAGTAGGGTTTGGTTTTATACTATATTTGCAGCGCCAACAAGTCACAATATGATGACAGCTATTTCAAATTACCCCCTGCGATAGTTGTTCTGGTTATATGTGCGGTCCACTTGTTGCTGCAATACAGACCAACGACCCTTTTTGCCACTTACTAAAAATTACTGACAGGTTTGCGCAGCTTGCTGTGCAGACATTGTTTTACTCTTTTCCGTCTTATCATGATGGTAAAAGGGATGGCTATTCCATTTATTAATTAACAAGTATATGCTACAAAAACAAGGCTTGCTCGCACTGATCCTGCTATTCAGTACCGGGCTATTCGCACAAACAAAACTAATACGCGGTGTGATCCTGGCCGCGGAAAACAAACAGCCCCTCGAAGGCGCTACCATCGCCATCAACAAATCAACCCGCTCTACTATTACCAATGCACAGGGACGTTTCGAACTGGCATTGCCCGATGATAAAGCAGTGTTGACCATTTCATTTGTTGGAAGAGAAAGTTCACAAGTGGAAGTAAAAAGTGGACAGACAGACATTACCATCCTATTGAAAACCGATAATAGTACACTGGAAGAAGTGGTAGCGGTAGCGTATACTACGGTAAAACGCTCCGGGTATCCGGGCGCTGTGACAACAATTTCTTCTGATAAGGTGAACAACCGGCTCACGCCGAATGTTACCAACGCCCTCCAGGGCCTGGCGCCAGGTATTCAAACGACCTCCGCCAATGGTCAACCTGGTAACGGTTCCACCATCCGCATCCGTGGTGTAGGAAGCATCAACGCTTCCAGCGCACCGCTGTTTGTGGTGGACGGTGCTCCTTATGACGGAGATATCAATGCACTTGATCCGGCAGACATTGCCACCATCAGCATCCTGAAAGATGCTACAGCCGCCAACCTATATGGCTCCCGCGCTGCCAATGGTGTGATCATCATCACCACCAAGCAGGGAAAGAAGGGATCGGATGTGGCTATCAACGCTACCATCAATCAGGGATGGAGCAGTCGTGCGGTGAAAGATTATGATAAGCTCGGCACCGATCAGTACTTTGAACTGTACTGGGAAGCCCTGCGTAACAAAGCGCTCACTAATGGACAAACGGCAGCGCAGGCTGCGGCTACGGCCAGCGGCAGGGTAGTGACCGACCTGGGTATTAACCCTTATGGTCCTGGTTTTGCTCAGCCGGTTGGTCTGGATGGTAAGATCGTTGCGGGCGCCAAACCACTCTGGAATGATAACTGGGAAGACGCCATGCTGCAGAATGCTCAGTACACGCAGGCACAACTCAGCTTTTCAGGCGGTGGTGAAAAATCTACTTATTATATTGGCGGAGGCTATACGAATAATGAAGGCGCTTATCTCGCTTCTGGTTTCAAAAGGTATAATTTCAGAAGCAACCTTACGCTTCAGGCCAAGCCCTGGTTGAAAGTGGGCCTCAACCTCAGTGGCGCCAGCACTTCGCAGGATTATCCCACATCCTCCGATTCGAAACAAACCAACGTGGTGCTGTTTGGTCGCACCATTCCCAGCTTCTATCCCATTTACCAGCGCAATCCGGATGGCAGCTACAAGCTCGATGCCAATGGCCAGCAACAATTCGACTACGGCGCCTACAGGCCCAACGCTGCACTGGCACGTTATAACCTCATTGGTTCTTTACCACTCAACAACTCAAGAAATACCAATGAGAACCTGTCGGCCCGTACCTACCTGGAAGCTTCGATCACCAAAGCATTAAAAATAAAAACCAGCTTCAACCTGGATTATACCAACAGCAATTCCTTGTATTATACCAATCCAACTGTTGGGGAAGATGCAGCCATTGGTGGCGCCGTGAGCAAAAGCAGCAACCGTTTCCTGGCTTATACCTTCAACAATATCGCGACCTATGATTTCGATGTCCAGTCTGCGCATCATATCAGCTTGCTGGCCGGCCAGGAATATTATAAGCTCAACACCAGCGGACTGAGCGGAAGCCGTCAGAAATTTGCATTGCCCGATCTCTATGAACCTGTGGCCGCTTCACAGCTCAACGACTTTACCGGCAATTCGGACAATTATGCCAAACTCAGCTTTTTCGGACAGGGACAATACAATTACCTCGGTAAATACTTTTTCACTGCCTCCGTTCGCCGGGATGGTTCTTCGCGTTTCTCGCCCGATTCACGCTGGGGTACTTTCTGGTCTACCGGCGCTTCCTGGCGTCTGTCGGAAGAAGATTTCCTCAAATCGGTGGATTGGTTGAGTGCATTGACACTGAAAGCCAGTTATGGTGCTTCAGGCAATGATAACCTTTCGGGCTATTATAATTACCTCGCGCTTTACAGTATTAAGAACAACCTGGGTAACGGTGGTGTGATTACCTCGCGCCTGCCAACACCCGGACTGAAATGGGAAACGAACCTGAACCTAAACGTAGGTGTTGATTACGGCTTCCTGAAGAACCGGATCTATGGTACCATCAACTATTACAGAAGGACCAGCAAAGACCTCTTATACTCCAGGCCGCTGGCAGGTTCTACCGGTTTCACTTCTGTGAGCGCCAATATTGGTGAACTGCGCAATACCGGTGTGGAACTGGAACTGAACGTGGTGCCTGTAAGTAACCGCGACTGGAGATGGACAGTAGGTATCAACCTGGCACACAACAAGAATGAGATCACTTCTTTGCCGCAAAAAGAGATCATCAGCGGCACCAAGAAACTGATGGTAGGTACTTCGGTATATGATTTCTTCCTGCGTGAGTGGGCCGGCATAGATCCTGCCACGGGTAATCCTTTGTGGTATAAGACTGCAGCTGATGGCAAAAAAGAAACGACCACTACCTATGCACAAGGAACGCAATACTATTCAGGCTCGGCCCTCCCGGATGTAACCGGTGGCGTTACGAGCTCGTTCAGCTTTAAGGAAATAGAATTGTCCTTTATATTTTCCTATGCCATCGGTGGTAAAGTACTGGATGCAGATTATATTTCCATGCTTACCGGCGCTGTTTCGCCTGGTCGCAACTGGTCGACTGAATTACTCAACCGTTGGACTGCCGACAATAAGAACACCAATGTACCCCGTTTCACTACAGACGACCTGGCCTGGACCTCCACATCCACCCGCTTCCTGTATGATGCCACTTATGCACGTTTGAAACAGGTTTCCCTGGGTTACAACCTTCCGGCAAGCCTGTTATCGAAGATCGGATTGAGATCGGCCAAAGTATATGGGCTGGGTGAAAACTTACTGACCTTCTATGGTCATAAAGGCATGGACCCTGAGCAGTCTGTAGATGGTACTACTTATTATCAGTATCCGCAAATGAAAACGATATCTGTAGGACTGCAGGTAGGCTTATAATGTTCACCTCAAAATTATTAATAATGAAAGCATATAGATCATATATATACATCGCAGGACTGGTGCTCGGTTTATCGGCCTGCAACAAGCAATTAGACACTTCACCGTCCAACGCCGTACCCGAAGATATCGTATTGAAAACTGTTGCTAATCTTAACGCCTTGTCAGAAGGCACCTGGGCCTCGATGATGGATGATTTTTACGGTGGCACTTTTGGTAATCCAGGTTATAAGACCATTTCGCTGGTCAGCGATGTGATGGGTAATGACGTAGCCTTGATCACCACCAAATACAGCTTTGCGCCTGTGTACCGGTTTACGCAAATGAACGATAAGACACAAAGCCGCCTCAACGCTATCTGGAACCAGTTGTACAAGATCATCAACAACAACAATATCATTATTGCCAATGTGGATAAGGTAACCGGCGACGCTACGGCCAAGAAGGTATTGAAGGGGCAGGCCCTGGCGCTGCGGGCGAATACCTATCTCACGATCGCTTCGTTCTACCAGTTCTCTTACCTGAAAGATTCGCTTACCAAAACAGCGCCGATCTATACCACGCCTACGGCAGATACTACACGCGGCAATCCAAAAGCTACCTTGAAAGAGATCTATACCCTGATCATTTCCGATCTGTTGGAAGCGAAAGGGTTGCTGGACGGTTATCAACGCACGGCTAAATACAAGATCAATGCCGATGTAGTGAATGGACTGCTGGCACGCGCTTACCTGAATACAGGAAGGTGGATACCAGCGGCAGAAGCAGCCACTGCAGCATTGAAGAATTATCCACTGATGCCGCCAGCCGATTATAGCAAAGGATTCAATGATGTGAACAATTCAGAATGGATCTGGGGACATCCTGAGATCCCCAGCCAGAGTGATGGCAGCTATAGTCTGCACTTCCTGGATGTGTCTTCCGCATCCTCTTATTACTATAGCTTCATGGCCGATCCGTTCTTTGGTGATCTTTTTGAAGCGGGTGATATACGCAAAACCCTTTTCTCCTGGGATGGTAATCCTGGTCGTGAAGGAAACCTGCAATATAAGAAATTCAAGTTCCGTTCAGACCAGACGGGTGACCTGGTATTGATGAGAAGCGCTGAGGCCCACCTGATCAAAGCGGAAGGCTATGCGCGCGAGAACAATGTGCCGGATGGTGCGGCTGCACTAAATGTATTACGTGCTGCCCGTGGGGCCACTGCTTTCAACCCGGTTGGCGCTACCAAAGAACTGCTGATCGACTCGATCCTGATCGAACGCCGGAAAGAATTGTGGGGCGAAGGTTTTGCACTGGCAGATCTTATCCGCAACCAGTTGCCTGTCGTCCGTAAACCTTATGTAGACGGCAACGGCAATGACCGGAAGGTTACGATTACTACACCAGAAGGTGTTACCAAACAGGTGCCAGCCAGGTATCATACTGCCCTGAAATTTGCCGACGGTACAGCTTTCGTTGCAAACAGTCCCTATTATATTTTCGTGATCCCGCAGGCAGAAGAACAAAATAATCCCAACCTGTTGAAGTAACAGTTCCATAAATGGTGTAAGTTTTCTTACACAGGATTAAGAAAAGCAAACAGCCTTCAAATTCAATGGGTTTGAAGGCTGTTTGCTTTTGAGGTGTTGTCAAAAGGATATTGTTATTCCTGTAATCCCCTCAGGTAGGCGGCATAATCGGCCGCCATCAATGCTTCATCGGCTTTTCGTTTTGCGGTAAGCTTGTCGCGTACATCAGACCAGATGGTGCCCATGGCATCCACTCTTTTCTTTAATTCATCCAGCGGGATGTCCCTGCAATAAACGGGCGTGCCTGGCTGCTGCTTCCAGGATTGCACAATGGTACCCACATCAAAAGGATCAAAGCCTAATTCGTCTACCAGCTTAAACACAATTTCCTTCGCTTTTTTATTGTCGCCTGAAACAGCCATTGCGATACGGTCTTTATCGCCCCTGGGCCGGCCCAACGCTTCAATACTGGTGGCCAAAATGGAGTTGAATACTTTCACTACAGGAACACCCAATTGCTGCTGAACCCACCAGCTTTCAATACCTGTTTGGTCGATGGCCGTTATCGCGCCATCGCGCAGGTTGGGGTAATAGTTGCCTGTATCAATGACCACCACATCCTCGGGTAGTTGTCTAAACAGGTCAATGGGAAGGTTGGGTACATTTTTAGTCGGGATGGAGACAATGATCACTTGTTTGTGTTGGATGGCTGCTGTTACCGTACCTGCTACCGCTCCGATCTCCTTCGTAAATTCTTGTAAGGATGCAGGTCCACGGGAATTGGCCATCGTAACATTATGTCCCCCTTTCACAAACTTAGCTGCCAGGCAGCGCCCCATTTCACCGGAGCCTATAATTCCTATATCCATAATTCACCAGGGTTGTTTATTTTTTAGGTGGAGATTTTTTATCCATTATGGATCCTAACTTCTTCAGTTTCGATGTCCAGAAATGATCAAAATAGGAGAGCCAGGCCTGCAATTCCTGAAAGCCATCTTTTTTAAGGGTACAATACCTTTCCCGGCCAATATCCTCAATAGCAATAAAGCCCGCATTGTACAGTATCTTGATATGCTTTGATACAGCAGGGCGGCTCATGTCGAAATTGTCTGCCAGGTTGTTGATGGTGAGACTGTCTTCCGAGAGCAGCATCAGCATCTTGCGCCTGCTGGGATCGCCAATTACCTGGAATGCATCAAGTGTTGATGGTGCCATGGAATGCAGGATTTAGAAGTAGGAGGATATTGTTGAACTTTTCCACCCAGCCATGCAGGAAGCCGTTGTAAAAGGCCAGGTTTTCTTGTTTTGCAAAACCGCTGTGTTCCAGGAACAGGTCCGTGCCTTTCTCCGTTGGCCGCAAGGTCCATTCAACGATCGAGTCAAGCGATATCTCCCCATTGCCGGGGCCACACTTCCAGGAATATGAGATCTTTTTAAAGGGTATTATGGCTAACACTTTGCAATAGCATATACCGTCAAAATCAAGACTCGGTACGGGGTTGGTCCTGAATTGAAACTCAAGCCCTACAATGGGTTGAAAATCATTTTTCATGAGCCATTGTGCCAGCAATTCAGGTTTTGTAAGGTATTCCCAAACCGTTTCAACAGGGTGGTCGTAAGAGAACTGGTGTTTAATTATCTTAGTCATAATGAGTAACTTTAAAGTTACCCAAAGCTATAGGTAACTTTTGAGTTACCCAAATGTTTTTTATAAATACTGCCTAAAGGCAGCGTTGAGGGTAAGACTCTGTAGGAGTATACTCCATCAATTCGGGAGGCGCGTCAGGGTAATTTAAGTCAGTGCCGATACCGCCACGCAAAGTTGTGTATTGGTTCGGCGCCAATACGGAACCCAAAAGCCCGTCCCGCGTTAGCGGGACAGGCATTTGGGTAAGCACCATCTAAAGGATCAATCCATTAATCCAATCCGGATCGCTTATTTGAACAAGGTAGCTGAAAATCAGCGACCTTGTTTTTTAATTATACGTCACGGACACTACCGTTGATGGTGAAGCGGTAACGTTAATGCCGTTAAAGGTGTAATAGTATTTATTGTAAGCGGCATAATTACTCAAATTACTAACATACATATTGCAAAAAATACTCCCGGTACTGACGGATATATTATAATTGCCAGGAGGCAACGATATACTGGTAGAATTATTTGAGTATATGGTCATATAATAGGTTTGACCGGTAGACGTGTTGTAGGCCTGTACATAGGCGTCACCAGTTATGGTGTTACTGCCCCATAAAGTAGCATTAAAGACGGCATTAGTTTGCGCTGGTTTTGCCGCTGGCTTTGTTTGTGCCTGTTGTGCTGAGGTAGCAAGGATAGCGCTACCTAGCAGTAATAACAATAACTTTTTCATAATTAAGATTTAAAATGTGAAGAATAAAAAACTATTTTCAAGATAGCATCCTGTACCAGTGGTAGAAACATTGATCTTGTTGTAGACCATGGGCGCCGGGTGGTTGTGCGATGAACTAAGTATTGTTCCGCCGGCGGCTAATAAATACAATGCCATGCAAATGCTGTTGAGCCAATTGTTATTCATAACAAGTTGTGAGATGTAAACTGATTGTGATGGTGAAAATCTAAAATGGGGACTGTATGGTCCCTGCATGCAAGTGAGGATATGAAGATAGGGCTTTTTTTACTTTCTCCGCAATATCTCTTTCAAAAAAGACTATTGGACAAGCCAGCTGTTTTCTGCATACAAAGTATAAGTCTGGCGATGCCCTTCTTTTCAGCAATTATTCACTTTTATTATAATCTTTCCTGCTCTTCAATGCTGTTGGCCCTGCGGGGTACCAGTTTGCCGCCGATATGGTAGCGAACGGAAAAGCCTACGCGGTGCGCATCGGGGCGGTCGTAGTATTGGTAATTCGTTGCATCGGATTGTGAAGCGCCCTGCAGCCGGTAGGTACGCAGGAAGTCGGTAAAGTTGAGTTGCAGCGTGAGCTTGTCTTTGAAAAAGGATTTCCTGATCCCGGCATCAGCAAAGAACAATTCATCTTTCAGGTAAATACCCCACAACTCACGGGAATAAAAGAAAGCAGCCAGTTCCAGTTTGAATCCACCGGGCAGTTTCCATTGCTGCTGTAGCTGTATATTGGCAGCCCAGCGTGAGGCCGTGGCATCACCCTTCACTTGCGGAAAAGGGTACATCGAGTAATTCACACCTGCTGATGCCTGCATGCTCCATATACCGAGGTTGAAGGGGGCAGAGAACAATAGGTCCAATCGCTGCAGGTGGCTGAAATTGGCGGTCTGACTTTTTACTGCCTGGGCGGCTGAATCAACCGATAATCTTTTGGTCATGTAATTGTCCCGGTACCCATAGGTGGCGGTAAGTATATATTTACGGTGAATGGTCCAGGCGGCTGAGAGCAGCCAGGCCATTTCCGGCACCAGGGCCGGGTTGCCCGCATAATAGAAGTATTGATCGGTATACCAGCGTACGGGGTTGAGGTCGGCATAGGTGGGCCGGTTGATACGCCGGCTGAGGGATAGATTGAACTTGTGTTGCTTCAGCTCCTGGTCTATTGATACGCTGGGGAAGAAGCTGGTGTAGGCCCAGCTATTGGTAAAACCATCCTTCACCGTATAGCCTTTTGCATCGGTATGCTCTACGCGAAGACCAGCCAGTACACTGGCACGCCTTATCTTTTTCGATACAGAGAGATAAGCCGCGGCTATTTTTTCATTGTACAGGAAGTGATTCGACATAGACTCCGCTTCTTTATAGGACCCACCCATCAGCGAGTCGAACCTGTAATTGTTGTCGTTGGATACGTACGCATATTTTAAACCCGCTTTTAGTAAGAAAGCCTGGTGAGGCCATTCAAGGTCTGTTTTGGCCGACCGGATAGTGATATAACCCGGCTGGTGGGAGCGCAATGCATTCTCCTCCGTTACTATGCCGCTTACAGCATCTTTGTTTACGCTCGTCATCAGGGCATCTGACAGGTTGCGGTAACTGATGTAATGGATTTCCGTTGTTAACTTCTTGCCTGTAGTGTCAAAGCTCCAGGTATGGGCCAGGTTCAGGGCATTGTAATAATAAGGTTCTACAATATTGTTTTGTGTTTGAATGATGGAGCGCAATACCTGGTTGTTATCGTATTTCCGGGCGGTAGCCGCTTTGGGCGCCATAAAGTCGTCGAAGTAGCCATGGTAGCTGGCACTCAGTTGATGGCGGTCAGTAATACGCCAATCGACCCCTAACCGGTACGTATAAAATTTGATCTTGTAAAGACTTGTATTGGTCCTTTCCAACCTGTAATGGGTGTTGTTTTCAGTAGCATCATTGCTGCTCTTACTGGTGAGCTGCCTGTTGGGCGTATTGTAATCAAAGGAGGCCAACAAACTCAGGCGATTGGTATTGACACTGGCTGTAATATTCTCATTAACCATCCAGGTGCTGGCCCTGGTAATGCCGGAACGAAGATCAATAGCATATCCCCGGCTATTTCTTTTGCGGGTTACAATGTTGATGAGACCGGCATTGCCTGCTGCATCAAACTCAGCGGTTGGCGAAGTAATGAGTTCGATCCTTACAATGTTGTCGGCGCCCATGGCTTTCAGAAAATCAGACAGTTGCTTGCCGGAGAGGTAGTTCATCTTCCCATCGATCAATACATTCACGCCCTCCGTTCCCCGTAGGCTGATATTGTCATCCTGACTGATGCTGATACCTGGCATTTTCTTCAGCAGGTCGAAGACAGAGGAGCCGGTAGTGAGGGTGCTATTGGTGAGGTTCATCACGATCCTTCCGTTTTCTACCTGCAAACCATTCTTAGCGGCAACCACCGTTACCTGCCGGAGGGAAGCGGTGCGTGGGAATACGGCCGTATCTTTCCCATGAGCAGTTTTCGGTTTACCGGAAATAGTGTCAGGTATCGCTTGTGCCCGTGAAGTAGTGGATACAAGCATGATGAGCAGACAGGTGAGGATAGGTTTCAATGCTTATCAGTTTAGGTGATGGACCTCGCATTAAATGGTTTCGAGGTAAAGCTGTTGCAGTCGCTGCGCATCAATGTCTTTGGCACTGAGTACATGGATCAGTTGCCCCTGCTTCATAATGCCGATGGTGGTGGCTACATGCACCGCATTGAAAATATCATGGGTGGCCATAAGTATTGCTTTGCCCTGGCTGCCCAACTGCTGCACGATGCCGGTAAACTCATTGGTGGCTTTGGGGTCAAGGCCACTGGTTGGCTCGTCCATCAGGATCACATCGGCATCTTTGGCAATGGCAATAGCGATACCCACTTTCTGACGCATACCCTTACTGTAAGTACTTACTCTTTTGGTAAGAACTGTTTCTTCCAAACCTGCTTTGCGCAGGAAAGTTTGCAGTTGCTCCCTGCTATACCTGAATCCCGCCAGGCGGCTGAAGAAGTCGAGGTTTTCCAATGCGGTCAACTGACCATACAGCATCACCACTTCGGGTATATAGGCAATAAACTTTTTGGTTGCGTTACCGGAAGCTGTGACGGTAACACCATTAATGCTGGCCGTTCCATCACTGGCAGCAATAAAGCCCAGGAAGATATTGAGCGTGGTGGTTTTACCTGCGCCGTTCTGTCCCAGCAGGCAAAAGATTTCTCCCTTTTCTACAGTTAAGTTGAGGTTATTGAGTGCCGTATGGCCTTTGTATTGCTTGGACAGTTGTAAAGCCTGGAGTGCGGGCATATATACGTTTTTATTAGTTGATCATTGGTTGATTATAAATAGAACCGGAGCCTGTAATAAGCAAGGGATGCTACAATGACCGTGAGCAGCCAGAGCGATAACAAGCCTTTCAGCATCGAATCGGTATCTATGTCGGGGGGCGATGGGTTGAAAACAGGTATATGGTTGAGATCGGCCTTGGTCATCATCCTGCCTGCAAACAAGGGATCATAACAAAAATGGGATAGCTGCCGGTGAAAGCCTGCAATGGATCTTCGAAACTGAAAGGCGTCTTCCAATCCGGTATGACCGAGTGCATTGAACAGGTTTTGGGTATTGACTGCCGGATTAATAAACCGGAAACTGGCTATCTGCTGGTGACGGTCCCATATGCGCTGGTAATAAGCGTCCACTGAAGGTTTGGCTTCTGCATCCAATAAGGTCACATAGGCCGAATATGCCTGGAACTCGAAGAAGCGTGCGGCGGCAGCGGTATCAGTGGGCTTGTAGCCTGGGTATTGCTGGTAGAAGCGATCCAGCACAGCCTGCTTTTCCTGTTTTGATTCGCCCAATCCCTGACGGCGGCGAATGAAATCGGTAAGCCTGGTAGGATCTGCCTGTTGTCCGTCGGTGAACGAGAGGTTGAGCAATGCTGGTACCACTACCAGGAATAATAACCAAAAACCAAGGCTGCTCATGGCATTAAAAGCGCTGCTGCGGTTGAAGGCATTGATCAGTAATAACAACCCGAACCAGCAAACAGAGTAGGAGAAAGTAATCACCATCCACCAACTTATATAACGGAAGGAACTCAGCGATATACCACTCCATAAAAATGCGATCAGGGAGATCAGCAACAACAGCATGGTGGTAATACCCAGCCAGAAGAACAGCTTACAAAGAATGATGCGGTGTAGCGGCACGGGTTGTATGCGCAGGATGGACAGGGTGCCGCGTTCCCGTTCATCCGACAGCAGGTTGTACCCAAAAGTGATGATCAGCAGGGGCAGCAGGTAGATGATCACAAAAGAGAGATCAAAGTTGCCTGCCAGCAGCTTGCGTGGATTGGCAATTTCAGATTTAAAGAGTTGCAGGTAAAGGTTCTGTGCATTGAGCTGCAGGTAATAGGGATTCACATCCCGTTGACCAATGGACAACCTGGCCAGTAGCTGCGGCTCGTTGATCGCATAATAGTTGAGAAAGAAACGCAGTTTGGAGGGATAGGCTGCTTTTTCGTAGGCCGCCATTCCCGCTGCAGTAGTGGTATCGGCGTCCAATCCCTTTGCCAATGCCTGTTGCTCTATTGCATTCTGCTGCCTGATGTATTGTACGGTGCGCTGCTGACTGTCGATCACTGCATTGCCGTAATGGATGGCATAGAGGGCCGCGGCTATAAAGATGAGGAGGATAATCAGTTGCCCATAATTCCTGGTCAACAGTTTCCATTCGCGCCCACAAATAATGGTTAGGGTCTTCATATTTGACTGATTACAGGAATTCGTTTGAGTATAACATTAAAAAGCAGGAGGGATGCCAGTAAGAGGATCGCCAGCGAAAGCAATTCCGTTCTGTAGCGATTTATTACCTCACGAACGGGCAACACCTCATAGCGGAAATCGGGCACGGATGCATACAGGCTGCGGGAAGCCTTGTAATTCCAGTCGCCCAGCGTGGAATGCTGCATCATGTCTTCATTCATCTTTTGCACAAAAGCCCGCCGGTAGGCTTCCGTCTTTTGCTGAAAGTCGATATGTGTATAGATATCGGTAGCCGAAAGCCCCATCGATATTCCTTGCAAGGACAGGAAGGGATCAACCAGTCCGGCTGTACGCGGCAGGCGATCCTGGTCAATAAGCGTTTGCTGTAGCTGGTGAAAGTATTTGTCGTACACTTTGCTGCTGTATTCTTCTCCGGCCTGCATTACATAGCCTTCAAAATTGAACGGCAACTCACTTACCTTACTCACATGGTATTGCTTAAGCACTTGTGCTTCCAGTTGCCGGGCTCTTTCATCTTTTGTATTGTGCCCGTCGATGCCCTGAGCAATATCTTTTTGGATCGCTTCCCGAAAAGTATATTGTGTGAGTAGGGGATAGCGGTCGCTGCCGATATTGGCTGCGGCCTTGGGTATGATGATGCAGCCAATGATCCAGATGCTGAGTAGGGTGAGCAGGGCATTGCCGGCTGTTTTACTCAGGGCAGATACGAAGACAGTGAACAGGGTGAAGAAAAGAAAATAACCGCTATACACAGCCAGCAACAGCAGGGCGCGTATCCACCCATCATGGCCGGCTTCGGGTGCCTGCCAGGCAAAGAAACACCCGGTAAGCAGGAGCGCAGGCAGCAAGAGCAATAGCAGGGCCAGGAAGAGCCCCATTACTTTGCCAGCCGCTACCTGGTACAGCGAAACACCCGTGCCCAACAGTAGTTTGAGTGTACCGTTGTCTCTTTCCTGGGTGATGGAGGCAAAGCCCATGAAGATAATGAGCAGCGGTACGAGCAACTGTAGCACGAGTGCTACCGATAGTTGCCCAAAACGGATGGTGGCCCCATATCCTTCAGCAGGTTTGAATACAAAATCATTTTGCCGGTGTGGTTCCAGGTAGGCATAGCTACCGGCATAATTGTCCAGCCCGGCATCGAACATACTGAACCAGGTTTTGGGCTTATAGGCAAATGTGCCAAAATGCGCTGCTAAATGTGGATGCTTGGGATCCTGGTGAAGCCATTGCTCCCGCTTCTCGCGCTGGGCAGCGGCACGGATGTTCCGGATGGTGCTGTAGTTATTAAAGCCTCCCCAGGCTGCCAGCAGTAATAGCAGCAGGATGATGCCTGCTGTAAGCAGGATCACCTTGCTGCGGTATACCGTCAGGAACTCTTTCATGGCTATTTGTGGAATAATACCTTTCATGGTCGCTTACTTTAGTTTGTCGAAGCCGGTACATTTTCCGCCGTTGAGCGTGATCTTTTTATTGACACTGCCACTCTGGATGGAATAACTGAACAGACTGTTCTCGGTTTTATTAGAGAAGGCAAACAGGATATTATCGTTATTGAAACGGTGCATCACCGCTCCGCCTGAGCCATATACATCGGGAAGACTGCCCAGCTTGCCCGCGCTGTTTTTTTGTGTGACATTGATCTTGTAAAAACTATAAGCAGGTCCATTGATCTCATAGTCATCATCCGGATTTACAAGCGCCAGGGTGAAGGCAAGACCATCATCAAACAGCGAGATGCCACGGCATTTGTGGCCGGTGGCCGCATCGAGGTCGAAAAAGTAAGAGGCATCAAACTCTGATTGCCCTTTCTTAATGCGCAGGATGCCACTCGGCCGGTTGGTATAACCGAGTCCGGCTACATAAATGTCACCGCTCTTATCGATAGAGAAAGAATTGTAGGCAAGGAATACGCTGCCGGTGCGGAAATCTTTGATGAGCTTTTCGATTTTGGCTGTCGCCAGATCGATCACCGCCACATAGGCGGTATCATTGTATTTTTCTACGAAACCTGCTCCTTCATAAAACACACCCATGAACAGTTTGCCATCGCGTGCTTTCATACCGAGGTAGTACATCACAGGAGCTGCAGGGCGAAGGAGGGGGGATAGATCAATTTCTCCGGTACGCTCCATCGTTGTCGGATTGAACCTGATCACTTTGGCCAGTCCGCCTGCTACAGAGGCATAGGCTTCTGTGGGGCTTACAAATTCCACCGTAGAATAGGTTTTAGCCCCGGGCACCACCAATTCCCCGGCCTTAATAGCTTTACCACTTTTGTCGAAAGTATATTTCGTCATGGTAGCCGGCGAGTTGAATACGCTTACATAGGCAGCACCGTTGTAGGCGAGCATGCGGCCATTGCCGGCCAGTTCTGAGGCATTGCCATTGGCCAGCGTGGCCGTATCAAAACTGGCGAGGCCCTGGATATAGGTGGTTTGCGCATTGCCAGTACCAGCTACCAGAGCGATCGCATATTGATCGGCATCCTTGTTGCCGGCATCGTTGTTGGTTTTGTCTTTTTTACAACCGGTAATAGCGATAGCTGCTACCAGGCAGGGGATAAAGAGGGTTGCTGCCAGCGTCCTTTTCTGTTTCATTTTTCGTTTGTATTTTATCGGTCAATGAATAATCTGCATTTCAGGTTCCAGGCGCGGCCGGGCAACTGCACATTGAAATTGTCGTACACGCGGCTATTGCTCAGGTTATGCACTTCTGCACTGATGGCTGCTCTGTTGTGGGCAATGGCGTAACTGATTCCGGCCCTTTGTACAAACTGGGTAGGAATGGTTGCCTTGGTATCGCGCCGGCCATCGTTGGACCAGTACAGGTAAAACCAGTTCACATAGCTGATGCCGTACCAACATTGAAGGGTATGGCCCTTTTTCAGCAGGTTATTTCGTGTCCATTGTAATTCACCATTGGCAAAGAGAAATGGCTTGTTGGGCAAACGCAGGTTATAATACCGGTCATCAATATTGCCGGTGTTCTCTTTTTTACTCTTGTTGATGATGTGCTGAAAAGTACCATTGGCCCATAAGGAAAGAGAAGGAGTGAATTGATAATTGGCTTCCACCTCCACACCGGCCGATAGGGCTTTCAGCAGGTTTTGGTACTGTGAACTCCTGGGCGATACCTGCAGGAAGATGATATTGTCCGTAAGTCTGAAGAAGGTGTTGATGCCAGCTGAGATCTTCCCGGGCCGGTTGTACCGCGCCATCAGGTTCATATTGTGGCTGTATTCCGGCTGGATGGAAGGGTTGGCTTTCACCAGACTGAAATCACCAAACACCTCCATCTCATCCGGTAGCCTCGTGGCATATTCGTAGGATAGTTTAAACAACCAACGGGAACTGATATCCCATTTCAAAGATTCATTCCAACCCAATTGTTGAGCGGAACGGGTAGCAGGATTGAATACCATATTGTCGATGGTGAAGCCGTTTGCATGATACCAATTGTATTTTATCGAAGTGACGCTCGTGATGTGGTGGGTAAACTCATGTTGCCAGGCCAGCCCGGCTGTGTTCTTTTGCAGTTGAACCCTGTGCCCATAAAAGTTCTGCCCATAATATTTTTCTGCAAGGGTGTCTTGCCCGGTACGTGTAAAGAAACTGCTGGTAAGGGAGAAGCTGAACTTGTTGTTGCTGTCAGCGGCGAAATCGAGGAGCAATCTTCCTGCAAGGGTTTGCGTGGTAAAGAGCAGGTTGGTGCGCGAACTGGAAATTTCTCCATAGGCTATTCTTCTTTCATATACTTTCCCATCCCAGGTCCAGGCATTGAAGGATGTATCTATAAAATGTTCTTTGATCAGGGCAGCGTTGCCAAAAAATGAAAGGTTCAACCGGGGTAGTAGTTGTCGTTTTACATAGCGTAACCCTGCGTTCCAGGTATTTTCGTGACGGGTAATGGCGCCATAGGGTTCGGTCATGACCAAATTGTGTTGAACATCCTTGTCCATCGAATAGAAGGAACCATGCAGGCTGAAGAGGTCGGCCCATTTTTGTTGGGTAAGGCCCGCTTCAGCATTGAACTGGTAATCGCGGTAGCGGTCATGAAAACGTTTTACCTTTTGGGAGACCGGGTTGCCCAACCGATCGGGCACATCGGCCGTGATGGTGTAATTGTTATCGCTATAATTAACAAAGCCGCCAGCCCGGATGAAAAGGTGATTGCCCAGGTTACGATAGGTGTTGATAGCTGCTTTGTGCGTGTTAAAAGATCCAATACTATATACTGCGTCCGTGTAACTTGAAAGTTCCTGGCGGGTAACGATATTGACGGCGCCGCCCAGTGCATCACTTCCCAGCTCGATGGGTACTACGCCTTTGTATACTTCAATGCGGTCAATGGCATTGACGGGGATAATGTTGAGGCGATTGCCTGCCCCCAGGAAATCAGCCGGAATGCCATTGATAAAAAATTTAACCTGCCTGCCACTGATGCCGTTGATCGAGAAATCGGCCGTACTTCCCAATCCGCCATCCTGGCGCACCCTTACGCCCGGCGACTGGTTGATAAGACTAAGCACGGTGGCTGGGCGGGTGTAATATTTTCTGGCGTCAATAACCGTCACTGTCCTGGTAGATTGTTGCAGGCTACCGGCAGAACTGGCGCTGACTTGTACTGCCCTCAGTTCATGGGCTCTTTTTTTTACCGTATCCTGCCGGCGGGTGCTATCGCTTGCTGGCGATGGCGGCAAGGATTGGGTGTAGCAAGGTTGTGTGAGTAGCAGTCCTGTCAGTATCGTGATTATGTGTAGTAGTCTGTTCATGGTATCTCTGTGATAAGCCGGTAAGCGATCATTTCATCATACAGGGCCCTGTCTTTTTCCCGCAGGGCGGCCAGTGTGTGCATACCATCGGCTGCTTCCCATATTTCGCGCTGCAGGCCGGTGAGGCGCCAGGCATCAGTTCCTTCGCGCGGCAATACATAGGTGACGGGTATGCCTGCTTCTTCTTTGCGCAGTAAAAGATGCTGCTGGTTGCGTAGCGGCCGGGGCTGCTCCAGGCAGTGCAGGGGCTCGGTGATCCTTTCTTCGTTGTATACCAGGAAGACCAGCTTGCCCGTAATGGCTACCGGACGACTGCCGTGCGGGGCCAGGTAAAACACTTCCAGTGTTTCCGGTTGCTGGTGATTGTCTGCGGCATAACTGATCAGTTTAACCGGCACAGGTTCCGGACCAGGGTTGTAGATGATCACTTCACCATGAGCATTGGTGCTGAGGTCCAGTTGCTCTATATAAAAAAAATCTTCAGCGGCTGTTCCTGAATGTTTGACAGCGCCATCGAGGTGCATTTCCGACAGCAGGGTATACTTGCCGGGTGGCGCATCCGGTGGTGCCGTCCAGGTGAAATAGTAGTGCCTGCCGTTCTGTATATTGGTCAGTATCTCGATGAGTTTTTCCCTTGGCTGTTGTCCTGCCAGGTAAGCTGCCAACACCAGCAAGGGCGTATGTTTGTTGAGGTATTGATAGGTTCCGCTTTGCTGGAGATGCTCAGGGGCAGGAGCTGCTGTGGAAGGCAGCAACAATATAGGCGCTTCAAAAAGCATATGGGTATTCCCGCGGGGACTGATGATGCCGATCCGTACATAAGGGCATACTGCTGTTTCCATACCGGCGGGAAGGGTAAGGTTCCAGTGAATGGTAACGGCATTGCCGGCTACTGTGCGTTTGGGGAAGATACTCATATCAGTGTTTGCGAAGGTTTTTGATGACCTGTTTGCTGTATCGGGTAGGGTACTGCTGAAACCACTTGACAACAGTGTCTGGTCCCAGTTCATCATAGGTTACCGACATCAGCCTGGCGAGTTTTTCATTGAAGGTGTTTTTAACGGCAGCTGCATCAGCAGCCAGTTCTTCCCGGTGCTGTGTTTTGGCGGCTTTGGTAGCGGGTGTGTGGTGCAGGTAGCCACCGAAATAAAATGCGCAAAAGTCCTGGTACTCTTTTGTGAAGAGTATGAAGTTGTGCCACATCTCATCTACGATCAACAATTCATCCGGAATGAAAACGCCCGGCTGCCGGCAGATGAAGAGGAATTTCTTTGTTTCTGTAAATATGTCTGCTGCTTCCTCATCCGTTACATCCATCAGGTCGGTGAAGCGGGAGAGTACATCTTCGTTCCTGTATTGTATCAATTCAGTAAGCGTGATAGCGCTCATGACAGTAAAGTTTTAGGTATAGGAACAGCGGAGGGCTTACCTCCGCTGTTTTTTTACGACAGACTAACCACTAATCCTGGGTGCCGCAGCAATGGCTTCCGCCGCAGCAATGTGTACCGGTTCCCCAGGCTCTTTCTTTGATGATGGAAGCAATGAGTGCATCCTTGTTGATGAGTTCCATAGTGAAAATGTTTAATTGTTGGCGCCTACTATTTTGGGATGGAGGTGTTCGGCATATTCCTCCCTTGCCATGGCAGCACGGGTACCGCGTGCCTGCACGACAATTCAGTATGTACAACAGGACTTATCGTCCCGGACAATTCAATGCTGTAAAAAGAAGGAAGCGAATAGGTACTGGCAGTCTGCGCAATCGCTAATGCCAGTGGGAGAAGACACACAGGATGTTAATTATATGCAAGGCTTTCGGGCCAGGCATACAATGACTTTGTGCAGTGTGTCGGGAATTAAGACAGGGGAGGGCCTCTGCCTTCGATGGTGAATAAACGGCTGGGATTGATAGACGTCAGTAGCCTGGTGTAAGTAGGAGAAGCATGTACAGGTGCTATTACCAGCAATAACTCACCGGTGAAGGGAGCGTCTTTGGCCAATTGGAATTCGCAGATGGCGCAGGAGCCATGTACTGCCGTGGCTTTGGTAATAATGTTTTCGTGTTGGCTGTGATGCGCTGTGTTGTTGGAAGGGTGGATGTGCAAGGCTTTGGTGAGGTGCACCAATACCAACAGCATCATCAGCAGTGCTGAGATCAGTTGTTTGGTATGTGCATGCCTTGTGTTACGCATCAAAACAAAGATAGGGGAATTTATAATTAATGCAACAAAGTTGTATTTTATTTTCCAACTTTGCTCTAAACTATCCGTGTATGTCTAGCCTGGATTATGAAGTAGCCGTTATTGGAGGAAGCCACGCAGGTCTGGCTGCTGCCCATACATTGGGCAGGAGTAAGCGAAGAACCATTGTATTTGACACAGGCAGACCAAGAAACCTTACCAGCACCCATTCGCATAATTTATCGGGCAATGATGGAGCTTCTCCTGTTGACCTGCGGGCGGCGGCGCTTACTGATCTTCAGCGGTTCAGTCATGTATCCATCTCCCCGGAATCCGTTGTTAGGTTATCCGCTTCAGCAGGAGGTTATCGGCTCACCACTGAAAAGCAGCAGGTCATTACTGTGCGCAAGATCATATTGGCTACCGGTGTAACCGATCACCTGTTGCCTATTGAAGGTTTGCAGGCGCTCTGGGGAAAGAAGGTATTTCACTGCACCTATTGCCATGGCTGGGAGGCCAGGGATCAACCCGCACTAGTACTGGTAAAAGGTGTGATTGCCTGGGATGTAGGCATGACCCTTAGTCAATGGAACAGTCAACTAACCTTTCTATTGCATGGTACTGCTGTGGAAGATGCTGCCAAAAGAGATCAACTGTTACAAAAGGGATGGCCGCTGATCGAAACACCTGTTGTGCGGATAGCCGAAAGTGATACAGGGCTCATTGTTTCATTGGCCGACGGACAAACACTGACAAGTCCTGTTGTGTATACCAAACCTGTGCGCGTACAATTCAATAATGAGCTGGCCGTGATGCTGGGCTGTGAATTGACCAGGAGCGGTTCGGTGCTTACTGATGCTGCCATGCAAACTTCGGTACCTGGTGTATTTGCTGCCGGCGATCTGGCACATCCTGGTTATCACCAGGTATCGGAAGCCATCAGCACGGGGCATAAGGCAGCGGCTTTTTGTAACAACCAATTGAGCATGGAGGGATTTACCAGGTAATGGCACGGAAGTTTCCATTGACCACCACGATGCTATCTGGATTTTCCTTCGAATAAGCTGTAAAATGATAGGGGTTACTCGATTGATCAACCACGGGCCTTATTTTACAGGACTGATCAAGGCTGTATACTTTACCCGAGTATAAAAAACATTGGTACAAAAAATTGTATTCATAATCGGTGCTGAGGTCGATAAAAACAGGGGTCTTGATTTCTTTGTCATATCCGACAACAAATTCGGAGCGATATAGCTGTACCATTATCGCCTTTTGAAGTAATGGATCGAATAGTAAGTAATAGCCAACTCCACAGGCCGTGCCGGTACATTTCTCGATATGGCCATTGAGCAATAAATATTCTTTGGTGCCAAATTTAATAAAATAGGAGTCCTCTACGTCGAGTTGAATGTTGTTTATATATTCGGACCCCGACTGTGTAGTATCTATCTCAATGCCTGGCCTCATTTCACGGCCATTGATATACAATCGCCTGGGAGCATAGGCAGCGAGGTCTGGATCGATCAGTTTTACAACGAACCGTTTATTACGCAAGACCTGGGTGCCGGCAATCGGATTTTCGTCCTTGTCATATTTGTAAATAATGGTGTCGGAAAAGCCGGATGATATTTTGGTAACGCCGTTGGTATCTACCAATAATGCGATCAGTTTTTTGTAAGCCTCTCCGTTTTTGTCAGAAAGGAGGATGGCTTTGGGTTTTATTGCATAAAAGCTATCACGTGTATGTTGGGTTTGGATAGAATCGGCAATATGGTCGCTTTCAGAATACGGATTCATGGCGGTATCTACAAGCGCAATTACTGATTCGGGAATAGGGGGCTGTTTCTTGGGTTTGCAGGCAGTGGCGGCAAGCGCCATACAAGCTATCAGGAGCAGTTTCATCGATCGCGATTCCATAAAGAAGGGGAGGTGGGGTTATTTACCTGCTCCAAGATCGACAATAAGATCCAATATGCAGAACCCGGGCACCATCCGGAAATAATAAAGTTTCCCTAAATCTTTGTAGCAAACTGATCGGAGAACCCCATACTACAAATTGAGTATTTCCCACGCAGCCGGAACGATGAACTTTTGCATACATCAATCACTTTAAGTTCCAGGCAATGAAAAAGATAATACTCTACCTACTGCTTTTGGCCCTAATCGCCCAGGGCTGTCGCAAGAACGACAACGGCGGCACCGACAAACCTCCACCCAATCCCCAACTTCCCAAAGAAGGGGTGGTGGTGAACACCAACGTATTTGGAAGGATCGTGGACGAGCTGGACAAACCGCTGTCGGGCGTGGCTGTGACCGGAGGTGGCAAAACCACCAATACGGATGAGAACGGCATTTACATGCTGATGAATGCACAACTCGATCAAGCCAGGGCTTACCTGACGGCTGTAAAGCAAGGCTACTTTAAAGGCTCCCGTATCTTCCAGCCCATCAAAAATGGCATGTCCAAACCCTCGCTGATCAAAATGCTCACGATGAAAAGCATTGGCACCATTAGCGCCACTACCGGCGGAGCAGCTGAATCAACAGGAGGTATTAAAATCGAATTGCCTGCAGGCGCTGTTGACAATTATACCGGCCAGGTAAATGTGGTGGCCAATTATGTAAACCCCACCAGCCCCGATTTCTTTGCCCGTATGCCGGGCGACCTGGCTGCGGACAATGCCGACAACAAAAGAGGCGCACTTATTTCTTATGGCATGTCGCACCTCGACTTGTTGGATGACAAAGGCAATAAGCTCACCATCAAAGCCGGCAAAGAGGTGACGGTTACCTTACCCGTACCGCAAAAACTGCAAAGCTCGGCCACTGCTTCCATCGACATGTGGTACTTCGATGAAACAAAAGGCATCTGGAGGCAGGAAGGAAAGGGTACTTACCAAAATGGTAAATATGTTGGCAAGGTGAAGCACTTCTCGGTATGGAACTACGACCATTGGAATCCCATCATGATCCTGCCGATGTTCCTGCGCTGGATACTTCCCAATATCTCCAGCATGCCGCCCGATGATATCGAGAAAATTGTCAATAATCCGCCCGACTTCATCCTGCAGGTGCGCGATAAGAAAACACAAAACACCTTATATACCAATACCTTTCCTCCACCCGTACCCAATCCCAATAACAATCCTCCCGGTGGCACCAGCTCCGTTACTTTCCCACTCCCCAGTATGACCGACGTGATGGAGGTCACGGTCATGCCGGTGCAACCCGGGGGACCCGATTATCCCGCCAACCCCAACTATACGCCCACGGGCGGCGAGGTTCCTCCGGCTGCACCCACATTTGCCAATGAAGGACAAAGTGTTACTATTGAAGTTACACCCACCAATCCTCCTTCTACCATCACCATTACCCTTCCTCCCGCCAGTAGTGGCGGCGGCAATGGTGAAACGGTGGTCAATGTGAATGGCAAAGCAGTGAACTGCGAAAACAAAGCGGTGACTACAGGCTATGCATTCCTGAGCATGCGCAGCGGCAACACCATTGTGAAGAGTACGACGGCCCCCATCTTCGGCTCGGAAGGAAGATTCACGGTGCAATACCTGTTCATGCGTGCGCTCCCCAACCGCATCGACAATGTGGTACTCACGGTGTACGATGTGGTTACGGGTAAAAAGAGCCAGGATATAAAGATCAATGTCAATCCTTCGGTAGTACATATGATCCAGGACGCAGTGAAAGTATGCGATAACCCGGGCCCGGGCCCAGGCACTGACAAAATATACCAGGGCAATTATTCCATTAACGATGCCGCCAGCCTGAAAGCATTTATCGATTCCGGCTATACGACGGTGACGGGTACGTTGTATGTTTCCAACATGACGGATCTGGGCGGCATTATTAAACTGAAGAAAGTATGGGGACTGGAATTGCGCAGGAATAATGTGACCAGCCTGGGGGGCTTGGCAGAACTCGAAGACATGTCCTGGTTAACGTTGGTGGAGAACGGTCAACTGGTCAACGCATCATTTCCCAAGCTGGCCAGCAAAAGCATACAGGGCATTCATATCAACTACAACCTTTCCCTGGTGGCGCTCACCCTGCCTTCTATTGAATCGATAAGTCCCCTGGGTAATGATAATATTTCTATCACCGGTAATCCCTTATTGAAAACCTTGTCTATTCCCAATTTGAAGTCGGTAGACAAATGCGGCTATATCGAGATCACCAATACCTTACTCACCAACCTGAATACTTTTGCCAATGCGAGTGGTACGCTGGGATCGTGGGGACTCACGCTGACAGATAATCCAGACCTTACTTCGGTAAGCGGACTAAAGAATATAGTGTGCACCGGAAGATTGACCATCGATCAGTGTCTCAAACTGACCACACTCGAAGGGATCAATATACCATCGGTGGTGACAGATTGGGTGGCCCTTACGCGGAATGATGCGCTCACGGATATCACCGCCGTGTCGAATAAATTAAAATCAACCGGAGGACTGACCATTAGTTTGCACAAGGCATTGAAAACAGCCCACTTTCCGCTGTACGAGAAAGGAAATATTACCTGCAAGGACAATGGGGAACTTACCACGCTCACCATGCCCCTGTTCAGGGAAGCCGAAGCTATAAACCTTACCCACAATGTGAAGCTGGCCACGATCAATATGAATGCCTTGGAAAAGCTACCCAATGGTATTCACATGGATGGCGGCCTCGAAACGGTACAGGCGCTTACTGCCTTCGATCTGCCGGCATTGAAGACCTGCGGAAGGTTTACTATCCAAAATTGTCCGGGTATCACGAACCTGGATGGTTTTGCCAACCTGGAAACTGTGGATGGAGATCTTACTATTTCAAATGCAAATATCCCGGGCGCCAGTATAAAGCTGCAGACGATCAACGGATTTAACAAGTTGACGAATGTCAGGTTCTCACTTGTTTTGGAAACAGCTGCAGGGTCGGGAGATCGTCTGGTTGGATACGATGGCCCGCTAAAAAGTATCACAGGTTTTAAGACTCTGAAAACGGTGGGGGCTATGTTTACTATCGGTGGCAAGAACCTGACAGATGTTTCAGGTTTCGCCAACCTGGAGAGCGTTGGGCAAGACCTTAGGATCATGACAACAGGGTTAACCGGACTGGGTGGTTTGGCTAAACTGACCTCTTCAGGCCTTAACGAAAACCGTTTGATCTCCATTGCCGATAATACTAAGCTCACTTCCCTCACCGGGCTGGCATCCATCACCAATATCGTGGGCATATATGTGGCCAGGAACCCTGAATTGCTCAACCTGGATGGCCTGGAGAAAGTGAAAGCAATGCGCTATGGTATGACGATCGGCCAGAACGATAAGCTGGCCAACCTCAATGGGCTCAGCAATGTGGATGGCGCCATTACCAGCATCACCATCAATGAGAATAAGGTATTGAAGAACTTGTGCGGCATTACCAAAGTGGTGAAGGCCGGGGCCATCAGCGGTGGATATTATGTTACCAACAATGCTTATAATCCCACCCAGCCGCAAATAATAGCCGGGCAATGCAGTCAATAACCCGGAAACCGGTATGTTTGAGGAATAATACTGCTTAGATGATCCGCCTTACGATAGCCCTGATCATACAGTTGATGTTGGCAACCATGGCGGTTGCTCAAACCAGCACGATAGACAGCTTATTACAGGCTGTCTATCGTGCCGGTAATGAAAAGGACCAGCTCTCTGCCATACTTGGTCTCTGCGACGAGTACCAAAGCGTGAACCGCGATACACTCGATCATTATGCGTATAAGGCAAGAGCAATGGCCATCAAAAAGGGCGATAAAAAAGCGATAGCGCTGGCAGAGATAGCTGTTGCCAACGATTATTTCAGGTGGGGATGGGTAGATAGCGCCATAGTAGTTATTGATCCCGTTATAAAAAGCAACAAAGTGACTGTGCCTGACGAAAGAGCCATCTACTTCAAAGCGGTGAGGCAGCAGGCATTGTACTATGGAAGCCGGAGCAAATACCCTGAAGCATTGACCAATTTATACCGCATCGTGAATGAAGCGGAAAAGTATAAAGATTCGATGGTGATCAGCACCAACATGAATACGATCGGCTCGATCGCGATTGCCCGGGAAGCGCCTACTGAAGCCCTGCAATGGCTAAGGCGTGCATTAGCTTACCTGGATGAACTGCCCCGCTACAACCTGGTGCGAGCAGCTGTTTATGTAAACCTGGCCCAGGCGCATTTATTGAACAATCACCTGGATTCAGCGATCTTGTATGGCGAAAATGGAATTCAGCTGTTAAAGAACGGACAAAACCTCAACAGCCTGGCCATGGCCCTGCAAAGGCAATCAAATATCTATTTGAAGGCCGGCCACCATAACAAAGCAGAATCGGCGCTGCAGGAAATGATTGGTGTAAGGGAAAAGATGGGTGATGGAGCTGTATGGACGGATGACCATATTTCACTCATCAATTTTTACATCACCACCAAACAAATAGACAAGGCAATCGCTTATTGCAACGACAAACTACAGCGTGGAGATTTAAACAGTACGGTGACCGGGCAGGCAAAAACATTTACGAATACCTTGAGTCTGCGCATTGGATATTATGACCTGCTGGCCAAATGTTATAAGATCAAAGGCGATACAAAAGCCTATGAGCAAACACTGGAACAGATCATTCTTGCTAAAGACTCTTTATCCGATGCGGAAGCAGAACTGGCAATAGCAGAAATACAGACAAAATACGAAGTACAGAAAAAGGAGAACACGATCATACAACAACAACTCACCATTGCGCAAAAGAACAATATCCTGGTACTGGGGTTAAGCGCGGGCGCCCTGGTGATCCTTATTTCTTTTATGGTGTTCAGGGATTACCGGAAAAAACAACGGATTAAAATGGAAAAGATGATCGGGCATGAGAAGCTCATGGCCATCAAAGCCATTGCTGATGCGGAAGAGAACGAGCGCAAGCGCATAGCTGCCGATCTCCATGATAACCTGGGGGCCTATGCCGCTTCCATCGCCTCCAACCTGGATATCATTCAGGCCAATGGTATCAGCGAAGAGAACCGCACAGCACTTGCCGAATTGAAAAACAATTCCCAAACCATGGTGGCGCAATTAAGTGATACCATCTGGGCATTGAATAAAGACAGCCTTACCCTCACGGCCATCAGCGACCGGATCAAAGTGTTCCTCAGCCGCATACGGAAAAGCTACCAGGGTATAGAGATGGATGTAATAGAGCATATTGAGCAGGATATTTCTATACCGCCTACTCAGGCCTTCCATCTTTTCCAGGTGATACAGGAAGCCGTTACAAATGCCGTAAAACACAGTGGCGCCAGGCAGATCAAGGTTGAAGTGGAAGGCAATACGAGCTGGAAAATAATTGTTAGTGACAATGGCAGGGGTATGAGCCAGGAAATTTCTACCTTACAGGGTGGGGGCAATGGCCTGAAGAATATGCAGGCCCGTGCCTCGGTGGCAGGATGGCATATAGCCTGGCAAGCCGGTGAGCATGCAGGTACGATAGTGACCATTGAATTGATATCTGTGCAAATTTAAAATTGATACCATGGAATTCAGGATAGCGCTGGCAGAAGACAATGCGGTAAACCGGAACACTTTTATGCAGAAGCTGAAAGTATCGGGGCGGATGGAACTTGTATTTGAAGCGCGCAATGGCAACGATTGCCTGGAGCAATTAAAGGGATTGTCGCATACCGGCCTGCCGGAAGTGATCTTTATGGACCTTGAAATGCCTGAACTGGACGGTATTGAAACGATCCGTATTGCCAAAACACTGTACCCGCATATCCAGTTTATTGTACTCACTGTATTTGATGACGATACTAAAATATTTGAAGCCATCAGGGCCGGTGCATCGGGTTATATTTTGAAACATGAACCGGCCGCAGTACTGGAAGCTGCTGTAGTGGAAGTGTTGCAAACCGGCGGAGCGCCCATGAGTCCGGCCATTGCACGCAAAGCCCTTCAGTTATTAAGCCGCGCCACCAGCCCGGCACAGGAGTTGACCACCACGCAGGAGATACCAGTCAACATCACCGAAAGAGAACAAGAGATATTACAACACATGGTGAGTGGATGGGATGCCAAGCGCATAGCGGTGGAATTGCAGGTAAGCGTGCTCACCATCAGAAAACACATCGCCAATATTTATGATAAGTTGCATGTCAACTCCCGCGCACAGGTAATATCCCTCGCACACAAGAACAAATGGTTGAAAGGGTAGGGCAGTTGATCAACACCGTTTTTGATGATTTAAAACTTTCCCCTTATTTTTAGAACAGCAGCCCCTAAGCCTCATGTTTCTAAAAAAGGATAACAAAACGATCAATGCCTGGTGTTGGTACGACTGGGCCAACTCCAGTTATTCGTTGGTGATTACCTCGGCTATATTTCCCAGTTACTTCCTTAGTCTCGAAATGACAGGTCCGCGAACGGCCTGGTGGCAACAACTCAGCAACTCTGTGCTGTATGCCTATATGTATTCATTCGCCAGCCTGTTGATCATGTTCTTAAGTCCGCTCTTTGGCTCCATTGCCGACTATGCCGGGCGGAAGAAACGATTCATGCAGCGCTTCTCTTATATCGGGGCGATCAGCTGTGTATTGCTCTACTTTTCATCGGCCGATTATTTATTGATCACTGCGGGCTTGTTCATCGTGTCCAGTGTTTGCTATAGCCTGGGCGTTGTATTTTATAATGCTTATATCCCGGAGATCGCGACACCTGATCAATACGATACGGTAAGCGCCAAAGGGTTTGCCTGGGGTTATCTGGGTGGTATGATCGCCCTGGTGATCAGTCTGCTCGTTATCCAGTATGCTGCAGTAATAGGTTTTACAGCTGCTCAGATCAAGGCAGCCATTCCCATACGTGTATCCTTTGTCTTCATTGGTGTTTGGTGGCTCTTGTTTGCTGCGTATTCATTGAAGGGATTACCTCCCGATGGCAGGCATCAACCCATCAATGCCAAAATAATATTTCAATCCTATGCCCGCATCCTGCAGGCATTCCGGCGGGCACGCAAGCACAAGCTAATTGCCTTGTTCCTGCTGGCCTTCTTCTTTTATAATATGGGCGTAACTACCATCATGGGCATGTCGAGTGTATTTGCAACCAAGACCCTGCAGCTCACCACTCCCCACCTGATCGGTGTGATCCTCATCCTGCAATTGCTGGCCATCGCAGGCTCCTGGCTGTTTGTAATAGTGGCTAAAAGATCTACCAACCTGATGGCCATCAAAACGGCTGTTGCCTTTTGGGTGGTCGTATGCTTTATAGGCTATTCAGTACAGAACATTACGCAGTTCTACATCATGGCCTGCCTGGTGGGCCTGGTGATGGGCGGTACGCAATCATTGTCTAGATCAGCTTTTGCCACGCTCATCCAGGGCGAGGAGGATGAATACGCCACCTGGTTCGGCCTGTATGATGTATTGGATAAAATCGGCGTGGTAGCCGGCACTTTCTTATTTGGCTGGATAGAATACATGACGGGCTCCATGCGCGCCAGCGTGGCCACGCTGAGCGTGTTTTTCCTCATTGGGTTTATATTCCTTCAACTAATCAATAAAGCTTGGAAAAGATAAAAAAAGCCATCCCCTTTTCACTGGTCATCTTCCGCCTGTTGCTGGCGCCGGTCATGATCCTCTGGACCTTGCAAACGCATCAAAGCGGCTGGTTCCTCGTTACCTGTCTGTGGGCCGGCATGATATCCGATATATTCGATGGTATCATCGCCCGCAACCTGGGTGTGGCTACCAATAGCCTGCGGAAATGGGATGCCAATGTAGACATTGTCTTCTGGCTGGCGGCCGGTGTTTGTATCTGGATGCTCAACGGGCAATTGCTCAAAGACCATCTTTGGTTTATCATCATCCTGTTTATACTGGAACCTGTATCAGATGTCATCAACCTGGTGAAGTTCAGAAAAAGTGGTTGCGCCCACAACTGGCTCTCCAAAACATGGGGTATTGTTTTGCTGATCACCTTTACGTTTCTATTGGCGGGAAAGCAACCGGTATGGTTGTTCCGTACCTGCCTGGTGTTGGGCTTGCTTTCACAGATCGACAGGATCATTATCTCTTCCCTGTTGCCCGGCCCGGAATGTGATATCCCCTCCTGTTACCATGCCTGGCTAAGGAAGAAGGGCAGGACCTTCAAAAGATTCAAGTTGTTTAACTGAGTGTATAAATTATACATGGTCGATGCGAATCCACCGCATGCCCGCGGCTTCCGCTGCCCGCACACCGGGAAGCCCATCTTCGAATACCAGGCAGCGCGAGGGCTCCACAGCAAGTTTGGTGGCTGCTGCCAAAAAAGGATCAGGAAAAGGTTTGCCCCTTGGTGTTTCTCCTGCACACACCAATACCTCCACCAGTGTACTGACGCCCAGCATCCGGAGGGTGCGTGACACCGAGGCACGGCTTCCACCAGATACCACCGCGATCCGTACCTTTCCCGCATGGGCCTTTAAATGCTCCACTACAAATTCGATCGGTTGGGTTTCCTGGATAAAAGACACCTCATACAGGGAGTTCTTCTGCTGGCAAAAAACTACCGGATCAAAATCGGCATTGTACCGCTTTTTGATCTCCTCGGCCACCTGGATGATAGGCCAGCCGGCCAGTTCATCAATAATGGTATCATCCAGCTCAAACCCATACATGGTAGCCACCGCCCGGTAAGAAGCCTTGTGTGCCCCCATATTATCAGCCAATGTACCATCACAATCATACAGGAAGGCATCAAAATTACCGTTGCTAAGCCTTGTGAGTATCGCCTGTTTGTCGGGCAATGAAGAAGCACCATTCATATACAAGTGGGTTAAATAATTTTACGCAAATAAGCATCAAAGAACCTCGAAAACCGCCCCGGGCTGGAAATACCCCGTTCCACCAGGATAATACCGGCAGCTGCTGTACACATACCCGCAAGGACATCCAATACATAATGATGGCTGGTGTAGACAGCCGAGCACCAGATGCCTGTCATGATCGCGGCAAAAATAATATTAATATATCCGAGCCGGCCTTTTGCCCCATAAAACAACACAATGACGGGGTAAGCAGAATGCAAAGAAGGCATGGCCGCAAAAACATTGGAACCCTTGGCATACAAGGATTGAAAAATAGTGACACCTGCCAGTTCATCAAACCGTTTGAGGCCGGCTGTATTACCGGGTGTGGAGGCCACAAACTTAAACCCATGTTCCTGCACATACCAGGGCGGGGCCGCCGGGTAAATATAATAGACCACAAAGCCAAGCAGGTTCACCACAAAAAAAGCAAGGGCAAACTGCAGGAACAGAGGCCGGTTCTTAAAAAACAACCAGGAAGCAAACAGCAATGGAATGGGCACCCAGCACAGATAAAATGAACCGCTCAGTAAATCCAATACCCAATGATGGTATTGCTGAAAAAACTCATTGGGCGTAAGCACGCCTGTTGCGGTGGCAATGCCAAACCAAGCCTTCTCCGCAAGGTACAACCCTTCAATATGCACATCCCTGAAAAGATAATTGGGGAAGGCCTTCATGTAGTCAAAGATGATCCAGTAGACTATAAAAATAGAAAAACCCGTAATGAACTTCCGGGTGATGTCGGTACTATAATACAGTACATTGAAAATTGCGATCAATACAAGTTGATCCTGCTTAAAGCCTACCAGTAGTACAGACAGGAGCAGGTAGGCAACAGAGATCAGCGTCGTTACCAAAATAGTTTTCTGGGCAAAAAAAACAGCCGGGGCAGATCTAATCATATTACCTTTTCTTCTTCCTGGGAAAACCAGATCTTAAAATAACGTCCCACAAGGAGGAGCTAACGCCATAACCTTTTGTGGGATCATCATAATGGTGCAGCATATGGTGTTGTTTCACCTGCTTCATCAGGGAACTTTTGAAATTATAATGATGCATGGCATAATGCATCATATCATATACCAGGTATCCTGCAATAAAACCACTGTAAAAAGGATAGAGGTAAACCTTGTTCTCAAACAGTATATAAAACAAAAAATAAAAACCAATGGCCAGGGGAATACTGGCAGAAGGAGGCATCACCAGCCGTTTGGCATCTTTGGGGTAATCATGGTGTACCCCATGAAAAATAAAGTGGATGCGCTTGCCCCATTCAGAGGAAGGCTCAAAGTGAAAAATAAACCGGTGCAGTAGATATTCTGTAGCGGTCCATACTATGATACCTGCTACCAGGAACAAAAAATAATAAACCGGAGAGATCCCCCCATCAAAAGCGAGCCAGGTCATGAACCCGATCACGGGAATATAAATAAACAAGGGAACTGAGAAATGGACCTTTGACAAAGCTTCCATCCAGTTGCTTTTAAACATCCTCACCGATTCTGTAGCATTTGAAACATACAGCTTTTTCATCACAGGGAATTTTAAACTAATAATCAACTTTTGGCCACATCTTTCAAGACCTTCTTCCGCTCGGAAACAGGCTTTCCGGTAGCTGGGTCCCAACCACTCAACTCGAAATACTCTATGTCGGGCGACCACATAGAGCCGCCTGTGATCTTAACAAAAATGCGGTCCAGTACCATCAGCTGCTGGTTGATGGGCGCATAGATCTTGTATTTACCATCTGCCCCTTTCTTCAGGGTCATTGAAAAATGAGAATAAGAAACCAGCTTTACCAGGTAGCTGCTATCTGCCTGCATCTTAACTTTAATGCCATACGCAAATGTGCGCTGGATAAAGTTCAACTCCGCCCTTTGGCTTTGCTCCGTGTACCGGATCCAGAAAGGGTGGACAGGATTGCGTACATCTAGCTTCCCATTCTTGAAATTCAATTCATACACAATGGTGTTGTGGTTGGAGGTCCGTTGCAGGTAAAACAACTGCAAGGCATCTCTTACCGGAACAGGAAAGCCCTGTTGTGCTGTACCAGATAAAAAAGACAGGCAGCACAAAACCATCAATATATAATTACGCATCATACTTAGTTATCAAGTGCTTTTTTTGCATCCATCAATCTTTTAATAGCCGTAACATTGGTCAAAACGGCCATCACGGTAATAGGGATCGTAAATACCGACATGGTTTCGAATACATGGAAAGGAATCCCTGGCACCGACAGCTTATAATCACCACCTATAATGGAAGCCGTAATGCCGCAGGCAATTGCCGACACAGCTGTCAATACCACTCTTTCCGGCCTTTGCATCATCCCCCCTTTGTTTTCAACACCCAATCCTTCACTGCGGGCCCGCGTATAACTCACCATCATGGAACCAATAAGGGCTATAAAGGCAAACAAGGAGCTTAAGAAATAATGATGGGCCACCAGGTAATAACAAATGCCCAGGAACATAAAAAGTTCACTGTACCGGTCAAGTACAGAATCATACAAAGCGCCAAAGCGGGAACTCATATTGCCAACCCGCGCTACCTGTCCGTCCAGCATGTCAAACAAACCAGCAAACAGGATCAGTGCGCCTGCCCAGCCCACATACGAGAGATCTCCCCGGTTGCCTTCCTCGGCCCCAATAATAAAAACAACCGCTACGCCAATGTTCAGCAGAAGGCCGGTTGTCGTCACGAAGTTAGGAGTTACTCCCACTTTCACCAGGCCCCTTACTACTGGGTCTATAATGCCGTAAATACCTTTTTGTAAACGATCACGCATAACAATCTGGCTCATAGTCAAACGATTTAATTAAAAATCAAACTTTACCCTTGCCCTGATACCCCAGTCCGGTGCATCCGGATTCTCGAGATAAGTAAGCCGCTTCACCAGGTCTACACGGAGCACTTTGAAAATATTTCCAATACCCACATTGGCTTCGATATAAGGCTTTTTGTCCAGTGAAAAAGTGGTGGTTTTACCCTCTTCGTCAGTAGGGAATAAAAATGTATTCTTATTATAAGCAGGGTTGTTTTCCTTTCGCACGCCGCCATACAACAACTTGAAGCCGGCCACTTCCCGGAGCTTCAGCTTTTTGATCAGCGGCAGCTTATTGAAAATAAAACCATTGAAATAATAATCCGTACTTACAGAAACATAATGGTCGCTTACAAACTCCATGAAGTTCATCATGTTGAAAGAATTAAGCTGGTAGGCATAGGTCTGGTTGGCACGGTGGATGGTAAGCAGGGGGTAGGGGAGTTGCCCAAATGTATAACCGCCTTCCGTTACCACATCCGCATAACCAAACTGCGACAGGTAAAAACGCTTGAATATATTAAGTGTCACTTGTTGGTAATCATAATCGCCATTGACCAGTCCTTTAATGCCGGAAATATAACGAAGGCGGAAAATGGGATACTTATTATAAATAGGGATACGATAGGCCTTGCCCTGGTAAAACTGCTCATGGGGCGCCCAACGCAACTCTGCTGACAGTTCAGTGGTAGTGATGTCCGGAACAGTGGCCACATTAGGGCCGTCGGGCTTCTGATAAACGATCGTGCCCGCGGCCTGTTGCTTCCAGTTCTTAAAACCAAAGGTGTAACTGATATTCTTGCCAAACTCCCGCACATACTCTGTGGTGAAAATATCATTGTACAACCACTTATTATTATCTCCCCGCTTAAAAGAAAGCAGGAAATTGTCTTCCTGTACAAACTGCAGTTCCTGTCCCGGTATCTTCGTATCATGCTGGAAGCTCACCCGCAGGAAATTCAGGGGAAAAGAATAGATAGACTTTCCGTTGAAAGAATAAGCGCCTGATAAAAAATATTTTACTTTCTCATCCTTAAAGCCATAGGCGGCATAGGTTTCAAAATAAAGCCGCTTGCTAAACTTTGGCGTACTACGTCCTCCAAACCGGAGCCTGAAACCTTCTACCGGGTTAAAACTATAAAATGCATTTACCGGCCCGATGTCAAAAGGCCCGGCAGCCTTGTATCCAGCCAGGAAAAAAGTGGCCCAGTCCATCAGCCGCCGGTAAGATCTCATATTTTTCAGGCTGTCCATATTCGTGTAAGCCTTCTCCTCTGTAGCAGAAAGGGCAGCGTGCCGGTTGGCCACCCAAAAACTGTCGGTAGTAGCGGCGGGTGCATCCACCAACACTTCAGATCTGCCTTCATATACCGAATCGGGCCCCGGTTGGTTGATCACGTAATCCTTGTAAGAAACAGAGCGTTCACCCACCAGGCCACCGGAAGCTTTTTTTGATAAGGCAAACTCAGAAAGTATATCGCTCATGACTACATGGTATCGGCCATCGGTACCACGCTCGAAATCCTGTTTAATGCGCAGCTCCCTTGTCCAGTTGAGGTTGGCATGCTTTGTCAGCTCCATTTGTATCTTCTGCACCGCATAGTTACTATCGAGGGTGACGTACATCATTCCCCTGAACAAAAGGTCATTGGGATTGCGGGGAGCGAAATTCAAACGTACCAGTTTGATACCATCTAATTCGATAGTATCCCGCAGGTAGAAGCGGTAAAAAGTAGGGGCCAGGTCCGAAATGGGACTTAATAATTGATTCGACAGTAAAGTAATATTGGGCTCGTAAATGTCGATGGGCATGTACATACTGTTCAGGTAGCGGGTAATGCCGTCATTGTCTATAAACTCACCTAGGTTGACTTTCTTTTTGGCCAGTACATAGGTCTTTTCCTTGCGGGGGGCTTTACGATAGAACTTGTTGGAGATAATTTCTTCGATATAAATAGGCACAAGGCTTTTCCCTTCGATCTTCGAAGTATCCTGGTTCTCTACCAGGAACCTGTAATTCTTCAAAAGCCGGCTGTTCATCAGCTTTTCCGGTTTGTTGGTAAGAGAAAGCTCCATTTTCTCGTACTGCTGGTATTGTAAGAAATCAGCAGCGCTCATCCGGTTACGGTCTCTGTTGTCCACTACCTTCCTGATCAGGTCTACCGCCGGGTTGTTCTTATTACTGTATTTGGTCCTTCTTCTCTTGTTCACCACCACTGCTTCCATCTCCTCCGGTTCCATAACAACATCGAGGTCTTGTGTGGTGCCGGCAACGATCGTTTTCTGCAATACCTTATACCCGGCAAAGGAAAACTGCAACGTTATATTCTTCGGGTTGGTGGTGGAAATTGAATATCTGCCATCCTCGTCGCTCACCACGCCTTTACTGCCTTTGAAATACACGCTCACAAAAGAAAGCGGGGTGCGGGTTTGAGCATCCCTTATAATACCTTTTACCACCGTTTGTCCCTGTGCGCCAAACAACAGGCCGGTAACAAAAATGAATAAGGTCAATCCTTTCCTGAAATCAATCAAACTGATCATCATCTACCAATTATTGCTAAACACAAATTTTTTCTGTAACGGATAATTATACAGGAAGGCAACCATTAGAGCCGTAATTACTTTCGACGCTGCATAATGAAGACCGGCAATGGAGGCAAGCAGGTATACTCCGCCTGTATTCAACAACAAATTGCCGGTCCACACCAGCGCGTATTTAAAAAGCTGCCTGACTGTCCTTTCTTCATCCGCCTGAAAAACCCAATGCCTGCCCATTAAAAAATTGAGTACCCCTCCTGTAACAGTGCCTGCCACGGCTGCTGCTACCACATCTGCCTTGCACCATTGCACCAGCAATACCGTTATTAAGAAATCACACCCCGAAGCCACCAGTGAAGCCATATTGGCTTTCAAAAATGTGATCATGTCAAAACATTTTAGTCATCACAATGATCCTCAGAATAACCTGGGCGTATACACCTGCCAGCACATCATCCGCCATTACTCCCACGCCGCGTGGCAACAACTCAGCCTTCCTGATGCCCAGTGGCTTTACAATATCAAAAAAGCGAAACAACACACAACCAATCAAAATAAATACAAGCTCATTGGGCAAAAAAGCCAGGGTGATCATCATGCCAGCCACCTCATCGATGACGATCTTATTGCTGTCATGCTCCCATACAGCTTCCATTTTAGTAGCGCTCCAGGTGCCTGCCGCCAACAAAAGGATCAGCAGCAAAACCTGGTACAGATACCCCATGGGGAATAGATACCAGGCAATGCAAAAAACAACTGCGGCGGCTGTGCCTCCACCTTTTCTGATGAAGCCAATACCGCCCGCAGTTGCAACTATGCTGGCAAAGCCGGTCATAAAGCCGGTACCCTTTCTTTGCTAAGTTCCAATACAGGAATATCCAGGGGTTCTTCCTGCATCATCTTGCGCAAAACATTTTTCAAGGTATTCAGCTGTTTGAAAATATCATTCTCAGCAGGTACGCCATTTTGTGTCTGTGGGGACTTAAGATAAAAAGACAACCAGTCCTGTACACCATACATACCTGCGCGCTGGGCCAGGTCGGCAAAAAGTGCCAGGTCAAGAACAAGCGGGGCTGCCAGTATAGAATCACGGCAGAGGAAATTGATCTTGATCTGCATGGGGTAATTCAGCCAGCCAAAAATGTCGATATTGTCCCAGCTCTCCTTATTGTCTCCATGAGGAGGATAATAATTGATCCGGATCTTGTGGTACAGATCGCCGTAAAGATCAGGATGCAGGTCGGGACGCAAAATATCTTCCAGTACTCCCAACTTGGAAACCTCTTTCGTTTTGAAATTCTCTTCATCATCCAGTACCAGGCCATCGCGGTTGCCCAGGATATTGGTAGAGTACCAGCCGGTAACCCCCAGAGAGCGGGCTGCCAACCCGGGCGCCACAACTGTTTTCATCAGGGTTTGTCCTGTTTTAAAATCCTTTCCGCCAATAGCGGCCCTGTTCTTACGGGCAAGCTGTATAATAGCAGGGATATCTGTCGTTAAATTCGGAGCGCCATTAATAAAAGGGATTCCCTGGCTTACAGCTGCATAGGCATACACCATGCTGGGGGCAATGGCTGCATCATTATTCTTTAACCCCGCTTCAAAAGAAGCGATCGTTTCATGCACTGCTGATGCCTCGATGTACTTTTCTGTGGAGCCGGTCCAGATCACCACCACACGGCTTAGGTTATTGGCCTTCTTAAAATTGTCAATATCCCTGATCAGCTCCTGGGCGGCATCCCACCTGGTAGCTGATTGCTTGATGAACTTACCATCCAGGTTCTTTACATAGTCCCTGTCAAAAAAGGCCCTCATAGGCTTAATGAGTTCCAGTTCGGGCCTGATGGAATCCAGCAAATGCTGGTCAAGCACCCGTGCATGGGTAGCTGCCTGGTATACATTGTCCTCATAAATATCCCATCCCCCAAACACCACATCTTCGAGGCTGGCCAGTGGAACGAAATCCCTGATCAGGGGGAAACGGTCTCCTGTACCACTTCCCAGTTCGATATGTCCGGTTTGCGTAAGCGATCCGATTGGTTTGGATAAGCCTTTATTGGTTGCGATAACCCCTGCGATCATAGTAGAAGCTACTGCGCCCAATCCAGGGAGCAGGATACCTAACTTTCCTTCTGCCGGCAATACTTGTTCTTTCATAATCCTTATTTTAATAATTATATCCAATTGTGTTGGCGGTACCATTGCAAGGTCTCCCGAAGTCCCTGCTCCAGGGTATACCGGGGACTGAAACCCAGCTCTGCTTTCGCCTTGTCAATACTGCAATACCAGTTCACTGCGGTGAGTTCATGCAATTTTTCTACATTCAGGGCAGGTGTCTTTCCGCGCCATCCATACACCCGCTCCATACTAAAGGCAAGCGCTTTAATAATTCCATGTGGCACATGTAACCGCCAGGTTTTTCTGTTCAGGATCTGCCTGGTGAGGTCAGCCAGTTCATACTGACCATAACTTCTGCCGTCAGAAATATTAAAAGCAACCTCCGACGGTTCAGAAAACAATGCATTAATGGCTACCGAGGCAAGGTCCTTTACGTAAACAAAGCTCAGTTGCTGTTCCACTCTTCCGATATAGGCTTCCATACCACGACTGATGGCGCGCAATACGATCAGGATATCCTTTTCCCGCGGGCCATAGACTGCAGTGGGCCGCAGTATAATAAGAGGCAAGAGTGGCAGTTGCCTTAGCTGGTGCTCAGCCAGCAGCTTACTTCTTCCGTAAGCAGTTACAGGCGCAGGAACAACTTCCTCTGTGATCAGTGTTCCCCGCTCGTTCAAGGGACCGAGTGCTGCCAGGCTACTGGTAAAAACAAATTTTACCAGCTTGTTGCCCAGGGCTTGCATCGCTGCATTGGCCAGATTCAACGCGTAGCCCGCATTGACAGCATTATAGGCTTCCTGTGAACCCGTCCGTGTAGTACCAGCAGCATGAATAATATATTGACACCCGATCTCTTCAAGCTGTTTTGTCAACTCCTCTACATTATCATATTTCAATTCACAGAACCGGATATCATATCCTTTCAAATGCCGCACATCACTGCCAGACCTTACAGCTGCATAGACAGTAAGCCCCCGGTTAAGGGCCGCTTCAATTAAATGAAACCCAATAAAACCACTTGCTCCTGTTATGAGAATGCTTTCCTTCATAATGGTTTTTCGTAGAGGCGGTAGCGCTTATATACTTTGCCATTCATTCTTTCAAGGCCCTTATTCATCAGTTCATTGTGTTCCAGTATCCAGGATGCTTCACCTCCTGTCATCTTGCGTGCACCGGCCCTTCTGATGAGGGCAGCATAAAAGCAGGCTTCAATACCCAGCTTCCTGTACTCCTTGGTGACACCCAATGCCAGCACCCGCACGCGGTTGATCTTCTTCATCCGGAGCAAAAGCTTGAAGATCCCTGTAGGAAGCAGTCTGCCACGGCGAACCTTGATCAACGCCTGGTTAATATCAGGGATCGCCAATGCAAAGCCAACCTGTTTTCCTTCGTGTTCTGCAATCAAACAAAGCTGATCATCCAGCACCATCTTCAGGTCCTTGGCCAGATAGCTGAACTCCTTGTCCGTCATCGGTACAAAACCCAGGTTCTTGTCCCAGGCGGCATTGTATACTGCCTTCACTTTCAAAGCCTCATTCGCCAGGTCTTTCTTGTTGACGGTACGAATAGTAATATGCTTCGTTTTTAACCTGGCCAGCAATTTTTCTTCCAGCTGTACAGGTCGCTCATCCACTGCTCCGATAGGAAGATCATAAGCCAGCAGGTCTACCTTCTTACGCAGGGAAATGGATTCCATCAGTGAAGCATAATAAGGTTTATTATAGACCATCATGGCCAGGGGAGGCATGTCAAAGCCCTCCAGCAATAAGCCGCAAGGCTCATTCGTTGAAGGATTGACCGGACCAATAATAGTAGTAGCGCCCTGTTCTTTCAACCACTGCTCTGCCGAAGCAAACAAGGTGGAAGCTATTTCCTGATCATCGACAGATTCAAAAAAGCCAAAGAATCCATCTGTAGTATTATTAAAAAGATTGTGGTTGTTATTCAGGATAGCAGCAATCCTTCCCCGGATGCCTCCATGCTTATAATATAGGAAAAGCTGCACCTTTGAATGATCATGAAAAGGATGTTTGCCGGGAGTCAGCAGGTCGCGCTGTGCAATAAAAAGCTCCGGAACATAATTAGGATCTCCCGCATATAGATCATGAGGAAAGTCAATAAACTCTCTTAATTGTTTCGAAGTGCGTACAGTTACGATACCAGTCATGCGCTTGCCTTTTTCAATTCGAGACCAATACCCAGCATAAGTGCCGTCTCTCTCATCTTGTCCACTGCCTCTTCAATCTGGCTGAAAGAATGCGTGGCCATTAAGGAGAGCCTTATCAGGGAAGATTCTGAGGGAACAGCCGGTGATACCACCGGGTTCACAAAAATGCCATTGTCCTGCAATGCTTTGGTAAACAGGAAGGTCTTGTGATTGTCGCCTATACGGACGGGAATGATCGGACTTTGTGTATCACCTGTATTAAAGCCATTCTCCTTCAGCAGCATGATCATATGGTTGGTGTTGTCCCATAACTTATTGATGCGTTCAGGTTCTTCGGCTATAATATCCAGGGCAGCGATCACGCTGGCTGTAGAAGCAGGTGTCATGCTGGCGCTGAAAATAAGTGACCTTGCTTTGTGTTTCAGGTAATCTATCACGTCTCTGTCGCCCGCAACAAAACCACCCAGTGAGGCCAGCGATTTACTGAATGTGCCCATGATGAGGTCTGTTTCCTGCGTAAGGCCAAAATGAGAAGCAGTGCCTGCACCATTGGCGCCAATAACACCCAGGGCATGAGCGTCATCTACCATAATGGCGGCGTTATACCTTTCGGCCAACATGGCTATTTCAGGCAGGCGGGCAATATCCCCTTCCATACTAAAAATGCCATCCGTTACAATCAGTTTAAAAGCATCTTCAGGAAGATTACGGAGCCGGTGTTCAAGGTCCTCCATATCGTTGTGGCGGTACTTGATCACCTTCGAAAAAGAGAGCCTGCTGCCATCGATAATGGAAGCATGGTCATATTCGTCCAGCAACAGATAATCTGCACGGCCAGCCAGTGCCGACAATACGCCCAGGTTTGCCTGGAAACCGGTACTGAACAGCACAGCATCTTCTTTTCCCGTATAAGCAGCCAGCCTGCTTTCCAACTCTACATGAAGATCGAGTGTACCATTTAAAAAGCGGGAACCAGCACATCCGCTGCCGTACTTTTCAATAGCGCGGCTGGCAGCTTCGGCTATTCTTGGATGATTCGTAAGACCTAAGTAAGAGTTAGAGCCAAACATCAACACACGTTTTCCATTGAGCATAACTTCTGTGTCCTGCCCTGATTCTATTACCCGGAAATAAGGGTAAACATTTTGCTCTCTGATCAGATCCGCATCCCGAAACAATGAAACCTTTTGCTTTAGTATATTTCGCATGTATCAACTTTCCACTTGTTTATTCCGGCATTGGAATATGTGCAAAGTTGGAGATGCCCGGACATTTCGGCAATGTCTGAAAGTCCCCGGTATATGTCTAAAATTCTTCTCGTTGCATGTGTGTAAAATAATCTAGAAAATACATTTCACCACCCTGAACAATAGCCTGTCCCTGCTTGTTCTGTGCGGCTGCAACCCTCACTGGCAGGCACACAGAAGCCGTTGCCAATGAAGGCAACGGCTTCTGTGTCGTGTATCACTAAGCGCGTTTTCGGTAACTGGAGGGAGTCACCCCGGTATAGCGTTTGAAGAATTTGCTGAAGAAGAATTGATCACTGAAATAAAGATGGTCAGCCACCTGGGCAATGGTCAAAGATGGATCGCGTAGCAAATTCTTGGCTTCCACGATCACCAGGTCATCAATATACTTGCCGGCTGTTTTCCCCGACACCTTCTTGATCGTTTGGGTGAGGTATTTCGGTGTTACATAAAGTCTGTTTGCATAAAACTGTAAACTGCGTTCGGTCTTAACATGCTCCGGCAGTAAGGCAAGGAAACGCCACAGCAACTCTTCTTTGCGGTCATGCACTAATTTCTTCTGATTGGAATACTTATAATAAATGCCGGCCAGTTCAAACTGGAAGACATTAAAAAAATGGCGTACCACCTCAGCGGCAAAAGGATTGCCGTCTTCAGCAAAATTCTTTTCCTGCAACATGGTGATCACTGCCATAAACCGGGCCGCATCTTCGGAAGACAATTGCAGATGGGTACAAGGGCTCCGGGAGAGGTATTCGAAGGAGTCGATATGCCTTTGGGATATACCGGCTTCAAAGAGGAAATCGGGCCGGAAGGCTACGCAGACCAGGTCACAACTGTGTTCCGCATCTGAGGGCTGCCGAATGGTATGCGGTGGTACGATCAGAAGGTCATTCTCCCGCAACACATATTCCTGGGAATTCAATTGAATACTCAGCGAATCAGACGATGACTTATTCGTGACAAGAACAACCCAATAGGAATCAGACCGGAAAGGTTGGTGAAAATTATGCTCGTGACCTTTGGGCTTGCGTAGTAAGATCTGAAGATCGTCCGGATACCAGGAATGACCGGCAATATCTTTCAGTTCCTTAATTGTATGGAGACCCACGGAATTAGTTTCCATACAAACAGGTTGAGGTGGATAAAAAATGGATACCTGGTGGAGGTATATTTTTAAATATACGGTAGACCAATGTGAATATCATAGCAGTATAGGTTCTCTGGCTTGCCCGGACCATACAGCACGGCGGGCAGCCAGGTTAAAGTTGAAAAGAAAGAAACATTGGAAATAGGTGGATGGTTCGGAGTTTTTGATAAAAAAGCCAATTTTTTTTTTAAAATGGCTGGCTTGGGGCGGCAGGAAAGGCTGTTAATTTTTCAAATCGTACCTTGCTATTCACTTATCGTTTATTTTTAATGCAATCCATTTCCATTCCACTCAGCAAAACGAAGATCATACTGCTATTGGCAGGCGCCCTGCTTTTTGTTGCAGGCGGATGTTGGCTGCTGGTAAAAGCACCCACTATCAATAATCCGGTCGTCCCCAATATTAATATTATAAGAATCGTTGCTGTGGCGGCCATTCTCTTCTTCGGGCTTTGCACAGTATATGCCGCCCGGAAACTATTCAGCGCCGGGCCTGGCTTTCTAATCGATGACTTTGGGGTAACGGACAATTCTGGTGGCATTTCTGTAGGCGCCATTCCCTGGAGCGATATCTACAACATCAATTTCGTGATGGCCCAGCGGCAAAAGTTTATCATGATCTATGTAAAGAACCCGGAGGAATACATCAACAAGCAAAGCAGCTTTATTAAGAGAAAAGTGATGCAGATGAATCATAAACTCTACGGCTCTCCGCTCGCCATTTCTGCCAATAGCCTGGATACCACTTTCGGACAATTGTTCAACCTCCTGCGCAATGAATTTGAAACAAGGAATAGCAAGCCGCAATAAACTGGCAACTATTTCTTAAAAACAAATTGCCATGAAAATCACCATCGAATCATACCAGCCTGGATGGGTAGATAAGTTCCAACAGGAAAAAGCGATCATAGAGGCTGCATTGGCCCAACTTTCACCCGTTGTAGAGCATATTGGTAGTACTTCGGTACCGGGCTTGGGCGCTAAGCCTGTTATTGATATATTGGTAGGAGTGGAACAGGAAGCCCAGCTCGATCAAACCATCCAGCCAATGATGGCGGCCGGATATACCTATTTCCGGAAACATGAGCCCGCCATGCCTTACCGGCGTTATTATGTTCGCCTCATCAGTCCCGAAGGACAGACTCCTCCTTCTAAGGTGGATGTTGGTGATGGGTTGGTGATTGGACAAGAATTCAAGTCCGTAACCCATATTCACTTATTGGTAAAGGATACCCTCCATTGGACAAGACATATTGCCTTCAGGAATTATTTGAGAACGCACCCGGATATTGCTGCACAATATGAGGCATTGAAAAGAGCCATATCATTGCGGGATTTTAAAGATGGAATAGCTTACAACGAAGCCAAGGACCACTTCGTGAAAAAAGTAGAAGCAGACGCTTTAGTGTGGTACAAAAGTTTGTGATAGGCAGACGGGTTCAAAGAATAAGTTATTCAATACATACTATACTCCTTTTAAAAGTTAATTCTTTCTAATTCAATATTTTTGCCGCCCATATATCAAAAACACATGAAACAATCCTTAGCGCGTATAGCCCTGGTAGTAGACGATTATGATGATGCCATTGCTTTTTATACACAGAGATTACATTTTACCTTAATAGAAGATACTGTCTTAAACCCTGTAAAAAGATGGGTGGTTGTTTCTCCTCCGGGATCTGATGGCTGCTGCCTGCTGCTGGCCAAAGCCGCCAATGAAGAACAGAATAGCAGGGTAGGGAACCAGACCGGCGGCCGCGTATTCCTCTTCCTCTATACCGATAATTTTGAACGCGATTACCAAAACCTCCTGGACCAGGAAATTACCATTGTACGTGAACCTGTTTTGGAAACATGGGGCAGGGTAGCGGTCTTTGCCGACCTGTATGGCAATATGTGGGACCTGATCGAGCCAAAATAAAGTGGGGACTAATGGTAACAATGTGATCGATTGTCTTACTAAGTAATACAATCAACCATTAGCTCATTAAGTATGTACAACATGAACCTGACAAGACCCGCAGCCTCCATCATCCTTGTATGTCTTTTGGCCTGTAATGCCTCCCGAAAGGCGGCCAATGCCATTGCGCTAGCGCAGCAAAGCGTAAATGCAGCCCAGGCAGCGAGCGTTTGTGAGGAAACGGTAAAATTCTATGCCGAAAAAATGCTGATCACCCAAACAGGTCAGATCATGGATGTGACCGCAGAGCTGGTGGTAGATCCCCTGACAAAAACGATCACCGTATCGGCAGAGATGGCGGGACAAGAAAAGGCGGCCTTCGAAATAACGATCGAGCACATTGATTGTGCGTTTAACAACGACTTTACTGCAGGAGCGGCTTTGTACACAGGTTTTATCAAACAAAAGGACGGCTCCGTCACCAAACAGATACTTAAGCTGGAAGCCAAAGATGGTAGCCTGCTGTTTACCAACGGCGACCCGGATAAACCCAACGAGTTGACCATGTATGTTTCAAAATGGGAGATCGTTGATCGCAAATAGTAAATTTTATACTATCTTGAAGGAAGCCCATGCACCCCTTCATTGTATGTATAAAAAGAATCTAGAATGCCAATGTCGATCATTGCAGAAACCGAGCGGCTGATACTTCGCGAACTTACTGTAGCCGATGCCCCTTTTATCCTGGAACTTGTCAATGAGCCTGCCTGGATTGAGTTCATAGGCGATAAAGGCGTCAGGAACCTGGGCGATGCCGAAAATTATATTATCAGCGGGCCACAAAAAAGCTACAGCGCAAATGGCTTTGGACTTTGGCTCGTACAGCTTAAAGACACACATATCCCCATTGGTATGTGTGGGTTGATCAAAAGAGACGCACTCGAGCATGTTGACATAGGTTTTGCTTTCCTGGCCGTACACAATGGCAAAGGATACGGGTTTGAAGCCGCCACGGCTGTCCTGGAACATGCCAAAAACAAGATTGGATTAAAGCATATACTTGCCATTACCAACCAGGACAATGTCCGTTCTATCCGCTTGTTGGAGAAGCTGGGCCTTAAGTTTGAAAGACTCATCACCATGCCCGGCGATGCTAAGCCCATCCGCCTCATGGGCGCCAGCCTGTCCAAAAAATCATAGGCCATCCCGCTTATTGTGTGGGTTAAGACATAATTCATTATTTTTGTTTGACTTAACCGGTTATTATGCAGGATGCAATCATAGAATTAAAGCACATAAATGTATACCAGGGCACCAATCTCGTTCTGCAGGATGTGAACCTCAGGGTACAAAAAGGTGAGTTTGTGTACCTGGTGGGTAAAACAGGCACGGGCAAATCAAGCCTCCTGAAGACCCTCTATGGCGATCTGCCCCTTAAAGAAGGCGATTGTACGGTGGTAGGATTCAACCTCCGGGAAATGGATTGGAAAAAAGTGCCCTTCCTGCGGCGTAACCTGGGTGTGGTATTCCAGGATTTTCAACTGCTCACTGACCGCAACGTGAATGACAACCTCAAATTTGTGTTGCGTGCTACCGGTTGGAAAGATGAAAAACTCATGGATGAAAAGGTGTTGGATGTACTGGATAAGGTAGGTTTAAAATCAAAAGGCTTTAAGATGCCTTTTGAATTAAGTGGTGGTGAGCAACAACGGGTGGATATTGCCCGCGCCTTGCTCAATTCGCCCAAACTGATCCTGGCCGATGAGCCTACCGGCAACCTCGATCCCGAAACCTCCGATGAGATCATGCAGCTGCTGTTCCATATCTCCCGCGATTATGGTACCGCTATCGTGATGGCTACCCATGACTATATCGTTATCAACAAATTCCCGGCGCGTATGGTGCGTACGGAGCGTGGCAGGGTAATAGACAATGCAAGCATCGATATGGTATGATCTCCCTATTAATTCCCGTATTCAATCAGAATGTCAATACATTGATAGCCCGGCTAAGCGCCGGGCTTTCCCATTTAGGGCAGGCCGGTGAGATCATCGTGATGGAAGATGGGTCTGATGCCGCTTACCAACAGCTCAACAGTCCCCTCGCCACACTGCCTTTCGTGCGTTACATTCCTCATGCGCAAAACCATGGCCGCATCCGCATCCGGCAAATGCTGGCAGCGGCAGCAGCGGGCGAATGGTTGCTTTTCCTGGATGGCGATAGCGAATTATGCTCGGATAACTTTTTACAGCAGTACTACCAGGCCATTGAAGGCAATACCGGGGTGGTAGTAGGTGGCAGAACATATAGCTCAACACCACCGGACGATTGCACACTTCGTTTGCACTGGAAATATGGATCAGCAAGAGAGGGGAGGAGACCAGGTGAAAAACAGCAGCCTGCTTTTATGACCAATAACTTTCTTATTCAGGCCACCTGTTTCAATCAATTGTCGTTTGATACCGGTAATGAAGGATATGGTCATGAAGATACCTCGATCGGCATGCAGCTGGAGAAGGCTGGCATACCGGTGAACTACATCGATAACCCTGTTTTACACACAGGACTTGAAAAAAATACGGTATTCATAACCAAGTCGGAAAATGCCTTGCTGAACCTCTATAAATTGAGTACCCAGGTGCCTGGAGATACGCTGGCCCGGCATGTAAAGCTATTCAGGGTGTATCAAACACTAAAGGCCTGGAATGGCTTATGGATAGCTAAGGGAGTTTATAAATTGCTAAGAAAATACATTCTACGCAACCTGCATTCCTGCAACCCCTCTTTAACTCTTTTTGATCTCTACAGACTTCAATACTTCATCCGCCTGAACAATCAAAAATAGCCGCAATTCCCTTTCTCGTTGTCTTTGTTGCCTCGGTGCCTATTCAGTTCCTCAATGCCTTGTTACCTCTTCATTCTGCCATACCAGCTTAATTAGCTGCTTCGTCAGCTGTCCATGATTCATAAAGGGTGCTAAGATCTCTTTGCGCAGTAATAATTCGTGTTCATCAAAAGGTTGGTGGTACAATTGAATAATGATCGATTGGAATGCTTCGGCCGTAGTAGCTACATGGCAGGCAGTATCCAGGCCGGAATTGTTGACCATGGTGGGGTTCACTACACAATGCCTGCCTGCGAACAGGGCATTTAATAATTTTACGGACCTGCTTTTTCTGCAGAAAGAAGGCAGTACGTGGATCTGTGCCTTCCTGAGCAGGTCATTCATTTCCTGCGCAGAAGGATTGGCGATCAGGCAGGCATGGCCATGCAGGTTCACCTCACGTTCAAGCCGCGGAGAGGGCTTCTTGCCTGCTATAATAAATGGGACATCAATCTTATTGAAAATATTCGTCAGCAGCCAGATCGCTGCTTCTTCATTTTCTGCTACTGAGAGGTTACCATGGTACAAACAAAAACAGCCAATACCGGTTTCCGTTTCTACTGAAGTAAAGGGCAGCATAGGAGGGAGGCATACCACATTGCGGGCGTTCAACTTCTGCCGGTAGATCGCTACATCCTGTTCCGATAAAGCGAGGAATAATGCCTTGTCGGCAATCGTCTTTTCATAGTTCTTCAATAACCGGCTCTCATGATGGTAATAGATCTTCTTCAGGGGCTGTAAAACGGTAGTTGTTTTGCACAACTGTTCATAATATTCATACTCCACATTCATCAGCCTCACCAGCGTTTGCCGGTTATTAAACCGCTCATCATTCAACAGGTAGGTGCAGTGAATCCCTTCCAGCAATATGGGGTAATTGTCTTCCAGTAATTTCTCGCGCAGCTGATTGCAGGAACGCGAAGCCACGATATAAGGGAGCTTCGGTGTAATGCATTTATGCCCTGTCAATCGCTGATAATAATGCACGGCAGCGCAATACTGATCCAGCTCGGGTTGCTGGCCACGACCATCATCAAAACAATGCAGGTGAACCTTCACGCCTGCACCATGCAATGCTTTAACTGTACAAAATACATCGATCACACCGCCATAATCTACGGGGTAAGGAACGTCCGACGAAACTATATGTATGTGCTTTTCCAAAATACTATGCTCAGGTATTCGTTGAATAAAAAGCAATCAGTTTTTTTTCTTCCTGTTGCCAGTTAAAAATTGTTCTCGCAGCTACGCAGTTTTGTTGTAATTCCTTGTATAAAAGCTCATCATTTAACAATCTGTTAAGTTGACCAGCAATGCTGTCAGGGCTCAGGTCGTTAATTAGAACAGCGATTGGGTGCTGATTGTTTATTTCCCGGTAAACCGGGTAATCCACACCCAATTGTGGAATTCCGGCCTGTAAGTAATCAAAAAAACGGTTGGCCAGCGAATAATAGTTACTTAGACCCTTATTTTCAAACAAAGTCACCCCAATCCACGCATTAACGGTATAATCCCGTAATTCGTGTGGCAATATCCTTCCTTTAAATATCACCCGTTCCTCCAATCCATGGGCCGCCACCAGTGTCCGCGCCTGGTCCATAAAATTGCCATCGCCGCAAATGATCAGCTGCACGGCTACCTGTTTCATGGCAGGAATAAGTGTTTCAAAGCTCCGCCCTTCATTCACTGCACCCTGGTATAAAATGTATTTCTCCTTTTTTACCGGGATGGTCAGCGGCTGCAGTACCGGCACGTTGCGGACCACGGCGTAATCTACCCCATACATTTCCTTAAACGCATCGGCGATCGGTTGGTTGACTGTATAGCCCGACTGGAATCGGGGAAGCGCAAACCGTTCGATCCGTTTCCAGAACCGGTAAACCCCAGGGCGGGTAACCACCTCCTTCATCTCGCAAAACAGCTCATGGGCATCATATACCCGGGGGATCCGTTTCAGCGCAGAAACCCCGTAGCAGGGTAGGATGGTATCGAGGTCGATGGCGCAGATAATGTCTATTTTGCTGATTATCAGGTAGAAGAAGAGCCTGATATTGTATTCGATGTAAAAACCTTTGCCTTTCGTGAAGAAACAAGACAACCTTTTTTGGCGAAAGGGCTGTTCCTGAAGGGGTACAGAATCCCTCATTTTCCGGCCAACCAGCGTTACTCCATACCCCGCCTGGCTCAGCGATGTGCAGATCCGTATCATGCGCTGATCGTAGCTAATATCGTTGGTAACAGTACAAACTAGTTGCTTCATGCCGGACCTATTATAGCAAAATGATGGCTCATGCCTGGTTTTAAAGGTTTTACAGCCTCATTCGTTTACCCGACCTTTACGGCCCGGCTTCCAGTGAATGGCGCCCTGCTTTCTCTTGATAAGAAAAAAATCGGGCAGGCAAGATATTAAAATCACGATTAATTCCATACCTTTGCGGCCAAATTATAGAAGAAGTAAAAAATTGGATGTTCTAAAAAAAAATTGAGATGCCGTATTTAACCAAAGAAAAAGTAACAGATATCTTCACACAATTTGGCGGAACTGCCACCAACACCGGTTCTATCGAAGGCCAAATTGCTTTGCTGACAGAGCGTATCAATGGGATTTCCCAACACCTCCAGCAAAATAAGAAAGATTTCTCTACCCAACGTGGATTGATGAGACTGGTAGGTCAACGTAAGCGCCTGCTGAGCTACCTGAGCAAACACAACCTGCAAGGGTATCGCCAATTGATCGAGAAACTCGGAATCAGAAAGTAATCAGTATATGTTTAAAATACTATTCCCAACTGTCGAAAACCAGTTGGGAATACTTGTTTTACTGACATACGGATTTCGAAGATTGTAAATTTGTATTGTAAACCGGTTGCGCTCACAAACCACTCCTTCCCGCCTGTCCGTTTGCGATTGCCAACCTTAAATTGAGACAACATGCTCTCTCAACCTATTAGTGTAACATTTGACATTGGTGGAGGCCGTATGGTATCCATCGAAACCGGTAAATTGGCTCGCCAGGCTCATGGCTCCGTTACCGTTCGCCAGGGAAACAGCATTATGCTGGCTACCGTTGTAGCCAATAAAGAACCTAAAGAAGGACAAGAGTTTTTTCCCCTCGTTGTAGATTATAATGAAAAATTTGCCTCTGCTGGTCGTATCCCGGGCTCTTTCTTCAAAAGAGAAGGCAGACTGAACGATTATGAAGTATTGGTAAGCCGTTTGATCGACCGCTCTTTGCGTCCCTTATTTCCAGAAGATTATTTCTGCGATGTACAGGTGTTGATTACGCTCGTATCCAGCGATAAAGAAGTAATGCCCGATGCGCTTGCATGTCTGGCCGCTTCTGCCGCACTCGCAGTTTCAGATATTCCTATTAAGGAAGTTATTTCACAGGTACGCGTAGCCCGTATCGATGGAAACTTTGTGGTGAATCCCAGCCGTACAGAACTCGCTACTGCTGATATGGACTTCCTGATCGCCGCTACCGATAAGAACCTGATGATGGTGGAAGGCGAATCCAAAGAATGCAGTGAAGAAGATCTCGTAAAAGCACTGCAAATTGCACACGATGCCATCCGCATCCAGATCAAAGCACAGATAGAACTCCGTGATAAAGCAGGTGTAACTGGTAAACGTGAGTATACCAAGCCCGTTGTAAACGAAGAACTGCGCGAAAAAGTAGCTGCCTTTACAAAAGAAAGGATCTATGCCATCGCTAAAAGCGCTTCTGCAAAACACGATCGCAGCGATGCTTTTGATAAGCTGAAAAAAGAGCTGATCGAAAGCCTCGGCGAAGAAGTAGAAGACAGCACTAAAAAGCTGGCTAAAAAATATTACGAAGACCTTCAGTGGGAATTGGTTCGTGACATGATGATCAATGATCGTGTACGTCTCGATGGTCGTCAGCTTGATCAGGTTCGTGGCCTCGCCATGGAAATTGATCCACTGCCTTCTCCCCACGGATCAGCCTTATTTACCCGCGGTGAAACACAATCGCTCACTACCGTTACACTCGGTACGCCATTGGATGAACTGCTGATAGAAAGCGCTGCCAACTCTGAGTATTCAAAATTTATCCTGCATTATAATTTCCCGCCATTCTCTACCGGTGAAGTGAAAATGATGCGCGGCCCCGGCCGTCGTGAAGTAGGCCATGGTAACCTGGCTATGCGTTCACTGAAACAAATGATGCCAGGCAATGAATATCCTTACACCGTACGTATCGTAAGTGATGTACTGGAATCAAATGGTTCATCATCTATGGCTACTGTTTGCGCAGGTTCACTCGCGTTAATGGATGCTGGTGTTCCCTTCCCCAAACACGTAGGTGGTGTAGCAATGGGTCTCGTAACCCGTGCATCTGATAATAAGTATGCTATCCTTACCGATATCCTGGGCGATGAAGATCACCTCGGTGATATGGACTTCAAAGTGACCGGTACACGCGAAGGTATTTGCGGTGTACAAATGGATATCAAGGTCGATGGCCTTAGCATGGATACCATGCGCGAAGCATTGGAACAAGCCCGTAAAGGCCGTTTGCACATCCTCGAAGCCATGTACGAATGTATACCGGCTGCCCGTGAGGAAGTGAAGCCACATGCGCCTCGAATGGAGAAACTGTTCATTGATAAAGAATTTATCGGTGCAGTGATCGGGCCACAGGGTAAGATCATCCAGGAGATCCAACGCGAAACAGGTACTACCATCAATATTGAAGAAGTAGGCAACTACGGTGAAGTAAGCGTATTCAGCCCTGCCAAAGAAGGTCTGGAGAAAGCTGTAGCCTGGATCAAAGGCATCACCGCTATGCCTGAAGTAGGATCTGTTTACGAAGCAACTGTTAAAGGCATCAAGGAATTCGGTGCATTTGTAGAGTTCCTGCCTGGTAAACAAGGTTTGTTACACATCAGCGAAATTTCTCACAAGCGCCTCGAGACCATGGAAGGCGTATTGAAGGAAGGTGAAAAAGTAAAAGTGAAGTTGATCGGTATCGACCACAAAACAGGTAAATTCAAATTGAGCCGTAAAGTATTAATGCCCAAACCCGATGGCGCCCCAAGGTCACCACAGGGTAATGGCGCTGCTCCACAGCAGTAACCCATGCATTGATGCAATGACTGAATAACAAAAGGGTGAGCTGCTTCAAAAGCAGCTCACCCTTTTTCTAAATGGGTATCGAAGCAAACGACTCCTGATTCCCGACTCTCAACTCACCACTCATGTCCCATTATATCCACCTGAAATTTAACAGCCCTTCGAAAGAAACCAGGGAGATCTTCATCGCCCTCCTGAGTGATCAGGGCTTCGAAGGATTTGAAGAAGGCACCACCTATCTCTCTGCCTTTATTCCCGAGCAACAATGGGACGAACAGGCTGTCACAGACCTCATAGGCGCCTACGGCGTTTCCTGGACAACCGAACGCATAGCCCAAAGGAACTGGAATGAAGAATGGGAAAAGAATTTTGAACCTGTAATAGTAGGGGACTTCTGTGCCGTGCGCGCGCATTTTCATCAACCAGTTGCCGGCGTACAGTATGAGATTATCATTACACCCAAAATGAGCTTTGGCACCGGCCATCATGCTACTACATATATGATGATTGAGTTCATGGAAAAACTGGATCTTACCGGTCAATCCGTGCTCGACTTTGGAACAGGCACTGGTATATTAGCCGTACTGGCAGAAAAAAAGGGCGCTGCAGAAATAGTGGCTATTGATAACGACGACTGGAGTGTGGAAAATGCTGCAGAGAACATTGCCGTAAACCAGGCCACAAACATCGTGCTGGAAAAGGCAAACAGTTTAGAGAAATTTGGCGTATTTAATGCCATATTGGCCAACATCAATAAGCATGTTTTACTGGCAAATATGGGAGCGCTACAACAACATTTAACACCAGGCGGCGTTATTATAATGAGTGGCCTGTTGGAAGGCGATCGTGCTGATATTGAAGCATCCGCAAGGAGTAATAAATTGAAAATTGTGGATGAAAAACAGCAGCATACCTGGATTGCCTTACGATTAACCACCATGTAACAGAATAATACAATGGATAACACAGAATTAACCTGTTTTTCCTTATATTTGAATTTTCCAACTTTTCAACCAACTATTCAATGAAAGAAGTGCTCGTCATTGTAATAGCATACTTGATCGGCTCTGTTCCTACCGCTGTTTGGGTCAGCAAAGGCTTCTTCGGCGTTGATATCCGTGAATACGGTAGTGGCAATGCCGGCGCTACTAATACTTTCCGCGTGCTTGGTTCCCGGTGGGGTACTTTCGTGATGATCATGGATGTACTCAAGGGCGTAGCTGCCACCAGCTTATATCTTTTATTACCTTTTTACGCTAATAGTGTCAACGAATGGGATCGCACCAACCTAATGGTAGGTCTCGGTCTGGCCGCTGTATTGGGGCATATTTTTCCCATTTGGGCCGACTTTAGAGGAGGTAAGGGGGTCGCCACCTTATTTGGAATGATCCTCGCTATTCAGCCCCTGGTAGCCATTTGCTGCGTAGGTGTTTTCCTCCTGGTATTATACCTTACCCGCTTTGTATCCCTCAGTTCCATCCTGGCCAGCATCGCATTCGCAGTGCTGATCCTCTTCATATTTAATGAAAAAGAACCTTTGTACCGGGCATTTGCCATTGCTGTGGCCCTGCTGGTAGTGCTCACGCACCAAAAGAACATTACCCGCCTGCTGCGTGGTAGCGAAAGCAAAGTGCCGATCTTAAAATACCGCGACCGAAAACGTGAACGTCGTCGCCTGGCCAAAGAAGATTAATCGTCATCCTTACAAATACATACGATACCTGATTATATCCGCCACAACTGTGGCGGTTTTTTTATCCCAATACGGGAAGCTTAATGTGCGCAATTCATTCCTATCTGCGTGTTTTACACCTTGGTATTATTTTAGTACTATTTTTGATAAAATATTAAACTCCATGAAACGAATCCTCGTTGCGGCCTCTTTTTTAGCCCTGATAGCAGGCTGCAGCCAAAATGCCGTTACCGGCAGAAATCAGTTGTCACTTTTTAACGAAGCAGATATCCAGAGCATGGCGGCTACTGAATATGCCCAGTTCCTTTCGCAGAACAAAGTGGTCAGTACTACTGCCAATAAAGATGCTGAAATGGTACGCCGCGTAGGACAACGATTGACCACTGCTATTAATAAATTTTATGCTTCGCAGCCCAATATCGCAGAGGAACTCAAACAATATAAGTGGGAATACAACCTGGTAGATTCCAAAGAGGTCAATGCCTGGTGTATGCCGGGAGGAAAGATCGTCGTATACACAGGGCTGTTGCCCATCTCACAGAATGAAGCAGCTCTTGCGGCGGTAATGGGCCATGAGATCGCTCACGCCCTGGCCAAACATGGTAATGAACGCATGAGCCAGGCCCAGGTACAACAACTTGGTGGGGTAGCCTTGCAGGTAGCGATTGCCAATAAAACTCCCGAAGCGCAAAACCTCTTTATGAGCGCTTATGGTATTGGCTCGCAGGTAGGCGCCTTGCTGCCTTTTTCCCGCAAGCAGGAACTGGAAGCGGATCGTTTAGGCCTCATCTATTCGGCCATGGCCGGTTACAATCCCCAGGAAGCCATCGCCCTTTGGGAACGTATGGCAGCTGCCAGTAATGGCCAGAAACCACCGGAAATACTCTCCACACACCCGGCCGAAGCAACTCGTATTGAGAAGTTGAAAGAAATGATGCCCGAAGCCCTTAAGTATTATAAACCAATAGGTAGATAAGTATATAGAAATAATATAATAAATATTTTTCGACTACCCGCCATGGCGCTATTAATGCCCCTGGCGGGTTTTTTAATGCGAAAAGCATCGATTCGTGCGCTATTTACCTTACCTTTGCAATCCCGTCTAAACTAATCCTAAATCACTTACTAAAAAAACTTCTCAGGCATGTCGCAAAACTTGTTAGATAAGCTTCAGCTCCAGGAAGAAAAAAATGTACTGATTCAGGGACTTCCTTCTTCAATCGAAAAACAGTTTGTAAAATTAGCCTTCGCTAAAAATGTAACCCCTTTGCTGAAGTCGCGCAAAATCGACTTTGCACTGGTATTTGCAGTAAACGAAAGCCAGTTAACAGGCATTATGAAGGATGTACTACCTGCATTACAGGAAGAAGGTAAATTTTGGATAGCGTATCCAAAAACCACTTCCAAGATCGTTACAGACCTCAATCGCCAATGCAGCTGGGACTGCATCCGGAATGCCGGTTTTGAAGGCGTAGGTGAAGTAGCATTGGACCATGTATGGACAGCCATGCGTTTCAACAAAGTTCCTGCTGCCGCTCCTGCAACAAAGCCTGCCCGCAGAGCCCCGGTACCCGGTAAACGTGTACCCGCTATGGCCGATTAATCAATCCGTCGTCACACAACTTATTACTAACAGACCCATTAACTAATGGGTCTGTTTTACTATTCCTGCTATTCCCATTATCTTCCGTTCGAAGCTCGCCACATGTCTTTGCTCCTCGTTGCCTCAGTGCCTTGTTGCCTTCCTACCTCGTTGCCTTTATGCCTCAATGCCTTGTTGCCTTTATGCCTTTTCATTCCGCACCTCCCTTTCACCCGTATGGTCATAGCCATGCTCCCTTTCATAGGCGATCATAGCAGCCGGCCGGTAATTCGTAATAAATGCCCGCCGTCTCCTGTCAGTAGAATTGCCCCTTGAATAATGCAGCATATGTCCATGATGAAAGATGCCTGCACCAGGTGGTATTTCGACAGCGACTCCTTCTGCTTCATCGGCCACACATTCCAACGCACCACCACCTTTTCCTGCCGGCACATGTGTGCGAATAGGAAGTTTGTGAGAGCCCGGGACATACCACATACAGCCATTATCACGTGTAGCTTCATCCAGGGCTACCCAGCAACTCGTGGCCCGCGTATCGGGCATTGCAAGCCAGTAGGCGCAATCCTGGTGCCAGGGCGTAGGGGTATTGCTATAAGGAGCTTTATCGATCAGCATATCAAAATCCAGGTCCATATCATTTCCCATTAACTGCCTGGCCAATACCAAAGCCTTTTGGTGAAGCGGCTGGCTTAGCAGTTCCGGTAAAACACGGCTGGGCACCATGATCTGTGTGATCCTTTCTTTTTTTGCTGTGCCATCAGTCCCCGCATGACTCCCAAGGTCCGAACGATACCTCGAGGCGTCGATCCTGTTTTCCAGAAAATCCTCATACAGGTCGCGGTAATAGGTCACTTCTTCGGCCGACAACAGATCGGGAACGATCAGGTACCCTTCCTTTTCAAAAAAATCGATTTGTGCTGGTGTGATGCTTATTGACATATGCGATGAATTATAGAATGAATGAATTATTGAAGGGAAGCATACCGTTCCCGCAGCAACCTGCTCATGTACAAATTAATGCCCCACTGATCGCTAAGCGGCTGTTGCGTAAATGGAGCCGTTGGCATATAAGGTACCGGGCCAAACTCCGGCGTAATGGTAAAATAAGCAGCGCCTGCAGCCCGCTTGCCCTGTATAATGATATCCCACCATCTTAAGTGCGCATCCAGCGCATCCTTCCATTCAGGCAGGCGTGGATCTGTTACCTGTGCCCCTTGTGGATGACCCACCCTGGCATGCAGGTGGTGTACATGCGGAAATATCCGCTCCATCAATCCCTGCTGATCTTCCAGGAGAGATTCCGACACCACACAGAAATGCGAGAAATCTCCCGTTAGCTGTAAGGCTGGGAAGGCATCTATATACTGTACAGTTTGGGCCGCGCTATAAGCAAACTTGCCCCGGTGCGTTTCATGCACAATACGACAGCCTGTTTCCTGCTCAATAGCAGCGGCCAGTTGGATCAGTGCAATATTCTCTTCCATCGAATAAAAGTCACGCCCCGTTTGCGAATTAATGAACAAGGGCTTAAAGGAAGCCAGGTACCGCAGGTGTGCTTCCAGGCTATGCGCATAAGCGGCAAAATTATTGCCCGATGCATCATATTGTTGTGCCACTACCTGTAAACCCAGTTTGCTGGCCAGTTCCATAAACACTGGCCTGATAGGATCATGCAGGGAACAGCCATATTCCACGCCATCATACCCCGCATCTTTGATCTTTTGCAGTGCATCCCGTAAGGGTATACCCGCCATTCCCCAAATGGGGCATATCATCAATAACTTCATAGTATCTTCTTTTATTTCGGAGCAGCTGGTACAACAACAGGTTTCATCACTGGCGTAAGCCAGTGGATCACCAGCCAGGCCAGCAGGAACGAAAATCCACAAACAACAAAAATGATATTGTAACCAGTGACCATTTTCCCAATGCCTTTGTAATAATCCAATATAACACCAATGAACAAGGGGAAAATAACACCCCCGATGGCGCCTGCCATTCCCCCGATACCAATCACAGAACTGACCGATTTTTTCGGCAGCATATCTGATACTATGGTATAAATGTTAGCGCTCCAGGCTGCATTACCGGCTATTGCCAGGCTGATCAAGGCGACAGCCGTCCACATATCGGTAGCAAAACGGGCGGCCAGGATCGGCAGCACCAGCAACGCAGAGATGAACAGCGCTGTTTTGCGTGACCTGGATACCGTCCAGCCTTTACGGATAAACCAGGATGACAACAAACCGCCGCCAATGGCGCCTACTGTGGCCGCTGAGTACACGATCACCAGCGCCAGACCGGGCTTTTTAAGATCAAGGTTAAAAGTGGTATTAAAATAGGAGGGTAACCAGAACATAAAGAAATACCAGATCGGATCTGTAAGGAACTTACCTGCAATAAAAGACCAGGTAGCTTTCAGTCTGAACAGGTGGGTCCATTTGATTGGCGCTGCTTCCAGTGCGCCTTCCTGTGTTGCAGCCTCATCATCAATTCGGATATAGGCCAGTTCTTCTTTCGTTACTTTCTTATGCTTATCCGGATGCTCATAGAATATCCGCCAGGCGATGAGCCATAAAAACCCGATAGCGCCTGTAATGATAAATGCTTCCCGCCAACCATAGGCCCCCAATATCCAGGGTACCAGGATCGGCGCTACGCAGGCTCCGATATTGGCGCCAGAATCAAATATACCCGTAGCCAATGCCCTTTCCCTTTTGGGAAACCACTCCGCCACGGTTTTAACAGCAGCAGGAAAATTGCCCGACTCCCCAATGCCCAGCGCACCACGCGCAATCCCAAAGCCCAGGGTACTTTTTACCACTGCATGCAGCATCGCAGCAATACTCCAAACTGTTACAGAAATAGTATACCCCAGTTTGGTGCCGATTTTGTCAATGAACCGTCCGAATACCACCAGCCCCAGTGCATACGTAGCCGTAAAGGCCATTACTATATAACTGTAGTCCTTTTCCGTCCAGTTGAACTCCTTTTCCAGCACTGGTTTCAGCAATCCCAACACCTGCCTGTCAAGGTAATTGATCGTTGTGGCGAAAAAGAGCAAGGCGCAAATGGTCCACCGGTAACTTCCTGACTTTTGATGCATGTTTGGATAATTATGATGTTACAGACAATGATGGGTAAGCTAAAGCTTGTTTTTTGCCTTTTAAACTATAATAAATGAGATACAGGTACACGGGAACCAGTAGCCAGTAAGCCTGCTGATTATTGAATACCTTGGCCAGCCAGCCATAGACCAGTGGAAGCAATGCTCCACCGGCAATGCCCATGATCAGGATGGCCGATCCTTTGTTCAACAGATTACCCTGCAAACCCTTCAATGCCTGCGGCCAGATGGCCGGCCACAACAAGGCATTGGCACATCCCAACAGCGCAACAGAGAAAATAGAGTATTTACCGGGAAGAATAAGGATCAGCAAGGTAAAGAAAAGGCCTGCCAGCGTGGAATAATAAAAGGCGTTTTGTTGGGATACATACCGGGGAATGACCAGAATACCAGCCAGGTAGCCGATCATCATACCGCCCAGTGTATAAGAGGTGAGGCTTTTGGAAATATCCAGCGATATCCCATGGTACAAGCCATAATTACCAATCGTATCACCCGCCATCACTTCAGCGCCTACGCAGGCAAAAATGGCCAGGAACCCCAATACAAACTGCCGGCGTACACCTGGCGTAAGTACAATGTTTTTTTCAGGGCTGGTGTTACCGGCTGTTGCAGCTGGTACATTGATCTCGGGCAAATGCGCATAGCGAATAGCTACAGCCACCATCAGCAGGATCACCGTAAGGCATACATAGGGAAGTATCACTGCTCTTGATAACTCATCCAGTCTGATCGTTCTTGCTGCAGGAGCAAGACGATTGAGCTCACTTATAAGTCCATCTGAATTTTTCAGGATAATGCTGCCCATGATCAGCGGAGCCAGTATGCCGGCGACTTTATTGCATACGCCCATAATACTGATACGGCGTGCCGCTGTACTTTCCGGCCCCAGTAAAGTGATATAGGGATTCACGGCCGTTTGCAACAAGGTTAAGCCCGTACCTACAATAAACAATCCCAGCAGGAATAACAAGTAGGAGCGGGCCAGTGCTGCCGGTACAAAAGCCAGGCAGCCCACTGCCATAACGATTAGCCCCGTACTCATGCCATTCACCATGCCTGTTCTTTTAAGTAAAACGCTCGAAGGCATGGCCATAATCGTATACGAAATATAAAAGGCAAATGTGACCAGGTAGGCTTGCCATTCTTCCAGTTCACAGGCAATTTTCAGGTAGGGGATAAGCGTACCGTTGATCCAGGAAATAAAACCGAAAATGAAGAAAAAAGCGCCAATGATGATGATCTTTTTTCCGTGCCGTTCTGTTCCCATGCGTTATTGTTTAAGGTTTTCAACCGCTGCCTGCACACTGCCATAGCGCAGTAAAGCCGCTTTCGCAGTGGTGTAATCCGTCATGCCCAATTTCTCCATCAGCATTTTAACGCCCCGGTCCAGCAGTTTGTCATTGCTGATCTGCATATGCACCATCCTGTTGTCATGCACACGGCCCAGGCGTATCATCACCGTAGTGGAGATCATATTCAGCACCATTTTTTGGGCCGTGCCACTTTTCATCCGGGTACTGCCCGTTACAAATTCAGGCCCTGTGATCACTTCAATGGGAAAATCGGCCTGTGCTGCTACGGCCGAGCCGGGATTATTGACGATACACCCCGTAGCGATCCCATGCGCCCGGCAGGCCTTCAAAGCGCCTGCTACGTAAGGGGTACTTCCACTGGCTGCAATGCCGATCACTATATCCTGCACAGATACCTGGTGCATTTGCAGGTCTCTCCAGCCTCCTTCCGGGTCATCTTCTGCATCTTCCGTGCCCGTTCTTAAGGCTGCATCACCTCCGGCCATAATGCCCGTTACCAGCGATTCTGGTACCCCGTAGGTAGGAGGGCATTCACTGGCGTCGAGTACACCAAGCCTTCCACTGGTGCCGGCACCCAGGTAAAACAAGCGCCCACCTGCTTCCAGTTTGGCTGCTGCAGCTGTCACCAGCCTCGTAATTTGAGGCAATACTTTCCCCACAGCGATCGCCACCGTCCTGTCCTCCTGGTTGATCAACTGTACTATTTCTGCCACCGGCAGCTGTTCAAGATGCCGGTAAGGCGATGGCTGTTCTGTAATTCTTTCCTGCACCATATGTCAATTTTGCCGTTCTACGGCGTATACAAAAGCGGATAAAACTGCCCCTCCATCTTCGCTCCCTGTGGTATGCCAGGTGTCTTCGGCAATAATTCTCCGTTGGGTGAATTGGACAAGGTACCGTCTGCAAATACATTCAGTACAAAAGCCCGCCTCGACCGCGGCGAAAGATTGGCATAAGAACCATGCACCATCAATGGATGGTGGAAAGCGCCATATCCTTTTTTAAGTTCAATGGCCACTGGTTTAAACGCTGCCTTTTGTTCATCCGACAGGTAATCCATCAGCCCTTCCATGTCTCCGGCCAGTTCAGGTTTGTCCAGCAATCCCCAGCGGTGACTATAAGGCACGTAATAGAGGCAGCCGTTTTCCGTAGTCGCATCATCCAGGCCCGTCCAGCAGGTTAAGTGCTGCATCGGCGTGGTGCGCGTCCAGTACGAATAATCCTGGTGCCAAGCTACCACACCACCATGTTTGGCCGGCTTATAGAACAACTGATCGTGCCAGAAGCGCACCGCCTGATCTCCGAGCAATTGGCTGGCAGCCATCACGAAGGCCGGGTTCCACAACACATCATGAAAACCCGTTGTTATTCGCCAGGCGCCCAGCGCATGGAACAATACCGAATCGGCATCAGACGATTCATTCGAATAGAATTGGTAAAACAATTCATTGCCCGGATGCGTAGCATCCGTGATCGCTGCCAGCTCTTCGTTGAGCTGTTCAATCTGCCAGTCATCCAGCAGCTTGATATTGCTTACATAGCCAAACTCATGGTAATGATCCACCTGTGCTTGCGTCAACCGGTATTGGTCCCATTCAGCTGGCGAAGATGGCCAGCGAAACAGGTTGGAAATAAGCGCATGATGTTTCGACAAGTCATTAACCGTTCCTGACTCCATGGCGAATAATTTTAATTAGTATTTACCATCGGCTTCCACACAGCAAGCTGCTGCACCTTCGCTGCACTCGCAGGGTCGAGGAACAGGATGGCATTCGGCAGCGTCCGGAGGATCGTCGAGGGATATTTTTCAGAAATATCATTCACAAGTGTATGATATACCGCGTCTGCTTTAGTACTTCCCGGCACCATACAGTAAATAGTGCTGGCTTTCAGTAAAGCTGGTACTGTAAGTGTGAAGGCATCATTCGGAACCTCGCTCACCTCTGCAAAACAGCCTTCATTCACTTGTTGCTGCTTACAGGCTTCATCGAGGTCCACCACTTTCACCAGCGCAGGATCATTAAAATTCGCAACATGCGGATCATTGAATGCAAGATGTGTATTCTCACCAATCCCCATGCAGGTGATATCCGGTGCATGTTCCTCCAGCAACGATGCATATCGCGCACATTCTGCCTGCAGATCGGCAGCCTGGCCATTCAGGTAAAATACCTGCCTGAATGGAACCTTATGAAAGATCTTTTCATTCAGGAAATAGCCAAACTGCTGACTGGCCCCCTGCGGTAAACCGATGTATTCATCCATATGAAAAGCATTTATCCGGCTCCAGTCCACTTCTTTTTCAATAAGTGCATCCAGGAATTCAAGCTGCGAAGCTGCAGCGGCAAAGATCATGTTTACATTTTCCTGCTGTGCCAATAATGCGTTGATATTATTTGCTACCATCGTAGCTGCATCTGCTCCCAGTTCTTTCCTGTTGCTATACACTTTTACTCTTAACTGATCTGCAATTCCTTCTTTCATGATAAACGATGTTCTTTATATTTAATGATGATGTACGATCATTGCATCGGCTATTGAAATGTCAGCCTGAGTCCCGCAGAGCGGGATAAACTCTGTCAAAGGCTTCTAAAGAAGACTGTCCAGGCTTTCTCGTTGCCTCGGTGCCTTGTTGCCTCGCTTAAAACCTCATCTTTACACCCGCACGGCCCCAGAAAGAATAAAATTGCTTTTGATACATTCTGTCCCTTTCTCCATAGTAGTCCAGTTGCGGAGCCTTGGTGAGGTTGAGCGCTTCTGCATATATCGAGAACATTTTGTTGATACGGTAAGACGTATTAACGTCTACTTGTATCCGGTCATGCCTGATAACATCCGTAGCGTCTTTATCGCCCAGTAATACCGTATAAGCACTGTTGTAATTCAGGTTGCCCTGGATCGAAAACCCTTTATAAGCAAATGACAGGGAAGCATTGGCCGTATGGTCGGCCTGACCAGGCAGACGAAGGCCTTTCCTGAATTGTGCATCTGCTTTTGAATGTGTATACGTGTAATTGGCCAGTACAGAGAAACCTTTCAGAATGCCGGGCAGGAAGGTAAGGTTGGCTTGTGCATTCAGCTCGATACCAAATACATCTGCCTTATCGCCATTCAGCGTTCTGAACCATCTCCAGCCGGTATAGTTAGCTGCATTTTCAAATTCATTACCTGCCAGTGTCGTTACACTGTTGTACTGGAAGTTATTGATCCTTTTGTAGAAGACACCCGCAGAAAGGATACCCAGGTTGCCCAGGTACTTCTCATACATCAGGTCCCAGTTGGCTGCAGAAGCAGGTTTCAGCTCGGGGTTACCGTCTGTTACCGTCTCACTCAGAATGCTCGTCACACGACCGGGAACAAGGTCCACAAAGTTGGGACGGGAATACCCATAGGTAAGGGCAGCGCGGATCAGTGATGATTTATCAAGGTCATACTTGAACTGGATATTGGGCAACACCTTCACATAATCGTTCTTTTTCTGATTGGGGGTAGTTGATATCCAGATGCCGTCTTTATCCTGTGCTATGATATTACCTTTGTAATCAACCTTGGTGGACTCTATACGTACACCGGCCAGGAACATTAGCTTTTTGAACTGGATCCTGTTCATGGCATAGACAGAGCTTACTGATTCTACCGCATCATAAAAATAAGAGTCAATACTCATCCTGGTGGCCGGCACATTGATAGGGAAGAGGCTGCTGCCCAGATTCGCATCCAGGAAACTGATCGTCTTGTTCTTATCCACACCCAGACCAAAATTTGTATTTCCATCCAGCAGGTCGTCAGATACCTCTGATTCACCAGCAAAATTACCAAGGTTACCAGCAGCAGCTGCACCTGCATACGTGGTCACAATAGTATTGTCAGGACGGAAACGGATATTGTGCATGCGCTTAAACTTGCCACCCACCTTCAACGAAGAAGAATTTTTTCCCAGCGTATAAGGCAAAGTAGCATTCAGTCGGGCTGTGAAATTCTTACCATTGGTAGTCCACCAATCCCGCTCCACCGTATTATAAGTATAAAGAGCTGTATTGTTTTTCCAGTCTGAAACATAAGGTGAAAGGTAATCGGTAGAAATATCTTTTATCCGAAGTGGAATATCGGCTGTAATAAAATTGTAGATGCCCGACAGGTTTTTGAATTCAGATTGGCTCATGGAGATACCCGCATCCAGCTTCAGGCTGCCCAGTGTGGTTTCGCCACTTACATTAAAGTTCAGGTTGCTGTTCTTTTCTGTAGCTGATTTTATTTCATTGTAGCCGCGGCCCCTGGTAGTTACATATTCACCATCAGTATTCTGCGTCGTGCGGCTGCTCTGCATACGCGTACGTTTACGGTACCTGATCAGGTCGTTGTCATGGTCAGCATACATCAGGTTCGCTACAATGCTGGTCTTGGCATTGAAGTTATAATCTACTGTTAAAGATGCTCCTGTTCTCGTACGTTCGTTTTCAACATACAACAAGCGTACATCTGTTGGGAAATATATTTTCCCCTTACCATAATCTTTTTCTTCCCACACCTGTGCCCTGATCTCATCATAGCCATTTTTTGTTTTGAAATAACTACCGGTGGCCATAATGCCCAGCCTGCCATTGGGACTGCTGGTCGAAGGGAAGAAACGTTGACTGAGCGATACATTGCCGATCGCATTCAGGTTGCTCCGGAGATTATTATAACCCGTTCCCAGGTCAAGCGCCACCTTTGGGCGTAAAGAGGTAGCCGTAGGCGATTTCATATTAATCTGGCCGGCAATGGCATCACCATCCAGGTCGGGAGTCAGTGTTTTGATCACTTCCATGGAAGCAAGAACATTCACAGGGATCACATCCAGCTGCGCATTTCTCGATCCGTCTTCCTGTGTGCCCATGATCTGTTCACCGTTCACATTGATATTGGTAAAATTGCCCGGCGTTCCCCGCAATTGTACCGTAGCGCCTTCGCCACTGCTGTTCCGGCCGATCGTTACACCCGGCAAACGCTGCATCGATTCTGCCACGTTCAGATCAGGATAACGCCCCATCAGGTCGGCAGAGATCACCTGCTTGATATTGTCCGCACTTCTTTGCTGGTTGAGCGCTTTGGCCTGCCCTTCCCGCGCGCCTACCACCGTTACCGAGGTCAGGCTTTTACTAAGGGTGGTTAGTTTAAAACTGAGCGAAGACGTAAGTCCCACCTTCACTGTTACTTCCTTCTCTACAGGCGCATAACCCATGTAATTGACGAGGATCGTTTGCTTCCCTTCACCCACATTCGACAACGTGAAATTGCCGGTAAGGTCGGTGGCCACACTGTTGGTGGTTCCTTTTACAGTTACAGAAGCGCCGGGAAGGGCATTCCCGTCACCATCCGTAATTTGCCCTTTTACAAAGCCGCTCGTTGACTGGGCCATCAGAGGCGTAAAAAAAGCTGGCAATACAAACACTGCTAACAGTAAGTAAACAGGTGTCAGCAGATTGTTGATGAATCGTTTCATGTGCAAGTATTTAGGCAGTTAATTAATGTGGGGTTATATTATTTGGCGTTGAAATTCATATAGTCAACCAAAAAGCGGAGCCCAAAGCTGGTACCAATATCCCTGTTCGTCAGCCACACTTTCCCTTTCCTGAATCGTGTTCTGGTTTCCAGTACTGCACCGCGCAGGTTGGGGTCTGGATGATCCTGTGCATACCGGTTGTTGACCAGCCACTGGGCTGATTTTTCAATATTGCTGTCAAATTCTTTATAGCCATATTTTGACAGCTCTATCCACACAATACCAGCTAAGGCAACCGCAGAGCCCGTAACAGAACCTTTATCAGGCTGCCGGTCGCTCATATAATTATCGTAAAAAATACTCCCGTCTTTCTGCTGCGCTTTTACAAATGCCCGCGCTGTTTTGGCAGCCCCTTCCAGGTATTTCTTGTCCTGTGTCAGTTTATAGGCTTGAATAAGTGACTCCGCATACCATAAAGAGAACCGCGGATGGAAAGATTTTTCTTCTATGAAATTGGGCATGAATTGCATCCACACACCTTCCGGTCCCTGTTTCTCAAGCAGACTATTGCACAAGTTGATATAGGCGTCCCGGAATTTCTTATCTCCCGAAAATTCATAAGCATCTTTAAATAACCAGCCTTCCGTATTGGGACGAGAAACGTCAAACAGCTTTTGGTCCTTTTTATCCTTCTGTTTCCAGAAAGGACTATACTCTTTCAATACCTCACCCGTTTTGGCGTCGATATTGTCATAGCAAACTCCTTTCTCTGCGTAATACATGTTCTTCAACATCCATGCGGCCGCATTGGTAGCGATCTGTGCATAACGCTTATCCTTGGTCACCCGTGAGAGCTCATAAATACCAGGCGTACCATCGGAGATAGTGGCAAATACAATAAATTCATCGCCCAGCGCATCTCCATGCACACCCGCTACCATACCCTTCATTACCGGGTGATCCTTGATCTCCAGACTGGCCCAAAAATTACCGCCCCTGATCGCTGCATCCAGGTAAGCTTTTTTACCTGTTTGTTTATAAGCCGCCAGCAGCGAATACACCGCCTGTCCCGTATGCCAGGGCACTTCATACGGATACCATTTGCCTTCTGTGAGATTGTAATCACAGCGCGACTTTCCTTCCTCATCCAGCAATACATTCGATACATAACCAGCCATCTGGTCAATCGCCAGCAGCACTTCTTCTTTTTTTACCTGTGCCTTTACATTGAGCGAACAAAGTAAAAAGACAAACGAAAAAACATACAGCAAACCGTTATTCAGCTTCATATACTTTGTTTTGGGGATTAGTCTGATATTTATGTTTCTGATTGATCACGTTGATGTCAGCTGCCAGCCTGAACGTAAACTGCCAGGGGGCGGCGCCTTGCGGTATCTTCAGCAATAAATGGTTGATGCCAGCTTTAAAGGATAAGGGATACTTCTTTTCGCCGGCTACCTTATCTGTGCCTGGCACTGCCGTTACCTGCACTCCGTTGAAGAACACTTCAGCACCTGCCGGGGCCGATAGAAATGATGCCACAACAGCAGCATCTTTCGCCGTGATATTGCAATAGGCATAAGCACTGCTGTGCACGTTTTTGCCAAAACGTTCATCGAGGTCTATGATGCCTCCGTTGGGAGCGGCAAACTTGTGCCAGCGATACGTTTTTCCCTGGTACATCGTAAAGTCTCCTGGAGAAGGGGGCTTATTGTACTCACTGTTCTCGGCATACAGAAAAGCTGGTACAGAGCCTTTGTCACTTCCCGGGAATGGACCTGTCAGCATCCAGTTCTGGAAATAACTAAACCGCGTTTCTGCTATAGTAAGCCGTATACTATCAGTGGGTGGCAGGGGAGCCTGTTTGCTGGTTGTGGCCGCCGCAGACAACAAAGCCGCTTCAAGCTCACGTAGGTCCTGAATCTTTTTATCATAGGGCAGCAAAACCTCCTTCAGCCAATAGTCCTGGTTTTCCCGTTTCCACGCAGCACGGTAACGGTCTTTCATAGCTACGTAACGGCTGGCCAGCGCATGGATGGTCTTTGCTGTAGAACTCAGTAAGGCCTTCGCTTCCTGTGGACGCGCAGCTACCAATCCTTGTGCCTCCTGGTAATGCTTCACCGTTTGCGCGAGCGTAGTACGCGTGTCCATAACAATTTGATACTGTTGAACGGCATGTTGCAAGGTGCGCGCATCATCTTTGTTCCACAGAGGAGCAGCACTGACTATCAGTTTCGATGCTTCCTGCAGTATTCCATTGGCTGCCGGCACAGAGGCATTGTTCAGCAACATCTTTTTCCCCTTTTCAGGGAGCAGCACCTGTTGCCACAACAACTCATTAAGATTATAGGTCAGCTTCAGCCCCCTTAGTTCCATTAATTTGAACAAGGCTTTCACATAACCTCCATTGCTGGTTCCATATGCATTGACCTCATACCGGCTGTCAAAGGAACCGTCCTGCAGCGTGTCGATATTCCAGCTTTTTTCAGCGGCAGCATACACCCCATACCAGTCGCCCGAAAAAAGGTAGGTGCTGCCATCATCCCAGATAGTGGTGAAAGCTCCCGTAGCGCCCTGCTGTTTTCCCGCAGCCAGGAAGCCCGCAATATTGGCTTTGGCCATCACCATGTCTGGAAACAGGCGGTAAGAATTGAGTATGCCCGGGCAAACCATAAACTCCAGTTTGCGGTCTGCGAAAGGTTGTATCCACCGGGCATAACTCTGCTGGTCGCTATATTCCCAGGTCAGGTAAATAATATCACGCGGCAACATGTCCGGGATCTCCTTGTACTGCAACGCAATATCTCCCCACATCATCATTTTTTTGTGATGCTTCGTTACCACATCATACAGGAACTTCATATGGTCGGAATAAAAACGGGCAGGGCCAATACTATCTATATAGGCTTTCGACCTTCCTTTATTCAGGTCAAAAGTTTCATCACAGTTTACATTAAACCACGGTGCACTGAACGCATCGCACAATTCACCGATCACTTCTTCCAGGAATTTCCTGGCCTTCGGATCAAGCGGTGAGATCAGTGTATTCGTTTCTCCCATCGACTTGTATTGCGGCAGCGCAAGTATTTTATCAAAATGGCCAAAAGATTGGAAACTTCCGATCAGCTGCATATGATATTTTGCCGCATAAGCCGAAAGTTCCTTGATCTGTGCGATCGTAAGCTTGCCATTGGCTGGTGCAAAATCAGGGTAGGAAACGGGCTGCACCACATGCTCAATGTAGAAAGAGAGATAATTAATCTTAAGCTCGGCCATCCGTTCGATCTGTTGCTTTACATAGGCCACCGTGGAAATAGGCCCCCGGCTGATATCGTCATAGATCACCCGCGTGGCAAATGCCGGCCAGTCGGTAATTAACACAGCATGGTTCCACTGTGCCCTCGTTAACTGCTTCAGCGTTTGCAAACCATAAAAAAGCCCTGCTTCAGTATGTGCGGCGATTGTGCGCTCCTGCTCATTCAGGATCAACACATAACCCTCCTGGCCAATTTGCTGGAATGCGGCGCCTGCTTTTTCCTGCAAAGCTTTATCTCTTTGCGCATCCTTCCCCAGCAGCACCAGCGATACCGTAGCAGTTCCAGCCACAGGGTGGGAGAGGCCCGATACAAAATTATTCCAGTGACCTGTGAGCCTTTCCTTCACTTCAGCATTTATACCAACAGACTGAAACCGGAGCTTGCTGGGATAACTAAGTGCGGCTTGATCGATTGTTACATGTTGCGGGTACGGCAATACCGGTAGCGTATTGGCTTTGGTAGTGCCCAACAGCAACAGAAAAAACAAACCCGGTATCAGTGTCCTTGCCATCATGGATGATCAGTTGAGGGTGAATAAGGAATGGCTATTTCCATCGTTGCTTCATTATTCACCGTAGTTATTTCTTTTTCCTTGAATATTGTCTTGATAGTAATAAGATGTTTGCCATCCGTTGCTTTCCAGGCAAGGCGGGCAAACTGCACCCGTGGTTCCAGGTCATTGGGCGCTTCAATCAACCGTATCACCTGTGAATCCGTTATTTTGCCATCCACCATCAGCTGTACGGTGATATCCCTGGCAGCCACGCGACCGATATTGTGCACAGTGCACGCTATCGCTGCCATTTCACCGGCTTTCACCGGTTTATCTCCCATTGTAATATCTCTTTCGCTGATGGCTACATCGGCCCTGTTTCCATCCACACCCGTAGCCGCATTGATTTGACGGAGCTTCAACACCACGCCTTTTTTAGCAGGCAAGGGCACTTCGATCCGGCCAACCCTTTCATTGATGGTGACCTCCTTATTTGTTAATATTTCTTCCGCCTGCAGATCATCATTGCTGTCTGTGCCAATGGAGAGTTGATAGCTGCCCGGCGCCAACCGCCAGGTATTCATTTCAACAGTCTTTTCCGCTACCCGGTTATAAAGCGATACTACTGCTGACTTAGCATCACCACTGCGTACGAATACAGACACTGCGGCCCCTGTATTTTTCCAGGTAGCCACCATTGCCGGAAACTCAAAACCTCTGCCGAAATGCCCCGTGTACATTCCTGTAAGCAGATCACTGCCCCGAACATATACTCTGTCAGTAAATTTTACTTCACTTGTCAGTAGCGGAAAATTGTAGCGGAGCGAGGCAAGAATTGGTGTAAAACCTTCCAGTAGGTCTGTCACTTTAGCCGTGATGGAATATTTGTTATAAGGAGATGCCAGTTCACTCACCAGGCTGTCAAAATCCTGTTGTCCACTTAGTAATCTTGTCATTGCAAATACCTGCCCCAGGGGATGCACCCCGGCAGTCTTGTCTTCTCCACCTTCCAGCAATATGTTTTTTGCCCAGGCGGCCGAACCCTTTGTGGCGTCTTTATCGGGGGCATCGGTACGGGCTTTCCGTATAAGTGCAGCAGCTTCATTCACCGGTTCCAGGAAATGCTTATTGTTTGTCAGGTAATACATACCCGATAAATGATAATACAATTCACTTACATGACCCAGGTGGTCCCAGTTATAATAATCATACTTTAATTGAGGATCATACCACTTGTCTCCAAACCCGTCATCACTAAAGTGTACTGCGGCAGGAAAAACACCGGCAGGCTTGCCATTCCTGGTGCTGGCCGCATCTGCTATCCAGGCATTCGACCATTCCGTGAATAGTTGTAGAATGGTTGGATTTTGATTGTACCAGGCAGTCCACAAGCCAGGCAACAGCGCCCGAGCATTCAAGGGGACATCCACACCATAAGGAGCCTGCGCCCAGGCTTCCGTTGCCGACAAATAATAAGATCTAAAATGACGATGCCCTGCAGGGGTGATTCCCGACCATACATCCCTGAAATGCTGCATGCTGATCATGCACCGTTCAACATAAGCCGGATCACCATACCTGATCATAAACATGCCCGGATGTGAATCCCTGAACAACTCAGCAGAATGCTCTACATCATCTACCCCTTTTGAATATCCACGATACAATAGATCACTGTTCCAGATGCCATCTGCAATCCGCGTGTATCCCTTCCGTGCCACTGCATCATCGGCGCCTACCACGGCTGGAAGCCACCACCGCAGCATTTCTACATCATCCCCAAACTTGCCACCCAATTCTCCGTTGGCTGCTTGCTTTTCCTCTACCCACCAGCGTATCACCTGCTGCATCCTTGTCATGGCTTCATATTGCAGCACAGCCCACCGTGGAATACCTGTCGTATCGCCGGCCTTAAAATCTGTTGGTATTTGCTTCCCCAGATACATTTGTATCACTTCATGATCAGGGAAAGCCTTAGCTAATTCTTTAAAGTAGATACTTGCCTTACTATCCGGCAGCAACTGGTCATCCTCCTGGTAAAGCCAGTAATGGATCCTGGCCAGCAAGTACAAGGCTTTGTAATAAAGCGGATCAGCAGGGTCTGCCACCACCTGCTCCAGCAGATCGGCCGATGTATACATCCGCTGAATTTGATTCATACCTGTTTTCCTGGTGGCCCATCCCCAGCCGCCCTCGTTGTAATACCGGCAGGCTTGCAGGTATTGACGAACAGAGTGCAACTGGTTGATGGCCGCCTCGGGATTGCTACTATTGCCTATAACCAGAACGAGTTGGGTCGCAAATTGGGCTGCTGCAGCTGTGTCCTGTTCAGGACTTTTGTCCGTAAAAGGGATATCCTGTATCGCTGTAGCAGGTCTTAACTCAATACTGAAAATACCTACCGGTGTTGCCGGCGCGCCACCTATACTGATGACGGCTTTATTATCCGTGATCCTTACTTTTTTCCGGATGCTTTTATAGGGCAGGCGAAACCAGGGAGTACCCACACTGTCGGCAATCACTTCTCCATTCACTGCAACGTGCAACAACATCTTGTCCGTCCGGTGATGCCCCATTACGACCGTGATAAAATAATTACCGTTGGGGACATCAGCCCTGAAAACGAGGCTATCCGTACCAGTTACGCCATCCCTCAATAAGCTATCGGGCAACTTACTATACATGGAATCAAACGCAGCTGTTGGTTTTACCAGCCAGCCATAACCCCGTTGTGCGTCATAAGCATCAGCCGGACCTACCCGGGTATATCCCGGAGCAATGGCCGAACTGTCACTGCCCATATCAAACAGCCTATTCTGTCCGCCATGGCTACTCCCGGAAGAGCAGGCACAAAGCAGGCAGCAGGCCAGTGTGTATAGCAGCAATGCTTTTTTCAACGGTGAACCTTGTTTTTTTGTTGATCCAATTTTGAAACTTCTATAGCAGCAGTGATAACGGCTCCCAGTCCCCTGGGGTCATTATCCAGTTGTTTACGGTCCAGATAAAATTGCTCATCAAACCCGATCTCTGTGCCCCGGCAAATGCCATGAACAAGACCATTCCCCTCAACATTCCGCGCCACACCCTGCCAACCCAGCAAGGCATATTTTTTATAGGCCTGCGGCAACCATCCTTTGCTCACCCCTCTGGCAATGGCCAGTGTAAACATGGCTGTGCAGGATGTTTCTGCATAAGAGTCAGGGCGGTTCAGCAGCTGTGGCCACATGCCATTCGGCAACTGACATTTTACAAGCGCAGCCGTATGTTGCCGGAAAGCCTTCAGCACTTTTTGATAATCCCGGTGTTGTGTTGGCAATACATTCAGTAACTCGGCTGTGGCCCATACGATCCAGCCATTGGCCCGGCCCCAGAACGCTACCGCTTTTTCCCGGCGGGCGTTAAACCAGCCATGCTTGTACAAGCCTGTTTTTTCGTCGAGCAGGTATTGCTGAAATTGCAGTACCTGTTTGGCTGCCTCATTAAAATAGCTGTTATCCCCCGTAGCCCTCGCCATGGTAGAAAGAAAAGGCACACTCATAAACAGGTCATCCGCCCACACCGTAAAAGCCTCCGGTTCTGGCCTGCAGAAAGTACCATCCGGCAGCCGCAGCTGTTCTTTTAGTACCACCTGTGCAATGGTATCCACCAGTGCTTTCAGTGCTGTATTATCTGTTTTTGCATATTGTGCCGCAAAAGGTAAAATAGGAGCGCCTGTATCATCCAGCATCGTACGGCGGAACAAACGGTGCAGTGTTCCCCGGTAAGCGTGTTGCTGCTCATATTGGTATTTGAAATAGGGGCTGTTGTTGAGGACAAAGTCCGTATACTTTTTTACAAATCCATTGTATCCTGCATCGTCTGTTGCTCGTGCCAACTGAAGAATACTCCATACAGCGATCCCATGCGAATAATGCCAGTTGGCATACGACTCCCGTTGATAGGCAGCTGTAGAGTCGATCCTTAAAGCGGGAAGCAAACGCTGGGGCGCTTTTTGCCAGCTATACAGGTCTGTACCAGGTAAATCAGGGAACTTCATCGACGTAGGAAGGGGAGAGGAGCTTCCATTGGCAAAAGGCCCGGCAAATAGCCAGGACCCCCCTGTTGCTGTACTATTAAAGCCAACAGAAAGATCAAGATCATCCCCTACAGTCTGTGGCCGCACCAATACAACCGGAGCAGTAGGAGCGGCAGCTTCCAACAGGATCAGCCATTTGTTAGTTCCTTTTTGTTGGCGCGCAGTAAAATACTTGCTGAACCTAAACTTTCCATAAGCCACCTCTCTGGGAGTGGAGGTGATGCCTGCCTGCTGTTCAAACACCAGCACATCGTTGAGCCATATTTTTATATTCGAAGCACTGCTTACACCAAATCGTACATTGGTGTCTGCGCCAACCTGGGAATAACGCAACGCAAAGGCGCGCTGGCCAGTTTGCAATGCCAGGTGGCTGAAGTCAATTACCTGCATCCCCAGCACTTCTTCCTGCGGTTCAAATACAAGATCAAAGCGTGTATCAGCAATAAACCGGTCCGCTACCTGCCTGGCGAGCGAAAGCGCTGCAGGTGATTCCTGCGCAAATACCCTGTCGCTACCTGCCAACAGCGTTAGCAGCAACATAAGCGGGGTCAAACGGTACAGATATGGAAGACGGTGCTTCATGCCATTATTTAATGTATGCAAATTCTATTTTATCAATTTGATATTAACACTTTGTTGATCCTGTTTAACAAGCCGGCGCGCAGGGAATTCAGGAACATTGGTTTCCACGATCCCGTTCTTACTCTCCTTCACCACTACTACAGCTTCCGTGGTCGCGGTACTTTGTACATTCAGCCCCTTCAGTGTAAAGCCATTCGTACCCGAAACAGCAAAAGCAGGTCTGGCATCTGCCGTTTTATAGCGCAGCCTGATATCAGATAACCGCACATCTGCAGCATGACGAATAAAAAAGCCATAGGCCGGCAGCTTGCCAAACATCGTGGCTTCCGGGTAGTCCACTTCTTTTTCCTCCGGTACCGCCAGCGCATCCGCTGCTGTCCCACCGCCACTCATTTCAATGCTGATATTATGCAGCGATATATTTTCAACAGGCGCTTTGGGGAGCCCTGAAATTGAACAGCCAATATCGTTGGCGCCTGTAGCTACTATATTCGAGATGTTGATATTTTTTAACTTGCCAATACCTGGGGTAGGTGCTGAAGCAATGTGCTGGCGGGCCCGGTTACCCAGCCTGATGAACAGCGGCACTTCTGGTCCTTCGATCACCATATTGCTGATTGAAATGTTTTCCATAATGCCCCCATCTACTACTTCAAGGGCTATACCGCTGATACCCGCCGGCCGCCCATAAATGGTGCTTACCTGCGCAGAAGGTTTGATCACCGTGTTGGAGATCACAATGTTCCGGTAACCACCTGTAGATTCAGTGCCAAACTTAAGTGCGCTGCAGTGACTGCTCAGTATGCAATTCGTGATCGTAATATATTCAGAGATCTTCGTTGAAGTACTCTTGATCGTGATGCCATCGTCATCAGAATCTCCTGTTACATTGGAGATCGTTACATACCGGCATCCATCAATATCGATCATATCATTGTTCTTGTTCGAATGGTTCCAGATATTGATCCCATCGATCAATACCTGCTCACAACCCAGGTAATGCTGCATCCAGAAAGCAGAATTCCTCAACCTTACTCCGGTAACAGTTACTTTCTTGCAACCGGCAAACCAAAGCAGGTAGGGGCGGTCTTTGTAGCGGTCTGGCTTCTTGATGGTATTGATAACGAAGGAAGCGCCTTGTCCGTCTATCACCCCTTCTCCTTCGATCTTTACATTCTCCTGGTTCTTGCAAAAGATCAGTGCTTGCCTGGCCCAGTCTTCACCATAAAAAGGAATACCAGCCTGCTGGTAAGGGTAATGCTTTGTAGCTGGCTGGCCCAGCAAAACAGCTTTCGCTGATAGATGAAGTGTCACATTGCTCTTCAGTACGATTGTGCCCGATAAGAAAGTGCCGGCAGGAAAATAGACCGTACCACCTGTTACAGTGCAGGAATCTATCGCCTTTTGAATAAAGGCCGTATTGTCTGTCACACCATCACCCATAGCACCAGAATGCGTGATATTGTACTGCTGCGCATAGCTGGCAGGGATGGCCGTACACCATACCATAGCGACTAAAATAGAACCCTGCCTGAAAAATTTACCCAACATTGCCATGAACCTTTTTTTATGATAAATACCGGTTGATCTGTTGATCAAGCCAGCCAGCCGATCGTTGATAAGCCTTGTCTATATTTTGAATATTTGTTTCAGCCCCTCCCACATCAATGGCAATCCTGCCTTTGTAACCAACCGCCTGCAAAGTGGAAAAGAAACCATCCCAGTAAATAGTGCCATCGCCCGGAACCTGGTGTTCCACCTGCCTGCCCGAATTATCCGATAGATGGATATAACTGATCCGGTGCGCAAGTCTCAACACACTCAGCGACAGGTTTTCCTTCAGGAAATACTGGTTGGCCGTATCAAGATTAAAATACAGGTTTGCGGCGCCCACTGCTTCCGAAAAATTGATGAACCCATCCGTGCTGGCCGTGAGACTTCCCTCACAGGGATGCAGGTGATACGTTAACCCATACTTTGCAGCAATCCTGCAGGCTTCACGATAAGTGCCCGTCAATTCCTTCCAATAAAGGTTCCAGTCAAGATCAGGCGGAGGTAGTAATTTGCCCAATACTTCATCATTATAATGCCGCATCACCGGCATATCAGCAGGATAGCTGAGCGGCAACAGCGGACCATTGTCCAATACGCCTTCAGCACCCAGTGCGCCTGCTGTAATACAGCCCTTTTCAAAAAGCTCCAGGCTCCTGGATCGCTCTGCGGATTTTCCTGAACCAAGCTGTGGCAGTACAAGACACAAAACAGGTACAGTACAGCCATGTTTATTCAATCCTTCCGCGATCGAAGCACGGTTGGTGAATAGATATTCAATATTGTCCCCTCCAATACCTTCAAGCTCAATATGTCTGAATCCAAGGGCCGCCATTTCTCCGATATGTTGCACCGTATCCTTCACTGGTGGAGGATAGCCATATTTTGAGATAATATAGAGGTAGGCGCAGCACATACGGTCACTATAATTCATCATATCAACGGCGGTGTTTCATTTATTCGGGCACGTGCCCGAAAAGAGAGAAAATAAAATCCCGTAACGGGAGCAAATAAGGTTGAATGGAAAAGAATGTTTGCGTAGGATAAGATACCGGGCACGTGCACGAATCTAATAAAATAATTCAAAAGAACAAATAAATTTCACGATTCTTTACGCCCAGCTCACCTACTTTATGAAATCTTTCAGTTGCCGGCCATCCCGCAATCTATTTCCCAATCCATATCTTATACTTAACCTCTTTCATAAATCCATTCACCGGCGGCGCTATCTCCACTTCCACAGGATACGCCATCATAGCAGGGTAGGGCATCCAAAAATGCGCTGCATTTCTTCCCCCATACAACTTCCCCTCACCACCTGTAATGCCAAAATAAAGCTTGTGCTGCCTCGTTTGTATCATCAGGCATCCACTATCCACCTGGCTGAACACGGTACCTTCATTCTCTACAAAAGGCTCCCGAACCGTAATCACCGGAAAGGCATCGTGATAAGTTAAGCGAATGGTTTTCTCGATATAGTCATCTGCAAAAACATAAATAATGGTATAAGCTACCGCACCGTTGATCCAATCTTTGTTCTTCAACTCGCCACTGGCTTCTACCTGAAAAAGATGTTTACCCAGTTGTCGGGTGGAAAGGCGACTGTCAAACTCATACAGGTTCGTGAAATAGCCCGTGGTATCCTTGTAGAAGATCTGAGGTGTAAGACATTCCACCCCCGGTGCTTCCGGAAAGCTCATTGGTTCGGGACGTGAATAGCTCGTTACACTCGATACCTGCAGCGCTCCATGATCCTTCATCCATAAATAGGATTGCGTGCCCCCATTTGGCCGGTGCATATATTTACTCCGGGCGCCCGCCGCCTGGTCTTTATAGCGATAGCCCGTTATAGTAGCCATGAAGTTGTTCGTTCTTACCTGTACCAGATCCAACGTTGGAAAGTATTTCATCCAGCCCGCACTATCTGATGGTATGGGCGCAGCAGCATGCCTGGACACTTTATCCAGTTCATACGCCATGGCAAGATTTTTAGCTTTCGTAAAACTGGGATAGATACAGGGGGCGATACGCAATGCCCGGTAATGATGCGGGCCGTAGCCGATCAGTCCTTCTGGTAAAATATTCGTGCGAAGAAATTGAAGGTTCCTCAGCGAGGCGGTGGCATAACGGGGATCTTCCTGCGCATACAATGCAAACAAAGCCTGGCATCCATCAGAAGTAGCGCCTCCATACAAGGTCCATTTGTTCGACCGGATGCCCCAGGAATTATCCATCGATCCATCGGGATAGATAAAATACAAATGTTCTTTCAGTGAAGCTTTTACATAGCGGTCTACCAGCGTATCATTGGTTATTCGCGCATACAGGCCCAATCCCCACAAAGACATTTCCATCTCATAACCTAGGTCCACGCCCAGCTTATTGCCAATGCCCCGGCCACCTTCGCCATTGATAAAACCACTTTCATCCATCTTGGAGATCGTCCGGTGTGCCAGTTCCCTGGCCTTCTGTAAATGTTGTTGATTGTGTGTGAAGGAATAGGCTTTGGCCAGCGTAGCCGTCGTAGTAGCTACATAATTGATACTGGCAAATTCAGGCTTCATCACCTGGTATAAATAATCCGCTGCTTGTTGGATGGAGGTCTCCCAGGTTTTGCGTTCACTGGCTGTAAAATGGGAGCTGAGGAGTTCATAAGCCAGCATCATCATCAGCAACTGGTCGGTAGTGGTACCCGTCCATTCCTCCGGTGTTTCCTTCCAGCTGCCATTCGCTTCCTGTTGCCTGATCAGCCAGGCGCCGGCATTTTTAGTCGCCTGTAAATAACGGTCTTCACCCGTGATCTTATACGCCACCGAAAAGGGATAAACAGCTTCTGCCGCCCGTGTATGCCATACATTGCAGGAGCGGCAGGCAATAGCGCCACAATGTGCGTCATTCCGGTCCTGCACTTGCAGCTTCAGCAATGCATTCGTGAGTTGCAGCAGGGTAGCAGCATACTCCTTTTTCATATCCAATACCTGTGCCTGGGTACAATAGCCACAAAGCACAAATAAAGCAATGGCGACAATCGTTCGGTGCATGGGCAACCGGTTTTATGATGATGATCCCTAATTTACGGGCACGTGCACGAATATAGGGCAAAAAAATATCCCCGGTGCTTAGTTTCTGTAAAATTTATAATTGGCCCGCGTAATAATATCGATGGGCATCAGGTAGTTTTCTTCCACCGGCGCCGAGTAAACAAGGCGTTGGAATAAGGTCATGATCCCACGATAACCCTGTTCCTGTGGCTTTTCACAAATAAGGAAATCAATAAACCCCTTTTCAAGATAACTTACATTCTCATCCAGGAAATCGTAACCGATCAACAGCACATCTTTCCTGTCTGCTTCTTCCAGCCACCTGGCTACCAATGAAACCCGCGAATTGGTTACATAGATCGCTCCGATCTTTTCGGCTGTCTTAAATAATTTGGAAAGCTTGGCGGCAACCGACTTGTAATCTGTATCTGTGGAGTTGAAAGGCAGTATCAGCTTTTCCGATAGGTTTTCCTTGAAATAAGCACGGAATCCCTCTTCTTTGCGGAGGATAGCAAAGTTATTATCGATCTCCCGTGCAATGTTCGCAATCATTACCTTTTCGCCCTTCTTCACACAATAGTGTACCAGTTGAGCAGAAAGATAACCACTGTGAAACAATTCCGGACCGATATAAGAAAGTCTTTCGTACCCCGATATATCGGAGTTGATCAGTACGCAGGGGATATTTCTGTCCGAGCAATAGGCGAGCAACACTTTTGACTCCTCTTCAAAGGTGGGAGATACCAGGATGCCATCCGGTTCAGCTTTCATGATGCGCTTCGCCTGTTCTTCAAAGGAAGCTTTTACGTTCTGATCAAAGAAATAACGTTCGATCTGCACCCGGTACTGTTTGACCTCCGATTCGGCTTTCAACACCCCTTCCAACGGCGCTTTCCAGTATTCCGTTTCTTCTGAAATAGCAGGTAGTAATACAGCCAGGCGGAGCGTTCCCCGCGAAGCCAGGGCCAGTCTTTGTGCCAGTACATTGGGCTGGTAATTCAGTTCCTGGATGATCTTATTGATACGGTCTTTAGTCTTTTCTGAGACCCCCGTTCTGTTATGGATTACCCTGTCTACAGTGGCAGTAGACACCTTGGCGCGCCTGGCGATCTCTTTTACACCCGCATTACTATCGGTATTTTTTTTCATGTCGACCTTGGTAGAATAAGTACCAAATATAAAAAAACAGCATAAATTGTTCTTATATACTTTTGCCCCATGTCATTCATCAATATTGAATTAAAGGCCAGGACTGAAAAAACAGACCACATCAGGCAGTACCTGCTCAACAGGGGAGCTGAATTCCGGGGCATTGACCGGCAAACCGATACCTACTTTAATGTGCCCAATGGACGCCTTAAACTGCGGGAGGGCAATATTGAGAACAACCTCATCTGGTACCAGCGCAGCAACCAGGCTGGGCCCAAACAATCTGATTTCATACTCACACCTGTGCCTGATGCTGCTTCTTTAAAGCAATCGCTGACAAATGCCCTGGGTATTAAAGTGACCGTAGTAAAGAATCGGGAAATTTATTTCATCGGCAATGTGAAGTTTCATATTGATCAGCTGGAGGGATTGGGCAACTTCGTAGAAGTAGAAGCCAGTAATAAAACGGAAGACCTGCCCGTGGAAAAGTTACAGGAACAATGTGAATATTACCGCAAAGCATTTGAGATAAAAGACGAAGACCTTCTCCAATACTCCTATAGCGATATGTTGTTGGATAAAAGTTGATCAGCCGTATTGCTTTATCCGTTTTTATGCTACCAACTTAGGAGGTGGTTTGAGGCGGGTGGACTGTATCTTTCGCCAACGTTCTTCCTCTTTCTTCCTGCGGTCCTGGTGTCTTTGTTCTTCCAGCCAGGCCAGTTTTTGCGCCCGGGCTATGCGTTTGCGTTCCTTTTCTATTAATTCCGGCGTATTGTCGTAGGTGCTTTTCCAATGGTTGCGGCCAATGAGCCTGCGGTAGCGCCGGCGCTTTGGATTCGCTGTGCGGTGTTTGAGTCGGGTGTTATAATCCCTCCCACGCTTTGCGGGTTGTTGTTTGCGGCCTGTTTTCAGTTGGATGCCGGTGGCTTGCTGGTAGCGTACCCAATATTCGACATAGGTATTCCAGAGATGATCGTAGGCGCTCTGCGGCGTGGCGCCATTGTTGACCATGGTCATGGCTTCGCCGGTGAAGCCGCGGTACATCCAGAACTGCCGCCAATCGATGGGGAGGTCGTTGTAAATGGAAGAAGCGATCTTTGAAGCAAGGGCCAGGGTACTGGCATACAGTCTGGTATTGGCAAAGCACGGATGTGTGAGGACCTTTTCGCGGGTAAGGCGACTTTTCTTGCGTACGAAATAGCGCCTCTCCATCTTGTAGAAGGTGAGGTCGTCCCAGGTACATTCAAAAAATAAAGGTCCGCATTGTTGTGCCATGGCTGGTTTGTTGAATAAGTGAATTTACATTGGTTTATTGGGGTTATTCAATACCTGTGCTAAAATGGACACATATTGCTAGATATGACCAGGATTGGCGATTATTGGATCTGGCTGATCCTGTGGAGCTGTGAATGTATAAATGCCCCGGATTGAATAGCAGAAGGTGGGAAGTGCATGTTTATAAAACTGCGCCTTTACTACCCTCGCGGTACCCTTGGGGTACGGGTGGAGTAGGGGTGCTCCCGCAGGGAGGTGTGGGAAAAGGGGGAGGGTTTCGGGCCCACGATGAAGACCGCATCCAATATTCTTATGGCGCTAGGCTATTAAATAAAAGTTGATCAGGTACATCCAGGCTAATACCAATTCCAGCTCGTATATTAAAAGTTTCGGCTCGCAACATGAAGTGGGTTTTGTTTCCCAGGCATACTAAGTATCCATTTTAGTTTTTGTATTTCTAACAGGTCGGCAAGATAGAGTTCGAATCCAGCCGCCCCGACAATAAAAAATGAACCCTTCAGATCGTTGGATTTGAAGGGTTTGTAGTTTAATGAAGTTTCTATCGTATTTACCTCCTTGCGCAATTTATTGTTACAGAAACACTTGTGGGTTCGAACTGCGAGAGACAAAATCTAAAAGGGTTCAGATAACAGGATGCCACTAATATGTACTTAATCGCCGCATATAATCTATTAGCATTGCAGAATGTTTTATGTTAGCAGTTTTTAGTTTTCAATTTTAGCTTCAGCCAGATTAGTTTCAATCTATTCAGCCCTTCGTAGTGTTTCCAATTTATATCAAACTTCTCTTTTTTGTCGGATAACCAAGGCGGCATTGCAACCTTGCAATGGAGCATAGGTAGCTTATGTAAAACTTTTTCCTGGTAGTCTCGATCATGCGATGACTTTGAATAGTAACGAACGTCAATTATGGTCGTATTTTTTGTCGCCTTATAAATATGCAAGTTGATGTCGTAAACAATATCATTTAGCCTTTGTAATTTCGGCGTAAGTTCAGTAAGCGTCACGGGAACTTTTTTGTCGTTCATTTTTTTATTCAGCTTTCGCTGTTCAAGAAAGCTATCTTGGTTGTTTTTAATTTCTGTCACTATGAATTTGCAATTGCCTGAAATATTATTCCATGTCAAATCTCTTGCCATATCCAATAATTTTGGAATAGCTTCTTGAATTTTCTCCTCAAGTGTAGTTGGAATCATAATTTGGGTGATTAATCCGGAGTTACAAGTTCAACGATTTGCCCTACTTGAAAATAGTCTTTTGGAAAGCGTTTGAATGTTGGTCTAAAAATATAAATATCGAACTGTGATTTTCCCTGTTCGTTTGCAATCGGATACATCTCCAGGTAATGGTAAACAGGGATACCGTTTAGTAAAGATTCTTCCTTTACCTCAATCGTTTCCTCGAAATTCAATTGTCTAGTGACAATAAATTGTCCCCGATTGTGATGGTCAAATAATTTTATAATTTCAAATTTTAGAGTCATATGGATGTAACACTTTTGCAGATAATGATGTTGCATTCGCGATGTAGTAATATTCATTGCTCGATGCCAAGTTACAAATCTAACACTGTCGAGCAGGAAATAAGGGGAGCTTACAGTTCAAGCTCGACCGAACGACCTACCAAGCATAGCATTTTGTCATTATTGTGAAACCTTTAAATATCCGGAAGTGCTGCCATCCCAAAAACACTTTATACAGCGGATGTTATCAAACTGATGTTCGCAATTTGCATAGCCATATAGCTGATGTGAACATTCAGGGCAAAGGTTCTCCATTTTGGAAGTGTGCGAATAATAATCACTTCCGCACTCACCACAGCGTTTTATTTCTTCAACCATATCTTCAAAGTATTATTTAAGCCTTTGTCTAAAATTTTCAAATGTGGATAATATTGTTGGCACCAAATGACTTTTAAGTAAATTAGATTGCTCTTCATAAAATTTCATGTTTTCATACAGCCGAATTATGATATCATTACTTTCACTTTGAAGCAGATCGAACCGGATATTCCAAATTCTATGAGATAATTCATTTAACCATTTAAGCGCTTCTGTTTTTTCACTATCCGAAGGTTGATCATCTGACCATATTCCTCGACCAGCAATTGTTAGTTGAAAAAGTAGTGCTTCTAAGAATAATATTTTGTCCGATGTTGAAAAAGCATCAAGCGCATTTAAAGCCACTTTAAATTTTATATAGGCGGAATTCATTGCAAGTGAATTTAGGATGAATGTTCTGGACAATAGGACTTGTTATAAAGTTTTAACAGATTATGGCTTATAATTTAATGTTTCTCCGTTGTAATCAATCTCATACTTGCCACCATTGAAATCAGTTAGTTCAATTTAGTTATCGTACATTTTAAAAGGGTTCCCTTCTTCAGGGCAAACAAAAATACCAGCTCCACTATAGTCCCATAGCATATTGCCTTTTCTGTCTATTCTTGCAATAGATGTCTCCCCATGAGTAATATAAGAATCCTGATATTTGTGTATTGAAAAACATGTGGCCCAATCAGCTTCTATCATCCAATTAAGGTTAAGGTGAGGGAGTGTCAGACAAAAAACAGTATTGCAGCATCTGGGAATTAAATTACCCTCGTCTATAAGTACTGAGTCGGGCGTTACTGAAGTTCCACCGGCAACGGCAACCAGAATAGCACTAGCAACTTTTATATTCTCCTGATAAACAATAATTGCATGTTGCGAAATTGGCTCATAGTCTTTGTCTTTGACTGGCTGATAGATTTTATCGTATGATGTAGGACTATCTGAAGTCTGAGTGAATAAAGAATCGTCAAATAATTCAACCGGTAAATCGTTATGTTTCAGGGCTATTTTCATCAGCCCAAATATACCTACTTCACTGTATTGACGTCCTTTTTAGGGAATATTATAAAGACTTATTGAGATAATATTAGATACCTAAGTCTTTGAATTTCTATCAAATCATCCAAATACTGGTTCGAAATTGGTCCAGTCAACCCGACTTGGCCCGCCGAAGCTTTTAGCGACGGCGGGCTTTTTATTTTATGGAAGTCTTTTATCTCGCAACTTCGTCACCGAAGGTTGGCAAAACTTAAAATGGGAGCTTCCTCTCCGGAATCGTATCAAACATATTCTTTAAGCCTGGAGGCTTTATCGCTCTTGTGTCCTTATTAATTATTTCAGCCTCACCAGTGGCCGGATTTATTGCTGTATACTGAACAATGGTAAAGTCTTTAATGTCGATTCTGATTTTTCTCCATACGCCATCCGAATTATACCTGGTAGTTGAGCTTATTCCATTGCCGCCCGTCGTGTAGGTATCTCCATTGGAATGTCCCAGGTCGTATGTTACAGAATCAGCCGTACAGGAGGTCAATCTAAACTTATAATATGACCCGATTTGGATGAGTTCATTTAACTCAGTCAGGAAGCTAAGCAAAGAGTCCTTATTGGCAAAGTATTGACCTATAAACAAGCCAAGCAGCGTCTTGCTTGTACCGCTGTACCACATAGGTTCAACCAGCAAAGTTTTAGACTTGATACTATCAAATAAAACCACGCAGGTGCCTCGGTTAACATGATATCCCAGATAGTTAGTTAAAGTAACCTGATAAATGCTGTAATTAGGAATGCGTGCCTTGATCAGGGGTTTATCCACTTTTTTGATGTTTGCTTTTTCAGGATAAAATACCCATCGGCCATCATCCTTTGATTCCTTGGAAAACTCTCTTGCTAAGTTGTTTTCTAAACTCGAATAGGGTTGTCCATACACAGAATGTATTAAGCTTGTTATAAAGCATGTTAACGCAAAAAAAACAGAATAGCTTTTTATCAACTTACTTTTCATATTGGGGTTTGTATAATGGTACGATGCAGCAAAGCATTTGATTACACAATTATGTGAATGAGACTACCATTTATTGCATGCTTAAATTGCTGAATTTAAATAAATCCTCCCAAAAACAGTTAGACAATTGTCCAGTCCACCCGACCATAAAAAATGAACCCTTCAGATCGTTGGATTTGAAGCGTTTTTAGTTTTAAAGAATTGACTACTGCATTTGACTTCTGATGACAACTATTGTCTTATAAGTTCTTATGTAGTATCCCGCGTAAGTTGCTGTTTCAACGCGGTCCGCACAGCCGGGATGCTCTACTCCGTCCTTATGTAGTTCTTGGTGGTATGTTCAATCAATGATCGCGATCGCATCAACTTCGATTAGGTAACCGGGGGACAGGGCCGCGACGCCGAGCACCAAGTCGGCAGGTTTGTGATCTCCGAACAGCGTTACCCGGCCCTTTTCAATAACCGGTAGGCATTCGTCGCGTTCGTAATTGACGACGTAGATGGTGATTCTGGTCACCTGCGCAGGTCGCGCACCGGCAGCAGCAAGTGCCCGGCCGAGATTGTCAAACACCTGGCGTGCCTGAGTAGCAAGATCACCTGGGCCAACAAGCTTGCCATTGATATCTTCGGGCTCCTGGCCCGAGACGAATACCATCTTGCTGCCCGTCGCAACGACCACCTGGCTGTACGTTTGCGGAGTAGGCAGATCTTTAGGATTAATGCATTCGAGTGTCATAGATTAGGTCTCCTGTTATGGTTAGATTTCAACATTCCAACAATATAGTCAATTTGTACCGAGGTAAATGTGGGAAAATAAGCCTTTTAGTACTGAGAATGAGACTGCGGTCTATGGGGATTTATTACATACTTAAGTCGCTGAATTTCCATCAAATTGGATGTTATCTGCCAACGGCACCATCACCACAAACCTTTCCGCCGTCGCATCAACCGTGATCCCTTGCAGGTTCAACAGCCGGAACTTATTATTGATATTGGCCAGCCCCACGCCATTCGATAGCACCTGGTTCTCTTTTTTCTGAATCTTATTTTCTACTATCAGTACACCTGGCCCCTCACATCGGATAAATACTTCCAGTGGTTGTTCCCTGGAAACAATATTGTGCTTCACCGCATTTTCTACCAGCAATTGCAATGTCAGGGAAGGGATCAGACAGGGATAGTATTGATTGTCTACATCAATCGAAAGCCTGAAGCCGTCACCGTGCCTCGTTTGCAGCAGGTGTGCATAGGAAAGGATGAATTGCAGTTCTGCAGCAAGCGTCACCATCTCCTGGTTGTTGCTGTGTAACAGGTAGCGGTATACTTTGCTCAATTCATTGGTGAATTGTTCCGCCTTCGCCGGGTCTTCTTCGATCAGCGAGCTCAGCGCATTTAAACTGTTGAACAGAAAATGGGGGTTGATCTGGTTCTTGAGCAGGTCAAACCTGGCCTGCCATTCCGACTCAATAAGCTTTTCTTTTTCAGCAAAGGTCCGCCGCCATTGCTTCCACAGGTAAGCTCCCTCATAGATATTCAACGTTACTGTAGCATAAAAGATCAGTACCCCCAGGCCTGAGGAATAATCCACCAGCGTGGGCCATTGCAGCGGATAGCTACCTACAATCCCATGTATAACATTACGCAACAGAAAACCCAGGTGAGAAAGTACAATGATCGCCAGGATGAGGAAAACGAGCCGTTGCCTGGTACGCTCCAGGCCGGGCAACCTGGATTGAATGAACAGGGCTGCCAGTCGTGCCAGTTCCCAGCCTATAAATCCACTGCACACCGCCACCGTTACCAGGATCGGTATTTTGGCGCGCGGCGTATCCAGGTACATCTGTAATCGAAAGAACAAAACCCCCACTGTGAACAATACAAGGGGGCCCAGCAGCCGTAACCGCAGGTCCGTGGAAGAATAAAAGGGAGAGCGTAAAGCTGCCATCAGGTGATACTACCCCCAAAAGTACTTGTTTACCCTTATATCCCTGTAGATGGTATGAAATGGCCGTATGCCGGCCGTATGGACTGCGGAAAAAGCCGTATGGATTGTTGCAAGCTATCTTCTGTTTATGTTCATAGGAAATGCCTGTGCAATCCGGAAAAATCAATACCTTAAATGCCAAAATATAGACCCACTCCCTTATGAATTGGCTTAAATACCTGGTAATCCTCGCAGCTATCAGTACCGCGCTTGTATATTGTGGTAAAGACAAAGAACCTAAGATCGGCAACTGTGATGGATTGGTAAATGATCCGCCCGAACCCGGTGATCCCAGGTTTTTTGTACAGGTCCCCAATGCCTTTACACCCAATGGCGACGGGCGAAATGACAAATTCAGCCCCTTCTTTGTAAAGATCAGATCCGTCAAATTCACCGTGTACAACAGAAACAACGATGTCGTCTTTTACACGGAGGATCCAACAGCGTACTGGGATCCCGCAGCAAGTATTACGACCAATACAAAATATTATTACCGGGTAGAGGCCGTTGCCCAAAACGGAAGAAGAGTTGGAAAATGTGGTGAAGTAATGGCCCTGTTATGTGATCCAACTAAACTTGGAGAGGCAGCGCCATGGAATTTTCCGAACGAATTGGACAGTTTGGGCATGTGGACAAATGTATCGGGTGAATTGATCACTCGTTGCCGGTAACAAGCAGTTAATAAAAACAATGCACCATGAAGTCGAGTCAAAAGCCTGTAAAGCCGGCTAAAAAAGCCGCTGCTTCTAAAAAAGCTGCCGCTCCTAAAAAATTAGCTCCAAATGGCCTTACTAAAGGAGTGTCACAGAAAGGAAAGGCACCGGCGGCTGGAAAAACAGATGCCCTCACCGCAAAGAACTTCCTGGAAGCACTGGACTTATTGGTGTCCGAAGCTGAGCTGAAGAAGATACAACGCTACTTCAAATCAGGGGAAGGCCAATATGGAGAAGGCGACCTGTTCATTGGCGTACGTATGGGCGAGGTATTTGCCCTGGCCAAAGCCTATATCCAAATGCCGTTAAAAGAAATTGAGAAATTACTGGAGAGCAATATACACGAGGCCAGGGCCGGTGCTGTGAGCATCATGGATTTTCAGGCCAGGGACAAGAAAACGCCCGAAACCAGGAAAAAGGAACTATTTGACCTGTACATCAGGCGGCACGACAGGATCAACAATTGGGACCTCGTCGATAGAAGTGCACAGTATGTCGTAGGTGCCTGGCTTTTTGATAAGCCCCGTACCATCCTGAACAAGCTCGCCAAATCAAAAAACGTATGGGAACGCAGAACTGCTATCGTAAGCACTTCGTATTTCATCAGGCAGGGGGAGCTCAATGATACGTTCAAAATTGCCGAAACGTTGTTGGGTGACAAGCACGACCTCATCCACAAAGCAGCAGGAGGGTGGATCCGCGAAGCCGGAAAGCAGGATAAACAAATGCTCCTGGCCTTCCTGGATAAATATGCTGCTACCATGCCCCGCACCATGTTGCGCTACGCCATTGAGCACCTCGATAGTAAGCTGAAGAAACAATACATGGACAAATAAACCGTCAACAGAACGCCCGGCGATGGACCTTGCACAACAAAAACAACTATTACAATCCGGTCGGTTAAAGCTCACCGGCAAAAGAAAATGAATCCATTACCAGGAGCCGCTGTTTTTTGTCGTGCTATCCCTGGTCGTTATAGGCATCATTGCCAAAGGAGAAATTGGAACGACCGATATCTACAGATTTCCCAACTCTTTAATTTTACTGAGCCTTCCCGTCTTTGCTGCCCTGCTTTTTTATAGCCAGCATGCATTACTCAAATTTTAACAGATCAATACCAACGATGCCAAAATATATTGGATCGACAAGGTAAAAGAAGTTGAACAAAAGATTGAAAGCCTTGTATCATAAGCTAATCCCTTAGCTAAGTAAAAGCCCCGCTCAAATGAGCAGGGCTTTATGATATCTATAGTAAGACCAACGGTATAATTTACCTTCCGGATACCCGCATGCCTCCGCGCAGACCCGCGTGTCCGCAACGATGCCGCCGGTTACCGGCCAGGCGCCGATCGAAATAAACCAACAACCAAATCCTGGGATCCATCACTTTCTGTTTTTTTTAATGTGCTGCTCTTTGATTGGTAGTCGACGTTCACCATAACCATTGATCACACCTATCAGAAAAATATCCCAGTGGCAATAGCCCTCAGCCGACAGCCGATCACCATCAGCCAACCGCTAATCGCTATATCTCAACAGCGAAAGCAAAACCTAAAACCTGACTGCCAACCGCTAATTGCTAAATAACCGTTAACAGCCTTTCTTAAAACAAGTGTTGCACAACACTTCATTTTATCAACCTTGCTTCGGGGCCCCTCCACAAAGTCGATCGCTTAGGTAACTGTTCCCTACAAACGTACGACATCCGGATACCCGTTTCCAAATCGACTATGGCCGATTCGGTAATTATTGGTTGTTTCGGCATAAACTGGCTGACAAATGCAGCCATTTATAGTCGTTTCGACCAAAAATTACCGAATCGGCCATGCCACATTTGGATTTGGCATATTCTATGTCGTATGTTTGATGAGCACTATTTGAAGTCAGTATGACAGAGGGAGCCTGACAACAGTACAAGACAGTGTCAACAACCAGCTACCCTTCAGTATGGCTTCAGTATAGCTTCAATATAGATACAGTATACTAATAGCATCAAACGCAAAAAAGGGCCGTTTCCGTAAGAAACAGCCCTGGACTATTATGTAAGGAAGTTAAAATTAACTAATCGCCGCTAAGACCCGACCGCTCACTCGGTCAGCCTCTTGTTTTTTAGATCCGCGAGATCCGTTCAATCAGCTAATCCGCGATTCTCCTCTTACTGCTTGATCACCTTCTGTATCAGGTTATCCTTCCCATTGCGGATCACTACATAATACGTCCCCGCTGCCTGGCCCGATATATCAAATTCCAATGATTAGCCATTGCCGGTCAATTGCCGGATGGTGCGCCCCGCAGCATCCGTGATCAGGATCGGTGTATTAGTAAGCGCCTTGGCAAAGCGGATGGTGAAGCGCCCTGTAGTAGGGTTGGGGAACAATACATCCACTTTCACAAAACTGACTTCATCTGTGGGAGCCACTTCAACTTTCGTCACAGGATCCACAGTAGTTCGCATCTCTACCGGCGCCTCCGTATTATTACAATAATATTCCTGGCTGATACGATTGCCAGCCTCATCATAACGGTATAATAAGCCACAACTGCCAGGTGGGATACTTTGCGCCGAGGCATAACCGCCGGCAAGAAGAAGTGCTACAAATAAAAAAAACCTTTGCATACTGTATGGTTTAATGGTTCAATGTACTATTCACGATAGTACCATTTCTTTTTCATAAGCTGGTTGGTAGAGTCGGGTTTCTCCATGGGTAGAAACCTCAGATAAAATTTTTCCCGGCAATAATCTTTTGATTCGGCTATGTTACATCCATCAATATAGACCGTAGTGTCGTTGAGGCGCTGGCCTTTAAAACTGCACAACTCCCATTTATATTTCGTATAGCGGAAGATCTGGATCGTCATCCCCGAGGCGTCTATTGTATAACCGCCGGCTGGTTTGCCATCCTTCACCCGGTCGTTTTCAAAGGCAACAAAAGTGGAGATCGTTTTCCTTAATACATCCGGGTCTGTTTCCCGCTCTTCACGATAGCCCGTAGCATCGTACCACAGCGCAATACCATTCTCATAAAAGAAAAAACAGCCTATATCCTTTCCCCTCCCCGTTGATTTGTCGGGTCGTTCATAAATAGCCCAATAACCGCCGTCCAATCGTAACAAGGGAGCTTTGCCGGCCGCTTTCCGCTGTGGATGCGTTATAAAATCCTTTTGCTGTGTAATGCAACTTTCACACAACAACACAATACAAGCTATTACGGTAAAACGGATCATATTGCTTTTTAATAAAAATACGTAAACGGATTCGTGTTACCATACCGGTAGAAACCCCGCAATGGATAAGTGGCCGTCATATCCTCAAAATACAAGTCATTCGCCCCGAAAATAGGATTCGTAATATCCCGGTGTATAAAGTTCATGACATCATGCCGTCCCTTTTCCCAATTGACCCCTGCAGCCATTTCAACACCCGCTGCACTTCTGTAACCACCATAGAACAATCCCTCCCGCGCAATGGTTTCCGGTTTTTCCACATAATAGCCCGGATGTTCAAGATTATTGCGTGTTCCGTCATCTTCTCCCGTCATAAAACGAGTGCCTACAAATGCCGAACTGCCATCTTTGAACGTCCACCGTAACCCCAATCCGTTTGTTCTCCAGCGATCCTCCCGCCCGGAAAAGCCAAACAGGTCATTTTCCCAACTGAAGGAAAGAGCTCCTGCACGGAATCCAAATGTGCCCGTCGTCTGTGCCCGTGAACCTGAAAAATGGTTTCTCGAATAAGAAAAACCAAAGTCGCCCGAACTGTAGCCCGCCCCATAAGAGAACCCGGCATTACCAGCAGCTCCGTTAAAGCCCGCTCCAAAAGTAAAGTCACCTACGCGTGCATTGACCATCATCCCCGCACTCAAACCATGCGAACCAAAGGCAAACATTGGACTGATGCTGAAATTATTCCCAATGGGGATCGCAGGCATAAATGAAGAAGCGATACCCGTCAGCGCCCCTCCGATCGCTGTAGGCCCTATTAAGGTAGTGGTCGATATAAAGCCTGCCGATAAAGCCCGGCCTGCTGCCTGCACCCCAAAACCGCCATACCCTATTGCAGCCGTCAACGCACCCGTTACCGCGCCTATGCCGAATGATTTGAATCCATCACCCCAGGATTTGATATTCCCCGCGATCGCATTCGACACAAGATTCACAACCCCGCCTACAATAGCTCCTACAAGGATATGTATCCAATCTCCATCAGGATCCGTATACTTCAGCGGATTATTATTCGCATAACTATACTTATTATACCCCTGCGTGCCCCACTTCCCTGTAGTGTAATTGTCCGGTGACAACATCCTGCCGTTATAAGGATCATACAACCGCGCATTCATATTGATCAGCCCGAATTCAGTCAGGTGTTCATGTCCTGTAAATCCGCGATAAAACCACGCTGGCAACGAACCTTCACCCACATTGTTATACGTCCAGTCATTTACATTTCTTCTCCTGCCCCAGGCGTCAAAATTTTGCTGCGCTACAATGCTGCCCGAACTATTCGTCACCGTCAGCACATTGCCCAGGTAATCCCCATACACCGCATAGGGTGTTCCGTTTACGATCATTGCGCAAATACCATTCCCGCCGGAAACATATACAATATGGTTTACCACCCCATTAATCGTTTGCTTTTCATATTTACCAACGAATGCCTTCGTTTCTGCTACTCCGCCATTCAGGTACCGCACCGTCCTCACCCGTTCATCATCTATCCCATAAGCGATCTGTAGCATGGACGCACCTTTCGTGATCTGTGCAGGCCGCTGGAAACTGGTATAAGTGATCGTCGATACTTCAGCAGCAAGCGCTGTGTTGATGAGCGGACTGATATACCCCACAGCATGAGGTTTGCGGTTCAGGTAAGTATAAGTCCCTATGTCCGACTTGACGGCTATATTACCTTTACTTTGTGTGGAGTTCCCGTCATAAGTAATGCTAAACTGCTGCACATTGTTCACCGTAGCCGAAGTGAGCCGGCTGAGGTTATCATAAGTGAAATTCTCTGTGACTCCTTTGACCACGTCCTGCCTGCTCAGCAGGTTGCCGCTGGTCTGCTCAAAACTAAAGCGCAGGTCCTGGATGCCCGGCGTATAATAACGTGTGGCCAATCCCTGGCTGTAAGTCGTTGTGCTTGGCAGCCCGTTTACCAGGTTATATTGCGTGGCATGACCTTGCCCGTCATAAGCAACCGCATTATACAAAATGGCCCCGCCGCTAAGCACCCTGTACAACATGCCGGCATTGTTATATTCGTTTTCCACCCTGGTGCCATTCGGATAAACAGTAGCTGCAAGCTTATCATTGACATTGTATTCGTAGCTCGTCGTAAAATTGCCTTCCCCCGCAATCACTTCGATCTTATTGACTACTCTCCTGTAATTGTCATACACCAACTCCTGATAATGTTCTGAACTATATACCTTTTTCAGCGCTTTGTTGGTAGGTGTATTATTGTATTCATAGGTAATAGTGGGACTTCCCTGTATACTGCGGCTCAACAACCTGCTCTGCCCGTCATACGTCATGATCGTCACCTTATTGTTTGCATCCGTTACCTTGGTGATCTGGTCACTCGCATCATACTCATACAAGACCGTGCCCGAATTTGCATCAATGGTTTTTATTTTTCTTCCATAATTGTCAAAATAGTTGGTCATCAGTGTCAGACCATTCACGGCAGTTGATACCATATTCCCACGCTCATCATAACTCCTGGTAACCGTGCCTCCATGGTCTGTCGATTCAATGGCATGGCCCGTGGCGTCTGTCTTTTTGGAGGATGTTTGGCCCGCTGCATTCACCTCCGTCACTTCCACCTGTCCGCTACCTGGATAAGAGTAGCTAACCGTACTGGCTCCGGCAGGCGAATTGACCGAAATAAGCCGCGATAAGCGATCATAGGTATTCGTATTATTCAAGATCGTTTCCCCGGAATAATAGGGCGCCGTATTGATATGCTCCCGGCCCCGGCTATCATACGATTTCGTTTGCGTTATCGATTGATTATTCCAGCCCAGCGTTTGCTTTTTTACAACCCTTCCCAGCTTGTCATACCAGGTCTTTTCGTCGGCCCCCACCATATCAGGATAGTCCGTTAAATGATAATACGTCTGCTGTCCGCTCACATCCCATATGTCAGATTCTGTGATCACATGCCCCAGCGGTGTGGTCGTTGTGGTCAGCTTGCCCAGCGCATCATACGTATAGACCGTGGTCAATGACCCCGGGCTTCCATCCCCATCCGTTTTTGACAACACGACACCCCAAAGCGGATGGTTTGTGGTAGTGCTCGTACGCGTCACATTATCACTGGTGATCGTACTTGTAGTTACAAATCGCTGGTTCCCGTCATAGCTGGAAGTAGAGGTCATAACCGGCTTTCCCGGCACAGTGGTCACCGTTTGGATAAGGTTCCCGACGGTATTATAGGTATAACTCACAACACTTGCCAATGCCGTCTCTGCCCACGAGGTCCGTGAGGCCAGCAATCCCTTATCTGATGTATACGTGGAAGTAGTTATCCTTGTGGCTGTATTACCATTCTTGGCATTACTCGAAACCACCCGCGCGGGAAATATAGGCGCCAGTGCCTTACCCGTCATAGTGTATTCCGCAACCGTGGTCGCCGTCTCTGAAGCTACCACATCGCTGCCCGACCAATACCCCGTTTTCGTAACCTCCTGCAGCGGGTTGTCATAATTGTCATAAACAAATTCCTTTTTGATCGCGGCCCCCGACAAGCCATTCACTTCAACTGTACTGGCCGCCCGCGCCTTAAACCGGTTAAAATAATAATACCGGGTGGCGCTATTCGATAAGCCCACTACGTCAGTTACCGTGGTGGTGGTGCTAAGCACATCTTCATACGTCCCGCCATCATCCTTATACAATGTGGTCTGCTTTTGAGGGATCAATACCCGGTACTGCGTGTTGATCTCGCTTTCATTCCACTTGTGGATCTCACTATTGAGTATTGTCTGGTTTTTCCTGAATCCCAGGAAACCCCGGTGACGGTCCGTCACCGCATCCTGGTACCGGAAGATCGTACTCGAACTGCCCCCGACACCATCAGGCTGCGTCACCTGCGTCACTACTTTCATCGGAATGGCCATAAGGTTCAAGGGATAATACAACGATACCTCGCCTGTATTTGAATAAACAGCGGTATTACTTTTCTCAGCCAGTGACCGGTAGTTAAAAGTGGTCGTTTTTCCAAAGCCATCCGTCACTGATTGTAATAGACTCGAGTTTTTATCATAGCCAAAGGGGTCCACCACTACATAATTCCCACCACCCGTCGACTGTATGATCTCTGGTTTCCCGTCCCCGTTGAAATCTCCCGTCTCAGGTTGCGTGCCATACACCATATTGGCTACCATCCCGTAATTATAACCTGCTCCCTTTGTGTAAAGAGGCGTTACGTATTCCGGCGAGGTATAAGTATACTCGATCCAGTAGGCATCATACCACCACCCATCATAAGGGTCCTGGCACGATTGATAATAAGTTTGAAGGATCGTATAATTGTCGTAAGGGATCCATTCATTGGCGCAATAATAGCCATAGCCGGTACTCGTGGTCGAAGGCGTATAAGTCATCCCCTTGAAATAATGCACACTTTGTTTCTGAGAATTATTCGTACTGTAATAGTGGAACAGGTCCGTTATCCCATCGCCGTTAAAATCGCCCGTCGTAAAGAAATCGTACCATACCGTACTAAAATCAGGTGTTCTGTCCAATTGAAAACTTCCTTGCACATAAGAACTCCCTGTACTATACCAGATGCCGGCATATTGTGAAGAGGAGATGCCGATAATATCCGTTTTCCTATCCCCGTTAAAATCTCCTGTCAGCACCTTTTTATAACTGGCAAAAGACATATTGTAGCCCGAGAGGAGCTGAACTGCCATGAAAGAATAACCAGTGCTGGCAGGAAGTTGTTCTATGGCATAGACCAGGTAACTGTATTTTTTGAACACCAATAACTCCTGCTTGCCATCACCGTCGAAGTCCACAGGGTAAATAGCCTGGGCGTCTTTAAAGGCATTGTCAATGCCCAATATCTCCGTATTGTAATAACCATTGGAGGTGTTGGTAAGAAAACCCTTATAGTTATAATCATATACCGGCGTTCTGCGGTAAATATACCAGCCTCCGAAAATATTGAACTTGCGTTCTATGATCTCTCCCGACTGGTATTTATTGCCCAAAACAGCGATCACATCCACCTTGCTGTCTCCGTCAAAATCTCCCTGTATAAAAGAATTGGACTCCTTTAAATAAAAATTATAAGTACTAAAAGTACTGTAAGAGAATGGAAGCGATATATAGTTGGAGTTGACATTAAGCGTACTGCCCGATTTATAAAAATCTTCCATATAAATGGCATCCGTATAATTCATTTGATCATTGTGCCAATCGCCACGTGAATCCTGGTATTGGTGAAAAATTTTATTGGGCCTCAGCAATCCGTCTTTTCCCTGCCCCTGGAAGTCTGTAGAATAATACGAATATGGATTGGTAAACTCATCCGCTTTCATGTAGGTGGTGGGCGTATACGTATGCGTTAACTCATACTGTGAAGGTTCAATGTATCCATTAGGCCTTACTCCCACATTGGTGATCACGTGGTATCCGCCCGATGTAGTACTTTCAAGCCCCGTACCATCGCCATTCACATTGCCCCTCCGCTCTGCCACGACCAGGTCTGTTTTTCCATCCCCGTCATAATCTCCCGGTGATAGCGTCACATTCGGGTAGGAATTTTGGTAAGAACCCGGCAGGAGCGATACGGTCTCTTCATTTCCGGGATAGCCATAATTAAAATTAGTAAGTAGCGAACTGCTATTGTCAGTACCTACCAGCTCGATCGTTTGCAAATAATGACGTTTGATCTGCGCTACATGGTGCAGCCGGTAATTCAACTGCCGCGTATTGTCAAGATTTATTACCACATTCGTAAGGAGTCTCGAACTGGTGAAACCCGTACCATACACAAAAGAAACATTACTGTTCTCTTTGTAGCCATACTCAAAAGTTATACTCACATTGGTATAGCTGATCTCCGAAATAATAATTTCAGTGCCATCCTTATAATAAGTGTAGTTAATTACATTGTCATTGACATCTTTCGTATTGGATAAGAACCACACTACCGTTCCCGTAGCCTTCAACTTGTCATTGTCATTGCTGGCTACACCATATTCAATGGTAGACCCATCCTTGTTGGTCACCTTCCACCATTCAGGATCGCCATTGTAGCCGCCAAACGATTCTATCTTCGCATAATTCTCGGATTCTGTTTTGTACACCGTGCCGCTGCCTCCATTGGTACCGGTGATGGGCATCAACAACTGGCCGTCGAGATAAAAATTATCATCCGCATTCATTTTTAGGGGCCTTACAAGGCCATTATGATAGGCAGTAGTACTTCCCCTTGTAATTGTGCTCAATCCCGTCAAACTCCATCCCCATCCTGCAAGGCCATCGCCGCTCTTAGAGTTATACACCAGCGATAGCGTAGGTTGCAAACCGGCAGTGCCGGTGGGTACCTTGATAGGCACCGTATAGTTAGACGATCCGTCCGTAGACACATTCGCTCTGCCTTCCAATACGCCAACCGGCTTACTGGTATTGATCTGACCGTTAATAATAGTAGGGGAGAAAAGACTAAATAGAATAATAAGCAGAAGCGTAAAGCTTCTCTGGCAGCTAGTAGGGTGCATAGGAGTGGTTAAGGTTTAGATTAACTAAATTTATGAATAACCTTAATCCAAAAATCAAAACCTATGTAAAAAAATTATTAACGTGGTAGTATACCCACAAACCACAAACGAACAAGGCAACTCAAACCGGGAACCGAAATCACCTCCATAACGTTACCTCACAATTATTTACGCAGAAAAAACAATGGGTACCCCACATTCAGTTCCCGGTATATCTCAAAGCCCCGTCTTTGGTACCAGGCAACGTTTGATGGGACCGAGGTTTCCAGGTATACCGGCCTTTGCATCTCCAAACTGTCCTGCAATACTGCTTCCAGCAAAGCCGTGCCGGCCCCCTTCGATTGCTCAGCTGGGGTTACTCCGATAAACCATAGGTAATAGATCGCCTGGTCAGTCCGGGCCTGTTTGATCTGCGATTCCCTGTTCATGACTTTTCTAAGGTTCCCCGGGCCAATACCAAAGAGCGCCAACTTCAGGTCCAGCCAGAGTATGGAGAGCGTAAACCGTTTCTGGTCGGGTAGCAGTACCAGGGCGCAAGCCTTCTTGTCGGCCGACAAGTACACCTTGCCAAATCGGAAACACAGGTCAAAGGAATACGCCATCAGCCTCCTGATGCGCCGCGCCCTTTGCCGGTCCTGTGTCACTACATAGTTCACGCTTTTATTGTCATCAAAAGCCCTGCTAAGGATGTCAACAATTAGCTCCCTGTCTTGCCTGCTTGCCTTGCTCATATCCTGTTTGGTAAATGTAGAGATACCGTAAAGTTATGTTTCTGTAACGTTTGGGGCTGTCGAAACTTAAAGGCACAGGTTGTCGGTTACAATGACCAACTGAGAAATACACTCCTTGCCGTTATATTACCTTATTGCTCGTTGGGTACCTTTTTGTCCGACCTTTGAAGAAAGCAATCCTGCCAATCCTTTAAATCCCATAAATCATGGTGCTGACAATTCAATGCATAGACAAGGTAGGACTGGTAGCCGTCATCTCAGGTGTGTTGGCCCGGCAACAGTTGAATATTGTTTCCCTGCGCGAACACGTAGATAAAGCGGGGAACCGTTTTTTTCTACGGGTAGAGGTAGAACAACATGCTGATCCCGCGAGTATAGCAGAACAGCTCCGCCAACTATTGCCGCCCAATGCAGTCATTGTCGTTAACCCCTTGCCCGAAAAGAAGGTAGTGGTACTGGTCACCAAAGAATACCATTGCCTGGCCGATATGCTCGTGCGCCACTATTTTAAAACACAGCAGGCTTCCATACAGGCTGTTATAGGCAACTACAATACCCTGCAGGATATCTGTCACCGCTTCGATATACCTTTCCATTACATACCCCACGACAATATTTCGAAAGAAGCCTTTGAGCAGCAGATCAGCGCCTTGGTACAACAATTGGCGCCCGACTATATTGTCCTCGCTAAATTCATGCGCATCCTGTCACCTGCTTTTGTGGCTACCTTTCCGGGCAGGATCATCAACATCCATCATTCCTTCCTTCCTGCTTTTGCCGGCGCCAATCCTTACCGCCAGGCATTTGAACGTGGCGTAAAGCTTATCGGCGCCACGGCTCACTTTGTGACCAACGAACTCGATGAAGGTCCCATCATCGCCCAACAGATCATTCCAGTGAGCCATTCCCTTACAACGGCCGACATGATGCGTGCCGGTAAGGAAATAGAAACCGCTGTGCTCGCCAAAGCACTAAGGCTTGTCTTCGATGACCGTGTATTTGTATACAATAATAAGACAGTGGTTTTTGAATAATTAATTATAGACCTTCGAGCTAAAAAGATCCAGGAGCACCACTGGTCATTGCAGGCATCAGCCGGCATAGACCTCATTCCCTGCAACGATTTCAGCTTTTATGATCATGTAGGAGAGAAGACTGCTGTATAAAAAAATGAGGTGTGAACGGTCGGTAGTGGGCTTCTACTCACGACTGACTACTCACTATGCACAACTCCCGTACCTTTACCACTAATTCAAAGCGATCCGTAATGAACCTGGAAGAAAGAATACAATTATCAGAGACGAAGATCTTCAAAGCCGTATTTCCCAATACCACCAACCATTATGATACCTTGTTTGGTGGCACCGCTATGGCTCTCATGGATGAAGTGGCATTTATTACCGCTACCCGGTTTGCACGCAAACGTATGGTGACCGTTTCATCCGACAGGATCGATTTCTCACAGCCTATTCCCGCTGGCACCATCATTGAACTATGTGGCAATGTGGCCCATGTAGGCAATACGAGTTTGCAGGTACGTGTAGATATCTTTGTTGAGGAAATGTATTCCATGCGCCGCTTCAAAGCCGTAAGCGGCAGCTTCACCATGGTTGCCGTCGATGAAGCAAAGAAACCAGTAAAGATTTTAGAAGAATAAACGAATGTCAGAGTTTATCCCGCCCCGCGGGACTGAACCTGTCGAAGCTCTCTAGGTAGTCTTTCTCGTTGCCTTTGTGCCTAGATGGCTAGTTGCCTTTTTAAAACTTATGTACAAAACCCAGCCCTACTGCTCCATCCTGGTAAGTAGGCATGATCACCGTATTGGGATTCTTGTTTTTGAATAACCCTCTTTGTATGATCGGGTATAGCCAATAAGCCAGTTTGGTAGAAGCAATACCTACGCCGGCGCCCGCTACCACATCACTGAACCAGTGTTTGTTATTGTACATGCGCAGGTAACCCGTGGTGGCTGCTACTGCATAACCTGCTACGCCATACCAGGGGCTCACATCTTTATACTCCTGCCGCATAAATTCTGCAGCAACAAAAGCATTCGCTGTATGGCCGGAAGGGAAAGAGTAAAAGTCAGATTGGTCGGGCCGCATTTCGCCGCTAAATTTTTTGATGGAGAATACCGCACTGTTTGAGATCAGCATCGACATGCCATACAGGATGGTCCTGTCTTTAAAATTATGTTTACCATGGATGCCTGCTGCATTTAATCCATATACCGCCAGTGCAGGAGCGTATTGAAGGTAGTTATCGATAGAAAGTTTTTGGTGTGGATGTTCTATCGCAATCTCTTCTTTAAGATTTTTGTTAATATCCTTCAACTCATGATACCCCAGGGAGGTTACTCCATACGCGATAAGACCTGCCGGAATAATGAACGATTTCAATGGGAATGCATTCGATGGCACAGGTGTACTCCAGTTTATCTTTCTGGGTACTGTGTCTATCGCAGGGATCACCTTGCCGGTAGAATCTGCAAATTGGGCACAAACAGGGGTCAGGGCCGGGCATGTTATCAATACCACAGCCATAGCTTTTAACCGGTAATGCATGAATTGGTAGGTGGCTTTATTTATTGCAAACTAAACGTAAATTTTAAAGAAAAATTGAAGAGGAATGCCTGTCAAATAGCCTGCCTCCGGCAAAATGACATTAATTAGCCATGTATCAGATTCAACAGATCAACCTGTTATTCCCTAATTGTCTTGTACGCCAGTGAATCTCAACTGGTTACTGGCATCCCCGGAAATAGAGTAGTGCTCATCTTGACCCATTTCTGCGCTCCCATTAACATGGTTAAAAAAAACTTAATATTAAGCGGACCCCTGAAAACCTGCTTTCCTGCCTTGAAATGCCAAGGTTGGCAGCCCTTGCCGGAGGGCACTGTTTTTGTAGTATAGAGGTCATGAGTCAGGCCTTTGTAAAAGAAAGTGAAGAACAGTGGCTGCATGAAATAGCACCCACCATGAATGCATTGATCGTTTACCTTACCCGGGAGAACAATGGCATTCGCGTCTATGAAAAAAGTACCCATACCGATCCCAAAACAGGTAAAGAGGTACATGTAATGAGCAATGGCCTGCATTACTCCAAAGATCAGGATGGACGCTGGGCCATAGTATAGCGTTATTCCATCATATTACTCAATTAAGCAGAACCTTTCTGATTATTCGGGCAGGAAACAATTTTTTTCCTATTTTTAAACGCAATACTTCTTTTCGTTTAGTTGTAAAGGTAAAAATTAACGGGTTTTTTACTGGTTCACACAGCAACGAAAAGAGTTGGAAAGCCAGCTTTCCGTTGCACCAGGTGAAGGCTCCGGTGGACGAGGTCCACCCGGAATAATGTGCAGCCACATGCCAGATTCCCGTTAGTTTGTTATCTTTAATAGGGAATCCTGTTTTCTGCTATGGGTTATTGCCGCCTTCTCCTTTTGCATAGGTCTGCTACAAAGCTTTTAATAACCCAAAACCTTCAGCGCATCGTCCTTTTGAAGTGATTCCCAATGCTGGTTACGGTTTATTATTAGCACAAGTCTGATCAACTCTTTTATTCACTGGTAACTTGTAATGACCTGTTCATGAAATCAGCGGGAGACGCATTAATACACCTGTTCCGGCAAGGCGCGGAAACAGCCTTTGCAGAGATCTACAACCTGCATTATACAGCTATTTATTACTATGCCAGGCATTTTGTGCCCGATTCCCAGGAGGCAAGGGATATCACGGCCGAAACATTCGTGAAGCTGTGGAAACTGCGCGCCAACTTCGACAATATTCATAAGATCAAAACCTTTTTACACGTTACTACCCGTAATGCATGTATCGATGCCCTGCGTCACCAGAAATGGAAAGCAGGCAAACACCAGCAATTGATACAGCTCCTCATGGAAGACGATGAATCAATGGTAGCCCGCAACAATTCCCCCATGGCGGCAGCTACCCGCTTTATAAATGGATTGGTAGAAGGCGAATTACTCAGCCGTATATACGAGGAGATCGAAAACCTCCCTCCGCAGCGAAAGATCATTTTTAAGCTATCCTTTCTCGATGGTATGAAAAATGGCGAAATAGCTGCTCAGTTAAACATCAGCATACAAACCGTACAAAACCAGAAAACCATCGCCCTGAAGTTCCTTCGCCTGACCGTTCTGACCCAAAAACTGGCCTGATCATAATTTTTTGTCACAACCTACGGTATACTGGCCCACCTTATTCGTTATATACTTCGATCCCCCTAAGCTTCAAAATGCAGTCTGGCGGCCCCTGGGTGATTACCGCTCATTTTTTTTCTATGCTGTATTAATGCATTTCACTATGCATGGACAGTTGATTTCATCCGGACTTTAATCAGTCTGGTTCCAGTCCCGGCCTTTCCCGTTTAGGCCGGGATTTTTTATACCCACCAACCAATCATTCACCTCAACCTGCTATACGCAATAAAATTTTATCAGGTTAGTGTAGCTTTAAATAAAAAAATATTACAAGGGCGGTATCAAGGCTACTTTTCTTCGTTGTATGTATTGATAAAAGAAAAGCCATTCCATTAAAAAAATAACTATTAGCATCGGACAAAACCTGTTCTCATGGACATTGTAAAAAGAAAGGCCGACCTCATTACCAGGTACCTGAAAGGTTCATTAAATCCAATCGAACAGCAGGAGCTGGAAGAATGGATCGGTGAGTCTGATGATAACCGCCACTTATTTGAATCCCTCACAGATCGTGATCACCTGCGCAGCGCTTTAAACAGGTATGACGAAAAAAGAAAGAAGATATTGAACAAAATACAGGCATCTATAGCAATCAATAGTATCCAGCATCCGGGATGGTGGTTCCGCTGGCGCCGTTGGGTGATCGGTGCTGGTGTCGCAGCCGTTTTGCTGGCAGCCACCTGGCTACTATGGGATAAAAATACAAGCCTTAAGGTCTCCATGGCCCTGCCCGAACGATTCAGGAATGAAGTATTGCCTGGTGGCGATGAAGCCAAACTTACACTTGACGATAGGGCTGTGATTATTTTGGTAGATACTGTCAATGGCCTGCTGGCTACCGATGCCAGCGGACGTACGAGCGTGTATAAGGAAAACGGATGGCTTTCCTATCATTCCACTGACCTTGGCGACAGTCTCTATTTTAATACCATCCGTGTTCCCCTGAAAGGACAATATAAGGTCATATTGCCCGATGGTAGCAGGGTTTGGCTAAATAATGGATCCAGCCTGCACTATCCCGTTGTATTTGGAAGCAAAGAACGCCGCGTCGAATTGAAGGGAGAAGCCTATTTTGAAGTCACCGGTTTACCAACCCCACTGGCCGGTAATGCAGGCCCCGTTCCAGGTAATGCCCCCACCGACCAGCCCTTTGTTGTAAGTCTTTCTACGGCTGCAGGAAATGCCGAAGTACGCGTACTGGGAACCCGCTTCAATGTAAAAGCATACGACGATGAAGCACAAATACATACTACATTGCTCGAAGGATCGGTCAAGCTGATCCAGGGCGCCAATGAGCTTACCCTGAAACCCGGTCAGGAGGGCCTGTTGGAAAACAATGGCCAGGTGGCCGTATACAACGATGTCAATACAGCAGAAGCCATTGCCTGGAAAGAAGGTTTATTCAGGTTTAAGGATGCCAATATTGACAAGATCATGAAACAGTTGGAACGTTGGTATGATATAGAAGTTATTTATGAAGATACGATCAACGACCTGTTTACCGGCTCCATCGAAAGGAATACCCCCCTGTCACAGTTATTAAGATACCTCGAACAGCTTAACCACGTTCAATTTTCTATTACAGGCAATAAAATTATTGTCACGCGATAAATCCGGTTCATCCTAAGGGCACAACAATGAAACCAACCATGGTGAACAACATGATCAAAAGAAAAGCCGAACTCATCCTCAAATACCTGCAGGATGAACTCTCCGGTCGTGAACAGCTTGAACTCGACAATTGGGTAGGCGATGCCGGAGAAAACAGGGCCCTTTTTGAAAAACTCACCGGATCCAGCCAGCTTAAACGGGCACTTGCCGACTATGCAGACAACAAGACCCAAACCTGGCAGCAGATAACCGCTTTGATCGCAGAAGGCCAGGACAATCCCATCAACAGTAATCCCTTCAATTAACAGTTCCACTTTGATATAACGCAAATCGTCCATGCGAAAAAACACAAAACGCGTATAGTTGTAAGTGTTTCCCTCTACTGCCGTTTAAACATTAGTGACTACATCAGTAAAAAACAACCCAATACTGCGGGAATATTTTTTTATTCGTTCGTATATAAAGTTAGATTTGGAGACTCTCCATAGCAACTCTCTACATCCTGTTGACCGACCCTTTGATAGCATTCCTGGCTAATGCACCTGATGGTATTTGTAAACTGTTTATAACACAGTACAATATTTTTACCATGGATAACACCAGATTTCTAATGCTTACACATGACGGCCTTCGCCGGCTTGTTGAGCAGTTCCTATATCGTGATGTGAACCTTATTGCTATGCGTCCATTTACTGAGAAACTATTGTGCAGTCCCCTCGATCCGGCTATCCGATACACACCCTTCTTTTATGGGCTGTTGCCGGGTGACCACCGGGTATTCGCTTTAAGGCCATTTTGTATTCCACTCGATCTGCCGGTTATTTATAACTGGATCCAGGAATACTGTACCGCCCCAGGCAAAAATCCATTTTCGCCGGTTCAGCAGCTGCTCGAAGCTTATCATGATTTGCTCACAGCCGATTATAGTCAGTCATTGGTGGCGGAAGTAGATGGTACACCCATCCTGCAAATTGATATCATCCGGGCCGATCAGGACGAAATAAGCCTAAAGGAGGATATTCAGTCGGGCGATTATTGCATACACTTTTTGTTTTCGCCTCACTTCGAAGAACCCATGAGTTACTTTGCCAGTGCGCTCAACAGTTGTCTTTATAGTTTCTTTTCCTTTCCGGGTATCAGGAGAGTATTTTGTAAAGCTGCTGCAACCGATAGAAGGTCCAACCACCTCTTGCAGGAAGCCGGCTTTGTGCTGAATAAAACAGTGAGCGATTATCCCGGAAAGATCAATATCTATCGGCATGACCATGTGCCTACTGTGACGGGCTGATTGTGTTGTTGGCCTGAGTCTCGCGGACCGGGATAAACGCTGTCGAAGGGTGGGTCGCCCTTCCGGGGCGGCTCACCCTGGTCTGGAGTTTGTTGAAACAAAAAGCATTGACGACTATATATAAACTCTTTTCTATTAGCCTTGAGCCTTATTCTATCCTTACAACGACCCTTCCCCCTTGGGAAGGGTTTTTATTTTCAGCCTTCAATAGCCAGTTTATATCCCTTACCATGTACATTGATGATGCTGATGCCGGGATCCAATTGCAGGCGCTTGCGTAGCCTGGAAACAAACATATCCAGGCTGCGTCCTGTTATAACCCCTTCATCTTCCCATACTTCCTTCAACAGCCGGTCGCGGTCAATCACTTCATTGGGGCTGGCGGCAAATACCTGTAATAACTTCGATTCTTTCGCCGTAAGCGGTATTTTCTCCTGGTCAAATTCCAACAACTGTTTGCCGGTATAAAACCGGTAGCGCCCCAGGGCAATAAAATTAGCCGGTACTTCAATGGCTGTATCGCTATCGGTTGCTGTAACAACGACAGGCGCTGAGAGATCGGGTGTTATTTCTTTGGTATTGTTTCGTCGTTTATACAGGAATCTTACCAGCAGGGATAAGCCGATAGCAGCCAAACTACCCGTTAGCAGGTAGTCGGGGGTAGAGTTGTTGGCAGTTGAAGGGAACTGCAGTTTGATCTTGTAACAACCTTTTACCTGCTCCCTGCCTACGCAGGGAACTACATTATGGGCGCTGTCTTTATTAATAGAGAAACCAAAGATCACATCATCGTTGAGGCAGGTGATCACTTCCACCAGGTAAGTGGGGGGGAGGTGATGGGTTTTTACCACCCGGTCTATGACCTTTACCAGCGAATCGGGAACAAAGGTGAATGGGGTACTAAAACGCAGAATGTATTCATGTTCGCCTGTCTGCTGTACGGGCATTATCCGGGAGGTGGAGTCGCCCACATGCAGCAATACCTGGTGCCCGATATTCCGCATCATGATCATTTCCTTTGCCTTATCAAAAGCAGGGATCGATTTCCCTTCCCGCGTAGCGGTCCAGGAAATGATCAGCACAAGGGCCACGGCCATAGCCAGCAGGGACTTCCATCTCATACGTAAAAATAGAGCATTTATGCCGCCAGGAGAGGCCTTTTGCATAGATTTTACAATCGTTTACATAGAATTTACACCCCTTTTACCACTTATGCACAGGTGCACCAGTAGGTTTGCAAGTACGGGTCCTCTGCCGGGTCTACACCAATAATTAACACACTATGCGTACACAACAATGGTTTTTAGCAGCCTGCTCCTTCGTCAGTTTGAATTCCTTTATAGCTTGCCGGGATGGGGCCGAAACGCCCACTGCAACAACGCTGCCTGCCACCACCCTGGCCATAACTTCCTCCGGGGCCACTGCCGCAGTAGGGTATGAATTACTGGTCAAAGAAAGCCTGCTATACTGGAGAGGCCGTCCCGTTGTAGGGTCGGGGCATGAAGGCATCCTCAAGCTCACATCCGGCGACCTTGCCGGCGATGGGTCAGGCAAATGGGTGGGCGGCTACTTTGTGATCGATATGACCAGCATCAGGAGTACTGATACAAAACAGGAAGAAGGAAAAGAATCAGGCCTCGATGCTCACTTAAAAGACCCGGATTTCTTCGACGTAAAAAAATACCCCAGGGCCTCTTTCACCCTCCTGAAAGCGATCCCTGGTGCCAACGATAGCTCCTTTACGCTTACCGGGCAGCTCAACATCAAAAATATTACCAATGAAATTACTTTTCCAGCTACCCTGGCAACCGACGGTGATCTTATCCATGCCCGCGCGGCTTTGATCATCGACAGGACCAAATGGGGGATCAACTACCAGTCGGGTAATGTCCTCGGTATCCTGAAAAATGATATTATTGACAATTATGTACCCATTACCCTTAGCCTGGTGTTTAAGAAGAAGCCCTAACACCTAACCCCTCTTTCCCTTCTTCGGTTTCTTCGTATATTGGGAAAGCAAGGGTCTTATCCCCCATAAACGCGACACGACTGATAAAGTGATCAGCAATAAAACCCTTAAGTTTTATCCTGTCGGGGCTAATAAAAAAACACAAAAAGGCCGGTATAGAAATACCAGCCTTGTGACGTATTTTGAATGTCACATGAGTACGTAAATTTCGTGATTAGCCCAATAGCCTGTTACCGGTCCCACCACATCCTGGTGGACAACTCGTCCGGCCCCTGCGATGTCAATACGGCTGCATAATGAGCGCTGTTGAGGTCCTTTTCAGTGGTAGGATAACATTGACGCCTGGGTATTTGTCCATTGCTATTTAAAGGATCAATGGCGGGCGCCAGCACAGGATAACCGGTCCTTCTCCATTCCGTCCAGGCCTCATATCCGTTATTCATATAAAAGTTGATCCATTTCTGCGTATGAATGCGGTTGAGTTTTTGATCAAACGTCAGCGTATTTACAACCGGGATATCAATAGCCGCCTGTTGCCTGTAATCATTTTTTTGTTGGGCAGTAATAGTTACAACGGGATTGACCGATACCACCGCCCATTGGTCCATGGAGGCATTAATACCTTTTTCATACCAGGCAGCTACCTGCGCGTCTCCTCCGGTAATCCATCCCCTTAAAGCGGCCTCCGATAGGGTAAAACATATCTGGGCATAAGTAGTTAATTGCAGCGGTGAATTTTGCGCATAGATAGCTCTCCCCAGCAAACTAAAATCCGGCACATCATAATAGGCATCCTCACCATATGGCAGGCCCACATAATTGCCCGTATTGATAGCCGGCCGTGCAAATACGGGCAACCGGGGGTCGTGGTTAGCGTTGAGCATATCAATAACAGTAGCCGAAGTGCCATAATCATATCGACCCTGCCTTACATAATTGGTATACCAGGGGCTTTCAAAATTGCTGTTGCTTAAATACTTAAAAATGGCATTGTCTGCATTGGAAGCCATGAGCCCGCCAGCTACCGCTTCATTGAAGGCGGTCTTCGCCAACGCAGCATCCCCGGTTTTAACCATCCTGAGCGCAATAACGGCGCGTAGTGACTGCCCCCAGCTCTTCCATCGGTTGAAATTGCCATCAAACAGAGGGTCGTTGGGCAATCCGGCAGTAATTTGGCCAACGGCTTCCTTCAGTTCTTTTAAAAGATCATTGTAAATGAATTGCTGGGAATCAAATGCTGGTTTATTATTGGCCGGACCCTTGAACGCTTCTTTATATGGCACGTCACCCCAGCGGTCAGTGACATGCAGCATTAAAAAGGCTTTCAGGATCCGGGCAGGCCCCAGCTGGTTATCGTTGGTGCCATTATCCAACACCGCCCTGGTATTTTTGGTGGCCGGATCAGTATTTAGGTTGATCACCGTTTGCAGGTCCATCAATGGCCCTGCATAAATGGGATCATAACTGAATATCTTATTGAAATAGCGGGATTCCTGTGTATAAATAAACTCTGCCATATGCTGGGCATACAATGCTCCCGCAGCACCCTGGATGCCCGATACATTAACCACCGCATTGCCAAATAAGAATTTGGTGCTGGGTACAGCAGGAGCATTAGGGCTCAGGTTCAGGTCGCCAAAATCCTTCTTACAGGAACTAACAGTTATAAAGAGCAGGAATACCGGGATGATAAGCCTGGAATAGGATGATAACATAAGCTTGTTTTTTGAAATTAGAAGGAGAGTTTAAGATTGATACCCATCGAGCGGGTGCCGGGCAACTGTCCGCCCTCAAGCCAGGATTGCTCCAGTTCAGAGGGGTCAATACCTTTTACTTTGCTGGAGATCAGCCACAGGTTTTGCCCTGCCAGCGAAATAGAGCCACCTTGAATACCTGTTTTTCCAAACAAGGATTTGGGCAGTTGGATGCCAATAGAAAGCTCCCTCAACTTAATGTAAGAAGCATCATACATCCAGTTTTCCCATACGGAAAACAAAGCTCCTTCATACAGGTCCTGCGCTGCCACATACACCTCATTCTCCTTTTTGGTATTTTCATTGATACCGTTTAAACGAACACCGCCTCCGTTGGCCACCGGATCTCTTTTGGGTTTGCCACGCTCATTCAATCCAGCCGTTTCAGCCGCAAGACCCGAATAGGAATTGAACATTTTAGTGGTGGAGATGAATAAGCCTCCTTTTTGAAAGTCAACTACAAAAGAGGCGAAGAAGTTTTTGTAGCTGATCGTATTGGAGAAGCCGCCCGTGAATTTTGGTAAAATCGTGCCCAGGTCCATATTGTCCTCCGTTACATAAAACCCATCATCATTAATGAGCCTTTGACCCGTGGTAGGGTCCTTCTTTATTCCATTGCCCACGATCATGCCATAGGGCTTACCAATTTTAGCATTGAGCGATACTGCCGGCGAGCCTACAAAACCAAAAGCAATATTGGAACCATCCAGGCTGGTTTGAATATTATCAATACCATAAGCCAGCTCAATAACCTTATTGCGGTTAACACCCAGGTTGAAATCAATATCCCAGGAGAAGTTACTTTGCTTAACAGGCGTGCCGCCCAGGGTGATCTCATAACCGTAGTTACGAATATTGCCGGCATTGATCAATTGTGAGGTATAACCCGTTGAACCAGGCACGCTCACAGGCAGGATCTGCCCCTTTGCTTCCCGGAAATAATAGTTGAGATCCAGGCGCACCCGGTTTTTGAGGAATTTCAGATCAACACCCATTTCATAACTGGTAGAAAGAGTAGGCTCCAACTGATCATTGGGACGTTGGTTGGGAATGCTCTGTGTAGAATAGGTGACATTACCATTACCGACAGGTTTCACATAATTGACGCCCAATGGAAAAGAGGCCTGCGTATTATACGGGCCTACGTCTGTTCCTACTTTCGCCACCGAAGCCCTGAACTTTCCAAAAGAAAGAAGACCGTTTTGACCAATTAACTCCGAGAATACAAAAGAGCCGGAAGCACTCCCGTATACATAGGAATTGTTTCCGTTGGAAAGGGTAGAGGATATATCATTACGTATGCTGAGCTCTACAAAGACCATATTCCGGTACCCCAGGGTAGTGTAAC